>NZ_JBSFDD010000001.1:0-669803 GCF_053593715.1 Streptomyces sp. NPDC002125 | reverse complement strand
GGGGCCGCACGGTGGGCGGCGGCGCCCGGACCCTGGGCGTGGTCGGCCGCCTCGGCGGCGTCGGCGCCCGCCCCGAGGTGACCGGACTCAACCGTCCGTCGCACCACCTGCGAATCCGCTTACGGTCGTCCCGCTGCGAGTCGCCGATCAACGGCGGCCGTCCACAAGGGAGATCGGGGGTGTGCTCGTGCGGATCGGACTCCTCACGGACGGTGGTTATCCGTATGCGACCGGTGAGTCCAGACTCTGGTGCGACCGTCTGGTGCGCGGGCTGCCCCAGCACGAGTTCGACCTCTTCGCGCTGAGCCGCTCCGCCGACCAGGAGCGACGCGGCTGGGTCAGGCTTCCCGACCGCGTCGGCCGGGTGCGGACGGCCCCACTGTGGACGCACGAGGAGGACGCCTGGCACACCGGCCGTCCCCGGAGGCTGACGGGCCGGATCGCCACCGGTCTGGGGCGCGCGTACGGGCGGCGGGACAGGCGGCGCTTCACGGCGCATGTGACGGCGCTCGTCGGCGCGGTCTGCGCCGGTCAGGAGCCCGCACCCGGGGCCGGCAGGGCGGCCGGGTCCGCCCCCGGGCCCGAGCCCCTCGGCCAGGACACCGCGGCGGCCGACCTCTTCACCGAGGGCCTCTACGGCCTCGCCGAACTGGCCCAGGAGCACGGCGGACTGCACACGGCCCTGCGCTCCGAGGCGACCGTACGCATCGTGGAGTCGGCCTGCCGGGCACCCGGCACCGGGCGGACCGTCCACAGCGCCACCGTCCCCGACTACCTCGCCTTCGCGGCCGAGCTGGAGCGCGCGCTGCGCCCCCTCTCCCTCGACTGGTACGACGAGGACGGCCTCGGCGCGGTCGACCTCTGCCACGCGGCCTCCGGCGGAGCGGCCGCCCTGCCGGGGCTGCTGGCCAAACGCTTCTTCGGCGTGCCCCTGCTGGTGACCGAGCACGGTGTGCCGCTGCGGGCCCACTACCTGGCGGCGCCCGAGGCCCCGCTCGGCGCGCCGGTGCGCGCCCTCCTGGCCAACTTCCACGGCCTGCTCGCCTCCGAGGTGTACCGCCAGGCCGCCCTCATCACCCCCGGCAACACCCATGTGCGCCGCTGGCAGGAGCGGTTCGGGGCCGACCGGGACAAGCTGCGCACCGTCTACCCGGGCATGGAGGCGGAGCGCTTCGGGGCCGTCGGTGAGGGGGACGACGAGGGCGGGCCCGGCACGCTGGTGTGGATCGGGCGGATCGAGCCCGCCAAGGACCTGATCGCGCTGCTGCACGCCTTCGCCGAGGTCCACAGGGCCGAACCGGACGCCCGGCTGCGGATCTTCGGCGCCCCCGTCCAGGGCGGTGAGGGCGAGACGTATCTCGCCCGGTGCCAGGCGCTCGCCGCCCAGCTCTTCCCCGACGAGGCCGCGGACGCGCACGCCGTCGGCGCCAGCCCGGTCACCTTCGAGGAGATCGGCGGCCCCGAGGTGCCCGACCTCGCCGAGGCCTACGCGGCGGGCGGAGTCGTCGTCCTGTCGAGCGTCGTCGAGGGCTTCCCCATCAGCCTGGTCGAGGCGATGTTCTGCGGCAGGGCCACCGTCTCGACGGACGTCGGCGCCGTGGTCGAGGTCGTCGGCGGTACGGGACTGGTGGTGCCCCCGCGCAACCCGAAGGCGCTCGCCGACGCCTGTCTCGCGCTGCTGCGCGACCCCGAGCGCCGCGCGCGCCTGGGTGCGGCGGCCCGCGCCAGGGCACTGGAGCTCTTCACCGTCGAGCAGAACCTCACGGCATTTCGCGGCATTTACCTCGACCTGGTGGGCCAGGCCCCGGCCAGGTGGCCGGAACCGCAGGCCCCCCAGGACCCGGCCGGCCCGCCGCGCCCCTTCGCCACGCCGCCGGAAGCCCATGTGCTGGGCGGTCTGCCGCTGGAACCGGTCGCCTCCGGCGCGTCCAGGGTGCCGAGCTGGGCCATCGGCGCCGAGGGCGTGTGCGCGGGCGCACGCGGAGCGGGGGACGGCGATGCGTGACGACACGAGCGACCACGACCACGGAGGTGCCCCGATGGGCAGACCGACCGAAGCACCTTCCCCCGACGCCGGTCCAGGCGCACCCGAGGGGGAGCCGGGAACCGTACGGTCCGCCGTCAGGGCCCCCGAGATCGCCCATCACCCCGCCCGGCGGTCCGCCGCCCGGCGCGGCACGGCGGACCCGGTGAAGGTGCTGATGCACCGGCACCGCGACCTCTGCGAGCGCGCCGTCGACCCCCTGGAGATCGCCGCCGGCCTGGAGGCCCACGGGCTCACCGACCGGGCCGCCGCGCGCTACCGGCACCGTGACGTCTTCTCGCTCGCCGAGGAGCTCTACGCACGCGTCCCCGGCTCCGGCAGGGCCGCCCCAGGCGCCCGCGGACCGGAGCCGAGGCCGGAGTCCGGCACGGAGGCGCGGGCCGCGTGGACGCTGACCGCGCTGCTGCCCGGTGCCGCCTGCCTCGCCACCACCGGGGCGCTCCGGGCCACCGAGGGACTCCTCGGCGGGGAGGCCAGATGCGCGGTGACCGCCCTGGGAGCCCTGCTCGTCGTCCTCGGACTCCGGCTCTGCCTGCGCGGCGGCCCCCTGCGCGCCCCGGAGGGCACCGGCGGCATCACCCTCTACGTCTGCTGCCTCCTGGGATACGTCGTGTACGGCGACGACCTGCTCACCCAGGTCATCAGCGGAGGCCCCGACGGCAACTGGACCGCCGCGCCCGCCCCCCTCCTCGGTCTCGCCCTCGCCCTGGCCCCCGCCGCCTGGTGCGCCCACCTGTTCGCCGCCCACGCGCGGAGCAGGCTCGCCGGGTCCCACGCGCTCTCGGAATTCGGCGCCGGCGTACGCCCGCTGCTCTTCGGCGTACTCGCGCTCTTCCTCTGCGCGCTGGCCGCGCTGCTCCTCCTCGCCGGACTCGGCCACCCCGGCGAGGACGGTGCCCCGATGGTCACGGCCGCACCGCTCGCCCTCGGAGCACTCCTCTTCCTGGCCCGGCTGCTCGCCGTGCACGGCTTCCCGGAACCCGCCGCCACCGGACTCGCCGCCGCCTGCGCCGTCGAGGTCGCCGCTCCCTTCCTCGTCCTCGCCGGACGGCTGCCGGGCCTCGATCCCGTCGCCCGCCCGGTCGAGGCCGTCGTCGCCGCGGCCGGTCCCGGCGGCGTACCCGCCCTGGCCTGCGGCGCCGCCGCGCTGGGACTGCTGATCCACGCATCGGTCACCCTCACCCGGGCGTCCGCCCACGCCTCGGCGTAGCGGGCCCCTCCCCATCCCGCGGAGCCGACGCCGCGGGCTTCCCCTCCCGCCCACCCCTTTCCTCAAGGAGACACCGGACATGACCCCCCAATCCCTCTCACCGGCAGCACGCCGTCGGCACCGAGGGGGCGCGCGATGAGGGTTCTGCTGCTCGGAGCCAACGGATTCCTGGGCCGTTTCGTCGCCGACCGCCTGCTCGCCGACCCCGCCGTGCACCTCACGGCGCTCGGCCGCGGCGACGACGCCGACGTACGGTTCGACCTCGCGGGCGGCAGCCCCGGGGCGCTCACCCGCTTCCTGGACGCCGTCCACCCCGGGGTCGTCGTCAACTGCGCGGGTGCCACCCGGGGCGGTGCCCGCGACCTGACCCGCCACAACACCGTGGCCGTCGCGACGGTCTGCGAGGCCATGCGCCGCAGCGGATGCAGCCCGAGGCTCGTCCAGGTCGGCTGCGCGTCCGAATACGGGCCCTCCCAGCCAGGCTCGTCCACCGCCGAGGACGCCGTGCCCCGTCCGGGAGGTCCGTACGGCGTCAGCAAACTCGCCGCCACCGAGCTGGTGCTCGGCTCCGGTCTCGACGCGGTCGTGCTCCGGGTCTTCTCTCCCGTCGGGCCCGGCACCCCGGCGGGCTCCCCGCTCGGCAGGCTCGCCGAGACGATGCGCCGCGCCATGCAGTCCGGCGACCCCGAGCTCAAGCTCAGCGGCCTCGGTGTGCAGCGGGACTTCGTCGACGTACGCGATGTGGCGCGCGCCGTGCACGCCGCCTCGCTCTCCGCGGCCCAGGGTGTCGTGAACATCGGCACCGGCCGTGCCGTGCGGCTGCGGGACGCGGCGGCGGTCCTGGCCAGGGTCGCCGGATACGCGGGCGCGCTCCACGAGCTGGACACGCCCCCCGCCCGGCTCCCCATCGGTGCGCCCCGCGCCTCGACGGAGTCCGTCGTGGAGCACCTCGCCGCGACCCCCTCCCCGTACCCGGACGGCTGCGGCGCCTGGCAGCAGGCCGATGTCCGCACCGCACGGGACAGGCTCGGCTGGCGGCCCCGGATCAATCTGGAGGAGTCGCTCGCCGACATCTGGATGGAGGCGGCGTGCCGTATCTGAGCACCGGCTCCGTCCTGCGGACCGGCGCGGACGAGGGGCTCGGGGTCGGCGTGCCCGGCTACGCCCATCCGCTGCTCGCACCCACCGAATGGGACGGGCTCAACCGCCCGGGCACCCCCCTGCACTGGGCGGTGCTCAACATCGACAACGGGCCGGGCGCCCGCCCTGACCCGCACTGCCTGGAAGCGGCGGGCCGCCTCCGCAACGCCCGCGAGCGCGCCCTGCACGGGGAGGCACCCGACGACACCGTCAGGGCCTCCGGGGGGAGGCTGCTCGGCCACCTCGACCTGGCCCACGGAGACCGCCCCTTCGGGGAGCTGATCGCCGACGCGCAGGCCTACCTCGACTGGTACCGCGTCGGCGGCTTCTATCTGGACCGGTGCCCCGCCGAACGCGACCGGCTCCCCGCGGTCCGCCGGCTGACCAGCACCCTCGCCGCGCTCCTCGCCGACAGCGACAGCTCGGACGAGGAGGGCGGGCGGCTGGTCCTGGGCCACGGCACCCACCCCCACCCGGGGTACGCCGAGGCCGCCGACCAGCTGGTCACCTTCCGGGGGCCCTGGACCGACTACCGCTGGTCGCAGGTGGCCGAGTGGACGGCCGCGTACGAGCCGGGCCGCTTCGCGCACCTCGTCCACGGGGTCCCGCGCACCCATCTGGAGGAGGCCATGCGCATCGCACGCTGGCAGGGAGCGGGCACGATCTTCTTCACCGACCGGGACGGCACGAGGGGACAAAGCGACCCATTCGCGGCACTGCCCAGCTACTGGGACGAATTCGTCTCGCGGATCGGACCCGGTATCTCGGAATGAGAAGCGGCGTGGCAGTGTTACGGGAGAACAACCGTACGTAGATGAAGTACGTAGAAACCGACCACCTGCATTGTTGAGGTTCCTGTGTCGCTGCCACCCCTGGTCGAGCCGGCTGCCGAGCTCACCGTCGATGAGGTCCGCAGGTACTCCCGCCACCTGATCATCCCGGATGTCGGGATGGACGGACAGAAGCGGCTGAAGAACGCGAAGGTGCTCTGTGTCGGGGCCGGCGGTCTCGGCTCGCCGGCCCTGATGTACATGGCCGCGGCCGGTGTCGGCACGCTCGGTATCGTCGAGTTCGACGAGGTCGACGAGTCGAACCTGCAGCGCCAGGTCATCCACAGCCAGGCCGACATCGGCAAGTCCAAGGCCCAGTCGGCCAAGGAGACCGTGCAGGGGATCAACCCCCTGGTGAACGTCGTCCTTCACGAGGAGCGGCTCGAAGCCGACAACGTGATGGACATCTTCGCGCAGTACGACCTGATCGTGGACGGCACGGACAACTTCGCCACCCGCTATCTCGTCAACGACGCCGCGGTCCTGCTGAACAAGCCGTACGTCTGGGGCTCGATCTACCGCTTCGACGGCCAGGCGTCCGTCTTCTGGTCCGAGCATGGCCCCTGCTACCGCTGCCTCTACCCGGAGCCGCCGCCCCCCGGCATGGTTCCGTCCTGCGCCGAGGGCGGTGTCCTGGGCGTGCTCTGCGCGTCCATCGGCTCCATCCAGGTCAACGAGGCCATCAAGCTGCTCGCCGGTATCGGTGACCCGCTCGTCGGCCGTCTGATGATCTACGACGCGCTGGAGATGCAGTACCGCCAGGTCAAGGTCCGCAAGGACCCCGACTGCGCGGTCTGCGGCGAGAACCCGACCGTCACCGAGCTCATCGACTACGAGGCCTTCTGCGGCGTCGTGTCCGAGGAGGCCCAGGAGGCGGCAGCCGGCTCCACGATCACTCCCAAGCAGCTCAAGGAGTGGATCGACGCCGACGAGAAGATCGAGCTCATCGACGTCCGCGAGCCGAACGAGTACGAGATCGTCTCGATCCCCGGCTCCCGGCTGATCCCGAAGAACGAGTTCCTGATGGGCAACGCCCTCCAGGACCTCCCACAGGACAGGCGCATCGTCCTGAACTGCAAGACCGGTGTGCGCAGCGCCGAGGTCCTCGCGGTCCTCAAGTCGGCGGGCTTCGCCGACGCGGTGCACCTCGGCGGCGGGGTCATCGGCTGGGTCAACCAGATCGAGCCGGAGAAGCCGGTCTACTAGACCGCCGCACCGCGGTGTGACGTACCGACATCTGTGAAGGGGCCGGCTCCGGCGACGGGGCCGGCCCCTTCACGTGCCGGGACGGGGCTGCCGTGCTGCGGTCAGGAGCAGGTGCGTCCGTCCGCCGGGACCTTCCCCTCCAGGAAGTAGGCGTCGACGATCGAGGTCACGCACGGGCTCACGCCGTACGAACCGTGCCCCTCACCCTTGTTGGTCAGCATCACGCCGACCCCCTCACCCAGCTCGTCGGCCATCCGGCGGGCGCCCTCGTACGGTGTCGCGGGGTCGCCCGTGGTGCCGATGACGAGGACCGGGCCGGCGCCCGGCGCGCTCGCCTCCGGGGTGTCGTGTTCCCCCTCGACCGGCCAGTCCGCGCACCAGCCCGCCGTGTCCCACGCCAGGAACGGGCCGAAGACCGGTGAGAGCTTCCGGAACCCGGGGAGCAGGGCCCGGGCCTCGGCCGCCGTCGGTCTGGCCCTGGCGTCGGCACAGGAGATCGCCCGCTGGGAGTGGTTCTGGGTGTCGTAGTGCCCGCTGCCGTCCCGGCCGTTGTAGGCGTCGGCCAATTCCAGCAGACGGTCGCCCCTGCCGCTGTCCTCGGCCTCGTCGAGCGCGGCCGTCAGGGTGGGCCAGCCGCTCCTGGAGTAGAGGGGCTTCACGATGCCGATGACGGCCAGCGACTCGTTGAGCTCCCGGCCGGACGAGGTCGGCAGCGGATTCCTGTCGATCCGCTCCAGCAGGGCCGCGATGCGCCGGGTGCCGGCGGCGGGGTCCTGCCCGCGGTCCTTCAGGTAGTTCTCCAGGGCCCGCTGGAAGCCCGTCGCCTGGTTGCGTGCGTGGCCCACCGAGTCCGCCGTCGGGTCGACGACGGCGTCCAGCACCACTCTCCCCACCCTCCCGGGGAAGAGATGGGCGTAGGTCCCGCCGAGCTCCGTGCCGTACGAGATGCCGAAGTACGACAGCTTCTCGTCGCCGAGCGCCCTGCGGATCGCGTCCATGTCCCGGGCCGCGTTCGCCGTGCCGACGTGGGGGAGCACCGTCCCGGAGAGACGCGCGCAGCCGGCGCCGAAGTCCCTGCCGTCCGCGATGAACGCGGCCTCCTCCGCCGGTGTGTCCGGGGTCATGTCGACCTCGCGGTAGGCCGTCTCCTGGTCCTTGTCGCTCCGGCAGCGGACACCCGAGCTGGCGGCGACCCCGCGCGGGTCGAAGCCCACCAGGTCGTAGCGGGTGTTGAGCTGCCTGTACGAACCCGCTGCGCGCGGCAGGATGCCGACGCCGGAGCCGCCGGGCCCGCCGAAGTTGAAGAGCATCGAGCCGAGCCGCTCGCTCTTTCTCGTCGCGGACTTGCGGATCAGCGCGATGCCGATCGTCCTGCCCTCGGGGGCCGCGTGGTCCAGGGGCACGTCGAGGGTGGCGCACCGCCACCCGGGACCGGGCTCGGTGCCGCCCTCCGGGGCTTCGCAGCGCTTCCAGTCCAGCGCGGGCGGCGCCCCGGAGGCCTTCGAGGGCTGCCCGGACGCCTCCGAGGACTGCCCGGACGCCTTCGAGGACTCCTCGGACGCCCGGGGCGACGAGCCCTTGGACGACTGAGGGGGCGCCGGGCCGTCGTCGCACCCCGTGAGGACCGCGGTCACCAGCAGCAGGGCCGCTCCGGCCGTCGCCGCACCCGCGTGGGTCCTTCCGCGTACGCGCATGCGCGCTCCCTCCCCCCTGAGCCCGGCACCCGGAGCGGTCCGGGTGCCACCGACGCCGGTCACCTCTGTCCGGCCGTCCAACGAGCGGTCACTCGCAGACCGTTCCCGACTTCGGCACCTTTCCTTCCAGCAGATAGCCGTCCACGGCCCTCTGCACACAGGTGCTGCCGCTGTTGTACGCCCCATGTCCCTCACCCTTGTAGGTGAGCTCGATCCCGACACCCTTGCCGAGTTCGGCGGCCATCGCCTTCGCGCCGGCGTACGGCGTCGCGGGGTCCCCGGTGTTGCCGATGACCAGGATCGGGGCGGAGCCGGGCGCGCTCACGTCCGGGGTGTCCCAGGCACCCGCGACGGGCCAGCCGGTACAGGCCATCAGGCCCCAGCCCAGGTAGTCGCCGAAGACAGGGGAGGCCTCGCGGAACTCGGGGAGCGCCTTCCTGGTCTGCTCCAGGCTGAACCGCTCCTTGGAGTCGGCGCAGTTGATGGCGGTGTTGGCCGCGTTGGAGTTGTCGTAGTGGCCGTCCTCGGAGCGGCCGTTCAGCGAGTCGGCGAGTGCGAGCAGCAGCCCGCCGTTGTCACCGTCCGCCTCGTCGAGGCCCTGCTCGAGCAGCGGCCAGGTCTCCTCGGAGTAGAGGGCCGAGGCGATGCCCGTGGTGGCCTGGGTCTGCGTCAGCTCCCGTTCGCCGAGCCCGGGGACGGGCTTCTTCTCCAGCTTGGCGAGGAGGCCGGCGATCCACTCCTGGACCTCTTTCGAGGTGGCTCCGGGGAGCTTGCAGTCGTCGCGCTCCGCGCAGTCGGCGGTGAAGTTGTCCAGGGCCAGCTGGAAGCCCTCGGCCTGACCGAGCGAGGATTCGAGGGAGTTCTCCGTGGGGTCGACGACGGCGTCCAGGACGGCCCGGCCGACGTTCCGGGGGTACAGATGGGCGTAGACGCCGCCCAGCTCGGTGCCGTAGGAGATCCCGAAGTAGTTCAGCTTGTCGTCACCGAGTACCTGGCGGAGCAGGTCCATGTCCCGGGCCGCGTTCGTCGTGCCGACGAAGGGGAGCTCGTCCCCCGAGTTCTCCTCGCAGGCCGCGATGTAGGACTTCTGGTCCTCGGCGAACTGCTTCTCCTCCTCGGCGTCGTCCGGGGTGCCGTCCTGCTCGTAACGGGCGTCGAGCTCCGCGTCGTCCGCGCACTGGACGGCTTCGCTGCGGCCGACCCCGCGCGGGTCGAAGCTCACCAGGTCGTAACGGGTGCGCAGGGAGTCGTAGTCGGTGCCGAAGGACGGCAGCGTGGCGACGCCCGAGGCGCCCGGCCCGCCGAAGTTGAAGACGAGCGAGCCGATCCGCCGGTCCTGGTTCCTGGCAGGCGCGCGGATGAGGGCCAGTTCGATGGTCCGGCCGTCCGGGTCCGCGTAGTCGAGCGGTACGTCCATGAAGGAGCACTGCCAGGCGGCGCCGCCCGGCAGGGGTGTGGGGGCCGTGCCGCTGCCCTGAGCCGTGCTGGGGGCGGGGCAGGGCTGCCAGTCGAGCTTCTGGGAGGACAGTTCCTTCGAGGTGGCGGTGGGGGAGGCCGTCGAGGCGGTCGACGGCCTCGACCCCGTGCCCCCGTCGTCACCGTCGTCCGAACAGGCCGTCAGGGGCAGCAGCACCGTGGCGGTGGCGGCGAGGGCAGCGGCACGCAGGGCGGGGGAAGTCCTCATGACCCCATCGTGCGGCGGGGCACGAGGTGCCGCGCGGGGCGTGGGCCATGCGGGTGGAGCACCCTCGTGCAAGTGTTCGTGCGGTCCTCGGAGTCCCGTCCGGCCGTGTACCGGACGGGAGACCCGGCCGTGTACCGGACGGGAGACCCTAGAGCTCGCCCTTCCGGGTGAGCTGGTTGAAGCAGATCCAGCCGGGCAGCACCGGCAGCCAGAGGGTCATGACGCGGTACAGCAGGAC
The DNA here is from genome assembly GCF_053593715.1 of Streptomyces sp. NPDC002125. NCBI lineage: Bacteria > Bacillati > Actinomycetota > Actinomycetes > Kitasatosporales > Streptomycetaceae > Streptomyces > Streptomyces sp. NPDC002125. Next base: position 659,757 of record NZ_JBSFDD010000001.1, on the reverse strand, counting down.
CGCCGGAGCCGCGACCTCCTTGGGCAGGCCGACCGCGATCAGACCCAGGGTCAGCGCTCCCTCGACCGCGCCCATACCGCCGGGGGTGGGCGCCGCCGAACCGAGCGCGTTGCCCGCGAGGAAGACCACCGCGATGCTCGCGTAGCTGAGCTGCGGCACGTCCGGACCGCTGAACGCGCGGATCGAGGCGTCCAGGCAGAGCACGAACAGGCCGGTCAGCAGCAGCATGCCGCCGATGCCGGTGATCAGCTTCTGCGGGCGCTGCACCACGTCGAGCATGCGCGGCACGACGCCGGCGAACAGGGACCGCACCCGGGTGACGACGAACTTCCGCAGGAACGGGATCGCGGTGACCACCAGCACGAGCACGGCCACGGTGAGCAGCCCCGCGATGACCGTCCTGGAGGGGGTGAGCGAGTCCGGTGTCTTCTCCGTTCCCGTCAGATAGCCGAAGAGGGCGAGCAGCAGGATGTGGCAGCCGAGGCCGAACAGCTGGGACGCGCCGACGCTCGCGACCGCGAGACCAGGGCGCACTCCGGCGCGTTGCAGGAAGCGCGTGTTCAGCGCCACACCGCCGACCGCCGCCGGGGCCACGATCTTCACGAACGACCCGGCCACCTGCGCCAGCACGGTCTTCCCGAACGGCACCCGCTCCGGCACGAAGCCCAGCAGGCTCATGGCCGCGGCGACGTAGCTCAGGGCCGAGAAGCCCAGCGCCGCCGCCACCCAGCCCCACTCCGCCTGCTCCACGACCGTGCCGAAGTCGGCCTCGGTGACCTGCGAGATCAGGAAGTAGGCGGCGATGGAACCGGCGATGAAGCTGAAGAGGGTCCGCGGCTTGATGCGTTCCAGACGCACCGGCTCGACCGGCGCCTGCGGCCTGATCAGCAGCACCTCGCGGCGGATCTGGGCCAGCATGTCCTCCTCGCGGGCCTCTTCAAGGGCGTCGTCCATCGCCCGCTTCTCTGCCTGCTTCTCCGTGCGCAGCGACTTGCGGGCGGCCTTGCGGTCGTTGGCTGCCGCGGCTTCGTGCTCCTCGGCCTTGGCCTGCTTCGCCGCCTGCGAGGCCTCCAGCACCGCCTCGCGCTCGCGCTGCGAACGCTCCCGGGCGAGTCTGCGCAGCGTCGCCCGCGTGGAGCGGCTCAGCGCGATCGGCTGGAGCAGCGGCAGGCAGTCGGCGACGGCATCCGGCCCGAGCACGGCGAGAGCCCCGGCGACGGCCCGCTCGGCGCCCACGCGCAGACCGGTGGTGGTGAGCAGCTGGGCGACGTCCATACGCAGGATCAGGTCGCCCGCCGCGATCTCCCCGCCGCGCAGATCCGTCACGAACACCGTGCCGGAACGGTCGACCAGGATGGCGTCGCCGGTCAGCCTGCGATGCGCGATCCGCCGCGACTGGAGGGCCCGCACCTGACGCCAGGCGCCCCGCACCAGCTCGTCGGTGATCTCCTCGTCCTCCATGGCGTCCAGCGAGCGCCCGCCGATGTGCTCGTACACGAGCATCACGGCGTCGGGGCCGAGCTCGGACGTGGCGATCAGCTTGGGGGCGTTGGCCCCGGCGGCGATCGCGGCGTACGCGAGGAGCGCCTCCTGCTCCAGTGCCTGCCGCAGCGACTGGATGGAGCGGCGCTGGGTGATGCTGCGCAGGGTGAGCCTGCGCCACACCCGGTAGAAGAAGCCCTGGGCCTGCTGTTCACGGTCGACGACCGTCACGTCCAGCGGTGGGCCGTCCTCCAGGGTGACCAGATAGCGGCGGCCCCGGTCGCTCTGGTCGATGCTTTCGTGAGTGTCCTCGGTGCGCATCGCGGCGACCGGGCGGAAGCCGACGTGACGCAGACCGGCCATCAGATGCTGACCGGTCGGGCGTACGTTCGGCGAGCCGACCGCGTACAGCGTGCCGTACGCCACGGTCCAGCCGATCAGCACGGTGAGGACGATCGAGAACGGCGTGGTGTAGCCGCCGACCAGCATCGCGAACGCGTCCAGGAGCAGCACCACCCACAGCACGACCCGCCAGCGGGGTCTGCGGGCCATCCCGACCGCCGTCATATAGGCGATCACGGGTGCGAGATAGCCGTGCACGGGGTCGGTCAGCGCGTCCCCCGGCTGGGGCTGGGTCAGCGCCTCCCGGATGGTCCCGGGTGCCGACCGGGCCACCCAGAGGTCGGTGGCGAGGGTCACACCGTGGGCGAGCACGGCGGCGAGCACCCCGTCCGCGATCCGCAGCCCGTCGCGTTTGACCAGGCGCTCGATCGCGAAGGCGACCGGCACGAGGAGCACCGCGATGCTCGACACCAGACCGGCGAGCTTGATCAGCAGATCGGGCGCCTGGTCGGTGCCCTTGGAGATGTCGTCCTCGAGACCGGTGGTGGTGCCCTGGGCGAAGGCGGCGATGGAGAAGAGCAGAGCGATCGCGAGGACACCGACGAGGAGCCGCAGCAGATCCGACGGACGGTGCACCCGGGCGGGCAGGAGCGGCTCGTCGCCCGAGACGCGGTCGCTCAGCGCGGCGTCGGCCGACGCGAGCGTCGAGCCCGCCAGGGGCTCGGTGCCCGGCTCGGGCGTCTCCTTCGCCGGCTCCGGGGCGCCGGGCGCGTCCGGGCGTTCCGAAGCGTCGGGCGCGTCCGGGGTGCCGGGTGCGTCCGGGCGCGGCTCGGCGTCAGAGGCGTCCGCCGCCTTCGGTGGCTGCACGCCCTGCTCCTTCGCCTCTGATGGATCTTCGTGTTCTCGTATCACCGGTCACCGCCCGCATGATGGTGGCACGGCCAGCGGACAGAGAGGGGCATCAGGGTGCATGGCACGAGCGCGATGCGCAACATACGCGGCTTCGCCCCGGCTTGCACGCTCTGTGACCAGGCCGAGATCTGGCCCTCCCGGCTGTCGGTGGCGTACGGCAGGATGTGACGGATGAGCGAAGACCGGACGAGGGACGACAGGACCGGTGCCGCGCCCGCCACCCCCGAGGCCCCCGAGCTGCCCGTCTACGCGGAACGCGTCCTGGACGTGGCGGACCTGATCCCGCCCGGCCGCGTCATGACGTACGGGGACATCGCGGAGTGGCTGGACGACGGCGGGCCGAGGCAGGTCGGCCGGGTGATGGCGCTGTACGGCTCCGCGGCCCCCTGGTGGCGAGTGGTGCGGTCCGACGGGACGCTGCTGCCGGGCCATGAACTGCGGGCGCTGGACCACTACCGCGAGGAGGGCACCCCGCTCCGGGCCGCCCCGCCCGGCGCGGACGGGCACGTACCGCGCCTCGACATGAAGCGGGCCAGGTGGGACGGCGTGACCGGTGGTCCGGACGCGGGCGAGGAAGCTCACACCTGACAGCTTCCGCCATCCGGCCCCGGCGGGACGGGCGCCGGGCCGATGGGAAAGCGGGCGTGCCACGGGGCGCGCAGGTGACAAGGGACGCGTCCGTGCCACGGGGCGCGCAGGTGACGGGGGACGCATCCACGTCATGGGGCGCACGTGTGACACGGGGCGCACCCACGTCATGGGGCGCACATGTGACGGGCGACGCGGCCCATAGCCTGCTTTCCGCCCCGCCGCTGGCGTAGCGTCGTCCACACGCGGCACGCTCCGCTCCCCCTTCCGTTCCGTCATCGTCAGGCCGTCTCCACGAGGCCGTAACCGACCGGCCGTCGTGATGAGGCCGACGGCCGTCGTCACGCGGCCGTACGGCCCGCCTCAGCGGGCCGGCCACCGAGCAGACCGAGTACACCCACCAGGACCGGCGACCCACGTGAGCTCCTCCTCCACCACCCGGAACAGCCCGCACCGTCAGACACGGCGGCGGGCCCCGGGCGCGTACCGGCTGGTGCGCACGCCGCCCGGCTCCGTGGACCCCCCTCTCCTGGACGCGCCGCAGCGCGCGGTGGTTGACCACGGGGACGGCCCGCTGCTGGTCCTCGCCGGGCCGGGCACCGGCAAGACCACGACCCTGGTCGAGGCGGTCGCGCGGCGCGTGGCCGACGGCACCGATCCGGCCCGCATCCTCGTCCTCACCTTCAGCCGCAAGGCGGCGGTCGAGCTGCGCGACCGGATGGCCGCCCGGCTCGGCGGGCCCAGAGGCCCGCAGGCCACCACCTTCCACTCGTACTGCTACGCCCTGGTCCGCGCCCACCAGGACGCCGACCTGTTCGCCGATCCGCTGCGTCTGCTCTCCGGCCCCGAGCAGGACGTCACCGTCCGTGAGCTCCTCGCGGGGCAGCTCGGCCTGGAGCAGTCGGGGCTGGCCCATGTCCGCTGGCCCGACGAACTGCGTGCCTGCCTGACCACCCGGGGCTTCGCGGACGAGGTGCGCGCGGTGCTGGCCCGCAGCCGGGAGCTCGGCCTCGGGCCCGACGCGCTGGGCGCCTTCGCCCGGCGCACCGGCCGCCCGGACTGGAGCGCCGCGGCGCAGTTCCTCGCCGAGTACCTGGACGTCCTCGACGCCCAGGGGGTCCTCGACTACGCGGAACTGGTCCACCGCGCGGTCCTGCTCGCCGAGCGGCCCGAGGTCGCGGAAGTGCTGGCCCGGAGCTACGACGTGGTCCTCGTCGACGAGTACCAGGACACCGACCCGGCCCAGGTGCGGCTGCTGCACGCGCTGGCCGGGAACCGGGGGAGCGGCGCGCCGGGCAGCGGCGGGGGGCGCACGCTGATCGCCTTCGGCGACCCCGACCAGTCGATCTACGCCTTCCGGGGCGCCGATGTGAACGGCATCCTCGACTTCCCCGACGTCTTCCGCCGCGCCGACGGCGCGCCCGCCCCCGTCGGGGTCCTCACCACCTCACGCCGCTCCGGCGCCGGGCTGCTCGAAGCGACCCGGCTGCTCACCCGCCGGATGCCGCTCACCCGGCTGCCCTCGGCCAAGGTCCGGGCCCATCGGGAGCTGTCCGCCGTGCGCGAGGGCGGCCGGGTCGAGGCGTACACCTATCCGACGGCCTCCACCGAGCTGGAGAACATCGCCGATCTGCTCCGGCGCGCGCATCTGGAGGAGGGCGTGCCGTGGAGGGACATGGCGGTCCTCGTGCGCGCCGGCGGCCGTTCGATCCCCGCCGTGCGCCGGGCGCTCACCTCGGCCGGTGTGCCCCTGGAGGTGGACGGCGACGATCTTCCGCTGCGCCACGAGCCCGCGGTGGCCCCGCTGCTGACCGCGCTGCGCACCGTGGCCACCGCCGCGCTGCACCGTGCAGGGGCCGACGAGCAGGAGGGCGGGGACGACGACCAGGAGTACGGCGACCCCGACCAGCAGTACGGGGACCACGACCAGGAAGGCGGGGACGACGACAGGAGTGAGGGGGCGGCGCCCGGCGCGCTCGGCACCGAGACCGCCCTCGCCCTCCTCGCCTCGCCGCTCGGCTCCATGGACGCCGCCGATCTGCGCCGTCTCGGCCGTGCCCTGCGCGACGAGGAGCGGGCCGCCGGGCACCGCGTACCGCCGCCCTCCGACGAGCTCCTGGCCCGGGCGCTCGCCGAGCCCGAGCGGCTGGTCACGCACGATCCGGCGTACGCCCGCGGAGCCCAGCGTCTCGGCGCGCTCCTGCGCAAGGCCACCGAACTCCTGGCGGGCGGCGGCACCGCCGAGGAGGCGCTGTGGACCCTGTGGAACGGCACCCCCTGGCCCGGCCGGCTGGAGCGGGCCGCGCTGCGCGGCGGCGCCGGCGGCCGGAACGCAGACCGGGACCTCGACGCCGTGTGCGCCCTCTTCGACACCGCCGCACGCGCCGAGGAACGCACCGGGGGGCGCGGCGCGCTCAACTTCCTGGAGGAGATCGACGCCCAGGACATCGCCGCCGACACCCTCTCGCGGCGCGCCGTGCGCCCCGACGCCGTACGCCTGATGACCGCGCACCGCTCCAAGGGCCTGGAGTGGCCCCTGGTGGTCGTCGCCGGTGTGCAGGAAGGGCTCTGGCCCGACCTGCGCAGGCGCGGATCGCTCCTGGAGGCGGACCGGATCGGCCGCGACGGCCTCGCCGAACCGCTCACCCCCGGGGCGCTCCTGGCCGAGGAGCGCCGCCTCTTCTACGTCGCCGCGACCCGCGCCCGTGAACGGCTCGTCGTCACCGCGGTCAAGGCCCCCGCCGACGACGGCGACCAGCCGTCCCGCTTCCTCACCGAACTGGGCGCCGAGCCCAGGGACGTCACCGGCCGCCCCCGGCGCCCGCTCGCGGTCGCGGCGCTCGTCGCCGAGCTCCGCGCCACGACCGTCGACCCCGCCGCGTCCGAGGCGCTGCGCGACGCCGCCGCGCACCGGCTCGCCCGGCTCGCCGCGCTCACCGACGACGAGGGCCAGCCGCTGGTGCCCGCGGCCCATCCGCACCGCTGGTGGGGGCTGAACGAGCCGACCCGCTCCGCGGTCCCGCTGCGCGACCGGGACCGCCCCGTCACGCTCTCCGGGAGCGCGCTCGACCAGCTCGCCAACACCTGTGCCCTCCAGTGGTTCCTGGGCCGCGAGGTCAAGGCCGACGCCCCCGCGACGGCGGCACAGGGCTTCGGCAACGTGGTCCACGTACTCGCCGACGAGGTGGCCTCGGGGCGTACCGCCGCCGACCTCGACGTCCTCATGGAACGCCTGGACTCCGTATGGGACGGCCTGGTCTTCGACGCGCCCTGGAAGTCGCACCAGGAGAAGGACCAGGCGCGCGCCGCCCTGGAGCGTTTTCTGCGCTGGCATGTCATGGACCGCGCCGGGCGTACTCCCGCCGCGAGCGAGCACGACTTCGACGTCACCCTCGAAGCCGGCGAGTACGCCGTGCGCATCCGGGGCTCGATGGACCGGGTCGAACAGGACACCGAGGGCCGGGCGTACGTCGTCGACTTCAAGACCGGCAAGAGCGCGCCCGCCAAGGACGAGGTGGCCTCCCACCCTCAGCTCGCCGTGTACCAGCTGGCGGTCAGGGAAGGGGCCGTCGACGACGTCTTCGACGGCCGCCGGCCCGAACCGGGGGGTGCCGAACTCGTCCAGCTGCGGCAGCCCGCCCCGAAGAAGGAGGGCGGCGACACCCTTCCCAAGGTGCAGGCCCAGGAACCCCTGTCGGGCGAGTGGGTCTCCGACCTGCTCGCGACGGCGGCGGGCCGGGTCCTGGACGAGCGGTTCACCCCCACGACGGGAACCCACTGCACGCACTGCGCCTTCAAGGCGTCGTGCAGCGCGCAGCCCGAGGGCAGTCAGATCATCGAATGAACGCCCTGACGGATTCGGTGCCGGAGGGCGTTGTCGGTGCCTCCGGTTAGCCTCTCTGGAGTGTCCTCCCGTATCACCGATCCCGAGCAGCTCAAGGAGCTCCTCGGGATTCCCTTCACCCCGGAGCAGACGGCCTGCATCACCGCGCCGCCCGCCCCGCAGGTGATCGTGGCCGGAGCCGGCTCGGGGAAGACCACGGTGATGGCCGCCCGGGTGGTGTGGCTGGTGGGGACCGGCCAGGTCGCCCCGGAGCAGGTCCTCGGGCTGACCTTCACGAACAAGGCCGCGGGTGAGCTGGCCGAGCGCGTCCGCAAGGCACTCGTCGCGGCCGGGGTCACCGATCCGGACGTCATCGATCCGGACAACCCTCCGGGCGAGCCGAGCATCTCCACCTACCACGCCTTCGCCGGCCGGCTCCTCACCGAGCACGGCCTGCGCATCGGCCTCGAACCCACCACCCGCCTCCTCGCCGACGCCACGCGCTACCAGCTCGCCGCCCGGGTGCTGCGCGAGGCCCCCGGCCCCTACCCCGCGCTGACCAGGTCCTTCCCCACCCTCGTCAGCGACCTGCTGGCCCTGGACGCCGAGCTCGCCGAGCACCTCGTGGGGCCCGACCAGCTCGCGGAGTACGACACCGAGCTGCTCCACGCCCTGGAGACGGCCCGGCTCACCAACGCCGAGCTGCGCAAGATCCCGGAGGCGGCCGGAGCCCGCCGCGAGCTCCTCGGACTGACCCGGCGCTACCGCGACGCGAAGCGCGGCCGTGACCTCCTCGACTTCGGCGACCAGATCGCCCTCTCCGCGGAGCTGGCCCTCACCCGGCCCGAGGTCGGGGCGATCCTGCGCGACGAGTTCCGGGTCGTCCTGCTCGACGAGTACCAGGACACCTCCGTGGCCCAGCGGCGGCTGCTGGCCGCGCTCTTCGGCGGAGGAGGCGGCAGTGGCACGACGGGCCACGCCGTCACCGCGGTCGGCGACCCCTGCCAGGCGATCTACGGCTGGCGCGGCGCGTCCGTGGCCAACCTCGACGACTTCCCCCGGCACTTCCCGCACGCCGACGGCACACCCGCCACCCGCTACTCCCTCAGCGAGAACCGCCGCAGCGGCGGCCGTCTCCTCCACCTCGCCAACGGCCTCGCCGAGCCCCTGCGCGCCATGCACGAAGGCGTCGAGGCACTGCGCCCCGCCCCCGGAGCGGAGAGGGACGGCACGGTCCGCTGCGCCCTCCTGCGCACGCACGCCGAGGAGATCGAGTGGCTCGGCGACTCGCTCGCCCACCTCGTGCGCACCGGCACGGCGCCCGGGGAGATCGCCGTGCTCTGCCGGACCGCGGGCGACTTCCCCCGGATCCAGGCCGCGCTCGTCGCCCGGGACATCCCGGTCGAGGTCGTCGGCCTGTCCGGACTGCTGCACCTGCCCGAGGTCGCCGACCTCGTCGCCGTCTGCGAGGTCCTCCAGGACCCCGGGGCCAACGCCTCCCTGGTCCGGCTGCTCACCGGCCCCCGCTGGCGCATCGGCCCCCGCGACCTCGCCCTCCTGGGACGCCGGGCCCGCCTCCTCGTCCACCGTTCCACCGCGGGTGACGACGCCGACCCGGATCTGCGTCTGGCCGAGGCCGTCGAGGGCACCGACCCGGCCGAGGTGATCTCGCTCGCCGACGCCCTCGACACCTTCCTGGAGTCCGGCGGGGCCGAGGACGACCAGCTGCCGTTCTCCGCCGAGGCGCGCGTCCGCTTCGCCCGCCTCGCCACCGAACTGCGCGACCTGCGCCGCTCGCTGGCCGACCCCCTCATGGACGTACTGCACCGCGTCCTCGCCACCACCGGCCTCGAAGTGGAGCTCTCCGCGTCGCCGCACGCCCTGGCCGCCCGGCGCCGCGAGACCCTGGCCAACTTCCTGGACGTCGCGGCCGGGTTCGCCGCCGTGGACGGGGACGCGACCCTGCTCGCCTTCCTCGGCTTCCTGCGTACCGCCGCGCAGTACGAGAAGGGCCTGGACAACGCCCTGCCCGGCGGTGAGAACACCGTGAAGGTCCTCACCGCCCACAAGTCCAAGGGCCTGGAGTGGGACGTCGTCGCGGTCCCCGGCCTCGTCACCGGCCAGTTCCCCAGCGCGCGGAGCCGGGAGGCGTGGACGTCGCAGCCGCAGGTCCTGCCGCACGCCCTGCGCGGCGACACGGCCACGCTGCCCGCCCTGGACGCCTTCGACGCCAAGGGCCTCAAGGCGTTCAAGGAGGAGATGAAGGAGCACCAGCACACCGAGGAACTCCGCCTCGGCTACGTCACCTTCACCCGCCCCCGCAGTCTGCTCCTCGGCTCGGGCCACTGGTGGGGCCCGTCCCAGAAGAAGCCGAGGGGCCCGTCGGCCTTCCTGGACGCGCTGTACGAGCACTGCGCGGCCGGACACGGCGAGATCGAGGTCTGGGCGGACGAACCGGAGGAGGACGAGGAGAACCCGGCGCTCCAGGAGAAGGACGCCGACCAGGCATGGCCCCTCCCGCTGGACGACACCGCCATGGCCCGCCGCCGCGCCGCCCGGGACACGGTCCTGGCCCACCTGGAGACCCTGGCGGCCGCGCCCGTACCGGATGTGTACGAGGACCCGGCGCACGCCACCGGGCCGCCGCAGCCCACCTACGAGCCGTACGACGAGGAGCCTCCGTACGACGGGGAGCCTCCGTACGGGGACGAGCCTGTGTACGGGCACGAGCCTCTGCACGCCGACGAGGAGCCCGCCTACGACGAGGCCGACGCCCCGTACGACGACCCGTTCCCGGACGGCGCCCCGTTCCCCGACGGCGCCCCGTTCCCCGACGGCGGTCCGGTCCGGGCCGGTGGTCCGTCCCCTGCCGTCGGCGGCCCGTTCTCCTTCGGCGGCCCGGCTCCGGGAGGAGACCCGCGCCCCGGTGCCCCGGTGCCGCACGTACCCGCAGCCCGTGCCCCGGCGGACGCGGACCTCACCCCGGAGGAGTCCCGCACCCTCGCCTCCTGGGACCGCGATCTCGACGCCCTCGCCGGTGAGCTGCGCCGCGCCCGCGCCACCGTGCGGGACGTCGTCGTGCCCGCGACGCTCTCCGCCACCCAGCTGCTGCACCTCGCCGACGACCCGGAGGGCTTCGCGCGGGAGCTCGCCCGCCCCATGCCCAGGCCCCCGCAGCCCGCCGCACGCCGGGGGACCCGCTTCCACGCCTGGGTGGAGTCCAGGTTCGAGGAACTGCCGCTGCCCATGCTCGGCCCGGACGAGCTCCCGGGGGGCGACGAGAGCGACGCGGAGATCGCCGACGAACGCGACCTCGCCGAGCTCAAGGAGGCCTTCGAGCGCACCGCGTACGCCCGGCGCACTCCGTACCGCGTCGAGACCCCGTTCCAGATCGCGCTCGGGGGCCGGGTCATCCGGGGCCGGATCGACGCGGTCTACCGCACGGGGGACACGTACGAGATCGTCGACTGGAAGACCACCAGGCACCGCACGGCCGACCCGCTCCAGCTCGCCGTCTACCGGCTGGCCTGGGCCGAGCTGCACGGTCTGCCGCTGGACTCGGTGACCGCGACCTTCCTCTACGTACGCACCGGGGAGACCGTCCGCCCCACCGGTCTGCCGGGCCGGGAGGAGCTGGAGAAGCTCCTGCTGGACGAGCCACCTCCACGAGGCCGATAGGCTCATAAGCATGAGCGACACCCCGGACAGCGCCGTCCACACGTACACCCAGAAGCATCGCGCGGCCTTCCTCGACGACCTCGCCGAGTGGCTGCGCATCCCTTCCGTATCCGCTCAGCCGGAGCACGAGGGGGACGTACGGCGCAGTGCCGAGTGGCTGTCGGACAAGCTGGCGGAGACCGGTTTCCCCGTCACCGAGGTCTGGGAGACGCCCGGCGCCCCGGCGGTCTTCGCCGAGTGGCCGTCGCAGGACCCCGACGCACCCGTCGTCCTCGTCTACGGCCACCACGACGTGCAGCCCGCAGCCCGCGCGGACGGCTGGAACAGCGACCCGTTCGAACCGGTGATCCGCGACGGCAGGATGTACGGAAGGGGCGCCGCCGACGACAAGGGCCAGGTGTTCTTCCACACACTCGGCGTCCGTGCCCATCTCGCCGCCACCGGCCGCACCACCCCCGCCGTGCACCTCAAGCTCCTCGTCGAGGGCGAGGAGGAGTCCGGCTCACCCCACTTCCGCGCGCTGGCCGAGGAGCGGGCCGCACGGCTCGCCGCCGATGTCGTGATCGTCTCCGACACCGGCATGTGGGACGAGAACACCCCGACCGTCTGCACCGGGATGCGCGGCCTCGCCGAATGCGAGATCGAGCTGACGGGCCCCGCCCAGGACATCCACTCCGGGTCCTTCGGCGGCGCGGTCCCCAACCCCGCGACCGCGCTCGCCCGTCTCGTCGCCGCCCTCCACGACGAGGACGGCAGGGTCGCGGTCCCCGGCTTCTACGACGGGGTCACCGAGCTCACCGAGACCGAGCGGGAGCTCTTCGCCCAGCTGCCCTTCGACGAGGACACCTGGCTGCGCACGGCCTCCTCGCGGGCGACAGCGGGCGAAGCCGGCTACTCCACCCTGGAGCGCGTCTGGGCCCGCCCCACCGCCGAGGTCAACGGCATCGGCGGCGGCTACCAGGGCGCGGGCAGCAAGACCGTCATCCCCTCGTCCGCCTTCGTGAAGCTGAGCTTCCGGCTGGTCGCGGGCCAGGACCCGGAGCACATCCAGGAAGCGGTCCGCGCCTGGGCCGAGGCCCGGGTCCCCGCCGGTGTCGGCCACCGGATCACCTTCTCCCCCGCCACCCGCCCCTGTCTGACGCCGCTGGACCACCCCGCGCTCCAGGCGGTCGCCCGGGCCATGGGGCGGGCCTTCGGAACGAAGGTCCTCTTCACCCGCGAAGGAGGCTCGGGCCCCGCCGCCGACCTCCAGGACGTCCTCGGAGCGCCCGTCCTCTTCCTGGGCATCTCCGTACCGTCCGACGGCTGGCACGGTCCCGACGAGAAGGTCGAACTGGATCTTCTCCTCAAGGGCGTGGAGACCACCGCCCATCTGTGGGGCGAGCTGGCCACCGCACTCCGCTGAATCTCTGAACGCCCGATTCCACCCCCGGGGGAGTAGGAAGCACCTGTGAGCACCTTCGACAACGCCACCGCAGACCGTCCGATCGGTCTCACCGCGCCCAGCGGTATCGACCGCGCGGCGCACCACCGGCTCGACGAGGCATGGCTCGCCGCTGCCTGGAGCCACCCGACGACCAGGGTCTTCGTCGTCTCCGGGGGCCAGGCCCTCATCGACGACACCGCCGACGGCGGCACCGAGCTCGTGATGACACCCTCCTTCGAGGCGCCGCTGACCGAGACCCACCGCTACTTCCTGGGCACCGACGCGGACGGCGTGCGCTACTTCGCGCTCCAGAAGGACTCCCTGCCGGGCCGCATGGACCAGTCAGCGAGGCCCGCCGGTCTGCGCGAGGCGGGGATGCTCCTCGGCCCGCGCGACGCCGGACTGATGGTGCACGCCGTCGCCCTGGAGAACTGGCAGCGGCTCCACCGCTTCTGCTCGCGCTGCGGTGAGCGCACCGTCATCGCCGCCGCCGGCCACATCCGCCGCTGCCAGGCCTGCGGGGCCGAGCACTACCCGCGGACCGACCCCGCGGTGATCATGCTCGTCACCGACGACCAGGACCGCGCGCTGCTGGGGCGCCAGGTGCACTGGCCCGAGGGCCGCTTCTCGACGCTCGCGGGCTTCGTCGAACCCGGGGAGTCGATCGAGCAGTCCGTGGCCCGCGAGGTCTTCGAGGAGGCGGGCGTCACCGTCGGCGAGGTCGAGTACGTCGCCAGCCAGCCCTGGCCGTTCCCCTCCAGCCTGATGCTGGGCTTCATGGCCCGGGCCGAGTCCTCGGAGATCACCGTGGACGGCGAGGAGATCGAGGAGGCCCGCTGGTTCTCCCGCGAGGAGCTGACGGAGGCCTTCGACTCGGGCGAGGTGCTGCCCCCGTTCGGCGTCTCGATCGCCGCCCGGCTGATCGAGCTCTGGTACGGCAAGCCGCTCCCCAGGCCGGGCAACACGGCCTGAGGGCCGCCGCGTGTACGACGAAGGCCCCCGCCTCGCCGGGGGCCTTCGTCGTACACGGCAGGCGGGTCAGGCGCCGATCTTCTGCTTGACCTGGGCGAGCGAGGGGTTCGTCAGCGTCGAACCGTCGGGGAAGAGCACGGTGGGAACCGTCTGGTTCCCGCCGTTCGCCTTCTCGACGAAGGCTGCCGACTCCGGGTCCAGCTCGATGTTGACCTCGGTGTACGCGATGCCTTCGCGGTCCATCTGGCCCTTGAGCCGGCGGCAGTAGCCGCACCACGTGGTGCTGTACATCGTCACAGTGCCCGGCATGTCGTCGGTGCTCCCTTGTCTCGTACGTCTCACTGGGAAGGCGGGACGCGTACGCGCACGTACCTTCCCGCACTGACCCAACGCACGGGGGCCGAAGGCCATTCCCGGCCGCCCCGACCGGTACGACAAACGCCGGGCCCTGTGGACAACCGCCGCACCCGCACCCTGCGACCTGGCAGCATGGCGGGGTGACAGCAGCAACGCATTCCACCCTCTTCCCCCAGGTCCCCGACTCCGCGGACGCCGTGCTCGACGGGCTCGACCCGGAGCAGCGCGAGGTCGCGACGGCCCTCGGCGGACCGGTGTGCGTGCTGGCCGGAGCCGGGACGGGGAAGACGCGGGCGATCACGCACCGCATCGCCTACGGGGTGCGTGCCGGGATCCTCCAGCCGACGACCGTGCTCGCCGTCACCTTCACCAACCGTGCGGCGGGCGAGATGCGGGGCCGGCTCCGCCAGCTCGGCGCGACCGGGGTGCAGGCCCGCACCTTCCACTCCGCGGCCCTGCGCCAGCTCCAGTACTTCTGGCCGAAAGCGGTCGGTGGCGAGCTTCCCCGCTTGGTGGAGCGCAAGGTCCAGCTGGTCGCCGAGGCCGCCGCCCGCTGCGGAATCCGGCTGGACCGCAACGAACTGCGGGACACCACGAGCGAGATCGAGTGGGCCAAGGTCACCCAGACCGTCCCCGCCGACTATCCGGCCGCCGTCGCGAAGACGCGGCGCGACGCCCCGCGCGACCCGGCCGAGCTCTCCCAGATCTACGCGATGTACGAGCAGCTGAAGCGCGACCGGTCGGTGATCGACTTCGAGGACGTGCTGCTGCTCACCGTCGGCATCCTCCAGGACCGGCACGACATCGCCGATCATGTGCGCCGGCAGTACCAGCACTTCGTCGTCGACGAGTACCAGGACGTCAGCCCGCTCCAGCAGCGGCTGCTCGACCTCTGGCTCGGCGACAGGGACGACCTCTGCGTCGTCGGTGACGCGGGGCAGACGATCTACTCCTTCACCGGCGCCACCCCCGACCACCTGCTGAACTTCCGCACCCGCCATCCGAACGCGACGGTGGTCAAGCTGGTGCGGGACTACCGCTCCACACCCCAGGTGGTCCACCTGGCCAACGGCGTCCTGAGCCAGGCCACGGGCAGGGCCGCCGAACACCGGCTGGAGCTGGTCTCGCAGCGCGACAAGGGCCCCGAGCCCGTCCACACCGAATATCCGGACGAGCCCGCCGAGGCCGAGGGCACCGCCCGCCGGATCCGCGATCTGATCGCCGCCGGAGTCCCGGCCGGGGAGATCGCCGTGCTCTACCGGGTCAATTCCCAGTCCGAGGTCTACGAGCAGGCGCTCGCGGACGCGGGCGTGCCCTACCAGCTGCGCGGTGCCGAGCGCTTCTTCGACCGTCCCGAGGTGCGGGAGGCGGGCGTCGCCCTGCGCGGCGCCGCCCGGGCCGGGGGCAACGACTCGCTGCTCGACGGCGCCGACGACCTGCCCTCGGAGGTGCGGGCGGTGCTCTCCACCAAGGGCTGGACCTCCAAGCCGCCCGCCGGCTCGGGGGCGGTGCGGGACCGCTGGGAGTCGCTCGCCGCGCTGGTGCGGCTGGCCGAGGACTTCGAACAGGCCAGGCCGGGGGCGACGCTCTCCGATCTGGTGGCCGAGCTCGACGAGCGGGCCGCCGCCCAGCACGCGCCGACCGTCCAGGGAGTCACGCTGGCGTCGCTGCACTCGGCGAAGGGCCTGGAATGGGACGCGGCGTTCCTGGTCGGACTCACCGAGGGCATGATGCCGATCGCCTACGCCAAGACCGACGAGCAGGTCGAGGAGGAACGCCGGCTGCTCTACGTCG
Source organism: Streptomyces sp. NPDC002125 (assembly GCF_053593715.1). Taxonomy (NCBI): domain Bacteria; kingdom Bacillati; phylum Actinomycetota; class Actinomycetes; order Kitasatosporales; family Streptomycetaceae; genus Streptomyces; species Streptomyces sp. NPDC002125. The sequence continues at coordinate 644,383 of NZ_JBSFDD010000001.1, read as the reverse complement.
GAGTCACCAGGGCACGCTTCCACCTCTCGCTGTCCTGGGCCGTGTCCCGGTCGCCCGGCGGGCGGGCGAGCCGCCGGCCCACCCGCTTCCTGAACGGGCTGCGGCCCGGCTCGGCCGCGCCCGGCACACGGGGCGGCACCGGAGGAGGCGGCGGCATCGACCGCGGCTCCCGCACGGGTGCGGGGCAGGGCGGCACGGGCAGGGAGGCGCAGGCCAGGCCCGGTCGGCGCGGGCCGGTGCGGTGCAGGGTCTGCGGCAGGACGCTCACCGATGCCGGTGAGATGAAGCTGATGCGCTGCGAGGACTGCCCGTCGGACATGGACGAGGGGCTCTACGAGCGCTTGCGCGAGTGGCGTGCGTCCACGGCCAGGGAGATCAGCCAGCCCGCCTACTGTGTGTTCACCGACAAGACCCTGATGGCCATCGCCGAGGCGGCGCCGGCCAGTGAGGGGGAGCTCGTCGTCATCGCCGGGGTCGGCAACCGGAAACTCACCAGGTTCGGTGACGATGTGCTGGCCATCTGCGCAGGCCGGGACGCTGATCCGGGGCCCGAGGAGGACGACGGCGAGGTGTGAGAAAAACTCGTCCAGAAAATAGTTTGCGCGCGCAGCAGTCATCACCATAGGTTCTTAACCACGGGAACAGCGACTTCTCTGAAGCCCTGACTCCGTGCTGTACTTATCCGAATACCGCAGGATCGGCCCCGGCCGGTCCCTTGAGACGCCGAGAGGAGGCGATTGTCGTGATCAGCATCATCAACACCATCAAAATGACCGATCCGTCGGTCGTCTCCACCTGCTCGCTCGGCCTCACCCGTTCGTCGGCTCTCTCCCTCCGTGGCATCGGTGCGTCCGGCGTCTCCGCCGTCAGCCCGCTGTCCCTGGCGAGCCTGCCCGTGCGGGAGCGCAATGAGCGACCGACCGAGGCACCGGAAGCAGCAGTAGCGAAGGACCAGGCCAAGGCCTATGCCTTTGCGGCAGCCGGTGCCGGAGCCAAGCAGACGACGCAGCACCACACGATGTGGGCCTTCCGTGGGCCTGAACCCTGGAGTGATCCAGCCTGATGCGAATCAGGCCGGCGCCTTCAGGGCCGCGGAACCCCACTCGGGATCCGCGGCCCTTTTGTTTTGTCCGAACGGATGAGACGAGACGAAGGAGCCTCGGGACAGCAGGACCTGGTACCAGCCGCCAACCGGCCAACAGGCCGGCACGACCAGACGAGGACAACGCCACCGTGCAACTCGAGACGCACGCCCCGTCCGTACCGCCTTCCGACACGATCTCCCCGCCCGGCCTCACGGAGGACTCCACCTTGATCCCGCTCACCGCGCTCACCGCGCTCGACGACGCCATCGAGAACCTCGGCGTACCCGTCCCCTGCCGCTCCTACGACCCGGAGGTCTTCTTCGCCGAGTCGCCGGCCGACGTCGAGTACGCCAAGTCCCTCTGCCAGACCTGTCCGCTCATGGAGGCCTGCCTCGCCGGAGCCAAGGAGCGTCGCGAGCCGTGGGGCGTCTGGGGTGGCGAGCTGTTCGTCCAGGGCGTCGTCGTCGCCCGCAAGCGTCCGCGTGGCCGTCCGCGCAAGAACCCGGTCGCGGCGTGACCGCCGGCCTGGGGGTCATGTCCCCCACACGAACGAAGCGCATCGGAACCATCGACCGTCCCCACACCCATGACCCCCGAAATCAGGCACCAATGACCACCCCCACGAGGGAGCCCGTCGGCTCCGCCACCCCGGACGTCACCATCATCGGCGCGAACGACTCGCGTCAGAACAGGACCCGCGAGATGCAACTCATCCCAGAAGCCCTGGCCCGTGCGCATATGCACGAGCGCCTGAGGGAGGCCGAGCAAGGACGCCAGGCCGAGCGTCTGGTCGCCGCCCGGCGGATGCAGCGCCGGGCGGAGCGCGCTTCGATGCGCGCCCGCCGTGCGCTCGCCATGGCCGTCATGCACTGACAGCCGGCCGAACCGCGCCACGGCGCACCCCGGCTGCCGGGCAACCGCTCCGCCACTCACGGCAGCCACTTCCCCTTCTGCGGGGCCGGTCCGAACGGACCGGCCCCGCAGTGCGTTCACCGCGCTCCGGCCGGCCGGCGGCGTTATCGTCGCGAAGGTGGACGAGGAGACGCATCACCCCGCGAACCCCGGCCCGGACCGAGGCTCAGGCCGGGAACCCGGCCCGGACCCGGACCGCGTGACGTGTGCTCGCTGCGGCACCGGAGCGGAGGGGGAGGACCCGCCTCCCACCTGGCTCTGCTCCGTGGAGAACGGCAGGCGCGAGTACGTCTGCGACAACTGCGCCCGGGAGCACATCAGGGCGATCGAGAGCCGACTCGACTCCAACTGGTGGTGACACCCGGCCACGGCCGGCGCGCACCTCGGCCTGTGACGACAGCCGCCGTACCCGGGCGGACCGCCCGGCCGTACCTGGGCCCGTCGCCCGGCCGGCCGTACCTGGGCCCGTCGCCCGGCCGCCCGTCCTGGGCCGTCGCCCGGCCGCCCGTCCTGGGCCGTCGCCCGGCCGGCCGTACCTGGGCCCGTCGCCCGGCCGCCCGTCCTGGGCTGTCGCCCGGCCGCCTACCCTTGGACCGCGGTGTTCGCGTCGGCGTCGGCACGGGCCTCGTCGTCGGCATCGTCGGTGTTGGCATCGGTGTTGGCATCGGCCTCGATCTGCGTCCCCTGCCCGGAGTGCTCTTCGGCCTTCTCCTCAGCCACCGCCTCCATCTCCTCCGCATCCTCCGCTCCGCCTTCGTCCGGCGCGTACTCCAGGAGGAACCCCGGCAGCCAGGACTCCAGTTCGTCCCGAAGCCGGACTGTCGCGCCCAACTGGCACAGCACGCCGATCGTGCTGAGCGTGACCCGATGTATCAGGAGGTAGGACGGGGGGAGGTTCAGCTGCTTGCCCAACTGGTGCGCGGGGGAGCGCGGATCGGCGATACGGGCGGCCTGGCTGCGCAGCCAGGAGCGGGTGAAGCTGAACTCCTCGACCTGGGCGGGCTCGATGATCGGCAGCAGATATTCGAGCACGGCGTCCGGGTCGAGCTCGATCGACTCCTTGACGAAGCCGGCCTCGCGGAGCATCGCGTAGACGCCGTCCGCGTCACCCTCCAGCGTCATCCGCAGGGCGTCGCCGATGGTGTGCGGCAAGCCCCCGGGCAGCCGGTCCACCGTGCCGAAGTCCAGCACTCCCAGGCGCCACCGGCCGGGATCCCCGCCCGGCCTGCCCACCACTTCGCCGTCCTCGCCCGACGCGCTCACGCCCGACGCGCTCACGCCCGCGCCGCCCGGGCCTGAGGCATCCGAGTCCGAGGCATCCGGGTCCGAGACGTCCAGGCCCGAGACATCCGGGCCTGTGGCATCCGGCCCTGTGAGATCCGGCCCTGTGAGATCCGGGTCCGAGACGTCCGCTTCCCCGCCGTCCAGTACCAGGGCGTCCGCATCCGACGGGGGCAGCAGCCGGAAGTTGCCCGGATGCGGGTCCGCGTGCAGCAGGCCCGTGCGAGCGGGGCCCGAGAACAGGAAGCGTGCCAGCAACTGGCCTGCCCGGTCCCGCTGTTCCGGTGTCCCGTCGGCGATCACCTCGGACAGAGGTATTCCGTCGATCCACTCCGTCACCAGCACCTGCTCGCTCTGGTGCACCACCCCCGGGATCACCACATCCGGGTCGTCCTCGAACTCCGCGGCGTGTTCCTGCTGGGACCGCGCCTCCAGCTCGTAGTCCAGCTCCTCGGAGACCCGGTTCCGCAGTTCCGTGATGAGGGGCTTGATGTCCATCCCCGGCACCAGGGGGCCGAACAGCTTCGCGAAGCGGCTGAGTTGGGTGAGATCCGAGAGCAGGGCCTCACCCGCGCCCGGATACTGCACCTTCACGGCCACATCCCGGCCGTCGTGCCACACGGCCCGGTGGACCTGCCCGATCGAGGCCGCCGCGGAAGGCTGGTCGTCGAACTCGGCGAACAGCTCCCGCCAGTTCTCCCCGAGCCGCTCGGCCAGCACCCCGTGGACCGTACGGGTCGGCATGGGCGGAGCCGCCTCCTGAAGCTTGGTCAGCGCCGCTCGGTAGGGTCCGGCCACGTCCTCGGGCAGTGCGGACTCGAAGACGGACAGTGCCTGTCCGAGCTTCATCGCACCGCCCTTCAACTCGCCCAGCACTTTGAAGAGCTGATCGGCCGTGCGCTGCTGGACCTCTCGGGCCACGATCTCCGCGGACTTTCCGCCGATCCGCTTGCCCAGCCCCCACGTGGCACGGCCGGCGAAGCCGAGCGGTAGCGCTGCCAGCTTCGCGGTACGGGTGACCGCCTTCCGGGGAAGATCAGACATGTGCCCCTCCAGTTCCCAGACTGCCGTCCCGCGTGAGTACGGGCTCCGCTCCGTCGGCGGCGGTCACCCCGCCATTGTGTCCTGCGGGGCGGCGGCTGCGGAGGTGAGCTCCCCCTCAGTGTGCCCTGCGGCACCGCAGTCGCAGTCGAGGTGCGGATCCAGCCGGTCCGACCGCCAGTCCAACAGCGGCATGGCCGCCTCCCACCGCGCCCCCGTGCTGGCCGGCAGCTCACCGTCCAGAAAGGACAGCGCATGGGCGGTGGCGAGCCCGGCCACCGCGGTCGCGAGCCCCAGATCGCAGGCCTGCACACCGTGACGCCGCCCCGACCTCCACTGCGCGAGCATCCGAGGCCACTGCGGGTCCGCCTCCGCACGGCGCAGAGCCAGGCAGCCCGCGCACCCTGTGCCTCCGGGCAGAACCAACGGCCCGACCACACCGGTGGCCTCGATCACCCCGGCGTAGAGATGCGGCGTACCCGAAGCGATCCATGGCGCCGCCGTGCCGGGATCGGGGGCGTAGACCGACAGGCCGTCCCTGGGCGCCACGACGACGAGGGACAGCGCGGCCTCGCCACCGGCGGGGGACGGGTCCGGACCGCCGGCGCGCGGAGGGCCGCCGACCGCGGACCTGCGGACCAGCTGGCGGGCCGCCGTGTCCCTGCGCTCCCCGACCGACGCGGCGGGGAGACCGCCCGGTGCGACGTCCCACGGCTCGGTCCGGCCCCCGTCGAGCACCTCGACCTGCCCCACCCCCGAGCCGGACAGCAACGCGGCGATCGCCGCACCGACCCGGCCCGCGCCGCGCACCTGGACCCGCATCGCGCGCCGTGCCGCGAGCCTGCGCAGCCCGCTGCCGGGCGCCGGGTGGACGACGGAGAGGGCCGCCGCGTCCGGACGCTGTCGATCGAGGGTCTCGGCCCGTCGGCGTAAGGCATCGGCCTCCGGGCCGCCCGCGTCCGGATCGTCCAGCAGACCCGCCTCCGTAAGACGGGATACGAGAATGTCCACGTGACGGTCCGACAGATCCAGAGCCCTGGCCTCTTCGCGGAGCAGAGGCAGTCCGCGTGTTCCGTCGAGCAGTTCCAGAAAGCTTCCGGTGGCGATATCCATCGGGCCGAGCGTTACCGCGTGGGCGGGCGTCACACCGAATTGCACGGTGTTCCGTCCGCGCCAGGCGCGGCGGAGTGCGGGCTTCAGCATCGGATGCATGACTTCTCCCAGGTCGGTGTCGGGATCTGTTGCCAGAATGCAACGTGGCCGCGAACCGGGTCCGAAAGTTATCCACAGGCTGGGGTATTAGTCGTTCAAATGGTGCAAGCCGAGAAGTGGATCAACGTTGAACAGTCGAGGAGGCGGGACTTCCCGCACCGGCAGCGGGTAACGTCGTGGCGTGCCCGTCGACTCCTCTCCCGGTCTCGCCGGGGAGATTCCCGCGCGCAGCGCCGGACGCCAGCAGCGCAGCGCAGCCACCCAGCAGCCCCGCGCTTCGGTGACGAGCGCGGTCGAGGTCCGCAGGAGCTCCCGGCGCAGACGAACGGTCTCCGCGTATCGCGAGGGTGACCGCACCATCGTGCTCATCCCCGCCCGGATGTCGGAGGCCGAGGAGCAGCGCTGGGTCGGCGTGATGCTCGACAAGCTCGCGGCCCAGGAGAGCAAGCGCGTCATCGGCGACGGCGAGCTCGCCGAGCGGGCCGAGCGGCTCTCCGCCCAGTACCTCGACGGCCGCGCCCGCCCCGCGTCCGTGCGCTGGGTGACCAACCAGAACACCCGCTGGGGCTCCTGCACCCCGGCCGAGGGCAGCATCCGCCTCTCGCACCGCCTGCAGGGCATGCCGGAGTACGTCGTCGACTACGTCCTCCTCCACGAGCTGGCCCACCTGCTGGTCCCCGGTCACGGACCCGGGTTCTGGAGACTGCTGGAGGCGTACCCCCGTACCGAGCGCGCCCGTGGCTATCTCGAAGGTGTCGTGGCGGCCGACCGGCTCCCCCACCTGCCCGCCGCCCGCGAAGAGTGACGTTGCCGATTCTGTACCGGCTCTGTACCGACTTGGCTCATTGTCGCGGTTTGCGGTTAGCCTGACGCAACGCATTCACCTTCGGGATGGGGGACGGTCGTTACGCATGGCCAGGGAATTCCAACGCGGCCACAAGGCCAAGATCAGTGATCTCACGTCAGGGACGGATCTGTACGTAGGCGTGCAGATCGCGGGCCCAGGCCTGACGTTCGACATCAGCTGCTTCGGTCTCGATGCCAATGAGCAGCTCTCGGACGACCGTTATTTCATCTTCTTCAATCAGCCCAAATCGCCCGAGGAGTCCATTCAGCTTCTCGGTGCCCAGGCTGGTGACACCGAGTCGTTCCGCGTCACCCTCGACCGCATTCCCGCGAACATCCACAAGCTGTCCTTCACCGCGACTGTCGACGGTGCCGGTCAGATGTCGCAGGTCGGCCCCGGATACATCCGGATCGTCGCCGGCGGAGAAGAAGTGGTGAAGTACGCCTTCACCGGTTCGGAGTTCACGACCGAACGCGCGGTCATGCTCGGCGACTTCTATCTGAAGGACGTCTGGCGGTTCGCCGCGGTCGGCCAGGGCTTCGACGGCGGGCTCGACGCCCTCCTCAAGAACTTCGGCGGCGAGGTCGCCGAGGAGGCAGAACCGGAGCCCCAGGGCGCCGCCCCCGGCTTCGCCCCGCCCGCACAGGCCGCCGCGCCGCCCGCCTTCGGAGCCCCCTCCGCTCCCCAGGCACCGCAGCCCGCACCGGCGTTCGGAGCCCCGGCGGCTCCGGCTCCCGCCCCGCAGCAGCAGCCGGTGCACGCCGCCCCGACGATCGCGGCCCCCCTGGCGCCGCAGGCCCCGGCTCCGTACGGACAGCCGTCTCAGCCGCCCCAGTTCGGGCAGGTCCCGGGCCAGGCCGCACCGCCGCAGGCGCCGCCGTACGGGCAGCAGCCCCCGGCAGCTCCGCAGTTCGGCCAGCAGCCTCCGGCGGCTCCGGCCTTCGGCCAGCAGCCCTCTGCGCCCTTCGGTCAGCAGCCCCCGGGCGTGCCGCAGGGCGTGCCCCAGGGAGTCCCGCAGGGCGGCGCCGGCCTGCAGGCCGCGTTGCAGCCCTACAAGGAGGCGCCCACCGGGCAGCGCTGGACCTCGCAGAACCAGCAGCTCATCCGCGTCGACCTCACCATGGGCGGCAACCCGGTGCTGGCCCGCCAGGGCAGCATGGTGATGTACCAGGGCAAGGTCGACTTCGGCTACAAGGGCGCGGGCTTCGCGGGCCGCATGGTCGGCAACGCGACGGGCCAGGAGATGCAGCTGATGCGCTGTACCGGCCGGGGCCAGGTCTTCCTCGCCGAGGAGGGTTCGCATCTGCATCCCATCGAGCTGCAGGGCGACGGCATCTGCGTATCGGCGGAGAACGTCCTCGCTTTCGACGAGTCCCTGCAGTACGAGGTCCGCAGGATCGAGGGCCACGGCATCCCTGGCGGCGCTCTGTTCACCATGCAGTTCCATGGCTCGGGCACCGTCGTCGTCAAGACCCACGGTATTCCCGTCGTCCTGCCGGTCACCCCGACGACCTTCGCGGACTGCAACGCCGTCGTCGCCTGGTCGTCCGCGTCCCAGGTCATCCTCTCCAGCCAGGTCCGGCTGCGGCGCAACGCGTACCCGGGGCACAGCGGGGAGACCGTGAACCTCCAGTTCCGGGGAGCACCCGGGAACTTCATCGTCGTCCAGCCCTACGAGGTCTGAGGGAGCCCGTCATGAACCAGCAACTCGCGGGCTTCGCCCCGACCCCCGTCACGGCCCGCATGGAGAACCACGGCCGCACGATGCTCAAGGTCGCCATGGCCACCGGCCAGGACCTCTACGCACGTACCGGCTCGATGGTGGCCTACGAGGGCTTCATCCAGTACGAGCCCAACCCGCCCGCCGTCCGCCAGATCGCCTCCCAGTGGATCTCGGGCGAGGGCGCGCCCCTGATGAAGTGCGCGGGCGACGGACTGCTCTATCTCGCCGACTACGGCGCCGATGTGGTCGTCATCAATCTCAACAACGACTCCCTCTCGGTCAACGGCACCAACCTGCTGGCTTTCGACGGCCACCTCAGCTGGGGCGTGGAGCGGGTCAAGGGGCTGGCGAAGTTCGCCGGCCAGGGCCTGTGGAACGTCGCGATCCAGGGCACCGGATGGGTCGCCATCACCTCGCGCGGCACGCCGATCGTCGTCGACTGCGGCCGGGGCGACGACGAGACGTATGTCGACCCGGACGCCCTCGTCGCGTGGTCCCCGAACCTCAAGGTGAAGGGCAAGCGCAGCTTCAAGGCGAGCTCGCTCATCGGGCGGGGCAGCGGAGAGGCCTACCAGATGGCCTTCTCGGGCCAGGGCATCGTCGTCGTCCAGCCGAGCGAGGACAGTACGGACCGCCTGCGGATCCGGCACTGAGCGGGGGGAGAACACATCATGCAGAGTCCGCTTTTCAGTCACACCGAACAGCAGTCGCAGGACCGGTACACCGTCCAGAACCCGCAGCTCCTGCGGGTCTCGCTGACCGGCCACGACGACGTGCTCGCCCGTAAGGGCGCCATGGTCGCCTACCAGGGCCTCATGGAGTTCGACGGCGAGTACCAGACGCAGGGCCAGCGCCGCGCCCGCAGGAACACGGGCGAAGGCCTGGACCTGATGCGCTGCTCGGGGCAGGGCACGGTCTTTCTGGCCAACCTCGCCCAGTACATCCACGTCATCGACGTCGACCACGAGGGCATCACCGTGGACAGCGCCTACGTCCTGGCGCTGGACTCCTCGCTGCACACCGAGGTCATCGCGGTGGACAGCCAGTACGGGATCTCCGGTACCGGCAAGTACCAGCTCAACATCTCCGGGACCGGCAAGGTCGCGCTGATGACCTCGGGGCAGCCGCTGATGATGCAGGTCACGCCCGACAAGTACGTCAACGCCGACGCCGACGCGATCGTCGCCTGGTCCTCAGGGCTGAGGGTGCAGATGCAGGCCCAGACGCACTCCTCGGGCGTCTTCAGGCGCCGGGGCAACACGGGGGAGGGCTGGGAGCTCAGCTTCCTGGGCCAGGGCTTCGCCCTCGTCCAGCCGAGCGAGGTGCTGCCTCCGCAGAACGCCCAGATCGGCCAGGGGGCCGCAGCTCAGTTCGGCGTGGGCCAGCACGGCTCCCACGGCCAGAACCAGAACAACGCCTGGAACTGAGCCTTCCGGCACAGCCCGAGGGGCGGTCTCCCGTGGGGGAGACCGCCCCTCGGCGGGTTCCAGGGTCCTTCGCGCCCTCGAACGAAAGGCTTCAGGCGTCCCGCTCCACCCGGGCGCGGGTGCTCTCCAGCAGCCGCACGACCGAGGTGTCCGCCACGCCCGCCACCTCCTCGTAGGGGAACCAGCGCAGATCGAGCGACTCGTCACTGATCCGCTCCACGGCCCCGGCCGAGGCCGTCGCCGCGTACTGCACGTCCAGGTGCCAGTGGCAGGGCGCCGGGATCGGGTGCCGGTCCAGCCGGACGGGCCCGCCGGGCAGCAGGGTGAGCCCGGCGATCCCCGACTCCTCCGTGGCCTCACGCAGGGCGGCCGCCGCAAGGGTGCTGTCCCCCGGCTCGCAGTGCCCGCCCATCTGCAGCCACATCCGCAGCTTCCTGTGCAGCGTCAGCAGCACCCGGCCGCGCTCCGGGTCGATGACCAGCGCGCTGGCCGTCAGATGCCCGGCTCCGCAGGCCTTCCACATGCCGTCGGGGTGCGCCGCCAAGTGGTCTAGATACGTCAGCCGCAGCTCCGACTGCTGCGCGTCGGCCCCGTCGTACTCCTTGAGTACGGAAACCGCGTCGTCGTGCAGGCTCACCGGTCGGATTCGCCCTTGCCTTCGCCCTTGGCGTCGTCCCCGGGCTCGTCCTCGCTCCGTTCCTCGGCGGCGGGCTGCTGCGTGCCCCTCGCCGCCTCGCCGAGCATCTTGTCCAGCTCCGAGAAGTCCAGCTGCTCGTGGTGGACGAAGCCGTCCGGGTCGTCCAGGTCCTGTGCCGTCGGAAGCATGTCCGGGTGGCCCCAGAGCCCGTCCCGGCCGTCGACGCCCCGGGCGTCCGTGAGCGAGGCCCACAGCCGCGACGCGTCCCGCAGCCGGCGCGGACGCAGCTGGAGCCCGATGAGCGTGGCGAAGGTCTGCTCGGCGGGACCGCCGGTCGCACGGCGCCTGCGCATCGTCTCGCGCAGCGCGTCCGCCGAGGTCAGCCTGGACTTCGCGGCCTCGTGCACCACCGCGTCCACCCAGCCCTCGACCAGGGCGAGAGCGGTCTCCAGACGGGCCAGCGACGCCTTCTGCTCCGGGGTGTCCTCCGGCTGGAACATGCCCTGCTGGAGCGCGTCCTGCAGCTGCTCGGGCTGCGACGGGTCGAACTGGCCGACGACGTCCTCCAGCTTGCTGGTGTCGACCTTGATGCCGCGCGCATAGGCCTCGACCGCACCGAAGAGATGCGAGCGCAGCCACGGGACGTGGGCGAAGAGCCGCTGGTGGGCCGCCTCGCGCAGCGCCAGATACAGCCGCACCTCGTCCTGCGGCACGCTCAGGTCCTTGCCGAACCGCTCGACGTTCAGCGGAAGCAGCGCGGCCTTGCCCGCAGGACCGAGCGGAAGACCGATGTCGGTCGAGCCGACGACCTCGCCCGCGAGGACGCCCACGGCCTGCCCGATCTGCTGGCCGAACATGGCACCGCCCATCGAGCGCATCATGCCGATCAGCGGGCCCGCCATGGCCTGCATCTCCTCCGGCAGGACATCACCCATGGCCAGTCCGACGCGCTCGGCCACCGGGTCGACCAGCTGCTGCCAGGCCGGCAGCGAGGCCTCGACCCACTCGGCGCGGCTCCACGCCACCGTCGAGACCGAACCGGAGGGGAGCGACGTCACACCGTCGAGCCAGAGGTCGGCGAGCCGCAGTGCCTCGTCGACGGAGGACCGCTCCGAAGGGCCGACGCTGGCGTCCTTGCTGCCGTCCGCGGTGCCCTGCGACACCGTCTGGCGGGCGATCTGCTTGGCCATGTCCCAGTTGACCGGCCCGCCCTCGTAGCTCAGCATCTGGCCGAGCTGCTGGAAGGCCGCACCCAGGTCGTTCGGGTTCATCGAGCCGAACATCGCCGCGAACGGGTTGTCGCCGCCCGCGCCCGGCCCGAAGCCGAACGGGTTCGCCGGCCCGCCCGAGCCCTGCCCAGCACCGGTGGGGTCCTTCTTCTTGCCTTCGTCGCCGTCTTCCGGCTCCTCCGGCGGAAGGCCGAATCCGAATGGGGTGTCACTCACGGGTTTCCTCGGCTCGTAGGGCCGCCGGCTCGAACCGACGGCGACTGCCCGACATCACCATCCAGCGTAGACACCAAAGACCGCTTGGGGCCTCAGTGCTCCGCCGGCTCCCGGCCTGCGGCAGGATGGACGCCACCTGGTACGTACGCGTCATTCGGGTACGTACTGAAGACAACCGCTGGAGACGCCCGGTGAGTTCCCCAGATCCGCAGGTTCGCGCAGCGCGAAACCTGGCCGACCCCTCGCCCGAAAGCAAGCCCACGAAAAAAAGTCCCAGAAGCCGCGGCCCCGTCGTCGCGGTCACCGGTGCCGCGACCGGCGTCGGTGAGCTGCTCACCGCCCATCTCGCCGCATCCGACGAGATCAAGCAGGTCATCGCCATCGACGAGCGCCGGGGCGACGTCTCCGAGGCGACCTGGCACATCCTGGACGTACGGGACCCCGCCATCGCCGAGAAGCTGCGCGGTGCGGACGTCGTCGTGCACCTGGCGCTCGACCTCGACCTGGAGACCGACCCCGCCGCCCGTACCGCGTACAACGTGCGCGGTACGCAGACCGTGCTGACGGCCGCCGCCGCCGTGGGCGTCCACCGGGTCGTGCTCTGCACCTCGGCGATGGTCTACGGAGCCCTGCCCGACAACGACATCCCGCTCTCCGAGGACGCCGAGCTGCGGGCCACGGCCGAGGCCACCGGCGTCGGCGACCTGCTGGAGATCGAACGGCTCGGCCGCCGCGCGCCCCGCGCCCACCCCGGTCTCAACGTCACGGTGGTGCGCCCCACGGTCCTGGTCGGGAACACCGACACGGCACTCACGCGCTACTTCGAGTCGCCCAGGCTCCTCGTCGTCGCCGGTTCCCGCCCGGCGTGGCAGTTCTGCCACGTCGACGACCTGGTGACTGCCCTGGAGTACGCGGCCCTGGAGAAGATCGAGGGCGAGTTCGCCGTCGGCTGCGACGGCTGGCTCGAGCAGGAGGAGGTGGAGGAGCTCTCGGGCGTGCGTCGCATGGAGCTGCCGTCCGCCGTCGCCCTCGGCGCCGCCGCCCGGCTGCACCGGATCGGCCTCACCCCTTCGCCGGCGGGCGATCTCGCCTACACCATGCACCCCTGGGTCGTCAGCGTGAGCAGGCTGCACGACGTCGGATGGCGTCCCCGGTGGACCAACGAGGAGGTGCTCGCGGCCCTCCTCGAAGAGGTCGAGGGGCGTCACACCGTCGCGGGCCGCCGGCTCGGCCGCAAGGACGCCACCGCCGCGGGGGCCGCAGGGGCCACGGTCGCTCTGCTCGGCACGGCCGCGCTGGTCAGACGGGCTCGCAAGGCGCGACGCCGCTTCTGAGGACTGCCCCCTCTCCCTTCCGACGCCCCCTGGTAGGAGGCTCCAAGCGGACCGGCGCGCCGCCGGTCGAAAACGCTATTCCGCGATTTCGGTGCCGTGCGGCACGATGGCCTCATGGAACGCACTCACGATCACCCCGGCGAGCAGGCGGCCCAGGACCCCATCCGGCTCCTGGACATCCGCGACACGCCGCTCTCCGTCGACGAGGTCTTCAGGGCGGTCGGGGACGACGCCGCGGGAGGCACGGCGCTCTTCGTCGGCACGGTGCGCAACCACGACGGCGGACAGGACGTCGGCGCCCTCGGATACTCCTGCCATCCGACGGCGGTCGACGAGCTCCGCAGGGTGGCCGAGAAGGTCGTGGCGCAGTTCCCCGTGCGCGCGCTGGCCGCCGTCCACCGGGTGGGTGAACTGGCCGTGGGCGATCTGGCGGTGGTCGTCGCCGTCTCGTGCGCCCATCGGGGTGAGGCCTTCGAGGCCTGCCGCAAGCTGATCGACGACCTCAAGCACGAGGTCCCGATCTGGAAGCACCAGCGTTTCTCCGACGGCACGGAGGAGTGGGTCGGAGCCTGCTGAGCGCAAACCGCCCCGGGGGTCATCAGCCCCGATTTGCGTAACCCCACCCCTGCCATGAGCGTTGGTCCTGCACGTGGTTAATCTTCTGATCGTCAGTTGCGGTCGCTCATGGGGTAGGGAGGTCGTGATGGCAGCACTCGCTTGGCTCTTGATTCCGCTTATAGCTGCTCTTGGCGCGGCGATATGGGGCGGGTGGGCAGCCCGCAATCGAACGACCGGCGATGTCACCGAGCTCGCCGGCTACGCCAGGTTCCGTGAGGCGATGGAGAAGTCGCACTCCGGTTCCGAGGCCGTCTGAGACTCCGGCAGCCGTACGCAGTTGCCAATCCGGCACCGCGTCCGCTCTCCGTACGCGCGTACTCCGCGAGGCGAGCGAGTCGGCGACGCCCTTCTGATCTCCCCGGGAGACCCCGGTCCTCCTCCTCGTACGGACCGGCCCCGACGGTGCACTGACAGGCCCTTCCCGTACTGTCGTTCCATGCCACGCCGCACCGCGACGATGCTCGCCTCGACCCTCATCCTGATCGCGCTGCTCTGCGCAGGCGTGCTGATTCCCGTGCCGTATTCGGAGATGTCTCCCGGCCCGACCGTGAACACCCTCGGTGACGCCCGCGGCGAGCCGGTGCTGCACATCAGTGGCCGCAAGACGTATCCGACGTCGGGGCACCTCAACATGACGACGGTCCGCGTCACGGGCGCGGAGTACGACATGAACATCGTCGAGGCGGTCTACGGCTGGCTGGCCCACGACAGCGTGATCGTGCCGCACGACACCCTCTATCCGGACGGCAAGACGGAGGAGGAGTCCACCCAGGAGAACGCCGAGGAGTTCAGCCAGTCCCAGGAAAGCGCCAAGGTCGCCGCCCTGGAAGAGCTGAAGATCCCCGTCACCTCCCGCGTGGTGGTCTCGACGGTCGTCAAGGACAGCGCCGCCGAGGGTGTGCTGCACGCGGGCGACGTGATCAAGGCCGTCGACGGTACGGCGGTGAAGCAGCCCGAGGACGTCGCGAAGCTGGTCACGAAGCACAAGCCCGGCGAGGACGTCGTCTTCACCGTCATTCCCGCCAAGACCGCGGCCGCAGCCGAGAAGGCGGGCAAGGAGCCCGAGGGCTCCCGCGACGTCACCCTCACCACACGGAAGGCCGTGGACCCCGCCAACCCCTCGAAGGACCGGGCGATCGTCGGCATCCAGGCGGGGACGGACCACACCTTCCCGTTCGAGATCGACATCAAGCTCGCCGACGTCGGCGGCCCGAGCGCGGGGCTGATGTTCTCGCTCGGCATCATCGACAAGCTGACGCCCGGCAAGCTGACGGGCGGAAAGTTCATCGCCGGCACCGGCACGATCGACGACGACGGCGCCGTCGGCCCCATCGGCGGGATCAACATGAAGCTCGTCGGCGCACGGGACGCGGGCGCCCGGTACTTCCTGACGCCGGACGACAACTGCGCCGCCGCGGCGTCCGACACCCCGAGCGGTCTCACCCTGGTGCGGGTGAAGACCCTCGACGACGCGAAGAAGTCCCTGGACAAGATCCGGGCGGGGGACACGGCCGCACTGCCCAGCTGCTCGGCGAGCTGAGGCCGGCCCCCGCCGCCGGGATCAGGACTCGAAGGTGGCCGCGAGCGCGTCGGCCAGCCCCGGGACCAGCCCCGCACCGGTCAGGACCTCAGTGGGGGAGTCCTTCTCCCGGAGCCGGACGGCCGAGTCCCGGGCCCCGTCCCGGAGCACGGCCACGGTCATCCGGACCTCCTGGCGGTCCGGGTGCTCGGCGACCCACTTGGTCAGCTGGGCATCGCTGAGCCCCTCGGGCACGGAAGCCTCGGCTGACGGCGGCAGCATCATCCGCTCCACGGTCATGGCACAGCCGACGACCGCGTCCGGCCACGCGATCGTGGCGAGGAACTCGTCCAGCGCGGTGCCGTCGGGGAGCTCCTCCTGCTCCACAGGGGTGAGGGTGGCGGTCGTGGAAGCGGCGTCGTCGAGGCCGAGCTGTGCGGCGAGGCCCGGCTCGTGGGCACGCAGCCGGGCGGTGTCGACCAGGGCGAACAGCCGGGCGGGCTGGTCCCAGCCGAGACCTGCGGCGTAGGCGTCGATCTCGAGGACGGCGACGGTCAGTGGACTCGAGGCCATCGGGGGGCCTGAGGGGGAAACGTTGGGCATACCCAACATCCTGCCTCCTTCCGCCCCGGTAACGGGAACTAGGTAAAGCCTCAGTAAGTTGCATAGGTGGGCTCTACGATCGCTGGGCCTGCACAACACGACCGCGAACTTCGAGGTGCGCACGTTGGCTTTCCAGATGCCGGACCGCGGCGGAGGCCCGACCGGGCCACGGATCAGAGTCGGCCGCCCGTCCCGGCGCGTCCGTACCCTGCTCATGACATTGGGTGTCCTGGCGGTTCTCGCCATGGCCTTCGTCATGTTCGCCGGGTTCTGGACGGACTGGCTCTGGTACAGGTCGGTCGCGTATTCGTCCGTCTTCACCACCACTCTGTGGACCAAGATCGGACTGTTCCTCGTCTTCGGACTGCTGATGGCCTTGGCCATCGGTGTGAACATCTGGCTCGCGCACCGGCTCAGGCCGCCGCTGAGCGCGATGTCCCTGGAGCAGCAGAGCCTGGACCGCTACCGGATGAGCGTCGCCCCGTACAAGAAGTGGGTGCTGCTCGCGATCACCGCGCTCGTCGGACTGATCGCCGGCGCCTCCGCGTCGGGCCAGTGGCGCACATGGCTCATGTACGTCAACGGCGTGCCGTTCGGGCAGAAGGACCCCCAGTTCAAGCTGGACGTGTCCTTCTACGCCTTCGACCTGCCGTGGTACCGCTTCCTGCTCGGGTTCGGCTTCGCGGCCGTCGTGCTGTCGCTGATCGCCGCGGCCGTCACCCACTACCTGTACGGCGGGCTGAGGGTCACGAGCCCCGGTGCGCGGGCCACGGGGGCGGCCACCGGCCACCTCTCCGTGCTGCTCGGTATCTTCGTCTCGCTGAAGGCCGTGGCCTACTGGCTCGACCGGTACGGCCTGGCGGTGAAGTCCAGCGACTTCAAGGCCACGGACAACTGGACGGGCCTGCGCTACGTCGACGCCAACGCCTACCTGCCGGCGAAGACGATCCTGTTCTGCATCGCCGTGATCTGCGCGGTGCTGTTCTTCGCGACGCTCTGGCGCCGCACCTGGCAGCTGCCGGTGATCGGCTTCGGGCTGATGGTGCTCTCGGCGATCCTGATCGGCGGGCTCTACCCGGCGATCGTGCAGAAGTTCCAGGTCCAGCCCAACGAGCAGGCCAAGGAAGCGGCGTTCATCCAGAAGAACATCGACGCGACACGTGATGCCTACGACATCGACGACGCGCAGGTGGACGACTACTCCGGCAAGAGCACGACGACGGACGCCGCCAAGCTGCGCACCTCGGCGAACGAGGCCGCGAGCTACCGGGTGATGGACCCGAACGTCGTCTCCCCGGCCTTCCAGCAGCTCCAGCAGCGGAGGAACTACTACCAGTTCCCCAAGACGCTGGACGTCGACCGCTACAAGGGTGAGGACGGCAAGGAGCAGGACACCGTCATCGGCCTGCGCGAGCTCAACCTCGACGGCCTCCCCAAGCGGAACTGGATCAACGACCACTTCACGTACACCCACGGCTACGGCGCCATCGCGGCCCGGGGCACCACGACGGGCACCAACCCGGCGGGGTCCCCGGACTTCACGGAGTCGGGTCTGCCGACCACCGGCGAGCTGGGGGAGTACGAGCAGCGGATCTACTACGGCGAGAAGACCGAGCAGTACTCCATCGTCGGCGGGCCCCAGAAGGAGCTCGACTACGAGGAGGACGGCGAGAAGACCACCAGCTACAAGGGTGACAGCGGGGTCAGTCTCTCCAACGCCTTCAACCGCGCCGCCTACGCGGTGTCCATGAGCGAGCCGCAGATCCTGTACTCGGGAGCCATCGGCGAGGGTTCGCGCATCCTGTACAACCGGACGCCCAAGGAGCGCGTCGAGGCGGTCGCCCCCTGGCTGACCATCGACGGCGACGCCTATCCGGCGGTCGTCGGCAAGCGCATCCAGTGGGTCGTCGACGCGTACACCACGACCAACGGCTACCCGTACGCCTCGCGTACGACGCTCGGTGACACCACGGCCGACTCGCTGACCACCAACCAGCGCGCGGTCGTCGCCCAGCAGAACCAGGTCAACTACATCCGCAACTCGGTGAAGGCCACCGTCGACGCGTACACCGGCAAGGTCACGCTCTACGAGTGGGACACCGAGGACCCGGTGCTCAAGACGTGGCGCAAGGCCTTCCCCGGGACCGTGAAGTCCCGGGGCGACATCCCGCAGGACCTAATGGGCCACCTGCGGTACCCGCAGGACCTGTTCAAGGTCCAGCGGGAGCTCCTCACGCGCTACCACGTCGAGGATCCCGCGCAGTTCTACAGCGGCAGTGACGCCTGGCAGGTGCCGGACGACCCCACCAACAAGGAGCCGGGGGCCGTCCCGCCGTACTACCTGAGCATGAAGATGCCGGGCCAGGACACGCAGAAGTTCTCACTGACCACGACGTTCACACCGAGAGGACGGCCCAACCTCGGGGCGTTCATGGCGGTGGACGCGGACGCGGCCAGCAAGGACTACGGCACGATAAGGCTGCTGAGAGTCACCACCACGGTGAAGGGCCCGGGCCAGGTACAGAGTGAGCTCAACGGCAACGACGACGTCGCCGAGTTCGTGAGGAACCTCAAGGGCACCGACTCCGACATCGAGTACGGCAACCTGCTGACGGTGCCGCTCGACGGGGGCTTCCTCTACATCGAGCCGGTCTACACGCGCGGTGGCACGCAGAACTACCCGCTGCTGCGCAAGGTGGCCGCCTCGTACGGGTCGAAGATCGTCTTCGAGAACAGTCTCGGGGAGGCGCTCAACGCGGTCTTCGGGGTCGAGGGATCCGACCCGACCACGCCACCGACGGAGCCGGACGAGCCACCGGGTGACACCACGGAGCCGCCGGCCACCGGGGACGCCGCTCTCAAGAAGGCCATCGCGGACGCCCAGAAGGCGTACACGGCGGGCGAGACGGCACTCAAGGAGCAGGACTGGGAGGCCTACGGCAAGGCCCAGGCCGACCTGCAGGAGGCGCTGGAGCGGGCCGCGGCGGCTCAGCCCAAGGCGGGCAGCTCCTCGGACACCGAGGGTGCGGCCGAGCCGGAGGGCGCCGACCAGGGAAGCTGAGAAGAGCGCACCCCGCGTCGTGGTACGGTTTGAACACAACGACGCGGGGTGGAGCAGCTCGGTAGCTCGCTGGGCTCATAACCCAGAGGTCGCAGGTTCAAATCCTGTCCCCGCTACTGAAAGGTGAAGGCCCGGATCTTCTGAGATCCGGGCCTTCGTCATGTCGTGGGCCGTTTTCTCAAGTAGTCGGAGTGAAGTGCGGTTCGCGGGGCACGAGTTGGGCCCGACCGTGTTTCACTTGTCTCTCTGTGGGCATGTCGACAAAACGCTGAAGTGACCTCACTGGCCGCGGTATACCAGGTGTACGCGGGTTGCAGGTGGTGCGACGATGGTATTTATGGGGGACAGGGCAACTCTGTTGGAGACAGGGCGGTTTGTGCAGCGACGCGTGCGGACGACGGAAAACGTGGAAGATGCGGTATTTGCCGCTGCCGTCGCCGAGGTCGCCGACACCGCCGAGCGCGCTCGCGAGACCACTGCCGTCACCGCGTACGCCGACGACGAGACGGGCGGTACGGACGCGACCGACGCCACCGGGAGCGCGGACACCACGGACTCCGCGGACCACGCCGACGAGACCGAGGCGCGCCACCGGCGTGCCGCGGAGGCCGGTGACATCGCCTCGATGAGCGTCCTGGGCGCTCTGCTGCTCCGCCGGGGCGACCTGGACGGCGCCGAGGCCCATCTGCGTGCCGCCACCGCGGAGGGCGACCGGGCCGCGGCCAACAACCTCGGGGTCCTCCTCCACCAGCGGGGGTACGCGGACGAGGCGGCCGGCTGGTGGCGCATCGCCGCCGTCGCCGGCTCCGCCGCCGCGGCGCACGCCCTCGGCCGCCACCTCCGGGAGCGCGGCGACGAGCCCGGAGCCGAGTACTGGCTGCGCCAGTCCGCCGAGCAGGGACACGCGCTGGGCGCGTACGCCCTGGCCGACCTCCTGGAACACCGCGGCGACGTGGGCGCCGAGCGCTGGCTGCGCGCCGCCGCGGAGCAGGGGCACCGGGAAGCCGCGTACCGCCTGGCCCGCGCGATCGAGCGCAACGCGGTCGGAGACGCCCACGATGCCTTCGGGCTGGGCCGCGTCGTGGGCGAGGGCCCCCGCGGGCTGACGGCGGGCACGCAGTCGAGGCGGGACAGTCCCGTCGCCGGACCCGACGCCGGAAGGGTCGGCGAGGCCGAGCAGTGGTACCGCCAGGCCGCCGCGCGCGGTCACCGTCGTGCCGCGCTGCATCTCGGCGCCATCCTCGAACAGCGCGGGGAGCTGAAGGAGGCCGGCCGCTGGTATCTCACGGCGGCCAAGGGGGGCGAGCCCCGCGCGGCATGCGCCCTCGGCTTCCTGCTGCGCGACGCGGGGGACGAGGAGAGCGCGGCCGTGTGGTGGCTGCGCGCTGCCCAGGACGGCGACGGCAACGCGGCCAACGCGCTGGGCGCGCTGCACGCGGCCAGGGGCGAGCAGCAGACGGCCGAGCGCTGGTACCGCGCGGCCATGGACGCGGGCGATGTCAACGGCGCCTACAACCTCGGGCTGCTCTGCGCCGCCCAGGACCGCATTCCGCAGGCCGAGCAGTGGTACCGCCGGGCCGCGTACGCCGGACACCGTGAGGCGGCCAACGCGCTGGCCGTGCTGCTGCTCCAGGCGGGGGACGCGACCGGGGCCGAGCCCTGGTTCTCCAAGGCGGCCGAGGCGGGCAGTGTGGACGCCGCCTTCAACCTCGGCATCCTGCACGCCGGACGGGACGAGGACCGCACGGCGCTCGGCTGGTACCAGCGGGCGGCGGCGGCCGGGCACACCGACGCCGCGCTCCAGGTCGGCATGGCGCTGCTGCGGGACGGCGAGGAGCAGGAGGCCGAGCGCCATCTGCGCTGTGCCGCGGGCGGTGGCAGCGCGGAGGCCGCCTTCCGGCTGGCCGGTGTCCTCGACCTGCGCCAGCCGGCGCCGGGCCCTCCCGCCCTGGGGGAGCCGATGCCGGAGAAGACGGAGTGCGAGGAGTGGTACGAGCGGGCGGCCGAGCAGGGGCATCGCCGTGCTCAGGTCAGGGCCGGGATGCTGGCCGCCGCGCGCGGTGACATGGCGAGCGCGGCCCGCTGGTATCGCGAGGCCGCCGAGTCCGGCAGCCGCAACGGGGCCTTCAACCTCGGCCTGCTCCTCGCCCGCGAGGGCAGCGAGCGCGAGGCGGCCCTGTGGTGGAGCCGCGCCGCCAACGACGGGCACGGCAGGGCCGCCCTGCGCCTCGCGCTGCTCGCCGCCCGCCGGGGCGAGCTCACCGAGGGGCAGCGCTGGTGCGCCCGCGCGGTCGAGCTGGGGCCGGCGGAGGTGGCCGAGCGCGCGGCACGGCTGCTGGAGGCGCTGCACCAGGAGCTCACCGCGTGACCCCGGGCCCGGCGGCCTGAGCCCGGTGGCCCGAGCGTGGCGGCCGCCGGACCGAGTCGAGCGGGGCCCGAGCCCGGACCGGCCCGGCTCCACCGACCCGAGCGTGGCGGCCACCCCACCGACCCGAGCGGGCCCCGGCCCGGACCGCCCCGCCAAGGGTTCGTGCGGGTGTCCAGGGAATGAATTTGCTCCGGTCGGTGGCGGTGCCGTAGTGTTGCACTCACAACGACGCGGGGTGGAGCAGCTCGGTAGCTCGCTGGGCTCATAACCCAGAGGTCGCAGGTTCAAATCCTGTCCCCGCTACTGAAGACAGAGGCCCGGATCCTTCCAAGGATCCGGGCCTCTGTCGTATGCCCGCGCAAAGACGCCGCGCGGAACGGCACGGCGATCGGTGGCGAACGCAGGTGCCCGGCGGACGTCGCGTCGCGTCAGCCGGTGCCGGCGCAGTTCGGACAGATGCCGCGGTAGGTGACTTCGACCTCCGAGACGGTGAAGCCGAAACGCTCCTCGGCCGGCAGATCGGCCAGCGGATTGCCCGACGGGTGCACGTCCCTGATCGCTCCGCAGCGCCCGCACACCAGGTGGTGATGGGGGCGGTGGGCGTTCGGGTCGTACCGCTTGGCGCGGCGGTCGGTCGTGACCTCGATGACCTCGCCGAGGGACACCATCTCGCCCAGGGTGTTGTACACCGTGGCACGGGAGATCTCCGGCAGCCGGTCGACCGCCCTCGCGTGGACCTCGTCCGCCGTCAGATGCACATGGTCCCCCTCGAGGACCTCGGCCACCACGCGGCGCTGCGCCGTCATGCGCCAGCCGCGTCCACGGAGTCGTTCCAAGAGGTCACTCATGGGCACCAGCTTAACAGTGGAGTGAACAAGTCCCGAGTAGGTGTGACTTTAGATGTTCGCTTGACTTGGACAAAGTCCATTGTAGGATCGGTGACGTATTGGCCAAGGACAGGCTGCGGCCGGGAACAAGCCGCGCAGGGAACGACGCTGCGCGGGACATGACGCAGGAGGCGCGCGTGACTCAGGGACCGCTCACCACGGAGGCCGGCGCTCCGGTTGCCGACAATCAGAACAGCGAGACCGCTGGCCCGGGTGGACCGGTTCTCGTTCAGGACCAGGCACTTCTGGAGAAGCTCGCCCACTTCAACCGCGAGCGCATCCCGGAGCGCGTCGTGCACGCCCGCGGCGCCGGGGCGTACGGCACCTTCACGCTGACCCGGGACGTCTCGCAGTGGACCCGCGCGAAGTTCCTCTCCGAGGTCGGCAAGCAGACCGAGACCTTCCTGCGCTTCTCCACCGTCGCGGGCAACCTCGGCTCCGCCGACGCGGCGCGGGACCCCCGCGGCTGGGCGCTGAAGTTCTACACCGAAGAGGGCAACTACGACCTCGTCGGCAACAACACCCCGGTGTTCTTCATCAGGGACGCCATCAAGTTCCCCGACTTCATCCACACCCAGAAGCGCGACCCGTACACCGGCTCGCAGGAGGCGGACAACGTCTGGGACTTCTGGGGGCTGTCTCCCGAGTCCACTCACCAGGTGACCTGGCTCTTCGGTGACCGTGGCATTCCGGCCTCGTACCGCCACATGGACGGCTTCGGCTCGCACACGTTCCAGTGGAACAACGAGGCCGGCGAGGTCTTCTGGGTCAAGTACCACTTCAAGACCGACCAGGGCATCAAGAACCTCACCACCGAGGAGGCCGTCCGTCTCTCCGGTGTCGACCCCGACAGCCACCAGCGCGACCTGCGCGAGTCCATCGAGCGCGGTGACTTCCCGTCCTGGACGGTGCAGGTCCAGATCATGCCGGCGGCAGAGGCGGCCACCTACCGCTTCAACCCCTTCGACCTGACCAAGGTGTGGCCGCACGCGGACTACCCGCCGATCGAGATCGGCAAGCTGGAGCTCAACCGCAACCCGGAGAACGTCTTCGCCGAGGTCGAGCAGTCGATCTTCAGCCCGGCGCACTTCGTGCCCGGCATCGGCCCGTCCCCGGACAAGATGCTCCAGGGCCGTCTCTTCGCGTACGGCGACGCCCACCGCTACCGCGTCGGCATCAACGCCGACCACCTGCCGGTGAACCGCCCGCACGCCACCGAGGCGCGCACCAACAGCCGTGACGGCTACCTCTACGACGGCCGCCACAAGGGCACGAAGAACTACGAGCCGAACAGCTTCGGCGGCCCGGCCCAGACGGACCGGCCGCTCTGGGAGCCCATCCCCGTCACGGGCGGCACGGGTAACCACGAGACGCCGCGGCACGCAGAGGACGACGACTTCGTGCAGGCCGGCAACCTCTACCGGCTGCTCTCCGAGGACGAGAAGGCCCGGCTGATCGACAACCTGGCCGGGTTCATCTCCAAGGTCTCGCGCGACGACATCGCCGAGCGCGCGATCAACAACTTCCGTCGGGCCGACGGAGACTTCGGCAAGCGGCTGGAAGCCGCGGTCCAGGCCCTGCGCGGCCAGTAGGACGCTTGCCGTCGGCGGCGGGCCGGACATCCCTGGACACCTCAGGGGGTCCGGCCCGCAGTCGTGTCCGGACCCGCGTCGAGGAAGGCGGCGCCGCCCGCCCGGGCCGCCGGTCAGAGGGCCATCCCCGCGGGGCGCCGCCTGGCCGGAGCCCAGCACCGGATGATGTCGCGCACCGAGACGATGCCGACGGGGCCGTCGCCGTCCAGCACGACCAGATGCCGGAAGCCGCCGTGCGTCATGGCTTCCGCCGCCTCCTCCAGGGTCCAGGTGGGAGAGGCGAAGACCACATCGGTGGTGGTGTGGGTGGACGCGGTCTCGGCGTCCGGGTCCAGCCCCGCCCCGACCGCGTCGAGGATGTCGCGTTCGGTGATGATGCCGAGACCGCAGGTGTCCGGGTCGTGGACGACGGCTGCTCCGATACGACGGGCCGACATCAGCCGGGCCGCCTGGCGGAGCGTATGGGCCGGCCCGATGGTCAGGACCAGCGTGCTCATGGCGTCGCGGACGAGCATGAAGGGAGCCACCTCCTTCGAGGAGTGAGCTGTGAAGCGGCTTAGTGAGGCGATTCACAAGTTCACAAGTGGGGGGATTCTCAGAGTGGCATCCCTGGGGGAACCCGACAAGGGGCCCCGCACCCGCGTCCCGGGCGGCAGCGGATCCGGGCCGGTGACTGGCGCAGCGCCGTGCCCGGAAAGCCGGGCCCCGAGAAGCTCCGCCCCTGGCAGACCGGCTGAGGGGCGGCCCGGGGGCCCTTCGTCCGGATCAGGCAGGCCCGGGGAGCGGTGCCAGGTCGCGCGGGCCCGGCACCATCCGGACGAGTGGCCCTAGTAGCGCTGGTTGAGGTAGCCGAGCAGCTCGTGGTGGAGCAGGCCGTTGGACGCCGCCGCGTTGCCGCCGCCGGGACCGGAGACCCCGTCCAGGCTGGTGAACCGGCCGCCCGCTTCCTGGACGATGATCGCGTTCGCCGCCATGTCCCACAGGGAGAGCTCCGGCTCCGCGCAGATGTCCACCGAGCCCTCGGCGACCATCATGTACGGCCAGAAGTCCCCGTAACCCCGGGTGCGCCAGCAGGCCCGCGTCAGGTCCATGAAGCCGTCGAGCCTGCCCTGCTCCTCCCAGCCGGTCATCGATGAGTACGCGAACGAGGAGTCCGCGATCCGCTCGACCTTCGACACCCCCAGCCGCGTCGCGGACGTCAGGCTGCGGCCGGTGAACGCGCCCGCGCCCTTGGCCGCCCACCAGCGGCGGTTCAGCGCGGGGGCCGACACCACGCCGACCACCGGCTGGAAGCCGTCCTCGCCCGCTTCCATCAGGGAGATCAGCGTGGCCCAGACGGGCACGCCCCGTACGTAGTTCTTGGTGCCGTCGATCGGGTCGACGACCCAGCGCCGCGGCCCCGTGCCCTCGATGCCGTACTCCTCGCCCAGGATCGCGTCGCGCGGGCGCGCCCGGTGCAGATGCCCGCGGATCAGCTCCTCGGCGTGTTTGTCGGCCTCACTCACCGGGGTCATGTCCGGCTTGGTCTCGACCTTGAGGTCCAGAGCCTTGAACCGGTCCATCGTCGCCGCGTCGGCGGCGTCCGCCAGGACATGGGCGAGGCGCAGATCATCGTGGTAATCGGGCATGCCGTCACAGTATCCACAGCCACCCGCCCGGGCTACACGGCCCCGCGCCGGGCGGTGCGCGGACCCTTGACAGTGCCCCGGAGCGCGTCAACTCTGAATCGCAGATCCCCCCTGGCGTGGGAGGCGACGATGCCTACGGCGCGAGAAGCTCTGCTGGACGCCGCAGACTCGGCGCTCTCCCGGCTGCCCTGGACGGCGGTGCGCATGGTCGACGTGGCCGCGGTGGCGGGGGTGTCCCGGCAGACCCTCTACAACGAGTTCGGGAGCAAGGCCGGTCTGGCCCGCGCACTGATCCGGCGCGCGGCCGACGGCTATCTGGCCGGTGTGGAACAGGTGCTTGGAGGGTCCCGTGCCACCGGGGACGTGCCCGCGGAGCTGGCCCGCTGGACGGTCCGGGCGGCCAGGGCCGACGTGCTGGTCGAGGCGCTGCTCACGGGTGTCTGGGGAGACCGGTTGCCCAGGCCGGGAGATCCTCCCGCCGGCCGCGGCGCGGGTCCGGCCCCGCCGACGCCCGCCGAACTGCTCGCGCTCGTACGGGACAGGGCCGTGGCCGTGAGGGGGGACCGCTCCCGGCCGCGGGAACGCGCCGGGCTGGAGCTGGCCTGCGAGACGGCGCTGCGGCTCGCGCTCTCCTACACGCTGGTCCCGGCCGGCCCCGGGGCTCAGTGCGCCGAACCGGACAGCTGCAGACCGATCACGCCGATGATCACCAGCGAGATGGACACCAGCTTGAGCGCGGAGACCAGATCGCCCAGGAAGATCATCCCGTAGATCGCCGTCCCCGCCGCGCCGATGCCCGTCCACACGGCGTAGGCCGGGCCGACGTCGAGCTTCTTGAGTGCCAGCGTCAGCAGACCGAAGCTGCCGAGCGCGAACGCGCAGAACGCGATCGTCGGCCAGATCCGGGTGAATCCGTGCGAGAGCTTCAGGCACACCGCGAAGCCGGTCTCCAGCAGTCCAGCGACCACGACCAGCAACCACGCCATCGTCAGGTGCCTCCCACGTAGGTGATGCTTCGTCCCGCTCGACGCGATTATGCCCTTACCAGTCCCGGTAGCTCGCAAACGTGCGCGAGTCGGGCAGTCCTGCGTCGTTGCCCCCCGGACCTCTGGGTCAGTCTCCCTCGCGGCGCTCCCGGGTCGAGAGGAGCCGGCGCAGCGAGTCGAGCCGCGCCGGGTCGGCGTGCCCCTCCGCGACCCAGGCGTCGAGGGCGCACTCCGGCTCGTGGGAGTCATGGGTGCAGCCGCGCGGGCAGTTCTCCGTACCCGGCTGAAGATCGGGGAAGGCGTTGATGACCCGGGAGGGATCGACGTGGTGCAGCCCGAACGAGCGAACGCCCGGGGTGTCGACCACCCAGCCCCGGCCGTCCGGCAGCGGGAGCGCGAGCGCCGAGGTGGTGGTGTGCCTGCCGCGCCCCGTGACGGCGTTGACCACCCCGGTCGTACGTCGTCTGTCCTTGGGCACCAGGGCGTTGACCAGCGTCGTCTTGCCGACCCCGGAGTGCCCGACGAACGCGGTCACCTTGTCGCTCAGCAGCTCGCGCACCCGGTCGGCGGCGTCGCCGTTCTCGAGTTCCTCGCGGCTGGTCACGATGTAGGGGACCCCGAGCGGGGTGTAGGCCTCCAGGAGCTTGTCCGCCGAGGCGAGGTCCGACTTGGTCAGCACGAGGAGCGGGGTGAGCCCGCCGTCGTACGCCGCCACCAGACAGCGGTCGATCATGCGGGGGCGCGGTTCGGGATCGGCGAGCGCGGTGACGATGGCGAGCTGGTCGGCGTTGGCGACGACCACCCGCTCGAAGGGGTCGTCGTCGTCCGCGGTGCGGCGGAGCACCGATGTGCGCGCGCTGATGCGCACGATGCGCGCCAGGGTGTCCTTGTCGCCGGAGAGGTCGCCCACGAGCGAGACCCGGTCGCCCACGACGGCGGCCTTGCGGCCGAGCTCGCGGGCCTTCATGGCCACCACGGTGCGGTCGTCGACCAGACAGGTCAGCCGGCCCCGGTCGACGGTGAGGACCATGCCGTCCTCGGCGTCCTCGTGCTTGGGGCGGGTGTGCGTGCGGGGCCGGTTGCCCTTGGGGTTGGGGCGGACGCGGATGTCGTCCTCGTCGGGGTTCTTCCCGTAGCGGCGCATGCCCTCAGACCCCGCGCCTTGCCGTGGCGGCGCCGAGCGCCCCCGACGAGACGCCGACGGCGCCGGAGGGTTCGCCGAGCATGCCGGTCCACATCTCCGGGAAGTCCGGCAGGGTCTTGGCCGTCGTGCCGACGTTCTCGATCTCCACCCCCGCCACGGCGAGGCCGATGATCGCGCCCGCCGTCGCCATCCGGTGGTCGTCGTACGTGTGGAAGACGCCGCCGCGCAGCGGACGGGGCCTGATCCGCAGGCCGTCGGCGGTCTCCGTGACATCACCGCCGAGGCCGTTGATCTCCTTGGTGAGCGCCGCCAGCCGGTCCGTCTCGTGCAGCCGCAGATGGGCGACGCCGCTCAGCGTGGACGGGGAGTCCGCGAGGGCGGCGAGGGCCGCGATGCCGGGCGTCAGCTCGCCGACCTCGCTCAGGTCGACGTCGATGCCGTGGACCGTGCCGGAGCCCGTGAAGGTGAGCCCCCGCTCGGTCAGCTCGCACGCGCCACCCATTGCGGTGAAGATCTCCCGCAGCGCGTCACCCGGCTGGGTGGTCCTCAGCGGCCAGTCGGGGACGGTGACCCGGCCCCCGGTCACCAGCGCGGCGGCCAGGAACGGCTGGGCGTTCGAGAGGTCCGGCTCGACGGTCAGATCACGGCCCAGCAGAGCGGAGGGGGAGACCCGCCAGACATCTGGTTCGCCGCCCGACTCCGGCTCGTCGACCTGGGCGCCGACCGAGCGCAGCATGTCGACGGTCATGCGGATGTGCGGCATGGAGGGCAGGGCCGAGCCGGTGTGGCGCACCTCCACGCCCTGGTTGAACCGGGGGGCGGAGAGCAGCAGTGCCGAGACGAACTGGGAGGAGGACGAGGCGTCGATGGAGACCGGGCCGCCGTCCAGCGCGCCCGCGCCGTGCACGGTCAGGGGGAGCGTCCCGCGGCCGTCGTCGTCGATCCTGGCTCCCAGGGACTTCAGCGCGCCGATCACGCCGTGCAGGGGCCGCTCGTAGGACCGGGGGTCCCCGTCGAACTGGACGGGGCCGTCCGCCAGGCAGGCCACCGGTGGCAGGAAGCGCATGACCGTGCCCGCGTTGCCGACGTCCACCCGGGCGGGGCCGTGCAGACCGGCCGGGATCACCCGCCAGGCCTCGCCCGAGCCGTCCGGGCCGACGCCCTCCTCGATGCCGACGCCCATCGCGCGCAGGGCCTGGGCCATCAGCAGGGTGTCGCGGGAGCGCAGCGGGCGGCGCAGCCAGCCGGGCTCGGAGGAGAGCGAGGCGAGGACCAGCGCGCGGTTGGTGACCGACTTCGATCCGGGCACGGTGACGGTCGCGTCGACGGCCCCGGTCGCACGGGGGGCGGGCCAGAGGGCGGGGTGCACGGAACTTTCGGTCATGCCCCTCACTTTAGTGGCTCGGCGCAATCCCAGATCCTGATCAAATGGGATGAAACCAGGGCGTAACGCAAGGGTGGTACGGGGCCGGCTCCCAGCCCCGCCCGCTCGCGCGCCCTCACAGCCCGAGCAGCCAGCGTCCGCCGCCGATCAGCGAGCTCAGCGACACCGCGTGGAAGAGGAACAGCCAGATCGCGGCCGGGGCGTGCGTCAGCCGGGCGAGCTGGTCGGCGTCGGAGTCGGGCGCACCGCCGTACCTGCGCTTGGACTGCAGCTC
The DNA here is from genome assembly GCF_053593715.1 of Streptomyces sp. NPDC002125. Taxonomy (NCBI): domain Bacteria; kingdom Bacillati; phylum Actinomycetota; class Actinomycetes; order Kitasatosporales; family Streptomycetaceae; genus Streptomyces; species Streptomyces sp. NPDC002125. The sequence goes on along the minus strand of NZ_JBSFDD010000001.1, from coordinate 615,375 downwards.
GAACGCCGGGCGCACGCCGCCGAGCAGCAGGAACCACACCACGGTGTACGCGAAAGCGGACTGTACGTCGGCCGAGGTCAGCCAGGACACCAGCAGGAAGGTCGTACCCGTGAGGATGACGGTGAGCGCCCCGTACAGATTGCGGATCATCACCAGCATCACGGCCAGCAGCGCGGTCGCCAGCCACAGGAGCAGGGTGATCCGGCCGTTGGTCAGCAGCCAGGCGCCGCCCAGGCCGAGCAGCGGGGGCGCCGTGTAGCCGGCCGCCGCCGTGAGGATCATGCCGATGCCGGTGGGCTTGCCGCGGCTCACGGTCAGGCCGCTGGTGTCCGAGTGGAGCCGGATGCCGGAGAGCTGCCGCCCGGTGAGCAGGGCGACCAGCCCGTGGCCGCCCTCGTGCGCGATCGTGATCGCGTTGCGGGAGAGCCGCCATATGAGGTTCGGCACGACGGCGATCAGCGCCGCCGTGGCCGTGACGACGACGAGCCACTGCTCGGGCGCGGGCTGGGTTCCGAAGACGCGATCCCACAGATCGCCCAGTTCGGTGCTGTCCATGGTGAGAGCGGCTCCTTGGGGTCTTCGAGGGATCGGCGTCCACTCGGCCGGCGGGTCGTGGCAGTCTGGCACTTATGTGCGGACGGTATGCGGCGAGTCGACGGCCGGAGGATCTGACCGGGCTCTTCGGAGTGGAGAAGTGGGAACCCACCGAGACCCTGGAGCCCGACTGGAACGTGGCGCCGACCAAGGAGGTCTACGCGGTCCTCGACCGTCCTGTGAAGGACGCAGAGGACCGGCGTCCGGTTCGCCAGCTGCGCGCCCTGAAGTGGGGACTCGTGCCCTCCTGGGCAAAATCGCCGGAAGGCGGCGCCCGCATGATCAACGCCCGCGCGGAGACGGTCCACGAGAAGCCGTCCTTCCGCCGCCCCTTCGTGTCCAGGCGCTGCATCCTGCCCGCCGACGGCTACTACGAGTGGGTCACCGGCGCGGACGAGAGGCAGCTGGAGGAGAAGGGGAAGAAGAAGCGCCCCCGCAAGCAGCCGTACTTCGTGACGCCCGCCGACGGCTCCGTCTTCGCCATGGCCGGGCTGTACGAGTTCTGGCGTGACCGGACGCTTCCCGACGACCACCCGCAGGCCTGGTGGGTCACCTGCTCCGTGATCACCACGGAGGCGGAGACGTCACCCCTGGCCGTGGCCCCCGCCGAGGGCCCGTCCTCGCTCTCCGACATCCACCCCCGGATGCCGCTGATGCTCACCCCGGACCGCTGGGACGCCTGGCTCGACCCCGCGCGCACGGACGTCGACGAGCTGAAGGGGCTGCTGGAGCCGCCGCCCGGCGGACTCATGCGGGCCTACCCGGTGGCCACCGCCGTCAGCAACGTCCGCAACAACGGCCCGGAACTCCTGGAGGAGCTGGCCGCGCCTGAGGTCGGCACCCTCTTCTGACCGGCAGGATGGAACCGTGAGCCGTATCCCAGGGACAGCGCAGCACGCCGAGACCGTCGCCACCGATGCCGGGGAGGCGAGGATCACCTGGCTCCCCGCGAAGAAGGCCCGGCTGGTGCTCGCCGTCGGCCACGGCGCCGGAGGCGGCATCGAGGCCCGCGATCTCCAGGCACTGGCCGCCGTCCTGCCGGAGCGCGGGGTGACCGTGGCGCTGGTCGAGCAGCCGTGGCGGGTGGCGGGGAAGAAGGTCGCCCCGGCGCCCCGAACCCTGGACACCGGCTGGCGCGGACTGTGGCCCGCGCTGGCCGCCGCCGGGCCGCCCGTCGTCGCGGGGGGCCGCAGCGCCGGGGCCCGGGTGGCCTGCCGCACGGCCGAGGAGCTGGGCGCCCGCGCGGTGCTGGCGCTGAGCTTCCCGCTGCACCAACCGGGCCGGCCGGAGAAGTCCCGGGCCGGTGAACTGCTCGGCGCGGGGCGGCCCACCCTCGTGGTGCAGGGCGGACGCGACCCCTTCGGGCGCCCGGAGGAATTCCCCCCGGGTGAGCACGGGCTCGTCGAGGTGCCGTACGCGGATCATGGCTTCGCCGTACCGAAGAAGGCCCCGCTGACCCAGGATCAGGCTGTGGAACTCCTCACGGACGCGGTGGCCGGATGGCTGGACGGACTCTCCTGAGGCACCCCGTCCCGAACGCGTCAGGACCGTAGCCCTCCTCACACCTCCGGCGCCCGCGTGCACCCCGGGAATGCGGCGCGGGGGGCGGCTGTTGTCGGTGGTGTCGGTACAACAACGCCGTTAGTCGAGAGGGAGTCCGCCGCATGGGTTCGACCATCTGCCCGAGTCGCTCGAACGCCGCCGAGCTTGAGTGGACGGTGCTCCACGCGCCCAAGAGCACCCCGGCGCGCGCCCAGGGCGGTGCCGATCGACAGCCCGCGCGGAAGCAAGGTCGACTATTCTCCGATGCGAGCGGGTCCGGTCTCGGTTCCGCCACATCGTTGGAGGAGGTGGGTCCGGTCACTGGGACCGACACAGGGACCGACGACGGCCGTGGGCAGGAGACGACTGCCGAGCGCAACGCGCGCTTCGAGCGGGACGCCCTCGGATATCTCGACCAGATGTACTCGGCCGCGCTGCGCATGACGCGCAACCCCGCGGATGCCGAGGACCTGGTCCAGGAGACGTACGCGAAGGCCTACGGCTCCTTCCACCAGTTCCGTGAGGGCACGAACCTCAAGGCGTGGATGTACCGCATCCTCACCAACACGTTCATCAACTCGTACCGCAAGAAGCAGCGCGAACCCCAGCGGAGCGCCGCCGAGGAGATCGAGGACTGGCAGCTGGCGCGTGCGGAGTCGCACATGTCGACCGGTCTGCGCTCGGCCGAGTCCCAGGCGCTCGACCACCTGCCGGACTCCGACGTGAAGTCCGCACTGCAGTCGATCCCCGAAGAGTTCCGCATCGCCGTGTATCTCGCCGATGTAGAGGGCTTTGCCTACAAGGAGATCGCGGACATCATGGGGACACCCATCGGTACGGTGATGTCCCGGCTGCACCGTGGGCGCCGTCAGCTGCGCGGCATGCTTGAGGACTACGCGCGTGAGCGCGGGCTCGTCCCGGCCGGAGCCGGTGAGTCGGACGACATGAAAGGCTCGGCCTCATGAGCTGCGGAGAGCCGCACGAGACGGACTGCTCAGAGGTTCTCGATCATCTCTACGAGTTTCTCGACCATGAGATGCCCGAGGGCGACTGCACCAAGTTCGAGGTGCACTTCGAGGAGTGCTCCCCCTGCCTGGAGAAGTACGGCCTCGAACAGGCCGTGAAGAAGCTGGTCAAGCGCTGCTGCGGACAGGACGACGTCCCCGCCGATCTGCGCTCGAAGGTGATGGGGCGGATCGACCTGATCCGCTCCGGTCAGGCCGTGCCCGGGCAGGACGTGGCCCTGGGCGGCGCCGACCGTCCGGCCGCCGCCGCCGAGTGACGGCCGGCGCGGCGGGCTGACCGTCCCGCCGCCCGCCCCGGGCCGTCGGCGTGTGGCGCCGGCGGCCGACCGTTCCCGTCGGCCGTCCCCGCCGACGCCCGTCGTGTCACCCGAATGTGCTAATCCGACTCGTTCGGAACCTCTCGTACGTCCAACTCGCTAGCCTGGCGCCCTCATTGATCAGGTCGGGGGGCGGGCGGTACGGGTGAGGGGCACACCGGCGGCGGCGCGCGTCTACATCCTGTGTGTGGCGGTCTGCGCCGCACTCTGCGCCCTCCCCGCGCTGTCCCCGGGCGCCGCGCCCCCCTGGGGCACGCTCGGCCTCCTCGCCGCGCTCCACCTGGTCTGCGAGCTTCCTGGCCGCCGGCCCTTCTTCGGCGGCTCCGTGCCCATGAGCGCCGGATCGTTCTTCCCCCTGCTGCTCGCTGCGGCCTTCCTGCTCCCGCCGTCCGCCGCCGCGCTCGTCGCCGTACCCGGCGCACTCGCCGGCCGGGTCGAGCAGCCGCCCGCGACGGCCCGCCGGATCTGGCGGGCCGCGCAGCTCGCCCTGACCGCGGGGGCGGCCTCCTGGACCTATGCGCTCCTGAGCGGGCCCGCCACCCTCGGCGGCGCGTCCGGGGGCGCCGTGCCCGACCTGCCGTACGCCCTCCTCCCCGCCTGCGCGGCGGCGCTCGTCTTCAGCCTCGTGCTGGCCGCGCTGGACGGCGGCATCCTCGCCACGGCCGAGCGCGTGGCCCTCCGGCACGCGTGGCGCGGACCGGCCGCGGGCTCCGTGGGGCCGCACCTGGTGCACGCGCTCGCCGGGCTCATGATGGCCGTCCTCTGGCGCAGCTCGTACGGTCCGGTGTCCGCGCTGGTCGTCCTGCTGCCGATGTACATCTCCTGCTGGGTGTTCGCGCAGTACCACCGCGAGCACGCCGCCCACCGCGCCACCATCAGGGCGCTCGTCCAGGCCGTCGACATCAAGGACGGCTACACCCGGGGGCACAGCGAGCGGGTGGGGCGCGCGTCCGAGCTGATCGCCCGTGAACTCGGCATGGAGGAGAGCCGGATGGAAGCCCTCCGCTTCGCCGGGATCCTGCACGACGTCGGCAAGCTCGGCGTCCCCACGCGGGTCCTGCGCAAGGACGGGCCGCTGACCCCCGAGGAGCGCCGTGTGATCGAACTGCACCCGGAGTACGGGCACGAGATCGTCCGGGGCATCGGCTTCCTGGACGAGGCACGCGCCGCGATCCTCCACCACCACGAGCGTCTCGACGGCAGCGGATATCCGTACGGCCTCGCGGGCGAGCAGATCCCCGAGTTCGCCAGGGTCGTCGCCGTCGCCGACGCCTTCGACGCCATGACCTCGACCCGCTCCTACCGGCGCGGGCGCCCCGTCCCGGTGGCCGTCGAGGAGCTGGAGCGCTGCGCCGGGAGCCAGTTCGACCCGCGGATGGTGCGCGCCCTGGCCCGCGCGCTGGAACGCCACGGCTGGTCCGCCGCGGCCAACACGGTCACCTCGGACGAGGGACCGCCCGGTCTGCCCCGGCAGAAGCGGGCCGGGGAGCCCACCGGGACCGCCGGCCGGCCCGGACGGCCCCGGTGACGCCCCGGCGGCCGGCGCCGGCCGTCCTCGTGGTCCGCGGCGCCGCGCTGCTCCTCGCCGTCGTCGCGCTCGGCCACACCCTGTGGAACGGCGTCGCCGAGCCCGGGCACGCCCTCGCCTTCGGACTCCTGGTCGCCGTCGGCGAGCTGGCCCGCTGGGGCGCGCTGCCCGGGGAGCGCGAGCCCGCGCCCCTGGGGGCGGCCGGGGCGCTCGCCTACGCTCTGCTCGGGCGCAGCGGCGGTGAGGTGACCACGCAGGGCGTCCTCCAGGTGGTCACCGTCGTCGTCGCGGCGCAGCTGCTCGCCTCCGTGCCCCATGTGGCGCGGGGCAGCGGCCCGGGCCCGGACCAGCTGGCCCGCCGCGTCCTGACCGTCGCCTTCGCCGCGGTGTGCTTCCAGCCGCTCCACCGGTCGGGCCTCTCGGAGCGCTGGCTCGGCGAGGGCCCGTACGCCGTCCTCTTCCTGCTCCTGCTGCTGGTCCTCACCGCCCTGTGCGACGCCGTCCTCGCGGCCCTCACCGCGGGGACGGACCGCCCGTTCGGGCCTCAGCTCCGCGACGAGCTCCGGGCCCTCAGCGGCATCGGGCCGGCCGTCTGCGCGACCGGCGTGGTGATGGCGCTCGGGGTCGCCGCAGCGGGCCTGTGGGCGCTGCCCGTGCTGTGCGTGCCGCTGCTGCTGACCCAGGTGTCCTTCCGCAGGTACGTGTCCGTCCGCACGACGTACAGGCAGACCATCGCCTCGCTGGCCCGGTCCACCGAGATCGCGGGCTACACCCCGCACGGGCACGCCCGCAGGGTGGCCGACCTCTCGACGGCCGTCGGCCGGGAGCTGGGCCTGGCCGGGCCCGAGCTGAGCGTCCTGGAGTACGCGGCGCTGATGCACGACATCGGGCAGCTCTCGCTCGTCGACCCGGTGGCCGACGGCGCGACGGCCGTCCTGCCCGCCTCGGAGCAGCGCCGTATCGCGCTGCTCGGAGGCGCGGTGGTCCGGCAGACCGGGGTGGACCCCGCGGTCGCCCTGGTGGTCGAGCAGCAGGCGGATCCGTACAGGGAGCAGCAGACCGCCGCCAGGATCGTCCGTGTGGTCAACGCGTACGACGACCTGTGCGGGGAAGGCGTCAAGGGCCCTCTGGGGGCGCTGGAGCAGCTCAGGCTCGGCACCGGCCGCGACTACCAGCCACAGGTCGTCGAGGCGCTGGCCAGAGTCCTGGCGCGAGGTGGTCTGGCCCCGGTGCGTGCGGGGTAACCCATGGGTAATGAGCGAGCGTCCGGCCCGGCATGGTTGGATGCGAAGGAGAGCGGAAAACGAGGGTGTCCAGTCGGGACAGGCGGGAATCGTGAGGATCTTCGGGAAGGTACGGCATCGGCCGTCCGCCTCTTGGCGGCAGGCCACGGACCGCGCGTTCACGCTGATCGGCGACGGCCGGTACGAGGACGCGGGGGCGCTGCTGACACGCGCGGCGGACCTGGAGCCCTGGCTCTCCGAGTCCTGGTTCAATCTCGCGCTGCTGCACAAGTTCAGGCACGACTGGGAGCAGGCGAGGGCCGCGGGTCTGCGGGCCGTCGCCCTGCTCGACCGCGAGTCCGGCGCCCCGGACTGGTGGAACGTCGGGATCGCCGCCACGGCGCTCCAGGACTGGCCGCTGGCCCGCCGGGCATGGCAGGCCTACGGGCTGAAGGTGCCGGGCAGCGGCCAGCACAACGCGGCGTCCAACAGCGAGCCCACGGGCATGGAGCTGGGCAGCGCTGCCGTGCGGCTCTCGCCCGAGGGCGAGGCCGAGGTCGTCTGGGGCCGCAGGCTCGACCCGGCGCGGATGGAAGTGCTGTCGATCCCCCTGCCGTCCTCAGGCCGGCGCTGGGGCGAGGTCGTCCTGCACGACGGCGTGCCGAACGGCGAGCGGATCACGGCGGCCGGGCCCTCGTACCCCGTCTTCGACGAGATCGAGCTGTGGGCGCCCTCTCCCGTGCCGACCTGGGTGGTGCTCCTGGAGGCCGCCACCGAGGACGACAGGGACGCGCTGGAGCAGCTCGCCTCCGACGCCGGTTTCGCCGCCGAGGACTGGTCGTCCTCCGTGCGGCTGCTCTGCCGGGCCTGCTCGGAGAGCCGGATGGAGAGCGACGAGGGCGACGGCGAGCACCTGGACCCGCACGACCACAGCGAGCCGGGCCACCCCGGGCCCCTGGGCCATCGCACGGCCGGAGACCTCTGGGTGCCGGAGCGGGAGTGCGGCATAGCGGCCCCCGCAGGGCTGGTGCGCGGGCTGCTGGACGGCTGGGTGGCGGACAGTCCGGACAGCCGTGAGTGGCGGGATCTGGAAGAAGTCTGCTGAGCGGTGCCCGTAGGCTGTACGGGCACCGATTCCGGTGCGGATACTCACGGGTTCAGGTTGCAGGAAGGCGTACGGCGGACATGTCGCAGCAGGAGACGGACCAGCAGGCCGGTGTGGACGACGAGGGATTCCTCGTGGACACCGAGGACTGCGAGGCGCGCGAGGCGGCGCACCGCGAGCGCGGCACCTCCCGCCCGATCACGGTGGTCGGCAACCCGGTCCTGCACAAGGAGTGCAGCGACGTCACGGAGTTCGGCGACGAGCTCGCGCAGCTGATCGACGACATGTTCGCCAGCCAGCGGACGGCGGAGGGCGTGGGCCTGGCCGCCAACCAGATCGGTGTGGACCGCAAGGTCTTCGTCTACGACTGCCCGGACGACGACGGTGTGCGGCACGTCGGCGCCATCTGCAACCCGGTGCTGGAGGAGCTCGCGCCTGAGCGGCGCGTTCTCGACGACTCCAACGAGGGCTGCCTCTCCGTGCCGACGGCGTACGCCTCGCTCGCGCGTCCCGACTACGCCGTCGTGCGCGGTCAGGACGCCCGGGGCAACGCGGTGAAGGTGCGGGGCACGGGGTACTTCGCGCGCTGCCTCCAGCACGAGACGGACCACCTCTACGGCTACCTCTACATCGACCGGCTCTCCAAGCGGGACCGCAAGGACGCGCTGAAGCAGATGGCCGAGGGCACGCCGCGCTACGAGGTCGTCCCGAACGACTGATCCGGATCCCGGGGACAGCGTCATAGGGGCTCCGCCCGGTGGGCGGGGCCCTTTCCCGTGTCCGGTGCCGGCGTGAGGTGTTCGCCGTCCAGTGTTCTCCGGGGCGTGGTTGACGCGCGTCGACCCGTCCGACAGGCTCTCTCCCACGCTTCACGGCCATACCTCACAGCGCAGGGAGACCCCCATGCTCAGACGTACCGCACATCTGCTGCTCGGCCTTGTCATGGCCATGGCTTTCGCGGTCGGCGGTGCCCTCGTCACCGCCGGCACGGCTCAGGCCGACGGCTGTTACACCTGGACCCGCACACTCTCGCCGGGCGCCACGGGCAACGACGTCACACAGCTCCAGATCCGGGTGGCGGGCTATCCGGGATACAACTCCGTGCTCGCCATCGACGGTTCGTACGGCCCCGCCACCACGGCCGCGGTCAAGCGCTTCCAGTCCGCCTACGGCCTCGCGGCCGACGGCATCGCGGGCCCGGCCACGCAGTCCAAGCTCTACGCCCTCCAGGACGACGACTGCACCCCCGTCAACTTCACCTACCCCGAGCTCAACCAGTGCAACAGCACCTGGGCGGGCGGAGCCGTCGCCGCGGGCACGGCCAAGGCCAACGCCCTCAGCAGCATGTGGAAACTGCAGGCACTGCGGCACGCGCTGGGTGACCAGCCCCTCCGTGTCACCAGCGGCTTCCGTTCCACCAGCTGCAACTCGGCGGTCGGCGGGGCGACCAACAGCCGCCATCTCTACGGTGACGCCGTCGACCTCGGCTCCGGACCGCACTCGCTGTGCACCATCGCGCTTCAGGCCCGCTACCACGGGTTCAACGGGATTCTCGGCCCGGGCTACCCCGGCCACGGTGACCACATCCACGTGAACCAGGGGCCGAGCCACTTCTGGTCCGCCTCCAGCTGCGGCATCTGACCTGCACCCCTCCGGGGGCCGTCCGCTCAGGCCACCTCGGTCAGTTCGGCCGGTCCCCGGAAGGTGCGGCGGTAGGCGTTCGGAGTCGTACCGAGCGCGCGTACGAACTGATGGCGCAGTGCCGCCGCGTTCCCGAAGCCGGTCCGCCCCGCGATCGTGTCCATGGTCTCGTCCGAGGTCTCCAGGAGGTGCTGTGCCAGCAGCATCCGCTGCCGGAGCAGCCAGCGGTACGGAGTGGTGCCCGTCTCCTGCTGGAAGCGGCGGGCGAAGGTGCGCGGCGACATGTGCGTCTGGGCCGCCAGCTGTTCGACGGTCAGCTCCTGGTCGAGATGGCGCTCCATCCAGGCGAGCGTCTCACCGACCGTGTCGCACCGGGTGCGCGGCAGCGGCCGCTTGATGTACTGCGCCTGCCCTCCGTCCCGGTGCGGCGGCACCACCATGCGGCGGGCGATGGCGTTCGCGACGGCGGGCCCGTGCGCCTGGCGGACGAGGTGCAGAGCGGCGTCGATCCCCGCGGCCGTGCCCGCCGACGTGATGACCGGGCCGTCGTCGACGTAGAGCACGTCCGGCTCCACACGGGCCTGCGGGAAGCGGCGGGCCAGCTCCTCCGCGTGCCGCCAGTGGGTGGTGCAGCGGCGGCCGTCCAGCAGCCCGGCGGCGCCGAGGACGAACGCGCCGGAGCAGACGCTCAGGACCCGCGCCCCGCGCTCCACGGCCCGGCGCAGGGCGTCCAGGACCTCCACGGGATACTCCCGCCCCACGAAGTGGCTCCCCGCCGGTACGGCGACGAGGTCGGCCTCCTCCAGGCGGTCCAGACCGTGGGGGGTGCTGATGGTGAACCCGGCGTGCGTCCGGAGGACGGGCCCCTCCGCCGACACCACCGCGAAGTCGGTGACCGGCAGCCCTTCGTCGGAGCGGTCGAGCCCGAACACCTCGCACAGGACGCCCAGTTCGAAGGGATGGACCTCGTCGAGCAGCAGAGCGGCGACATTCTTCAGCATGAGATGAGTGTGGCAGTAATTCGATGCTGCATGACAGTCCTGCCACTGCCGGAATCGAGCCGCACGGACGACAGTAGAGCCATGAACACATTCCTGAGCTTCCTGTCCATAGCCGTACTTTTCGCCCTCGTCCTGCTGCCCGCGGTCCTCGGGCTCGCCCGCGAGCGCCGCATCGACCGCGAGCTGCGGGAGGCGGCGGAACGCCGCCACGAGGCGCAACCCCCGGAAACGGCAGGCGCCGCGCGGCCGTTCACGGCCACGCGGCGCCCCCACCTCAGGTCCTGGGCCAGGATCTAGAAGTCGTCGTCGAAGCCGACCGACCCCTCCACCGCCACCTGGTACGCGGAGGGACGGCGCTCGAAGAAGTTGGTCAGCTCCTGCACCCCCTGGAGCTCCATGAACGAGAACGGGTTCTCGGAGCCGTAGAGCGGCGGGAAGCCGAGCCGGGTGAGCCGCTGGTCGGCGACGCACTCCAGATACTGGCGCATCGACTCGGTGTTCATCCCCGGCAGGCCCTCGCCGCACAGATCGCGGCCGAACTGCAGCTCCGCCTCGACGGCCTCCTTCAGCATGTCGGTGACCTGCTGCTGGAGGGCGTCGTCGAAGAGGTCCGGCTCCTCCTTGCGGACGGTGTCCACGACCTCGAACGCGAAGTTCATGTGCATCGTCTCGTCACGGAACACCCAGTTGGTGCCCGTGGCGAGGCCGTGCAGCAGACCGCGCGAGCGGAACCAGTAGACGTAGGCGAACGCGCCGTAGAAGAACAGCCCCTCGATGCACGCGGCGAAGCAGATCAGATTGAGCAGGAAGCGGCGGCGGTCGGCCTTCGTCTCCAGCCGCTCGATCTTCTCGACCGAGTCCATCCACCGGAAGCAGAACTGAGCCTTCTCGCGGATCGAGGGGATCTCCTCGACCGCGTCGAAGGCCGCCGCGCGGTCCTCCGGGTCGGGCAGATAGGTGTCGAGCAGCGTCAGATAGAACTGGACGTGCACGGCCTCCTCGAACAGCTGGCGCGACAGGTACAGCCGCGCCTCGGGGGAGTTGATGTGCTTGTAGAGCGTCAGCACCAGGTTGTTGGAGACGATCGAGTCCCCCGTCGCGAAGAACGCGACCAGCCGGCCGATCATGTGCTGCTCGCCCGGCGACAGCTTGGCGAGGTCGGCGACGTCCGAGTGGAGGTCGACCTCCTCGACGGTCCAGGTGTTCTTGATCGCGTCCCGGTAGCGCTCGTAGAAGTCCGGGTAGCGCATGGGGCGCAGGGTCAGCTCGAAGCCCGGGTCGAGCAGGTTCTTGTTCTCGGTGGTGCTCATTACTGGCAGGCCTCGCAGGACTCGGGGTTTTCGAGGGAGCAGGCGATCGCGTCCGCGTCGGGAGCGGCTGCCTGCTGCACGGGAATCGGAGCGGCGGCGACGGCCGTCCCGGACGCCGCGCGGGCGATCCGGGTCGCCGGGCGCGAACGCAGGTAGTACGTCGTCTTCAGCCCCTGCTTCCAGGCGTACGCGTACATCGAGGAGAGCTTGCCGATCGTCGGCGTCTCCAGGAACAGGTTCAGCGACTGGCTCTGGTCGAGGAACGGCGTACGGGCCGCCGCCATGTCGATCAGACCGCGCTGCGGGATCTCCCACGCCGTGCGGTACAGCGCCCGCACGTCCTCGGGGATCCAGGCGAAGCCCTGCACGGAGCCGCTCGCCTCGCGCAGTGCCTCGCGGGTCCGGGCGTCCCAGACGCCGAGCTTCTTCAGCTCGTCCACCAGGTAGGCGTTGACCTGGAGGAACTCACCGCTGAGCGTCTCGCGCTTGAAGAGGTTGGAGACCTGCGGCTCGATGCACTCGTAGACCCCGGCGATCGAGGCGATCGTCGCCGTCGGCGCGATGGCGAGCAGCAGCGAGTTGCGCATCCCGCTCTTCGCGATCCGGGCGCGCAGGGCGTCCCAGCGCTCCGGCCAGTTCAGCTCGGTGGCGTAGTGGTCGGGGTGCAGCACGCCCCGGGCGGCGCGGGTCTCGGACCAGGCGGGCAGCGGGCCGGACCTCTCGGCCAGGCCGCAGGAGGCCTCGTAGGCGGCGAGCATGATGCGCTCGGAGATCTTCGTGGAGAGCGCGCGGGCCTCGGGGGAGTCGAAGGGCAGCCGCAGCTGGAAGAAGACGTCCTGGAGGCCCATCGCGCCGAGACCCACCGGCCGCCAGCGGGCGTTGGAACGCCCGGCCTGCTCGGTCGGGTAGAAGTTGATGTCCACGACACGGTCCAGGAAGGTCACCGCCGTACGCACGGTGGCGTCCAGCCGCTCCCAGTCGATGGTGCCGTCGGCGACGAACGCGCCGAGGTTGACCGACCCCAGGTTGCAGACAGCCGTCTCACCGTCGTCGGTGACCTCCAGGATCTCGGTGCAGAGGTTCGAGGAGTGGACGACCCTGCCCGGCTCGGCGGTCTGGTTCGCCGTGCGGTTGGACGCGTCCTTGAACGTCATCCAGCCCTGGCCGGTCTGCGCGAGGGTGCGCATCATGCGCCCGTAGAGCTCACGGGCCGGCATGGTCTTGCGGGCCAGCCCCTTGGCCTCGGCGGCGCGGTACGCGGCGTCGAACTCGTCGCCCCACAGGTCCACCAGCTCGGGGGCGTCCGCCGGGGAGAACAGCGACCACTCGGTGTCCGCGTCGACCCGGCGCATGAACTCGTCCGGGATCCAGTGCGCCAGGTTGAGGTTGTGCGTACGCCGCTGGTCCTCACCGGTGTTGTCGCGCAGCTCCAGGAACTCCTCGATGTCCGCGTGCCAGGTCTCCAGATAGACCGCGGCGGCACCCTTGCGCCGGCCCCCCTGGTTGACCGCCGCGACCGAGGCGTCGAGCGTCTTCAGGAACGGCACGATGCCGTTGGAGTGCCCGTTCGTCCCCCGGATGAGTGAACCGCGCGCGCGGATACGGGAGTAGGAGAGGCCGATACCGCCCGCGTGCTTGGAGAGGCGCGCCACCTGGTGGTAGCGGTCGTAGATGGAGTCGAGCTCGTCCAGCGGTGAGTCCAGCAGATAGCAGGAGGACATCTGCGGGTGCCGGGTGCCGGAGTTGAAGAGGGTGGGGGAGGAGGGCAGATAGTCCAGCCGGCTCATCAGGCCGTACAGCGCGGCGACCTCCTCCAGGGCGCGCTCGGAGGTGTCCTCGGCGAGCCCGGCGGCGACGCGCAGCATGAAGTGCTGCGGGGTCTCGACGACCTCGCGGGTGAGCGGGTGGCGCAGCAGATAGCGGCTGTACAGCGTCCGCAGCCCGAAGTAGCCGAAGCGGTCGTCGGCCCCGTCGGCGAGCGCCTGCCCGACCAGCGCGTCCAGAGCGTCTGCGTGCAGCGCGACGAACTCCGCCGTACGGTCCGCGATCAGGCCCTCGCGGTGTCCGGTGGCGACCGAGGCCGAGAAGGAGACCGCCCCCTGTCCGGCCGCCTCGTCCGCGATGGTGCGGGTGAGGAGCCGCGCGGCGAGCCGGGAGTAGGCCGGGTCCTCGGAGATCAGGCCGGCGGCGGCCTCGGTGGCCAGCGAGCGCAGCTCGGCCTCGTCCGCCCGCGCGCTCCGGCCGCGCAGCGCGGCGGCGGCGACCCGTCCGGGGTCGGTGTCGGGCAGATCGGCGGTGAGACCGGTCAGGGTCCGCAGCAGGGCGGTCCCGGGGGCGTCGGCCGCAAGGCCTTCGGATTCCTCGGCCGAAACCGGATCGGCTGGCGCGATGGTCACTGGGGCTATCCCTCGCTCGGCTCTGGGCCTGCGGGAGCGGGGCAGCCGGGGCACGACCGAGCCCGCGAAAGGGCAGCACGGCGTGCACGGCGTCCACCGGCCCTCCGCGGGGCCCGGACGTCTCGGCGTCCGGTTCGGTCGAGCCGGACGCGCTGTCGACAGGTCTTCGGACTTCGGGTGCGCCGAAGCACACCGATCACACCGTTGCGGGACAGTTCCGGATTCGCACCGGATTCCCCTGCGGCGACAGCGAGGTCGAGCATACATGTGGGGGCTGCCTGCTGAGGCAGCCCCCACATGTTGTGTCGCGGAGGAGTCAGAGAGCCAGGCGGTACGTCAGCAGCCGGAGGGCGGGCAGCGGGTTCCAGTCCCGCTCCGGGGTCCGTACGAAGCCGAGGCGCTCATAGATCCGGTGGGCGCCACGCATGGCCGGCTGCGTCGACAGGACGATCCCGGAGCACCCTCCGGCGGCACTCGCCCGGTCCACGCACGCCCGTACGAGCGCCTCGCCCGCGCCCCGTCCACGAGCCTCCGGGGATACGGCGAGCATCCGGAACTCGGCCTCGTCCGCGGCGGCGACGTCCGCCCACGGGCCGCCGGACGCGACGTAGGTGACGCCGCCCAGCAGCCGGCCGTCGCCGTCGACCGCGACCAGCACCTCGGTCTCGGCCGCTCGCTGCCCGACGGCGCGGAGCTTCTCCAGATAGGGGTCGTCGGCGCCGAGGTCCAGGAGCCCGTCCCTGAGATACGCCTCGGCGGTGATCCCGGCCAGGGCCTCGTACTGCGCGGGCCGGATCCGCCTGATCGATAGGTCCATGGGCGCAGTCTGCCGCAGCCGGACGAGGGGACGCCTCCCTGTTTCCGGGGGCACGAACGACGCCGTCCCGGCAGGGTGGACCCTGCCGGGACGGCGTCGCCCTCCTGGTGCCCGCGGGGGTCAGTGACCGCCCGGGGCACCCACCGTGGCGGGCGGGAGCTTCTCCTGGACGCCGGGGTCGCCCACGTCCGCGGTGTAGTCGGACGGGGACGTCTCGTCGATGCCCGCCGGGGCCTTCACCGCGTTGAGGACGAAGGTCAGCACGACCACGACGAGGACGTTCAGCACGAACGCGGTGAGACCGATGTAGCCGATCTCGCCGATGCCCGGGATCTCCTTCGAGGACCCGCCGAAGTGCTTCTGGGTCGGGCTGGCGACACCGTACGCGGCCACCGTGCCGTAGATCATGCCGACCGCCCAGCCGGCGATCAGGGCCCAGCGGTGGAACCACCGGGTGAACAGGCCGCCCACCAGGGCGGGCATCGTCTGGAGGATCCAGATGCCGCCCAGCAGCTGGAAGTTGATCGCGACCGTCTTGTCCATGGTGAGGACGAAAGCGAGCGCGCCGACCTTCACCAGCAGCGAGACCAGCTTGGAGACCTTGGTCTCCTGGGCCGGGGTCGCGTCGGGCTTGATGAAGTCCTTGTAGATGTTGCGGGTGAAGAGGTTCGCCGCGGCGATCGACATGATCGCGGCCGGCACCAGCGCGCCGATACCGATCGCGGCGAAGGCCACACCCGCGAACCAGTCCGGGAACATGTTCTCGAACAGCTGCGGGATCGCGAGCTGTCCGTTGTCCACCTTGATCCCGGCGGCGATCGCCATGAAGCCGAGCAGGGCCAGCAGACCCAGCATCAGCGAGTACAGCGGCAGGATCGTCGTGTTGCGCCGGATCACCTCACGGCTGCGGCTGGAGAGCGTCGCCGTGATCGAGTGCGGATACATGAAGAGGGCCAGTGCCGAGCCCAGTGCCAGGGTGGCGTACACCCACTGGCCGGAGGCGCCCGGCGCGAGTCCGGCCACGGGTTTGCCCGCCGCCTCGTTCGCCGCCGAGAACTTCTCGTTCGCCGCGGCGAAGATGTTGTCGAAGCCGCCCAGCTTTATCGGGATGTAGATGATCGCCACCGCGATGACGAGGTAGATCAGGCCGTCCTTGACGAACGCGATCAGCGCCGGCGCACGCAGGCCCGAGGAGTAGGTGTACGCCGCGAGGACCGCGAACGCGATCAGCAGCGGCAGGTCCTTGATGAACCAGTGCGTGGTCTCGCCGCCGCCGACTCCCATGACGTCCAGCACGGCCTGGATGCCGACCAGCTGGAGCGCGATGTACGGCATCGTGGCGAGGATGCCCGTGAGGGCGACCGCCAGCGAGAGCCCCTTCGAGCCGAAGCGCCCCCGGACGAAGTCCGAGGTGGTGACGTAGCCGTGCTTGTGCGAGACCGACCACAGACGCGGCAGGAAGGTGAAGATGAGCGGATAGATGAGGATCGTGTAGGGGACCGCGAAGAAGCCGGCCGCCCCCGCCGCGTAGACCGCCGCAGGGACCGCGACGAAGGTGTACGCCGTGTAGAGGTCGCCGCCCAGCAGGAACCAGGTCACCCAGGTGCCGAACGACCGTCCGCCCAGGCCCCATTCGTCGAGGCTGGCCTCGTTCTCGGCCTTGCGCCAGCGCGCGGCCATGAATCCGATGACCGTGACGGCCAGGAAGAAGAAGATGAACACGGCGAGTGCGACGCCGTTCACACCGTCCTTCATGCGGAAGCACCTCCCTTGCGGGCGCGCTGGTCACGCTGCCACAGCTTGTACGCGACCATGGTGAGCGAGGTCGAGATGAGCACCCAGAGCATCTGGTACCAGTAGAAGAACGGGATGCCGATGAAGGTCGGTTCGATCTTTGCGTACGAGCCCACCCAGAGCATCGCCACGAACGGGGCTATCAGACAGAGCGCGATGACCACCCTGACGGGTGTCACGGTGGGTCCTGTCGGTGGGTTCGCTTCGTTTTCTTCCGGCATATGGCGACTCCGTCCCCTCGCTGATCACCTGGTGTAATGCGCAGGAAATCTAGGCGAGAGGTCCGGCCATCGTCACCCCCCGTCCGCATTGCGGTCCTGCAACGGTCCGCCGCGCACGGGAACAGGCGTGGCCGGAACCCGCTGCCGCCCGGAACGACCGATCCCCTCGCGCGGGCGCGAGGGGATCGTGGGGCGAGAGGTCCGGGCGGTCTCAGTCGGTGGGACGCTTCAGGCGCGCCACGAACTTGTAGCGGTCGCCCCGGTACACCGAGCGCACCCACTCCACGGGTTCGCCGTGTCCGTCGATCGAGTGACGGGAGAGCATGAGCATCGGAAGGCCGACGTCCGTGCCGAGCAGCCCCGCCTCGCGCGGGGTGGCGAGCGAGGTCTCGATGGTCTCCTCGGCCTCGGCCAGCCGGACGTCGTACACCTCGGCCAGAGCGGTGTAGAGCGAGGTGTACTTCACCAGTGAACGGCGCAGCGCGGGAAAGCGCTTGGCCGAGAGGTGCGTGGTCTCGATGGCCATCGGCTCCCCGCTGGCGAGACGGAGCCGCTCGATGCGCAGCACCCGCCCGCCCGCGGTGATGTCCAGCAGTCCGGCGAGCGTGTCGTCCGCCGTGACATAGCCGATGTCCAGCAGCTGGGAGGTGGGCTCCAGGCCCTGGGCGCGCATGTCCTCGGTGTACGAGGTGAGTTGCAGGGCCTGGGAGACCTTCGGCTTGGCCACGAAGGTGCCCTTGCCCTGGATGCGCTCCAGCCGGCCCTCGACCACCAGCTCCTGGAGGGCCTGGCGCACGGTGGTGCGCGAGGTGTCGAACTCGGCGGCCAGGGTCCGCTCGGGAGGCACCGGAGTGCCCGGCGGCATGGTGTCCGTCATATCGAGGAGATGGCGCTTGAGCCGGTAGTACTTGGGGACGCGGGCCGTGCGCGCACCCGCACCCGCACCGGTCTCGCTCGTCACTCTGCCCCCGTCGGCACCCATGGCCCGCCTTCCCGACTGCTGCGTTGCTGCCGTCACCGGCTCCTCCGTCTGTCGCGGCTCACATGGTGGCACGGTCCGGTCACGGGTCGTCGCCCTCCCTCAGGTGTCGGTCCGATAACGGACGCGAGTGCACTTCTTATACACCCTTGACACCCCTAAAGGTCTAGGCCAAGCTCCCGGTACTGGTCTAAACCATTAAAGACCAGGTCCCAGCCCCACAGGCACCAGGCTTACGTCTTCGCGGTGGGCGGGGGGTTGCTGGTATCCCTGAGGAGGGTGTGGCATGAAGCGCAAGCTCATTGCGGCAGTAGGCGTCGCAGCGATGATGACCGGAATCGCGGCGTGTGGTGGGGACAGTAATGAAAACGCCTCGAAGGATCCGAAGGACCGCACCGAGAGCCTGACGGTCTGGCTCATGGTCGACGCGCAGAGCACCTGGCCGGAACTGGTCAAGGACGTCAACGCGCAGTTCAAGAAGAAGTACCCGAAGGTCAAGGTCAACGTCCAGTACCAGCAGTGGGCGGACAAGGCCAAGAAGCTCGACACGGCCCTCGGCGGCGACAAGTTCCCGGATGTCGTCGAGCTCGGCAACACCGAGACGATGCAGTACATCCTGAACGGCGCCCTCGCCGAGATCGACCCCAAGAAGTACGACAACTCGGACACCTGGATCAAGGGTCTGAAGGACACCTGCACCTTCGAGGGCAAGCAGTTCTGCGTGCCCTACTACGCGGGCGCCCGTGTCGCGATCTACAACAAGGACATGTTCAAGAAGGGCACCGGCAGCGACGTGCTCCCGGAGACCGAGGACGAGCTGCTCGCCGCGCTCGACAAGGTCTCGGCGGAGTACACGAAGAAGGACAAGCGCTTCTCGTCCCTCTACCTGCCGGGCCGTTACTGGTACGCGGCCATGTCCTACGTCGCGGCCTACGGCGGCTCCATCGCCGAGTACGACGAGGGTGCGAAGGAGTGGAAGGGCAACCTCTCCTCCCCCGAGTCGCTGAAGGGCATCGAGCACTTCGTCAACCTGGTCGAGAAGTACAACAAGGCCGACCAGACCAAGGACGAGCAGGACCACGCCAACGTCATGGCCAACGAGAAGGCGGCCCTGATCTACGGCAACGGCTGGGAGGCCGGCTCCGTCGTCGACGGCGCCAACAACGGCAACCCGAAGCTCGAGGGCAAGATCGCGCCCGCCGGGATGCCCGGCCCCGAGGGCAAGGCGCTTCCGTCCTTCATCGGCGGCTCGGACCTCGCGGTGACCGCGAAGTCCAAGGTCGCCGACCTGGGTGAGGAGTGGGTCTCGCTCTTCACCAGCGAGAAGTCGCAGGAGGTGCTCGCCTCCAAGAACATCCTCCCGAACAACGAGAAGCAGCTCGAGCCGCTGAAGTCGAAGCCGGAGACGGCCGCCGTCGCCAACGCGGTGCCGGACGCCTGGTTCACGCCGATCGCGCCGGGCTGGACCTCGATCGAGAAGGAGGAGGTCCTGGAGAACATGCTCCTGGAGATCCTCAAGGGCACCTCTGCGGCCGACGCCGCCAAGAAGGCCGACGCCAAGATCAACGAGCTGATCAACAAGTAGTCGCGAGCCTTCGGCTCTCCAGGCGGGGGCCCGGCGAACACCGGGCCCCCGTCCCTTTCTTAGGTTGAGAACGCCGTGATTCCCGGGTAGAGACCCCGGGAATCCCGATGGAAGGTCAGTCACGTGACTGCTGCCGACACCAAGGCCGCCGGTCCACCGGTCCCCGTACCGGGTGTCCCGGAGAAGACCGGGAACCCGCCCTCCGAGCAGGAAGCCGCCGGGCCGGGCCCGAAGAAGCGGCGGAAGAAGGGGGAACTCCTTCCCTACTTCCTGATCCTGCCGGCGATCCTCGCCATCGCCGCCGTCTACGTCTACCCGCTGATCAAGACCGTGATCATGTCCTTCCAGGACATGGGGCGGGCGGCTCTCTGGGGCAACGGCGAGACGCCATGGGTCGGCCTGGAGCAGTTCACCAACATCCTCGGCGACCCCGAGTTCTGGTCGGTCGTCGGCCGGACCGTCGTCTTCATGACCGTCTGTGTCGTGCTGACGATGGGCATCGGGCTGCTGATAGCCCTGATGATGCTGAAGGTCTCCACCTGGGTCCGGCTGGTCCTCACCGTGGCGCTGATCGCCGCCTGGTCCATGCCCCTCATGGTGGCCGCCTCGGTCTTCCGCTGGCTCTCCGACTCCGACTACGGCCTGATCAACACCCTGCTCGCCGACATCACGGGCAACGAGGACCGGTGGCTCGGCCACAACTGGTTCCTGGACCCCTGGCAGGGATTCGGCATCATCACGCTCCTGGTCGTCTGGGGCGCCATCCCGTTCGTCGTGATCACCATGTACGCCGCGCTCACCCAGGTCCCCAAGGAGCTGGAGGAGGCCGCCTCCCTCGACGGCGCCACCGCGTTCGGCGTGTACCGCTACGTGACCTGGCCGGTCATCAAGCCGGTGTTCACCATGGTCGCCACGCTCTCGGTCATCTGGGACTTCAACGTGTTCGGCCAGATCTGGCTGCTCCGCGGGAACAAGCCCGAACCCGAGTACGAGACCCTCGGCCTCTACTCCTTCTCCAAGGCGTTCGAGTCCACCTCCTTCAGTCAGGGCAGTGCGATCGCGCTGATCACCGTCGTGATGCTCTCCGGCGTCGCCGTCTACTACCTGCGCCAGCTGATCAAGACGGGAGAGGTCGAATGAGCGCCTCCACACCCACCGACGCGCCGGCCCAGGTCCTGAGGCCCGACCGCAAGAGGAACCGCCTCGGCTACAACATCCTGGCGCTGGTCAC
Organism: Streptomyces sp. NPDC002125; assembly: GCF_053593715.1. NCBI lineage: Bacteria > Bacillati > Actinomycetota > Actinomycetes > Kitasatosporales > Streptomycetaceae > Streptomyces > Streptomyces sp. NPDC002125. The sequence goes on along the minus strand of NZ_JBSFDD010000001.1, from coordinate 595,066 downwards.
GGCCGGTCTCATGGCCTTCCCGGTCTACTGGCTGATCGTCAGCTCGCTCCGCCCGAACCACGAGATCCGGTCCTACGACCAGACGCTGTGGCCGTCGTCCCTCACGTTCGACAACTTCGCGCGCGCGGTGAAGCAGGACAACTTCGCCACGGCGATCCAGTCGAGCCTCATCGTCTCGGTCACCGCCGTCCTCGGCGGCATGATCATCGCGACGCTCGCGGCGCTCGCCATCGGACGCTTCCGCTTCTTCGGGCGGAAGGCGCTGATGATGATCATGATCCTCGTCCAGATGCTTCCGCCGACCGCGATGCTGATCCCGATCTACCTCCAGCTCAACGCGATGGGGGGCATCGACGAGTACTGGGGACTCATCGTCGTCTACCTCGTGTCCACGCTGCCCTTCGCGACCATCATGATCCGCGGGTTCGTGATCAACATCCCGGTGGAGCTGGAGGAGTCCGCCATGGTGGACGGCTGTACCCGCATGGGGGCCTTCCGCCGTGTCATCTTCCCGCTGCTGGCGCCGGGGCTCGCCGCCGCGTCCATCTTCGCGCTGGTCAACGCGTGGAACGAGTACCTGTTCGCGTACATCCTGATCAACGACAACTCCAAGTACACGCTCAACGTGTGGCTGATGACCTTCACCACGGAGCGCGGAACGGACTACGGCGCGCTGATGGCGGCGTCCACGCTCATCTCCATCCCGGTCGTCATCTTCTTCATGATCATCCAGGGGAAGATGGCTACGGGGCTCACCTCCGGCGCCGTGAAGGGATAACGCAGCCCCATGACCACCCTCGTATCCACCACGGACACCGTGACCCGTGACGCGCTCGCGGTCCTCCAGCCCGGCTTCACCGGCACGACCGCCCCCGACTGGCTCCTGCGCAGGGTCGGCGAAGGCCTGGCCTCCGTCGGACTGTTCGGCCGCAACATCGACTCTCCCGAGCAGCTCTCCGCGCTCACCGCCCGGCTGCGGGCCGAGCGGGACGACGTACTCGTCGCGATCGACGAGGAGGGCGGCGACGTCACCAGGCTGGAGGTCCGCGACGGCTCCTCCTTCCCCGGCAACCTCGCGCTCGGCGCCGTCGACGACGTGGAGCTGACCCGGGCCGTCGCCCGGGAGCTCGGCCGCAGGCTGGCCGAGTGCGGCGTCAACCTCAACTGGGCGCCGTCCGCCGACGTCAACTCCAACGCGGGCAACCCGGTCATCGGCGTACGCTCCTTCGGCGCCGATCCCGCGCTGGTCGCCCGGCACACCGCCGCGTACGTCGAAGGGCTCCAGGCCTCCGGCGTCGCCGCGTGCACCAAGCACTTCCCCGGGCACGGCGACACCGCGGTCGACTCGCACCACTCGCTGCCCCGCATCGATGTGGACCTGGACACCCTGCACGCCCGTGAGCTGGTGCCTTTCCGGGCGGCTCTCGCAGCGGGTTCCAAATCAGTGATGAGCGCACATATCCTGCTACCCGCACTCGACCCGACCCGGCCCGCGACCCTGAGCCCGCAGATCCTCACCGGTCTGCTGCGCAAGGAGCTGGGCTACGACGGGCTGATCGTCACCGACGGCATGGAGATGGACGCCATCGCCGGCACGTACGGCATCGAGCGCGGATCCGTACTCGCCATCGCCGCGGGCGCCGACGCGATATGCGTCGGAGGCGGCCTGGCCGACGAGGAGACCGTGCTGCGGCTGCGCGACGCGCTGGTGACGGCGGTGCGAACCGGTGAACTGCCCGAGGAGCGGCTGGCCGACGCCGCCGCACGTGTACGGGCCCTCGCGTCGTGGACGCGGGGGGCCAGGGGGGCTGCCTCGGAGCCGGGCGCGGACACGCAGGAGGGGACCGCGCCCGGCACCGGAGCCGGCATCGGGCTGATCGCCGCCCGCCGTGCCCTCACGGTCACGGGCTCCGCCGAGCCGCTGACCGAGCCGGCGTACGTCGCGGCCTTCACCCCGGTCGCCAACATCGCGGTCGGCGCGGAGACCCCCTGGGGCCTCGGTGCCGAGCTGTCCCGGATGCTGCCGGGCACCACGACGGACACCTACGGCAGCGACAGCGAGGCACCCGCGGCCGAGGTGCTGAGGGCGGCGGGGGAGCGGCGTGTCGTCGCCGTCGTCCGCGACCTCCACCGGCACGCGTGGATGGCCGCCGCCGTGGACGCCCTGGTGGCGGCCCGCCCCGACACGGTCGTGGTGGAGATGGGCCTGCCCGAGGCGCCGCCCCGGGGCGCGTGGCACATCACGACGTACGGCGCGGCGCGGGTGTGCGGCGTCGCGGCGGCGGAAGTGATCACGGGATCCACCGGGTCCTGAACCGGCCGGGAAACGCGTGAGGGCCGGGTCACCGCACAGGTGACCCGGCCCTCACGCGTACGGGGAGGCTCAGAGGCCCTGCCACCGCGGCTTCGCCGCGTAGGTGGCGCGGAAGTAGTCCGCCAGCTTCAGCTTCGACGCGGCCGCCTCGTCGACCACGACCGTGGCGTGCGGGTGCAGCTGGAGCGCCGAGGCGGGGACGACGGAGGCCACCGGGCCCTCGACCGTGCGGGCCACGGCCTCGGCCTTGCCCTCGCCGGTGGCCAGCAGGATCGGGTGGCGCGACTCCAGGATCGTGCCGATGCCCTGGGTGATGACGTGGCGGGGCACCTGCGCGATGTCGTCGTCGAAGAAGCGCGCGTTGTCGATCCGGGTCTGCTCGGTCAGCGTCTTGATGCGGGTGCGGGAGGCGAGCGAGGAGCACGGCTCGTTGAAGCCGATGTGCCCGTCGGTGCCGATGCCGAGCAGCTGGAGGTCCACTCCGCCCGCCTCGGCGAGCGCCTTGTCGTACGCCTCGCAGGCGGCCTGGACGTCCTCGGCGGTGCCGTCGGGGCCCATGAACGACTTCTCGGACAGCCCGAGCGGCTCGACGACCTCGCGCAGTACGACGGAGCGGTAGGACTCGGGGTGGCCCGCGGGCAGTCCCACGTACTCGTCGAGCTGACAGATGCGGGCGTCCGACGCGTCCACGGAGCCGGAGCGGACCTTCGCCGTGAGGGCCTGGTAGATGGGCAGCGGGGTCGAGCCGGTGGCAACGCCGAGCAGGGCGTCGGGCTTGCGGCTCAGCAGGGCCGCGATGGCCTCCGCGATGAGTTCGCCGCCTGCCGAGGCGTCCGGGACGATGACAACTTCCACGCTGGGCCTGCCGATCTGAAGAGTGGCGGGTGGTATAGACCAATCTAAATGCCCAATCTAGCAGAACGGGGCGGCTCGGAGGTGAACCGTCCGTATACGGGTCGCCGGTTGTCGCCCTGTCGGCGGACGGTCACATCCGCGGGGGTGGAAGCCCCTCGGAGGGCCTCGCGGGCCCCCCGGAAACACCCGCGGGCCGCGGCGCCGGGACGGGACCCTCAGCCCGTCCGGCACCGCAGCCCGGAGCTTCCTGGCCGGCGGTGTGCGGTGCCTCCGGCCATGTGGGGCACCGGCGCAGTCAGGGCAGAGAGCGCCGGGTACCCCGGTCCGTTCTCCTGTGCGGGGAGAACGGAGGTCTGTCGTGTGCGGGACGCTTCCTGAGTGTGTCCTGAGTGTGGCGTCCCTACACGGTGCATTGTGGACTAGACCAATAGCCCGTGTCCATCCGTGGGCGCGGAATTTCCTGTCGGCGTGCGCCCCTCCCACAGTGTCACGCATCCGCGGGCCGATCGGTTCGGAACCTCTTCGTTTCCGCGGGTACGCTCGCACATGTGCCCTCCATGAACGATCTGGTCCGCCAGCACACAGCCCTCAGTGACACCGACCTCGAGTGGCTCCATCTGCTGGTCTCGGAGTGGCAGCTGCTCTCCGACCTCTCCTTCGCCGACCTCGTCCTGTGGGTGCCCACCCGCGACGGGACCCGCTATGTGTCCGTGGCGCAGATGCGGCCCAACACCGGCCCCACCTCCTATCAGGACGACATGGTCGGCCACCTGGTGCCTCGTGGCCGCCGACCGCTGCTGGACGCGGCCCTGGACGAGGGCCGCATCGTGCGCGAGGGCGATCCGGAATGGCGGGAGGAGGTGCCCGTGCGGGTCGAGTCGATCCCCGTACGGAGGGAGGGGCGGGTCCTCGGGGTCATCGGCCGCAACACCAACCTGCTCACCGTGCGCACCCCGTCCAGGCTGGAGCTCACCTACCTCCAGTCCGCCTCCGACCTGGCCCAGATGATCGCCGCCGGGACCTTCCCGTTCCCCGGTCAGCAGGTCGACATGGACGTCTCGCCGCGGGTCGGCGACGGGCTGATCAGGCTCGACGCCGACGGCGTCGTGCAGTACGCCAGCCCCAACGGCCTCTCCGCCTACCACCGGCTCGGCCTGGCGTCGGACCTCGTCGGCCACAACCTCGGCGCGACGACCGCCGAACTCGCGCCCTCGCGCGGCCCGGTGGACGAGGCCCTGGTCAAGGTGGCGAGCGGGTACGCGCCCCGGGAGTTCGAGGTCGAGGGGGCCGGCGGGGTCATCCAGCTGCGGGCGATCCCGCTCAAGCCCAAGGGCGTACGCATCGGCTCGCTGGTCCTGCTCCGCGACGTCACGGAACTGCGCCGCCGTGAGCGGGAGTTGATCACGAAGGACGCCACCATCCGGGAGATCCACCACCGGGTGAAGAACAACCTCCAGACGGTGGCCGCCCTGTTGCGGCTCCAGGCGCGCCGGATGGATTCGGAGCGGGGCCGCGAGGCGCTCAACGAGGCGGTACGGCGCGTCGGTTCGATCGCCATCGTGCATGAGACGCTGTCCCAGAATCTGGACGAGCGGGTCGAGTTCGACGAGATCGCCGACCGGGTGATCGCGATGGTCGCCGAGATCTCCCCCGGAAAGGTCACCTGCCGCCGCACGGGGCGCTTCGGCATCCTCGACGCGGAAGTGGCCACTCCGCTCTCGATGGTGCTCACCGAGGTGCTGCAGAACGCGCTGGAGCACGCGTTCACGGTTGCCGAGCAGGGCACGGTGGAGGTGTCCGCCGTGCGCGGCGGCTCATCGGCCGACGCCCGGCTGCTGATCACCGTGACGGACGACGGGCGGGGGCTGCCCGAGGGCTTCGATCCTCAGAAGGCCGGCAACCTGGGACTCCAGATCGTGCGGACGCTGGTCGAGGGCGAACTCGGCGGCACCTTCGGCATGGTCCCCGCGCCGGTCCGCGGCACGCAGGTCGTGCTCGACATCCCCGTCCGCAACGCCCCCGCCCGGAACGAGAAGTAGCGGAGCACCGCTCTGCGGACACAGCAGTGGGCCCGGACCGTGGTGACGGTCCGGGCCCACTGCGTGGTGCTCACGGTGCGATGCGCTTCGGGGGTACTGCGCGCTGCGACTCGAAGGCGGGGCTGTGCGTACGCTCTGTACGCGCCGCCGGGCTGAGGCTCGTCGTGCGGGGGGCGTCGGTCAGGCGCTGGCGTTACGCGCCCGGTTGCGAGCGGCACGGCGCTTCATTGCGCGGCGCTCGTCCTCGCTGAGGCCACCCCAGACGCCGGAGTCCTGGCCGGACTCGAGCGCCCACTGCAGGCACTGCTCCATGACGGGGCAGCGACGGCAGACGGCCTTGGCTTCCTCGATCTGCAGCAGCGCAGGACCGGTGTTGCCGATGGGGAAGAACAGCTCGGGGTCTTCCTCACGACAAACGGCGTTGTGACGCCAGTCCATGGCTGCTACCTCTCCTTGGTATTACATGCTGGTGCTTGTGAATGTGAACGCTTTCACGAATCCCCCCGCAGACGAAGGTCCGACGCCCAGAAGAACTGGTTGTGGTCCTGTTGTGGTGAGGAGGGGTTCTGGCTCTCAGTGGAGGCCGATGTTGCGGGCCGTCCCGATCGCCATGTAGAGATTCGCAAACCTCGGCGGCGGATACAACCCCTTCTGGAAAGTTTTTTTTGATTCCTCGGTGTCGACTAGGTCACAGCCGTACTTCTAAGGGGTGGGGGCCAGCCCAAACGTTCGAGTCAAAGGACTTTCGCCCCTTCCACTCACACAATCACACGCAGTGCACGGCGTACGCCTGTGAACGTCACGCTCGTACGCAGTCCCAGGTGGTCGCCGTCCATCTGGAAGGGCAGCGGCGCCTTTGAATGCAAGGTGAAGTCCGTGAGGTCGTGCAGGGAGACGGCGTGCTTGCCGTGCGGGCCCTTCTCCGGGCTCGAAGTGAGCAGCTGAGTGGCGTACCGGGCCACCGCGGCGGTCGTCAGACGCTTCAGTCCGAGGATGTCCAGGCCGGTGTCGAAGGAGGCCTTGGGAGCGGCGTACATCGGACGATTCCCCAGGTAGGTCCAGGGAGCGGTGTTGCAGATTATGGAGAGCGCGAGGTCCGTGACCGGCTCCTGGCCGGGCACGTCCAGGGTGATCAGGCCGTTGCGCCGGTGCGGCTCCTCCATGAACTGCCGGACCACTTGGCGCACGTACAGCGGATGGGTCGAACGCTTGCCGCGCTCGCGCTTCTGCTCGACCCGGCCGAGTACGCCGGCGTCGAATCCGAGCCCGGCGCAGAAGGTGAACCAGCGTTCCGGGACGGCCTCGTCCCGTGTGCCCTGTGTGCCGCTCGCGAGGCCGAGGCCCACGGTGCGCTCGCTGCGGTCGGCGAGGGCGTCCAGGATGGCGCCGGTCGCCTCCACGGCGTCGTTGGGGATGCCCAGGGCCCTGGCGAAGACATTGGTCGATCCGCCGGGGACCACGGCCAGGCTCGGCAGGTTCTCCGGGTCGGGGCCGCGGTGCAGCAGCCCGTTGACCACCTCGTTCACCGTGCCGTCGCCGCCGAGCGCGACCACCAGGTCGATGTCGTCGGAGTCGGCGGCCCGGCGTGCCAGGTCGCGGGCGTGTCCTCGGTACTCGGTGGAGACGGCCTCGATCTTCATCTCGCTCGCCAGCGCGTGGATCAGCACGTCGCGTGTCCGCGCACTGGTAGTGGTGGCAGCTGGGTTGACCACGAGGAGTGCGCGCATGTCCGCCAGGGTACCCACCGCGCGGTACCGCCTGAAGTCCTGATCCATGGGGTGCGGGCGCATGTACGGAGAGTGACGTAGTCCGGCCGGTGGGTCCGTCGCGGTGCGGGTCGGCCGGTGGGCGGCCCGGCTCCGGTCCCGGGGTTCCGCTCCGCCTCCGGCCCCGGCTTCGCTTTCGGCGGGCCGGGATGCCAGTCTGAATGGCGTGAGCACTCAGCAGAACACGCCCTCCCCGTCGCCCTCGGCCGGCGTCGGGAAGCCGGGCAGGATCGCCGCCCTGGCCGCACTCACCGCGCTCGAAGGCGCGGCGCTCGCCATCGGCGGGATCTACATGCTGGCCGTCGGTCTGCTCGGCAGGCCCGACAGCATCCAGCAGGCGGAGATGGGAGGGCTCACGCTGGTGGCGCTCGGCCTGATCCCGCTGTTCGCCGCCCGCGGGCTGCTGCTGCGGCGCAGCTGGAGCCGCGGCCCCGCGCTCATCACCCAGCTCATGGCGATGCCGGTGGCCTGGACGCTGCTGAGGGCGCAGGGCGCCATGATCCCCGCCGGCATCGTGCTCGCCGCGGTCGCCGTGACGGCCCTCGTGCTGCTGCTGAACCCGGCCACCACGAAGGAGCTGGGCATCCGCGGACCGCGGACGACTCCGGGCGCCTGAGGCGGGCCGCGGAGGACTCCGGGCGCCTGACGCGGACCGCGGGCGACCCCGGACGCCTGACGCGGGCCGCCGCGGACGGCGGGACGCGCCGCGGCCTGCCGGGCCCGGCGCCCCGTCCTCGGCTACTCCTCGACGAGCAGGCGCTCGCGCAGCTGTGCCAGCGTGCGGGCGAGGAGCCGGGAGACGTGCATCTGGGAGATGCCGACCTCCTGCGCGATCTGCGACTGGGTCATGTTGCCGAAGAAGCGCAGCAGCAGGATCCGCTTCTCGCGCGGGGGGAGGTCCTCCAGGAGCGGCTTGAGGGACTCCCGGTACTCGACGCCCTCCAGGGCCTCGTCCTCGGAGCCCAGGGTGTCCGCCACCGCGGGCGACTCGTCGTCCGTGTCCGGTACGTCCAGGGAGAGCGTGCTGTAGGCATTGGCCGATTCCAGCCCCTCCAGGACCTCCTCCTCGGAGATGCCCAGACGCTCCGCCAGCTCGTGCACCGTCGGCGAGCGGCCGTGCTGCTGGGAGAGTTCGGCGGTTGCCGTGGTCAGCGACAGCCGCAACTCCTGGAGGCGGCGCGGAACCCGGACCGCCCATCCCTTGTCCCGGAAGTGGCGCTTGATCTCGCCGACGACCGTGGGGGTCGCGTACGTCGAGAACTCGACGCCGCGGTCCGGGTCGAACCGGTCCACCGACTTGATCAGGCCGATCGTGGCGACCTGGGTCAGGTCGTCCAGCGGCTCGCCGCGATTGCGGAAGCGGCGGGCCAGGTGCTCCACGAGCGGAAGGTGCATCCGCACCAGCCGGTTGCGCAGCTCGGCCTTCTCGGGCGAGCCGTCGGGAAGCTCCCGCAGCTCGATGAAGAGCGCCCGCGCCCCGCTCCGGTCGTGTGGATCGTGCTGCCTGTGCTCGCTCATCTGGCCCGCCCGCTCCGCCTGCGACTGCTCCCCCGCGACCGGACCGCCCCGCACCCCGTCCGCGCCGTCCGCCCCGTCCTCAGGATGCGGCCGGGCCTGCTGTTCCGGCAGGGCGGCGGGGCGCACCACCTCGGACCGGATCGTCTCGTCCCGCACAGGACCGTCCCCGTTCCCGTCGCTCACGCCGGCCCGGGTCCCGCGCCGCGCTGTTTGTAGAGGCTGATGCTGACCGTACGGTCGTCGGCGACCGTGGAGTCGACCTTGCCGGCCAGTGCGGAGAGCACCGTCCAGGCGAAGGTGTCGCGCTCGGGGGCGCGGCCGTCCGTTGTGGGGGCCGAGACCGTCACGTCGAGGGAGTCCCCGACGAGGCGGAAGACGCAGCTGAGGATGGAACCCGGCACGGCCTGCTGGAGCAGGATCGCGCAGGCCTCGTCGACCGCGATACGGAGATCCTCGATCTCGTCGAGAGTGAAGTCCAAGCGCGCTGCGAGACCGGCCGTGGCCGTACGCAGCACCGACAGGTAGGCACCCGCAGCGGGCAGCCGGACCTCTACGAAGTCCTGGTTCCCGGGCTCGCCTGCGATCTGGGACACCCTCACCTCCAAGGTGGCACAAACTCGTTCGAGGCTCCGGGACGAGTGCCCGGGGCCGTGCGGTCCGTCGTCGGTTCTGTGGTCCGGCGACGCTATCGCGCCCCATGATGCCGTGTCGCCGAGACTCCAACCCCGTCGTTACTCATGGTAGGCATATGAGCACACACAGTGGCTAGAGGTCTGCGGCGGTCAATTGCGAAGAACCGGCGCCGGTTTGACGTACCCAGACGTCAGACGATCGAACCGTCCTCGAAGCACCAGCGCCAGCTCTCCGCGCATTCGAAGCTGCGCATCACCGGATGACCGGTCTCCTTGTGGTGCGCGGTCGCGTGTTTCAGCGGCGAGGAATCGCAGCAGCCGACGTGTCCGCAGACGAGGCAGAGCCGCAGCTGCACGGGATGCGTCCCGGCCGCCCGGCACTCCAGGCAGGTGTCGCTGAGCGGGGCGGGCTCGGGGCGCGGCAGTTCGTCAACGTGGAGGCACTCTCTCATGATGGCCACGTTACGTCGGATGCGGGGACGGTGAGATGGACGCATTGCCGCTGGTGGCACTCGTCGCGGTCAGTGCTGCGGTCGCGGGGGCCGCCCGCAGGACGCCGGTGCCGGCGCCGCTGCTGCTGGTCGCCGCGGGCCTGCTCGCCGCGTATCTGCCGGGGGTGCCGGACTACACGCTGGACGCGCACGTCGTGCTGCCCTTGCTGCTGCCGCCCCTGCTGTACACCGCCGCGGTCGACAGCTCGTACCTCGACCTGCGGGCCAATCTGCGGCCGGTGGCTCTGCTCTCCGTGGGGTACGTGCTCTTCGCGACCTTCGCCGTGGGATGGCTGGCCTATCTGCTCGTCCCCGACCTGCCGCTGACCGCCGCGCTGGTGCTCGGTGCCGTCGTCGCCCCGCCGGACGCCGTCACGGCCGCGGCGATCGCCCGCAGGGTCGGACTGCCCGCCCGGGTCACCACGATCCTCCAGGGCGAGTCCCTGGTGAACGACGCCACCGCGATCACCGCCTTCAAGGTCGCGCTCGCCGCGGCCGTCGGCGAGGGCATGAGCTGGGGCGCGGGCGTCGGTGAGTTCCTGCTGGCCTCCGTCGGGGGCGTCGGCGTGGGCCTGCTGCTGATGGTGCCGCTGCACTGGCTGCGCACGCACCTCAAGGAGGCCCTGCTCCAGAACACCCTGTCGCTGCTGATCCCCTTCGTGGCGTACGCGGCCGCCGAACGGGTCCACGCCTCCGGTGTGCTCGCCGTCGTCGTCGTGGCGCTCTACCTGGGCCACCGCTCCTGGCAGGTCGACTTCGCGACGCGGCTCCAGGAGGCGGCCGTCTGGAAGATGGTCGCCTTCATCCTGGAGTCCGCGGTCTTCGCGCTCATCGGGCTGCAGCTGCCGTTCGTGCTCAGGGGCCTGGGCTCCTACGGCGTGGCCGAGGCCCTCGGTTACGCGGTCCTCGTGTTCGTCGCCGTGGTCGTCGTGCGCTTCGTCTGGGTCTACCCGGCGAGCTATCTGCCGCTGTGGCTGTCCAAGCGCATCAGGGAGCGCGAGGCCCCCCTCGCCTGGAGCTCGCCCCTGATCGTCAGCTGGGCCGGTATGCGCGGCGTCGTCTCGCTCGCCATCGCCTTCTCCGTCCCCCTGGTCACGCACGACGGCGAGGACTTCCCCGCGCGCAACCTCGTGCTCTTCCTGACGTTCACCACCGTCATCGGGACCCTGGTCGTCCAGGGGCTCACCCTGCCGCTCCTGGTGCGCGTGCTGAAGCTCCCCGGGCGCAGCGAGCGCGCCGAGACGCTGGCCGAGGCCCAGGCACAGAGCGAGGCGTCCGAGGCCGCGGACGCCCGGCTCGCGGCCCTGATGGAGGACCCGCGCAACGCGCTGCCCGACCCGCTCACCCAGCGGCTGCGCACCGTCATGGAACGGCGCCGCAACGCCGTGTGGGAACGGCTCGGCGCGGCCAACCCGGTCTCCGGGGAGTCGGCGGACGACACCTACCGGCGGCTGGCCAGGGAGATGATCGCCGCCGAGCGCGAGGTTTTCGTACGTCTCAGGGACGCACGGCAGATCGACGACGAGATGCTGCGCGCCCTGCTGCGCAGGCTGGACCTGGAGGAGGCCGCCGCCTACCGGGAGTCCGACACCGCGTGACCGGGCGCCCGGCCGTCCCAGGGGCTGCCGGTGACGACCGCGGTGACCGTGGAGCCCGGCGCGAAGGCGCCCTCCCCGGCGAGCACGGTCAGCCCGTAGAGGAGCTTCGCCACGTAGAGGCGCTCGACGGGCAGCCCGTGCCGGTCCTCGAAGTCCTCGGCGAAGGCCTCCAGCTCGGGGGGCGTACGGGCGTACCCGCCGAAGTGGAAGCGCTCGTCCAGGGTCCACCGCCCTGCCGGGGCCCCGAACGCTTCGCGCTGCAGGGTGCGCACCGCGTCCCCGAGGAAGCCGCCGCGCAGGACGGGGATTCCCAGGGCGCGCTGACCGGGGCCGAGCCCGGCGGCGAGGCCCGCCAGGGTGCCGCCGGTTCCGCAGGCCACCGCGACCGTCCCGGTCCGCCCGTGGAGCTCCCGGCCGAGCTCTGTGCAGCCCTGTGCGGCTAGCGCGTTGCTGCCCCCTTCCGGGATGACCACGCACGGGCCGAAGAGGCTCAGCAGGCCCTCCAGGACCTCCGGAGCGGCCTTCGCGCGGTATGTCGTCCGGTCCACGAAGTGCAGCCGCATGCCGTCGGCGGCGCACTGCGCCAGCGAGGGGTTCAGCGGACGGCGGGCCAGCTCGTCGCCCCGTACGACACCGACGGTGGGAAAGCCCAGCAGCCGACCGGCGGCGGCGGTCGCCCGGAGGTGGTTCGAATAGGCCCCGCCGAAGGTCAGCACGGTGCGCCCGCCGGCGTCCCGCAGATTGGGCGCGAGCTTGCGCCACTTGTTGCCCGGCAGGTCCGGGTGGATCAGATCGTCGCGCTTCAGCAGCAGCGTCACCCCGTGCCGGGCGAAGCGCTCGTCATGGACCTCCTCCAGGGAAGAGGGGAGCCGGGGCTGTAGTGCACGGGCGGGGTCTGCGGGCGGGCTCACCCCGCCATTGTCGCCATGCCGCACCCGCCGCCGTCACGGCGTCCGCGGCACGCCCCGGTCCCACAGCTCCTCGGCGTGCTCCGCGAACCGGTCGAACATCCCGTCGTCCCCCTGGCGGCGCAGGTGCGGGAGCGGCGAGTCGTGGCCGACGAGTCGCGCCGGGTGAGGCGTCACGAGTGCGTCACGGCCGAACCTGAACACCGAGATGGATACCTGGTTCACAGCGTCCTCGGGGCTGCTGAAGCGTGTCTCGGCGCTTGGGACGCTCAGCGCCGAGGCGGCATGCCCAGCGTCCGTGTGAGCTGGGCGAGTTCCTCCCGGAAGAGCTTCTCCGGGCTGGTGGTCTGAGTGCGCATATGGCCGTAGACCTCCAGTGACACCAGTCCGTGGAGGTGCCCCCAGATGCGCAGGGCGAGCGCGACGGCCGCGGGCGGCAAGTCGGGGAAAGCGGGACGCACCTTGTCGAGGAGCCCAGGATCGAAGTCGGACCAGTCGAAGGCACTGTCCTGGTAGAGGCGACCGGCGTGGGGCCAGGCGGCTGCCGCGAGGGCGGTGAGCCCGGTGCAGACCCGGCGTGCGGCATCCGGGGCGGGGCCTCCCTCGGGGGCCTGGTAGCCGGGCACGGGATCGCCGTAGATGAGCCGGAACCCCTGGGGGTTGACCAGGGCCCAGGCGCGGAAGGCGTTGGCCCATGCCTCGATCCGGACGGCGGGATCGGCGGAAGGCGTGGCTTCCCAGGCCGTGTCCACAGCGTCGGCCAAGGCGGTGTACACGTCGTTGATCAGCGTGGTGACCAGGTCGTCCCTGGTCGGGAAGTACCCGTAGATGGCGTTGGCGGTCATGCCCATCTCGCGGGCGATGGCCCGCAGGGTGATGGCGTCCGGCCCGCCCGAGGCCATCAACGCCAGTGCCACCTTCTTGATTTCGGCCGTGGTCTCGGCCCGTAGCCGCTCGCGCCTTCCCCTGCTTCCCGTGACTGTCACAACTGGCACTTTACAGCGTCGACTTACTTAACCGCGTGGTTAAACTTCACGGCGTATAGTTTCTGCACGGCGTCACTACAAGTGGCGTCCCACTCTGCATGCACAGGGGGAACCATGCACATCGGAGTCATCGGAGCCACGGGCACCATCGGCAGCCGGGTCGTCGCCGAGGCCCTCGACCGGGGCCACGACGTCAAGGCGTTCAGCCGGGACGCCGTTCAGGCGCAGCGCGAGGAGCGTCGGGCCAACATCACCTGGACGAGCGTCGACGTCCTCGACCCGAAGAGCATTGCTGGTGTCCTGCCCGGACTCGACGTCCTGATCAGCGGATTCCAGCCGGGCAATGCCGCCAAGGACTTCGCGGACACCGTCCGGCGCTCCATCGCCGACCCGACCGTCTACGCGACGGCGGCGCGAGCCCTGCTGAAGGCACTGGAGAGCCGCCCACGGACCCGGCTCATCGTGATCGGCGGCGCCGGCAGCCTCGAGATCGAACCGGGAGTGGTGCGAGCAGACTCCGACGAGTTGCTGCATGCCGCCCTCGACCAGCTCGGGCTGCCTCGCGAATACGCCGCAGCGATACGCGGTCACCGCGACGCCCTGGCCGTCCTGCGGGCCTCGAACCGGCTCTGGACCTACTTCAGCCCCGCAGAAGAGATCGGCCCGGGCGAACGCACCGGCCGCTTCCGGATCGGCGGCGACCAGCCGGTCGTGGGCGCCGACGGTCGCAGCCGCATCTCGGCGGAGGACGCGGCCATCGCCTTGATCGATGAAGCGGAGCTGCCACGCTTCGTGCAGCGCCGGTTCACCATCGGCTACTGAAGGCCGCGAGCCCACGTCCCTGTGGGGGATCCCATGGACTCCTCCACAGGCCGGGGCGACTCCCGTCCGAGCTGACCTGGTCGGGGGCCTTCCCTCGCATGAATCGTGAAGGCACTGGACAGTGCGGGGTCGGAACACCGCCTCTTCGCCGGTGATCACGCGGAGCGGCCCCCGGGGCCCAGGCACCCGTGGTGCCCCGGGGGCGTCCTACTTCAGCCGGTCGTGGATCCGGTTGCGCATCCCCGTCATCGAGAAGCCGCGCGGGTCGACCTTCCCCGGCTGCCACTCGCGGTGCCCGACGACCGAGGGGGCGTCCCAGCCGTGGAAGCGGCAGACGGCCGCCGCGGCCTTCTCGATGGCTTCGAGCTGCACCGCCGGCCAGGGGTCCTCGCCGTCGCCCAGGTTCTCGCACTCGAAGCCGTAGAAGTGCCGGTTGCCGTCGGTGTTGGACTCGTTGTCCGTCGGTAGGCGCTTCTCGGCGACGACGGCGCGCAGGACGTCGTCGTCGCCGAGGCCCGCGTGGTTGGTGCGGCCGTAGCCGACCAGATGCACCCGGCCGTCCTTGGCGATCACACCGTGGCAGAGCGGGCCCGGAAGCCCCGCGTGGCCGTCGCGGCAGATCTCGACCGTGCGGGCCGTGCCCCTGGTGACGGTGTGATGGAGCATCACCCCGTGCACCGGCCCCCAGGGGCCCTGGTGATTGCGGTTGTGTGTACGCCAGTCGCCCACCTGGACGACGGTGAGTCCTTCGTCCTTCAGGGCCTTGAGGAAGTTGCTCGCGGACATGGGTGAGGACATGGCCGACTCCTTCGCGGGGTGTGAACCGTTCCGTACAGCGCTTGTACCGGAACCTGCCCCTCCGGCAAACCTGTTCGAGCGCCGACCGCCGCTTGTACGAGCCGATTCGGACACCCCGCGCGTGCCCCCGGGGCGTCGGGCTCAGTCCTGGGCGAGCCACAGGTCGGGGCCGAACACCTCGTAGTGGATGTCGGCCGCCGCGACCCCCTTGGCGAGCAGCTGGGAGCGGACCGCGCGCATGAAGGGCAGCGGTCCGCAGAGGTAGGCGTGGGTACCCGGCGCGACGGGAAGGGCGCTCAGGTCCACCGTGCCCGTCAGCCCACCGGTGCTTCCGGGCTCCGGGTGCTCGTACCAGAAGTGCGCTGAGGCGTCGGGAAGTCCGGCCGTGAGCGCCGAGTGCTCGGCGCGCAGAGCGTGGTCGGCGGGCGACCGGTCGCCGTGCACGACGGTGACCGGCGACCGGTGCCCCTCGGCCGCCAGGTGTTCCAGCATCGACAGGATCGGGGTGCAGCCGATACCGGCCGACGCGAGGAGCAGCGGGGCGTCGGAGCCGTCGAGCACCAGGTCGCCGTACGGTGCCGAGACGCGGAGCCGGTCACCGGCGCGCAGCCGCGCGTGCAGGTGCGCCGAGACCTCGCCCTCGGGTCCGCTCCCGTCACGGACCCGCTTCACCGAGAAGGAGCGCAGATCGGCACCGGGCGCGCCGATGAGGCTGTACTGGCGTATCTGGTGTGCACCGTCGGAGAGTTCCACCTGCACGGAGACGTACTGGCCCGGCCGGAAGGCGGGCGCCGGTGAGCCGTCGGCCGGGGTGATCCGGAAGGTGGCCACGTCGGCCGTCTCCTCGCTGCGGGAGACGACCGTCCACTCACGCCATACGTCGCCGGCCGTCACGCCCTGCTGCGCGTAGAGCCGTTCCTCGATCGCGATCAGGGCGTTGGCCATCAGCCAGTAGACCTCGTCCCAGGCCGCGGCGACCTCGGGGGTGACCGCGTCGCCGAGCACCTCGGCGATGGCGGCGAAGAGGTGGGTGTGCACGATCTCGTACTGGGGGGCGGTGATGCCCAGGGAGGCGTGCTTGTTGGCGATCCGGCCCAGCATCACGTCGGGC
The DNA here is from genome assembly GCF_053593715.1 of Streptomyces sp. NPDC002125. Classification (NCBI taxonomy): domain Bacteria; kingdom Bacillati; phylum Actinomycetota; class Actinomycetes; order Kitasatosporales; family Streptomycetaceae; genus Streptomyces; species Streptomyces sp. NPDC002125. Next base: position 579,228 of record NZ_JBSFDD010000001.1, on the reverse strand, counting down.
CGGGTGCCGGGGTGTTCGACCAGTTGCGTGGCGAAGGCCGCAATGGAACCGGCGAGCGCCTGGCGCTGGGCGCCGGATGCCTGGTTGCCCCGGTTGAACAGGTCCCGGAGCAGCTCCGGGTGGGCCTCGAAGAGCATGCGGTAGAAGAGGTCCGCGATGTCCCCGATGGCCGCGCCGACGGCGGGGAGCGTGGCTCGGACGGTGACGGTCGAGGTCTCGGAGAGCATGCGTTGACTCCTCTGTCCACAGGCGCCGTGCGGCGGTCGCCCGGTTAATTGGTATGCAAGATGCTTATTTTTGTGCGGCGTGACGCCGCCCGTGCGACGGGGAGAGCGCGCGGGCGAGGTGAGGGTGGATCAGGCGGGCGCGGGGCGGCTGCGGCTGATGCCGAGCAGCAGCGGGCCGGTGGGGGAGGCGGTGAGATCGCCGACCGTGAGCGGGTCGAGGGAGGCGTAGAAGGCCTCCTCGGCCTGGCGCAGCGCGGAGCGGAGCCGGCAGGCCGAACGCAACGGACAGGGGGTGCTGCCCTCGCATTCGACGACCTCGCCCGGCCCTTCCAGCTGCCTGACCAGGGCGCCGATCGACGCCGACCGCCCGGCGGTGGTGAGGGAGAGTCCTCCGCCCCGGCCGCGACGCGCGTCGACGAGGCCGAGGTGCTGGAGGCGTGCGACGACCTTGGCCGCGTGGGTGTATGGCACCTGCATGGTGTCCGCCACCTCGCGGGTGGTCGGCGGGTCCTCGCCCTCTGCCGTGACGGTGAGGCGCATCAGCACCCGCAGCGCCACATCGGTGAATCGCGTCAGCCGCATGGCGGCAGAATAGATAAGTTGCATCCCGAATGCAACTTAGGCCGCCCGTCCGCCGCCGCACCGAGCGCGTCATGATGGACGGGTGCGGCTCCGTGGAGGATGCGGGGTGCGCGAGTGCGAGAAAGGTGGTCAGCGGCCGTGCCGAAGCCGAACGCAGCCGACGGGATACCGGCGGGCAAGGTCATCACCGACCCGGACAGCCTGGGCCGTTACGCACACGACGAGGCGGAGTGGGCCCCGGCCGGCCGGCCCCTCGCCGTCGTGAGGCCCCAGGACACGGACGAGGTGCGGGCCGTCGTCGCGTACTGCGTCGAGCACCGCATCCCCGTGGTGCCGCGCGGCGCGGGCACGGGGCTGTCCGGCGGGGCCAACGCGGTGGACGGCGCGGTCGTCCTCTCCTTCGAGGACATGAACCGGATCCTGCGCATCGACCCCGTGGAGCGTCTCGCAGTCGTCCAGCCGGGCGTCGTCAACGACGACCTGCGCGCCGCGTGCGCCGAACAGGGCCTCTGGTATCCGCCGGACCCCGCGAGCTCCCCGTGGTCCACCATCGGCGGCAACGCCGCCACCAACGCGGGCGGCATGTGCTGCGTCAAGTACGGCGTGACCCGGGACTACGTACTCGGGCTCGAAGCCGTCAACGGCCTCGGCGAGGTCGTCAGGGTGGGGCGGCAGACCGCGAAGGGCGTCGCCGGGTACGACCTGTGCGGGCTGCTGGTCGGCTCCGAGGGCACCCTCGGCGTGATCACCGAGATCACGGTGAAGCTGCGCGGCGCCCGGCTGGCGGAGCGTACGGTGGCCGGCTTCTTCGACTCGGTCGTCGCCGCGGGTGACGCGGTGAGCAGGGTGACCGAGGCGGGCATCGTGCCCTCCGCGCTCGAACTCCTGGACCGGCACTGCCTGAAGGCCGTCGACGAGTGGAAGAACATGGGACTGTCGGCCGACGCCGACGCGATCCTGCTCGGCCGCGTGGACACCCCGGGGGCCGCCGGGGACGCCGAGGCGGAGGCGATCAGGGCCTGTTTCGCGGCGGCGGGGGCCGTCTGGGCCGAGGTCTCCACCGACCAGGCGGAGGCCGACGCCCTGTTCCAGACCCGGCGGCTCGCCTACCCGGCGCTGGAGCGGCTCGGCCCGGTGCTCACCGAGGACGTGGTCGTGCCGCGCGCCCTGGTGCCCCGGATGCTGGCGCGCGTCGAGGAGATCGCCCGCGAGCACGACGTACGCATCGCCAACATCGCCCACGCCGGCGACGGAAACCTCCACCCCCTCATCATCACCGAGCCCGGTGACGAGGCGGCCCGGGCACGCGCCCAGCTCGCCTTCGAGGACATCCTCGACGCGGCGATCTCCTTCGGCGGCACGGTCACCGGTGAACACGGCGTGGGCCTGCTGAAGATGGGCGGGATGAACCGCGAGGTGGGCACCGTCAACCTCGCCATGCAGCGCGCGGTCAAGGCGGCCCTGGACCCCTACGGCATCCTCAACCCGGGCAAGGTCGTCGCATCGGGAGCGCCGCTGTCCGTCCGGCCGCGCTAACGCAGGGGCTCGCTGAGCTCGACGGCCCGCAGAGCCGCCGCGAGCGCCTGCTCGTCGCCGACGTCGAGTGCCGTGTCGGTCAGCTTGATGACGTGCTCGTCGCCGTGCGCCAGGGCCTGTTCGAAGACCTCCTCGGGCGTGAGCGAGCCCGGCGGGACATAGGTGACCGGTGCGTCGGGCGCGTACATGGCGGTGACCGCGGCGGACGCGGTCCAGGCGGCCCGGAGGCTCGGCACCCACAGGGCGCGGGGGAGTGCGGGGAGGGTGCGCAGGACGGCGTTGGGAGCCGTGGCGGCGTGCACCATCATCGTCTCCTCGCCGTGGCCGTGGGTGGCGTACCGGTGGGTGGCCGCCCGCACCAGCTCGGTGAGCCGGCTGTGCGCCTCGTCCGGGTCCGTGACGGAGGCGGCCCACACCGGCAGGCTCGTCACGCGCCCGAGCCTGGTGGGGAACCCGCCCTCCCGCTCGGCGACGGGCCGTACGGCGTCGAGGGCCCCGGCGGCGCTGTCGGCGCCCGCCACTAGGGCCAGGCCGGTGACGGGGTGGTGGCGTGCCGCCCAGTAACCGAGGCCGTGCGCCAGTTCGTTCAGCCTCGGACCGGTGCTCTCGCCGGCCAGCAGGGTGCGCACCGCGTGGCCGACGCGGATCACGGGGTGCGTCGATCCCCCGTACATGCCGGGCAGCAGGCGGGGCCACCACTGGGCGAGCACGTCGCGCCAGGGGCGCTCGGAGATCTCCCGGCCGAAGTAGCCGATCCAGTCGGCGGCGCGGCGTGGATCGCCCAGTGCCTCGGGCCAGTTGAGGTCCGTGACCGGCTCCACGGCCGGGGGGAACTCCTCCAGCCTGGACGCGTAGACATCGAGCCAGCGGTGCACCGAGCGTGCCTGTCCGTTGACGGCGAGCGCCTCCACGGCCATCGGCGCGTGGTTGGTGAGCCTGCCGAGCCGCTCGGGGCCCGAGGTGTGCAGGCGCTGGAGGGCTTCGTCGAGTGTGCCGGTCGTATCCATGCCGGGAACGCTAGGCCGCCGGGCCCGGGCGCCGTAACGGTCGCAAGCCGCAGCCGCGGCGGACCGGGGTCCTAGGTCCGGGGGCCCGGTTCCTGCTCTCCCACGGTCCGTGCGACGGCGCCCGTCGACGCGACATGCATGCGGCCGGGTGCGGGCAATGTGCCCCGCCCAAGCCTGATTAGTCACACTCTTTTGTGTAATAGCGCATGGCATCCTCCGCTGGAAGGCTTCTTCTCGCAGGTCAGCTCATGATCGAGAGGATGTCGGATGTCCGTTGGTGAAGAGGTTCGCGACACGCAGCCGCCGCCGCAGCAGAGTCTCGGCACAGCGGCTGCGCGGAACCTCGCGACGACCACCAAGTCCGCCCCGCAGATGCAGGAGATCACCTCCCGGTGGCTGCTGCGCACGCTGCCGTGGGTACAGGTGCAGGGCGGCACGTACAGGGTGAACCGCCGGCTGAGCTACTCGGTCGGAGACGGCAGGGTGACGTTTGTCCAGACGGGCGACCGGGTCACGGTCATCCCCGCCGAGCTCGGCGAACTTCCCGCCCTGCGCGACTTCGGGGACGAGGACGTGCTGGCCGAGCTGGCGCGCCGGTGCGAACAGCGTGATGTCGAGGCGGGCGAGGTCCTCGCCGCCGCGGGCGACGCGGCGGATCGCGTCCATCTGCTGGCCCACGGCAAGATCGAGAAGATCGGCTCCGGGCCGTACGGCGACGAGACGGTGCTCGGAGTCCTCGCGGACGGCGCCTACTTCGGCGACCACGTCCTGATCGACGGGGACGCGACCTGGGAGTACACGGCCCGCGCGGTGACCGCCTGCACGCTGCTGACCCTGCGCCGGTCGGACGTGCTCAATCTCGCCGCCCGCGCGGACTCGCTCCGCGACCACCTCGCCGGGCTGCTCGCCATCCCGCACCAGCGCACCAACCGCTACGGCGAGGCGGAGATCGACCTCTCCGCCGGGCATGTGGGGGAGGCCGTCGTCCCCCACACCTTCGTGGACTACGACGCGGCGCCACGCGAGTACGAACTGAGCGTCGCCCAGACCGTGCTGAAGGTCCACAGCAGGGTGGCCGACCTCTACAACCAGCCGATGAACCAGACCGAGCAGCAGTTGCGGCTCACGGTCGAGGCGCTGCGTGAGCGCCAGGAGCACGAGCTCATCAACAACAGGGAGTTCGGACTCCTCAACAACTGCGACTACGGACAGCGGCTCCAGCCGCACGAAGGAGCGCCCGGCCCCGACGACATGGACGAGCTCCTGTCGAGGCGGCGCGGATCGAAGCTCTTCCTCGCGCATCCCCGGGCCATCGCCGCCTTCGGCCGCGAGTGCAACAAGCGCGGCCTCGTGCCGGAGACCGTCGAGGTCGGGGGACAGCATGTGTCCGCGTGGCGCGGGGTGCCGATCTTCCCGTGCAACAAGATCCCGGTCACCGACGCCCGCACCACGTCGATCATCTGCATGAGGACCGGTGAGGAGGACCAGGGAGTCATCGGACTCCAGCAGAGCGGAATCCCGGACGAGATCGAGCCGAGCCTCTCGGTTCGCTTCATGGGCATCGACGAGCAGGCGATCATCTCCTACCTCGTCACGGCGTACTACTCCGCCGCGATCCTGGTGCCCGACGCCCTCGGCGTCCTGGAGAACGTGGAGGTGAGCCGCTGGCGGTGACGCTCCCCGGGGCCCGGGCGGTGCCCGCCCGGGCCCTGGAAGGCCGAGGCCGCGACCAAGGTGCCCCGAGGCGCCCGGAAGGAGTGACCGTGACCATGACCAGTACGGATGCCGCGATGGAGGGGCGCAAGGCCGCCGTGCTCCTGGAGCACACCCGCAGTGCCGTCGACCCGCATCTCAGAGCAGCCGTCGAATCCCTGCCCGGGGCTATCCGCCGGGTCGCCATGTACCACTTCGGATGGCAGAACGCCGACGGAACGCCCGCGTCCGGCCAGGCCGGCAAGGCCATCAGACCCGCGCTCGTGCTGGCCGCCGTCCGTGCGCTGGGCGGCGACCCGGAGGCCGCGATGAGGGCGGCCGTCGCCGTCGAACTCGCGCACAACTTCACCCTGCTCCACGACGACGTCATCGACGAGGACACCACCCGTCGTCACCGGCCCACGGCCTGGGCGGTGTTCGGTGTGCCGGACGCCGTCATCACGGGCGACGCCATGCTCGCACTCGCGCTGCGGCTGCTGGCGGACGACCCGGACCCCGCCTCCGTGCAGGCCTCCGTGCGGCTCGCCACCTGCATCGTCGAGCTCTGCGCGGGACAGCAGGCCGACTGCGCACTGGAGGAGCGTGGCCCGGAGGACGTCACGCTGGACGAGTGCCAGGCCATGGCGATGGCCAAGACGGGCGCCCTGCTCGGCTGTGCCTGCGCCATGGGCGCCCTCTACGCCGGGGCGGACGAGCGGGTGGTGCGGGCCATGGACGGCTTCGGCCGGGAGGCGGGCCTCGCCTTCCAGCTCATCGACGACCTGATCGGCATCTGGGGGGACACCGACCGCACGGGGAAGCCGGCCGGGGCGGACCTGACCGCCCACAAGAAGTCGCTTCCGGTGGTCGCGGCGCTCACCTCGGGCACCCCGGCCTCGGACGAGCTGGCGGCGCTCTACAGGGGCGCCATGAACACACAGGAGGAGGTGAGGAGGGCTGCCGACGCGGTCGACCGGGCCGGCGGACGGGACTGGGCCCAGACCGCCGCCGCCGACCGGATGGCCCGAGCGGTCCACCATCTGTCCGTCGCGGTGCCCGGCACGGCCGCTGCCGGAGATCTGCTGGCCCTGGCCGAGTTCGTCACCCGCAGAACGCACTGACCGTGGGCGCCCGTGACCGGTACCGGCCCACAACTCTAGTATTCCCAAAGTCAGTTGGGTCAACGACAGGGAAGCGATGGGGGTGGGGCCGGTCATGGGCGTACGGATACGCCAGGCGGACGGGCGGGACAGGGACCAGGTCGTAGGGATTCTGGAGGAGGCGTTCCACGACGATCCGGTGAGCAGCTGGGTGTTCCCGGCCGAGGACCACCGGCGGGCGGTGCACGGCAAGTTCCTCGGCGTGTTCGTCGACGTCACGCTGGATGAGGGCCGAATCGACCTGCTGGAGGACGGCACCGCCGCCGCCCTCTGGCTCTCGGTGCCCGCCGGCGCACCGGAGGAGGAGGACGACACCCCCGCGCTCATGAGGGAGACGGCCGACCCCGACAACGAACGGGCGGAGCTGGTGGGCAGACTGACCGGTGCCGTCCATCCCCACGACCGCGCGCACGCCTACCTGTTGATGATCGGTGTCCGTCCTGAGCGCCAGGGGGAGGGACTCGGAGTGGAGCTGATGAGAGGGGTCCTGGAGCGGTGCGACCGGGAGGGGACCCCTGTCTATCTGGAGGCGAGCAGCGAGCGCAGCCGCGGTCTCTACGAGCGGCTCGGTTTCACCTTCATGGGACGGACGGTCGACCTCCCGGAGGGCCCTGCCATGTGGCCCATGTGGCGCGAGCCGAAGGCCTGCTGACCGGGAATCGGTCAACCGACCGGCAAAGGGGAGGGTGCCGCCGGGAAGGGGCGGGGGCACGGGCTACAGTCCCTGCTCATGACAGATGAGTCGTGGGCAGGCTGGTACCGGGACCGTCATGGTTCCGCGGCCGTCGTTTTCACCACGGACGGGCAGCAGCTCCGTATCCGCGTCCGGGGTACGGACTTCGAGGGCGAGAGCTTCGACGCGCTCGGCCCGGTGGCCGGCGCACAGGTCCAGGACGGGGTGTTCGACCTGGTGGACGGTGTGCTCGGCGACTGTGTGCTGGAGTGGGACCTCCCGCTCCCGGTCCTCGTGTCCGGCACGGTCCGCCAGGCCACGCTCGGGTGCCTGCTGTCGCTGCGCAGGGCCGACCCGGACCTGTATCTCGCGCTCCATCTGGACGGCGCGGTCTACGAGTCCAACCGCGCCGAGGGTGACTTCGCCGCCGCGCTGGCCACGGTCCAGCGGATCCTGCCGCCGGACATGCATCTGCAGACCTGCATAGCCTGCGCCTTCTCCGACTACTTCCCGGCTCCGGTCCGGGGGCTCTCCGGCGGGCTCGCCTGCTTCCGCGGCGTGAAGGACGCCTACCGCGATGTGGCGGGCGGCGAGGATGTCGCCGGACTGTGGGACCGGCGCACCGGGTTCGTCCAGGAGATATGGAGCTGCCGGGAGTTCGAGCCACGTCCCGCACACGGCGCGGGCACGGGGCACCGGGGAGCCTTCCCGCTCGAACACGCCTGAAAGGGCCGCGGGCCCGGGAGTTCCCCGTTCTGCCGAGGGCGAGTTCCCGTTTCCCCCGTGCGCGGCGAGGGGCACGCTCACCGCATGAAGCTCTTGATGCTGGGCGGCACCGAATTCGTCGGGCGCGCCGTCACCGAAGCCGCACTCGGCAGGGGATGGCAGGTCACGGTCTTCCACCGCGGCCATCACGCACCACCCGCCGGGGCGCGCACGCTCACCGGCGACCGGACGGAGGGAGCGGCGGGCCTCGCAGCGCTCGCCGACGGCACCTGGGACCTGGTCGTCGACACCTGGAGCGGCGCGCCCTCGGCCGTGAGGGACGCCGCCCGGCTGCTGTCGGACAGGGCAGGGCACTACAGCTATGTCTCCAGCCGGTCCGTGTACGAGTACCCGGCCGCGGCGGGGCTCGCGGAGGACGGGCCGCTGGTCGCGGGGGCCTCCCCGGACGACGGCCCCGACGTCCCGTACGCCCTGGCCAAGCGGGGCGGGGAGCTGGCGGCCCAGGACGCCTTCGGGGACCGGGCACTGCTGGCCCGGGCCGGGCTGATCCTCGGCCCGGGGGAGAACATCGGCCGCCTGCCCTGGTGGCTGACACGGATCGCCCGGGGCGGTGACGTGATCGCGCCGGGACCGCCCGGTGCCGGACTCCAGTACATCGACGCACGCGACCTCGCCGACTGGCTGCTGGACGCCGCGGCGAGCGGACTCGGCGGCGCGTACAACACGGTGAGCCACCCGGGACACACCACCATGGGCGAGCTCCTGGACACCTGCGTCCGTGTCACCGGCGCCCGCGCCCGGTTGCGCTGGACCGACCCCGAGGTGCTCCTCGCTGCGGGCGTCGAGCCGTGGACGGACCTGCCGGTCTGGCTGCCCGCCGGGGAGCTCCACGACACCCTGCACCGCGGCGATGCCACCAAGGCGCACGCCGCCGGCCTCCGGTGCAGGTCCGTCGGCGCGACCGTCGCCGACACCTGGGCCTGGCTGTCCGGGAGAGGAGGCGCGGCCCCGCAGCGGCCCGACCGCCCGCCCGTAGGTCTCGACGCGCGGACCGAGGCGAAGCTCCTCGCCGCGCCCGGCAGCGCTTAGCGTGGCCCGATGACCGGACAACTGCTGCACCTCACGGAAGAACCCCTGTGGGAGGCCGCCCGCAGGGCGGGGACGTACGAGATGTCGACCAGGGGCCGCACCCTGAGCGAGGAAGGATTCATCCACTGCTCGCTGCCCCATCAGCTCCCCGCAGTGGCCCGGGCGTTGTACGGGACCGACGGCCAGGGACTGGTGGTGCTGGTCATCGACGAGGCCCTGATCCCCGCTCCCGTGCGCTACGAGGCCCTGCGGCCCGGCGGCGAGGAGTTCCCGCACATCTACGGCCCGCTGCCGACCAGCGCGGTCGTGGAGGTGCGCCCCTGGCCCTGGGCCGCGGCGCACGAGGAGGACGAGGCACGATGACGGTCCCTCTCGTAGCGGTGACCGGCGCGAGCGGAGCGGTCGGCGGCCGGGTCGCGGCGCGGCTGGCCAGGTCCGGCGCCCCCGTGCGGCTCCTGGGCCGGGACCCCTCGCGGCTGCCCCGGCTGCCCGGCGCGGTCGTCGCGCCTCCCGCTCCGTACGGCGACGGTGAGGCCATGCGCCGCGCACTCGACGGCGCGCACACCCTGTTCCTCGTCTCGGCGCACGAGAGCCCCGGCCGGGTCCTCGAACACACCACGGCGGTGGACGCGGCGCTCGCCGCGGGCATCGAGCGCATCGTCTACGTGTCGTTCCTCGGCGCGGCACCCGACGCGACGTTCACGTTCGCACGGGACCACTGGCACACCGAGGCGCACATCCGGGTGGCGGGCGTGCGCCACACCTTCCTGCGGGACAGCTGGTATCTGGCCGCCCTCCCCGCGATGACGGGCGCCGACGGGGTCCTGCGCGGGCCGGGCGGCGAGGGGCGGGTCTCCGCCGTGGCCCACCAGGACATCGCGGACTCGGCGTCAGCGGTCCTGCTGGACGGAGGAACCGGCCACGACGGCACAGCGTACGACCTCACGGGCCCCGAGGCGTTCACCCTCGCGGAGGCGGCCGAGGAGCTGAGCCGGCGCACGGGCCGCACGATCCGGTACGTCCCCGAGACGCGGGAGGAGGCCTACGCCTCCCGCGCCCACTACGGCGCCGAGGACTGGGAGGTGGCCGGCTGGGTCACCTCCTACGAGGCGATCGCCGCCGGTGAGCTGGAGACCGTCTCGGACGCCGTTCCCACCCTCACCGGCCACCCGGCGCAGAGCCTGGCCGGCTACCTCCAGGAGAACCCGGACAGCTACCGCCACCTCCTGCCGGACTCCTGAGCGTTCCGGGGCGGGAAACACCGCACCCGGCCCGCCTGGACGCCGTTCTCGGCGGCCTGCGGGCCGGGTGCGGACCGGTAGGGAGTCCGACCAGCGAAATCGCGGGTCAGACGGCCTTACCAGAGATCAAGCCTTCTTGGTCTCCCAGAAGATCTTGTCGATCTGGGCGATCAGGTCCAGAGCCTTCTGGCCCGTGGCCGGGTCGTTCGAACCCTTGGCCGCGGAGAGCGCCTTCAGGGTGTCGTTGACCAGCTGGTGCAGCTCCGGGTACTTCTCGAAGTGCGGGGGCTTGAAGTAGTCGCTCCAGAGCACCGAGACGTGGTGCTTCGCGAGCTCGGCACGCTGTTCCTTGATCAGAACGGCGCGCGTGCGGAAGTCCGCGTCCTCATTGGCCTGGTACTTCTCCTGGACGGCCTTGACGGACTCCGCCTCGATGCGGGCCTGGGCCGGGTCGTACACACCGCAGGGCAGGTCGCAGTGGGCGCTGACCTTCACCTTGGGGGCAAACAGGCGGGAAAGCATGGAGCTGTCCTTCCTCGTGATCGTCTTCTCAGGTGGGACATTACTCCGTGGGAAGCCGCTTTTAGCGGCTGCCCCCTTGGGCTTAGGCCAAAAGTCCGGGGTGAGGACGGGACCGCCGGCCGAAAAGACGGACGGTGCGCGCGGCGGTGTACTGGAGGATGGACCCGGGAGGTGCCACACATGCCGGAACCGGTGCAGGGAGCAGGGAGCGGGCGTGCGGAGCGCAGGCCGTTCCAGGTGGTGGAGGTGACGGGGCCTTCGATGGTGCCCACGCTCTACCACGGGGACTGGCTGCTCGTGCAGCACGGGGCGCCGGTGCGCCCGGGGGACGTGGTGATCCTGCGTCACCCGTTCCAGCAGGATCTGCTGGTCGTCAAGCGGGCCGCCGAGCGGCGCGGCAAGGGCTGGTGGGTGCTGGGCGACAACTCGTTCGCGGGCGGCGACAGTACGGACTACGGAGCCGTCCCGGAGGAGCTCGTCCTGGCCAGGGTGCGGGCCCGCTACCGGCCGCTGAGGAAGGATCAGCGATCGGTGCTCGGACTGCTGGGCTGGGCGGCGTCCGCGGTGCGCCGGGTCTCCCCGGAGCGGTCCGTCTCCAGGCGCTTGCGGGCCCGGTAGGCCGCCACGTTGGCCCGGGTGGCGCAGCGGTCCGAGCAGTAGCGCCGCGAGCGGTTGGTGGAGGTGTCGAGGTAGGCGTTGCGGCACGGCGCCGCCTCGCAGAGGCCGAGCCGGTCCACGCCGTGCGAGGTGAGATGGAAGGCCAGGCCCATTGCCGCGATCGCGGCGAACCCCGCTGTCGCGTTCGACGGGTGGTCGGCCAGATGCATGTGCCAGTCCGGTTCGCCGTCCTCGTCCCGGGTGTCGTGGCCGGAGATCTGCGGGCTCACGGGAAACTCCAGCAGCAGCGAGTTGAGCAGGTCGACCGCCAGGGTCGCCTCGCCGCCGTCGGCCGCCTCGAAGACCGCGCGCAGCCGCGCCCGTACGGACCGGAAGCGGGTCACGTCCGCGTCGGTCGCACGGCGGGCCGCCTGCTGGTTGGCACCGAACAGCTCACGCACGGACTCGACCGTCGTGAGGGAGTCCTTGCCACGGGCCGGCTCCTCGGTGTTGACCAGACGCACGGCGTAGTCCGAGTAATAGGCCAGTTCCACTTGTAGTCCTTACGGCGTCGGTCTATGGTCGCTGTGTCGACCAGTGTAATGGGCGGTCGTGCTTAACGAGACTTACACATAGAGATACAGGTGGAGGTTCGGATGACGGCGACGGGCACCGACTGGCAGTCCTGGCAGGAGAGCTGGGACCGGCAGCAGGAGTGGTACATGCCGGACCGCGAGGAGCGGTTCCGGGTGATGCTGGACATGGTCGGGGCCGTCGTGGGGCCCGAACCGAGGGTGCTCGACCTCGCGTGCGGTACGGGCAGTATTACGGACCGGCTCCTCAAGAGGTTCCCGCAGGCCACCAGTACCGGTGTCGACCTCGACCCCGCGCTGCTCGCCATCGCCCGGGGCACCTTCGAGGCCGACGACCGGGTCACCTTCGTCACCGCCGACCTCAAGGACCCCGGCTGGACCGAGTGTCTCCCGCACACCTCGTACGACGCCGTGCTCACCGCCACCGCCCTGCACTGGCTGCACACCGAACCGCTCGCGGCGCTGTACGGGCAGATCGGCGGCCTGGTCAGGGACGGCGGGGTGTTCATGAACGCGGACCACATGATCGACACCGACACCCCCCGCATCAACGCGGCCGAGCGCGCCCACCGGCACGCCGTCATGGACCGGGCGAAGGCCGGCGGTGCCGTGGACTGGGCCGAGTGGTGGGCCCTGGCCGCCGAGGACCCGGCCCTCGCGGCGCCCACGGCCGAGCGGTTCGTCATCTACGGCGAGCACGCGGACGGCGACATGCCCTCCGTCCAGTGGCATGCCCGCACCCTGCGCGAGGCGGGCTTCGCCGAGGCGCGTGCGGTCTGGTCCTCCCCCTCGGACAGTCTGGTGCTCGCACTGAAGTAGGCGCGCGCGACCGGGGAACGAGGGGCGGCTCCGGCCGCCCCTCATCCGTTTCCCCTTCCGCCGCAACCTGTCGGCCGTCCCGCCGCACTGGAAGGGTGAGACGGTCCGCGCCCGCGGACCCGGAGAGGGGCGCCGATGACGCGGATCGACGACGACGCCGCGCTGCACGCCTTCGTGGAGAGCAGACGCACGGCGCTGTTCCGCAGTGCCTACCTGCTGTGCGGCGACCGGCACGAGGCCGAGGATCTCGTCCAGACGACGCTGGTCAAGGTCGTGCTGGGCGGCAGGAGGCATGGACGGCTCGACAACATCGAGGCGTACGCGCGCAAGACCCTGGTCAACACCTACATCGCCGCACGCCGTCGCTTCTGGCGGCGGGAGCGGCCGTACGGCGAACTGCCCGACACCGTCGGCGACCAGGCCGACTCGGACACCGGCCTGATGGTCCGGGCGGCGCTCGCCCGGCTCACGGTCCGACAGCGGGCGGTGCTGGTGCTGCGCTACTGGGAGGACCTGAGCGTCCAGGCCACGGCCGAACTGCTCGGGATGCGGGAGAGCACGGTCAAGAGCCACACGGCACGGGCACTGGCGGCGCTGCGCGCCGAGATGGCGGAGGAACTCGTATGAACGACGTACGCGACCTGCTGGGGCGGGCGGCCGATGACGCGGGACACCCCGGGCTCACCACCGAAGCGGTGTACGACAGGGCGGGGAGGGTGCGCAGACGTCGTCGCGCCGCCGTCTCGGGGGCGGCGCTGGCCGTCGTGGCGGCGGGAGTGGTCGCGTTGCCCGGCTTCACCGCCGGGCCGGGGACGGAGCAGACCTCGGTGGCGGCACCCGCAGAGAAGAGCGGCACGGACAGGGCCGGGCGGCTGACCGCGCTGCTGCCGTCCGGCGTGGGGACCGTCGAGCAGGTGTCCCTCGCCGTCCTGATCAAGAACGCCACCCCGGAGCAGGCCGAGGAGACGTACGTCGGCCCGCTGGACGGGCAGTACTCCGTCCGCAGGGACGGTGGCGTCGGCTTCCTCACCCTCTCGTACATGCCCCGGGCACTGGTCGCCAAGAAGTACGGGGCCGACCCCGCGGCCGACCTGTGCGTCGTCCGCGGGAACGAGCCGCCCCGCGCCGACTGCGTACGCGAGGAACTGCCGGACGGCCGGATCCTGACCATCTGGCACGACTCCATGGACTACAGCGACGGCGGCACCCCGCAGTGGGGGCCCGAGTTCACCGCCCGCCTCGCCCTGAAGGACGGATCGCTGCTGGCCGCGCGTTCCAGCACCGGTTACGAGGGGGACAGGTCGCAGGGGCCGCTGCTCGACAGCCCGCCGCTGGACCGGGGGCAGCTGCGTGACCTGATGCTGCGCCCGGAGCTGCTGCCGGCCAGGGGGACCGCGAAGTAGCGGGCGGCACGGGGAGGGACGACGAGGAGGGCGGTACGGACCGGGTCCGTACCGCCCTCCTTTTCGTCTCCGCGCAGGTGCTAGAGCACCTTCGACAGGAACGACTTCGTCCGGTCGTGCTGGGGACTGGTCAGGACGTCGCGCGGGTGGCCGGACTCGACCACGACGCCGTCGTCCATGAAGACCAGCGCGTCGCCGACCTCGCGGGCGAAGCCCATCTCGTGGGTGACGACGATCATCGTCATCCCCTCCTCGGCCAGTCCGCGCATGACGTCCAGGACGTCACCGACCAGCTCCGGGTCGAGCGCGGACGTCGGCTCGTCGAAGAGCATCAGCTTCGGCTCCATGGCCAGGGCGCGGGCGATGGCCACCCGCTGCTGCTGCCCGCCGGAGAGCTGCGAGGGGTAGTTCTTCGCCTTGTCGGACAGGCCGACCCGGTCCAGCAGACGTTCCGCGCGGGCCCGGGCGACGGCCTTGGTCTCGCCCTTGACCTGGATCGGGGCCTCCATGACGTTCTCGATGGCCGTCATGTGCGGGAACAGGTTGAAGCGCTGGAAGACCATGCCGATGTCCCGGCGCTTCAGAGCGACTTCGCTGTCCTTGAGCTCGTAGAGCTTGTCGCCCTTCTGGCGGTAGCCGACCAGATCGCCGTCGACGTACAGCCGGCCGGCGTTGATCTGCTCCAGGTGGTTGATGCACCGCAGGAACGTCGACTTGCCGGAGCCGGACGGGCCGATCAGGCAGAAGACCTCACGGGGGGCGACCTCCAGGTCGATGCCCTTGAGGATGTGCGCGGGGCCGAAGGACTTGTGGACGCCCTCGGCCTTCACCATGGCGGTCATGCGGCGCCTCCCTTCGGGCGGCCCAGCGACAGCATGGTGGCCCTGATCTTCTGGAACGGGGTGTCCGGCAGGCTGCGGCTGGAGCCGCGGGCGTAGTGCCGCTCCAGGTAGTACTGGCCGACACTGAGCACCGAGGTGAGCACCATGTACCAGGCCGCGGCCAGGAAGAGCATCTCCACGGTGGCACCCGAGGTCTGCGAGACGTTCTGGGTGGAACGCAGCAGTTCGGTGTACTGGACGGCGACCGCGAGTGAGGAGGTCTTCAGCATGTTGATGACCTCGTTGCCCGTCGGCGGCACGATCACGCGCATCGCCTGCGGGACGACGATCCGGCGGAGCGTCTTGCCGTGGCTCATGCCCAGCGCGTGCGCCGCCTCGGTCTGCCCCTCGTCGACCGACTGGAGGCCGGCCCGGCAGATCTCCGCCATGTACGCGGCCTCGTTGAGCCCGAGACCGAGCAGCGCGCAGAGGAACGGCGTCATGAAGGACGACCACTCGTCCTTGTAGACCGGCCCGAGGTTGATGTACTCGAAGACGATGCCGAGGTTGAACCAGACCAGCAGCTGCACATAGACCGGGGTGCCGCGGAAGAACCAGATGTAGCCCCAGGCTATGGAGGTCGTCACCGGGTTCTTGGACAGCCGCATCACGGCGAGCACGATGCCCAGGACGACACCGATGATCATCGACAGGACCGTGATGATGACGGTGTTCTTGACGCCTTCGAGGATCTGGTCGTCGAAGAAGTAGTCCGGGATCGCGTTCCAGTTGATGTCGCCCTGCGCGAACGCGTAGACGAGCGAGGCCAGGAGTCCGAGGGCGACGATCGCTGAGACGTACCGTCCGTAGTGGCGCACCGGGATGGCCTTGATCGCCTCCGGCCCCGCCGACGGGGTGGGCGGGGTGGCCGCCGGGTCCGCCTTCTTGATGTCAGTCACAGATGATGCCTTTCAGCGCCGGAACCCGGTCAGGACCCGCCGTTGATCTTGGCCTCGGTGACCGCGCCGGCCTCGACGCCCCACTTGGCGATGACCTTGTCGTACTCGCCGTTCTTGATGACCGCGTTCAGGGCCGCCTCGATGGCCTTGGTGAGCTCGTCGTTGCCCTTGGCGACGGCGATGCCGTACGGGGCCGCCTCGACCTGCTCGCCGACCAGCTGGAAGTCCTTGCCGCCGCCCGAGGTCTTCACCGCGTACGCCGCGACGGGGAAGTCGGAGGAGCCGGCGTCGGCGCCACCGCCGCGCAGCCGGGTCTGGGCCTCCAGGTCGTTGTCGAACGCCTCGATGGAGATCTTGCCCTTGCTGCCGCACTTGGCGCTCTCGGCCTTGGCGAGGTCGTGGGAGACCGTGCCGCGCTGCACGACCAGCTTCTTGCCGCAGAGGTCCGACCAGGCGCTGATGCCCTTGTCGTCGCCCTTCTTCGTGTAGATGGAGACGCCCGCGGTGAAGTAGTCGATGAAGTCGACGCCCTCGCCGACCTTCTTCTTCGTCTCGGAGTCGACACCCTCCTGGCGGTCCTTGGTGTCGGTCATGGCCGACATCGCCAGGTCGTAGCGCTTCGAGCGCAGGCCCGTGAGCAGGGTGTCGAAGGTGCCGTTCTCGAAGACGAACTTCACGCCGAGCTGCTTGCCGAGGGCGTCCGCGAGATCGGGGTCGATGCCGACCGTCTTGCCGGACTCGTCCTTGAACTCCACCGGCGGGTAGGCGATGTCCGACCCGACCTTGATCTCACCCTTGTCCTTGATGGCCTTGGGGAGCAGGTCGGCGAGCGGCGCGTCCTTCGTGGCGGCCGCGCCGGACTCCTTGGTGCTCGCACTGTCGGTCTGGTCGCCGCACGCGGTCAGCAGCAGGGTGCCGGCGACCGCGACTGCGCAGACCGCGGCAATCCGGGACTTCGCGGACGTACGGCAGAGGGTGCTTGCGGTCATGATCGGAATCCTCCGGCGGTGAGGGAATGCTGGTCAGGCGGGCAAGCACGCACCTTCGAGTGTCGCCACCTTGTGTGATTAGGGCATCTTGCCATTCGGACTCGCCCATTCAGGGGGCCGGTCATGTCAAAATCGGGTAACGGGCGACCCCCGAACCTCAACGGCGTGGCACGGCAAGGCCGGACCATCTGCTGAAAAGCGAGCACTCCTCCGGAGAATCTCCGGTGCGTCTCAGTCTTCGGACGGCCTTTGTGGTCCTTAGTGGACTTGTCCAGATATTCGGCTATGAGTCATGTCACCGAGTCGATACCGACTCGTAAGAGGACCGGTCCGTCCGGTAAGAAAGACCTTTACACCCCTCATCCGGGGCTCAGGGCGCGTGTGCGGCGCGCCCGCGCGTATGTGACTCCCCTGCCGGAGCGGGCCAACCGCTCAGTGCCGGGAACGTACGCGGTGCCCGCCCACCCCTCCTCAACCAGGAGTGGCCACCCTCAACTGATGAAGACTTAAGGGGTCAACACAATGGCAGCGGAGATCGTCAATCCTCGCAGCGACAGCACGACGCACGACACGGCCGGGACCATCGGGGCGGACGAGCCCTTCGATCCGGCCTTCGCCCTCCACCGCGGCGGGAAGATGGCCGTGCAGGCCACCGTTCCGATCCGCGACAAGGACGACCTGTCCCTCGCGTACACACCCGGCGTGGCGAAGGTGTGCAGCGCCATCGCCGAGAATCCCGAGCTCGTCCACGACTACACCTGGAAGTCGCAGGTCGTGGCCGTCGTCACGGACGGCACCGCCGTCCTCGGCCTGGGGGACATCGGTCCCGAGGCGTCCCTCCCCGTGATGGAGGGCAAGGCGATTCTGTTCAAGCAGTTCGGCGGGGTCGACGCGGTGCCGATCGCGCTCGCCACCACCGACGCGGACGAGATCGTCGACACCGTCGTGCGGCTCGCGCCGTCCTTCGGCGGGGTCAACCTGGAGGACATCTCGGCGCCCCGGTGCTTCGAGATCGAGCGAAAGCTCCAGGAGCGGCTGGACATCCCGGTCTTCCACGACGACCAGCACGGCACGGCCGTGGTGACCCTCGCGGCCCTGCGCAACGCGGCCAAGCTGTCCGGCCGGACGCTCGGCGACCTGCGCGCCGTCATCTCCGGCGCCGGCGCGGCCGGTGTGGCCATCGCGAAGTTCCTGCTGGAGGCCGGGATCGGTGACGTCGCCGTCG
Source organism: Streptomyces sp. NPDC002125 (assembly GCF_053593715.1). Classification (NCBI taxonomy): domain Bacteria; kingdom Bacillati; phylum Actinomycetota; class Actinomycetes; order Kitasatosporales; family Streptomycetaceae; genus Streptomyces; species Streptomyces sp. NPDC002125. The sequence goes on along the minus strand of NZ_JBSFDD010000001.1, from coordinate 561,367 downwards.
CCGACCGCAAGGGCATCGTCAGCGGTGACCGCGATGACCTCACGGACGTCAAGCGCGAGCTGGCGGAGCTCACCAACAGGGCCGGCATCACCGGTTCCCTGGAGCAGGCGCTCGCGGGCGCCGACGTCTTCATCGGCGTCTCCGGCGGTACGGTCCCCGAGGCGGCCGTGGCCTCGATGGCTCCTGGCGCGTTCGTGTTCGCCATGGCCAACCCCGACCCCGAGGTCCACCCCGACGTCGCGCACAAGTACGCGGCCGTCGTGGCGACCGGACGGTCGGACTACCCGAACCAGATCAACAACGTGCTGGCGTTCCCCGGCATCTTCGCGGGCGCGCTCCAGGTGAGGGCCTCCCGGATCACCGAGGGAATGAAGATCGCTGCGGCGAACGCGCTGGCGGACGTCGTCGGCGACGAGCTCGCCGCGGACTACGTGATCCCGTCGCCGTTCGACGAGCGGGTCGCCCCGGCCGTCACGGCCGCGGTGGCCGCCGCCGCCCGTGCGGAGGGTGTGGCCCGGCGCTGACGCCCGGCCGGGGCGGGGGGTGACGCGGTCCGCGCGACCGCGTCCCCCCCCGCCCTTTCCCGTGTCGGGGCGCCGCCCCACGCGAGCTGGGGCGTGTGTCACACCATCGAACGGTTACGTCACGGCGCGTCACGTCCTATCGTCGTGCCATGTTCGCCGCCTACGCAGCCCGCATCGACCGTGACCGGCCCCTCGACGGACTTGAGCTGGGGGAACGCCCCGCACCCGAGTCCCGGCCCGGGTGGACCACCGTCCAGGTCAAGGCCGCGTCCCTCAATCATCACGACCTCTGGTCCCTGCGCGGGGTGGGCCTCGCCGAGGACAAACTGCCCATGATCCTCGGCTGCGACGCCTCGGGGATCGACCAGGACGGCAACGAGGTCGTCCTGCACTCCGTCATCGGCCAGACGGGACATGGTGTCGGCCCGGACGAGCCGCGGTCCATCCTCACCGAGCGCTATCAGGGCACCTTCGCCGAGCAGGTCACCGTCCCCAGCTGGAACGTGCTGCCCAAGCCCAGGGAGCTCACCTTCGAGCAGGCCGCCTGTCTGCCCACCGCCTGGCTCACGGCGTACCGGATGCTCTTCACCAACGCCGGTGTCCGGCCCGGCGACTCCGTTCTGGTGCAGGGAGCGGGCGGCGGTGTCGCCACCGCCGCGATCGTGCTGGGCAAGGCCGCGGGGCTCAGGGTGTTCGCCACCAGCCGTGACGAGGGCAAGCGCAAGCGTGCGGTGGAACTGGGCGCCGTCGAGGCGTACGAGCCGGGAGCGCGGCTGCCGGGGCGCGTCGATGCCGTCATCGAGACCGTGGGGGCCGCGACATGGTCCCACTCGGTCAAGTCTCTGAAGCCTGGCGGCACCCTGGTCATCTCGGGTGCCACCAGCGGGGACCGGCCCTCGCACGCCGAGCTGACCCGGATCTTCTTCCTGGAGCTCAAGGTCGTCGGCTCCACGATGGGCTCCAAGGACGAGTTGGAAGACCTGTTGTCGTTCTGCGCGGCCACCGGGGTGCGGCCCGTCATCGACGAGACCCTGCCGCTGGACCGGGCTCGCGAGGGCTTCGAACGCCTCGCCGCCGGGGACCTGTTCGGAAAGATCGTCCTCACCACGTCATGAGGGCGGCCGCGGAACTGCCGACGCCGGAAGGGTTCCTGCTGCGCCCGTGGCGGGCCGAGGACGCTCCTGCGGTGCTCCACGCCTTCGGGCCCGAGGAGATGGCCCGCCAGGCGGGCAGGTCCGTCACGACCATGGCCGAGGCACAGGACTGGGTCGCGGCCCGCGAGGAGGAGCGGGCAGCGGGCTCCGCGTACACATGGGCCGTCGTCCGCGACGGGGTCCCGCTCGGGTCCGTGGCCGTGGCGGCGGTGAACCACATCCACGACACCGGCTGGGTCTCCTACTGGACCGTCGAGGCGGCGCGCGGGAGAGGCGTCGCGTTGGCGGGCGTACGGACGCTGGCCCGCTGGGCCTTCGGCGAACTGGGCCTGTACCGGCTGGAACTCGGACACCGGACGAACAACCCCGCCTCCTGCTCCGTCGCCCAACGGGCCGGCTTCATCGCCGAGGGCATCGACCGGCAGAAGCTCCGCTACGGCGACGAACGCTTCGACGTGGAGCGGCACGCCCGTCTCGCCTCCGATGATGTCAACTTCGATTGACAGGGGCCGAGCGTCAACGTAGGTTGACGTCATGACCGAAGCAACGGATCTCGCCGCACGCGCCGGTGACCACGACCCGCGCGTCGGGCTGCGGGCCGTCGCCGCGCTGCGGCGGCTGCTGGAGCAACTCGAAGCCGTCCAGGTGAGAAGCGCCCGCGCCAAGGGGTGGTCATGGCAGGAAATCGCTGCCGAGCTGGGTGTCAGCAGGCAGGCCGTGCACAAGAAGTACGGGAGGCATTGATGTTCGAGCGATTCACCAAGGGTGCCCGCGCCACCGTGACCGGTGCGGTGACCCATGCCGAGCGGGCCGGATCGGACTCCGTCACCGAGGAGCACCTGCTGCTCTCCCTGCTGGACCAGGAAGGCAGCCGTGCCTCCTTCGCCGTTGCCGCCCTCGGGCTCACCGACCGCCGAGCCTCGATCGAGGCGGCCCTGGCGGAAGCCCGCCGCCGGGGTGGGCTCACCAAGGCGGACACCGAGGCGCTGGCCGGCATCGGCATCGACGTCGGGGCGATCGTGGCCCGGGTCGAGGGGGAGCACGGCGAGGGCGTCCTGGCGGGCGACCGCCGGAACCGCCGGTGGTGGTCGGGGCACCGTGCCTTCACCGGGGGAGCGAAGAGCATCCTGGAGAAATCCCTGCGCATCGCCCTCGGCCGACGCGATCGCTTCATCGGCGAGGAGCATCTGCTGCTGGCCCTGACGGCCCGACCCGGTGTCGTCGCCGATGTGCTCGCCGACCACGGCGCGACATACACGACGGTGGAACGCGCGCTCTACGGCACCGGAGGCCACGGCCAGGCCCTGGCCGGCTGATCCCGGACCGGACCGTCCCGGCCGACTGCCCGCCCTCGGCCGGCTGATCCCGGGCCTGCCCGGACCGGCCCGTCCCTGGCTGGCTGCCCGCCCTCGGCCGGCTGATCCCGGGTCGGCCCGTCTCTGGCCGGCTGATCCCGGACCGGCCCACCCCGGCCGGCTGATCCCCTGCTTGGCCGTCCTGGCCGGCCGGCCGGGGCTCGCCCGCCCTGGCCGACTGGCCCGGGGGCGCGACTGGCCTCCGGGCCAGTCCGTCTTGGCCAACTGGCCGCCGAGGCTTGCCAATCCCGGCCGGCTGGCCTCCGGGCCCGTACGCGACTGGCCTCCGGGGGCCTGTCCGTCCCGCGGCCACTGCCCTTCGGGCGCGTACGTCCTGGCCGGCTGGCCCCGGGGCTCACCGGCCCCGGCCAACTGGTCCCCAAGCCCGTCGGCCCTGGGCGCCCCCGGCCCCGCCCCGCCCTCAGGAGCCGCCGGAGGTGCCCCTCGGCCGGTCGGCGGGGTCCCGCAGCAGTCTGCCGATCTGTGTCGCGGCCGTGGCCAGATGGCGGCGGGCGTCCGTGAGCTGGGACTCTGTCAGCCCGTGGTCCCTGGCCGCGTCCCGGATGTCGTCGCGGAAGCGGTCCAGCAGGCGATCCAGGTCCCGGGCGGGATCGCCCGTGCTCGTGGCGTCGGCGGCCCACTCGACATCCGGCTCCTCGGGGGCCGGCCTGGTGTAGTGCCAGGCGCCGGTGCTCGCGAAACTGCCGAGCTGGCCGGTGATCTCGGCCAGGCCCTCCCGTACGCCCTTCGGCCAGTCGCCCCGCGCGAAGTGCTCCTGGACCTGGCGCGCGGCGGTCTGCATCTGCTCCCGCGCCTTCTCGTGCGCCTCCTGAGCCTGACGGCGCGCCTGCTCGGCGTCCTCACGGGCCCTGCGCGACTCGTCCTTCGCCCTGCGGGCCTGCTCCTTCCACTCCTGCTTGGCCTTGCGCAGCTCCTCCTTCGCCGTGCGCCATGCCTCGTTGTCCGCGAAGCCGGCGTCCCAGCCGCCCCCCTGGGCACCGGAGGTCTGACGGGACTCGGAAACCGCCGCACGCATCTCCTTGCGGAGCCGGCCCGCCGCCCCTCGCACGTCCTCGCGGATCTCGGAGGCCAGGTCGGAGACCGACTCGCGGATCTCCAGCTCCAGATCGGCCAGCTCGCCGCCCCGGCCCGCCAGCTCGGCCCGGCCGGCATCGGTGATGGAGTAGACCTTGCGGCCGCCCTCGGTGGCATGGGTGACCAGACCCTCGGCCTCCAGCTTGGCCAGCCGGGGATACACGGTGCCCGCCGACGGTGCGTACAGCCCCTGGAAGCGCTCCTCCAGGAGCCGGATCACCTCGTACCCATGGCGGGGGGCCTCGTCCAGCAGCTTCAGGAGGTAGAGGCGCAGACGGCCGTGGGCGAAAACGGGGGGCATGTCAGAGCACCTTTCCGGTCGGCTCGGCGTCGTGTGCGTGGTCCTGGGCGGGTGGGCGGCGCAGCAGGGCGATCGAACCCGAGACGGTGGTCGCCCTCAGCTTGCCCGTGCCCGCGCCCAGTGTGCCGGTGATCTTCTTCGCCCCCCACTGGCCGCCCACCCGGAGGTCCTCGAAGGCGTTGGAGACGGCGCCGCTCGCGGTGTTCGCCTCCACCTTCGCGTCCGCCGGGTGCGGCAGCCGGATGGCGATCTCGCCCGAGACCGACGTCAGCCGGATGTCCGTCGGCTTCGGTGAGGTGTCCAGATCGAGCACCATGTGGCCGCTGACGGACTCGGCCCGGACCGATGTGCCGGCGCCTTCGATGACCGTCAGATCACCCGAGACGGACTGGAAATGGAGGTCGCCCGTGACGGACTGGGCCTCCAGATTGCCGGACACGGTCTCGGCCCGGACCGCGCCGGGCAGGCCCACCAGGGTGCTGTCGCCGGAGACGCCGCGGAGCTCGGTGCGGCCCCGGACTCCCGAGACGACCGCTTCGGCGCTGACCGCTCCGACCTCCACCGTCGCGCCCGCCGGCACGGCGAGGGACACCTCCGCGCGGCGACGTGGCTTCTTGCGGTCGAGCCAGGTGAGCAGGCCGCGCCACGCCAGGTCCTCGTAGGTGACGGTGAGGGTGCCGCCCTCCTGGGTCACGATCAGCGGGGGCCCGTCGATCTCGGACACCTCCAGCCGGGCGGTCGGCTCGTCGGTGCCCACCACATTGACCACGCCGTCGACGATGCGCACATGGAGCGCCGTCACGGGGTCGTCGAAGGTGAGCTTCTGCGGCTCGGCGACCGTCCACGTCGACTCGGGCATGGATCCGACCTCCCACTGGGTGGAACGACGCAACATATCGCGTCTCTTTCCAACACGATATATCGTGGATCGGGGAAGTCAAGGCTGAATCTGAAGAGGGATCAGGGGGGTGGGCGGGGAGGCGAAATGGTTCATAGCTGGGCAAATTGCCCTAGCGTGTGAGGCATGACCGCGACACCCGTGGGTGCCCTGCTCCTCTGCCGGGCCGAACCCGAGACCGTACGGCCCGTGGCCCACCTGCTCCAGGAGCGCATGCTGCTGATGCCCGCCGGGGACGGCTGGAGCGTGCTCGTCCCCGAGGGAAAGCCCTGGCGGACGGACGCGCACGGGAGCGGACCGGCGGCCGGAGGAGGCGCCGAGCCCGTCGACCGGGTCGTCGGCGGCTGGGCCACCGCTCTCGCGGTGGGCTCGACCTGGCCGGTGCTCGCCCTGTGGTGGGACGGGGACCGCTCCGGCTACACCCTCGCCTCGGGATTCCGCCGCCCCGTCGGATACATCTGGCTGGCCGACGGCACCCCCGCCGCCGAGGACGAGGCCATGCGCACGTTCGCGGCCCGGCTCGGCCTCGACCCCGTACAGGACGTCCAGGAGCTGGAGGCACTCACCCGCGCGGACCCCGACGCGGACGCCGATGCCCGGCTGCGCGGGCTGATCGTCGTGCTCACCCGGGCCGGAGTGGCGCTGCCCCAGGGGCTCTCGCCCGGCGAGCCCGCCGACCGGCTGCGCTCGGTCGCAGGCGTCCACTCCGGGGCGGAACACATCGAATGGGCCGGCTGGCGCGACGCCGTACGCGTGGAGCTCGACGCGGTGGAGAGCAGCGGGCTGGGTCCCTGGATGCTCGGCCCGAGGGCCCGCGCCGTGGCGACCGCGCAGGTCGCGGCCGGTCTGCCGCTCACCCTGTGGGGCGCACGCCGGCGCAGCGGCGGCTGGGTCGCGGCTGGCCTGGTCCTGCTCGTGCAGGGCGTTCTGGGGCTCGCCTACAACCGCTTCAGATCCACACGGACAAGCGGTCCCGGAAGGTGACTACTCGTCCTCGTCCTCGTCGTCCAGCCGCGCCAGCCAGGTCGCGAGGCGCTCGACGGGCACCTCGAAGTCGGGGTTGAGGTCGACGAACGTACGGAGCTGCTCGGCGAGCCACTCGAAGGTGACCTCCTCCTCGCCGCGCCGCTTCTCCAGTTCCTCGATGCCACGGTCCGTGAAGTACATGGCTCAAGAATAACGAGCCCGGACAGCCCGAGGGCCCGGCCCCGCGAGATGCTCGCGGGGCCGGGCCCTCCGGTGTCGTACAGCCGCTGATCAGGCCTCGAAGACCTCGGCGACCAGCTGGGCCTGCTCGGCCTGGTGGCGCTTGGCCGAGCCGACCGCCGGGGACGAGCCGTGCGGACGCGAGATGCGGCGCAGGCGCTCACCGTGCGGCACATCGGCGCCGACGGCCAGGTCCAGGTGGTCGATCAGGTTGAGCGCGATGAACGGCCACGCACCCTGGTTCGCCGGCTCCTCCTGCGCCCAGAGGTACTTCTCGGCGTTCGGGTACTTGGCGATCTCGGCCTGGATCTCGGCACCCGGCAGCGGGTACAGGCGCTCGAGACGGATGATCGCCGTCTCGGTGTCGCCCCGCTTCTCGCGCTCGGCGTCGAGGTCGTAGTAGAGCTTGCCGGACACGAAGACGACCTTGCGGACGGCCTCGGCCTTGACCGACTCGTCGCCGATCACCGGGCGGAAGCCGCCGGTGGTGAACTCCTCCACCGCCGACGCGGCCGCCTTGAGGCGGAGCATCGACTTCGGTGTGAAGACGATCAGCGGCTTGTGGTGCGGGTTGTGCACCTGCCACCGCAGGAGGTGGAAGTAGTTCGACGGGAGGGTCGGCATCGCGACCGTCATGTTGTCCTGCGCGCACATCTGCAGGAAACGCTCCGGACGGGCGGACGAGTGGTCCGGGCCCTGGCCCTCGTAGCCGTGCGGGAGGAGCAGCGTGACGCCGGAGGTCTGCCCCCACTTCTGCTCGGCCGAGGAGATGAACTCGTCCACGACGGTCTGGGCGCCGTTGACGAAGTCACCGAACTGGGCCTCCCAGATCACCAGGGACTCCGGGCGGGCCAGCGAGTAGCCGTACTCGAAGCCCATCGCCGCGTACTCGCTGAGCAGCGAGTCGTAGACGTTGTAACGGGCCTGGTCGTCCGAGAGGTAGAGCAGCGGGGTGTAGTCCTCGCCGGTCTTCTGGTCGACGAGGACCGCGTGGCGCTGGCCGAACGTGCCGCGGCGGGTGTCCTGGCCGGCGAGCCGGACCGGGGTGCCCTCCATCAGCAGCGAACCGATGGCCAGGGTCTCGCCCATGCCCCAGTCGATCGTGCCGTTCTCCACCGAGGCGGCGCGGCGCTGCATCTGCGGGAGCAGACGCGGGTGCACGGTGATGCCGTCGGGGATGTTCACCTGGGACTCGGCGATCAGCTTCACGACCTCCGAGGTGACCGCGGTGTTGACCGAGACCGGGAACTCCGCCTGGACGTCCGGGACATGCGGCTGGGACGGCGCCGAGGTGGCCTCGCGGACCTCCGCGAAGACCTTCTCCAGCTGGCCCTGGAAGTCCTGGAGCGCCTGCTCCGCCTCTTCCAGCGTGATGTCGCCGCGACCGATGAGCGACTCGGTGTAGAGCTTGCGCACCGAGCGCTTCTTGTCGATCAGGGTGTACATCTGCGGGTTGGTGAACTCCGGGTTGTCGCCCTCGTTGTGACCGCGGCGGCGGTAGCAGATGAGGTCGATCACGACGTCCTTGTTGAACGTCTGCCGGTACTCGAAGGCGAGCCGCGCGACGCGGACCACGGCCTCCGGGTCGTCGCCGTTGACGTGGATGATCGGCGCCTCGATCATGCGCGCCACGTCCGTGGCGTACATCGAGGAGCGCGAGGACTCCGGGGCGGCGGTGAAGCCGACCTGGTTGTTGATCACCACGTGCACGGTGCCGCCGGTGCGGTAGCCGCGCAGCTGCGACATGTTGAGCGTCTCGGCGACGACGCCCTGGCCCGCGAAGGCCGCGTCGCCGTGGAGCGCGACGGGCAGGACCGTGAAGTCCGTGCCGCCCTTGTTGATGATGTCCTGCTTGGCGCGGGCGATGCCCTCCAGGACCGGGTCGACCGCCTCCAGGTGCGAGGGGTTGGCGGCCAGCGAGACCTTGATCTGCTCGCCGTCCAGACCGGTGAAGGTGCCCTCGGCGCCCAAGTGGTACTTGACGTCGCCGGAGCCGTGCATCGACCGCGGGTCGAGGTTGCCCTCGAACTCCCGGAAGATCTGCGCGTACGACTTGCCGACGATGTTCGCCAGGACGTTCAGCCGGCCGCGGTGGGCCATGCCGATGACGACCTCGTCGAGGCGGGCCTCGGCGGCGGAGTCGATGACCGCGTCGAGCAGCGGGATGACGGACTCGCCGCCCTCCAGCGAGAAGCGCTTCTGGCCGACGTACTTCGTCTGCAGGAACGTCTCGAACGCCTCGGCGGCGTTGAGGCGGCGCAGGATCCGCAGCTGCTCCTCGCGCTCCGGAGCGGGGCGCGGACGCTCCACCCGGTCCTGGAGCCACTTGCGCTCCTTCGGCTCCTGGATGTGCATGAACTCGATGCCGGTGGTGCGGCAGTACGACTCACGCAGGACGCCGAGGATGTCGCGGAGCTTCATCATCGTCTTGCCGGCGAAACCGCCGACCGCGAAGTCCCGCTCCAGGTCCCACAGGGTGAGGCCGTGCTCGGTGATGTCCAGGTCGGGGTGCTTGCGCTGGCGGTACTCCAGCGGGTCGGTGTCGGCCATGACATGGCCGCGGACCCGGTAGGAGTGGATCAGTTCGAAGACCCGCGCGGCCTTGGTGACGTCGTCGTCGTGCGAGGCGTCGATGTCCTTGAGCCAGCGGACCGGCTCGTAGGGGATGCGCAGCGCCTTGAAGATCTCGTCGTAGAAGTCGTTCTCGCCGAGCAGCAGCTGGGCCAGGACGCGCAGGAACTCGCCGGACGCCGCACCCTGGATGACCCGGTGGTCGTACGTCGAGGTCAGGGTCATGACCTTCGAGATGCCGAGCTTGTTCAGGGTGTCCTGGGAGGTGCCCTGGAACTCCGCCGGGTAGTCCATCGCGCCGACGCCCATGATGAGGCCCTGTCCGGGCATCAGGCGGGGCACCGAGTGCACGGTGCCGATGCCGCCGGGGTTGGTCAGCGAGGCGGTGACACCGGAGAAGTCGTCCATGCCGAGCTTGCCGACGCGGGCGCGGCGGACGATGTCCTCGTACGCCTGCCAGAACTCGAAGAAGTTGAGCGTCTCGGCCTTCTTGATGGCCGCGACGACCAGCTGGCGGTCGCCGTTCGGCTTCACCAGGTCGATGGCCAGACCGAGGTTGACGTGCTCCGGCTTGACCAGGGTCGGCTTGCCGTCCTTCACCGCGAAGGAGTAGTTCATCGACGGCATGGCCTTGAGGGCCTGCACCATCGCGTACCCGATGAGGTGCGTGAAGGAGATCTTCCCGCCGCGGGCGCGCTTGAGGTGGTTGTTGATGACGATGCGGTTGTCGAAGAGCAGCTTCACCGGAACGGCGCGGACGGACGTGGCCGTCGGCAGCTCCAGGGAGGCGTTCATGTTCTTCGCGACAGCGGCCGAGGGGCCGCGCAGCGTCACGAACTCGGGGCCCGCGGGGGCCTCTGCCGGCGCTTCCGCCTTCGCGGCGGCCGGAGCTGCCTTGGCGGGGGCCGCCTTGGCGGGGGCCGCGGGAGCCTTCGCGGGGGCCGCTGCCTGCGCCGGAGCGGTGGCGGCAGGCTTGGCCGGGGCGGCGGGCGCGGCCGGGGCCGGCGCCGGAGCGGGGGTTTCCGCGGCGGTGGCGGCCGGAGCCGGTGTCACCGCTCCCGCGGGTGCGGGTACGGGCTTGTCCGCCGTGCCGGACGTGCCCGGCTTGTAGTCGGCGAAGAAGTCCCACCAGGCGCGGTCGACCGAATTCGGGTCCTGGAGGTACTGCTGGTAGATCTCGTCGACGAGCCACTCATTGGGGCCGAAAGCGGCGGCCGGGTTCGACCCGGAGCCTGCTTCTTGATCGGTCGAGATGCTCGAGTTACTGGGGGACTGAGACGACACGGCGGCAACCGCCCTCTTCCGCTTCACAAGGTGATGGACAGCGGAAATCAAGGCTACGCCTCCCTGGCCGTTACGTGCAGGCCGGGCCGGTCTTCGTCGTGCACATCACATCGGAAGCCGGGTTTCGGCGCATGAAATGGCGGGAAACAAGCAGGGTTCCGCTGCCCTTCGGTACGCAGGGCCGGTGCTACGGCCCCTTGGACCGTATCTCTTTCCTGGACCAGGAGAGAAGGGGGCCCAGATCTTCGAACACCAGGTCAACCCAGTGGTTGAGGGTTCCCCGGAAGAGTGACCTGAATCCGGCAACCACGGGAAGATTCAGCCACACCGATGCGCCCGCCGTGCAGGTCCACCGCCCAGCGGGCGATCGCCAGCCCGAGTCCCGTGCCTCCGTCGCTGCCCGGACCGTGCGGGGACGGAGCCTGGCCGCGGTTGAACCGCTCGAAGACCCGGTGGCGCTCCGCCTCCGGGATGCCGGGGCCCTCGTCGACGACTTCGAGCTCCAGCGACTCGGGACGGTCCCCGCGCCGCGCCAGCACCGTGACCCGGCCGTGGGGCGGGCTGTGCTTGACGGCGTTGTCGATCAGGTTGGCGACCACCTGGTGCAGCCGCTCCGCGTCCGCGTACGCCGTCAGCTCGGGCGGCGACACGTCCAGGTGCAGATGGACGTCCGTACGCGAGTGGTTGCCGGAGCCGGAGGAGAGCCGGCGGTGGGAGGCGGCCAGGTTCGCCTCCTTGAGCACTCCCGACAGATACGGCCAGACCTCGAAGCGGCGGGCCTTGATCGCCACCACTCCGTTGTCCAGCCGCGAGAGGTCGAGCAGGGTCTCCACCAGTCTGCCGAGGCGCTCGGTCTGCTTCAGAGCCGTACGCATGGTCTCGGGATCGGCGGCGGACACCCCGTCCACCACGTTCTCCAGCACGGCTCTGAGCGCGGCGATGGGTGTGCGCAGCTCGTGCGAGACGTTGGCGACCAGCTCCTTGCGGTGCCGGTCCTCCGCCTCCAGATCGTCCGTCATGCGGTTGATCGTCTGAGCCAGGTCCCCCAGCTCGTCACGCCGCCCCGCGCCGCTCACCCGGCGCGTGTAGTCGCCGTGCGAGATCGAGCGCGCGACGGCGCGCATCTCGTCCAGCGGGGCGGTCAGGCCGTGCGCCACGAACTGGGTGATCAGCAGCGTGGCGATGACCGAGAAGACCGTGATGAACCGGAACTCGGTCCTGGTCCGCAGGGCGACGATGAGCAGACCCGTCGTGATGAACACGGAGATCACCACGAGGGTGCCCAGCTTGGCCTTGATCGAGAAGGGCCGCAGTCCCGAGCCGGGCCGGGTCATGGCGCGGGGGTCTCCAGGGCGTAGCCGACACCGTGCACGGTACGGATCCGTTCGGCGCCGATCTTCCGGCGCAGGGCCTTGATGTGGCTGTCGACCGTACGGGTCCCGGAGGCGTCCGCCCAGTCCCAGACCTCGGCCAGCAGCTGCTCCCGGGACAGCACCGCGCGCGGCGTGTTGGCCAGGCAGACCAGCAGGTCGAACTCGGTCGGGGTGAGGTGGACGTCGTCGGCGCGCACCCGGACCCTGCGCTGCGCGTGGTCGATCTCCAGCTCGCCGAGGCGCAGGATGCCGCTGCGCGGCGTCACGGCGGCCAGCGCGGCCCGCTCGACCCTGCGCAGCAGGACGTGGACCCGCGCGGCCAGCTCCCGCATGGAGAACGGCTTGGTCATGTAGTCGTCGGCGCCGACCCCGAGCCCGACCAGCATGTCCGTCTCGTCGTCGCGTGCGGTGAGCATCAGCACCGGCACGGGGCGCTGGGCCTGCACACGACGGCAGACCTCCAGGCCGTCGAAGCCGGGAAGCATGATGTCGAGCACCATCAGGTCGGGCTGCCAGGCCTCGGCCGCGTCCACGGCCGCGGGCCCGTCCAGTGCGGTCTGCACCAGGAAGCCCTCGGCCCGCAGCCGGGCGGAAATGGCGTCGACGATTGTCGCGTCGTCCTCTACCACCAGCACCCGGCGCTGAGCCCCGGGGGTGGCCGCGACGCCGTTGTGGGTGGTGTGTGTCTGTTCCATCGCCCCGCCCCTGCCCGTTCTCGCGGAGGCCATTCCCCCGGAGGCACGGTTATCGCTTGTGGATTTCGTCGGTGATCCCTTGTGCCGCCAAGCAGCGTAAAGGCAGAGGACGCCTCTCGGCTACGCAGGGTGTTGTCCGTCGTGAAGGTGTTACCCACGGGATAGGGACAGATCGGCGGACTCGCGGGCCGTGATCCTTGGCGGGACGGGGGTGCGCATACCGGGTGGGGGTTCAGCCGTCCCGCAGTGCGAGATGGACCACGTCCGGCACACCTCGGGCAACGGCTACTTCTTCAGTCCTTACCGCGTGGAATCCGGCATTCCGCAGTGCTTCCTCGAAGTCCGGGGACGGCTGCGCGGACCATACGGCGAGCACTCCTCCGGGCGTCAGACGCGCTCGGCAGGCCGCGAGGCCGGTGGCGGAATAGAGGCTTCCGTTGTCCTCCGTGACGGTCCAGTCGGGGCCGTTGTCGATGTCCAGACACAGTGCGTCGTAACGCTCCGTGGTCGTACGGAGGTGGGCGACGAGGTCGGCGCGGAGGATCGCGGTCCGCTCGTCGGAGAGCGCCGCGCCGGAGATCCGGCCGAGCGGCCCGTCCAGGTGCCAGTCCACGATGGCCTCCTCCCGCTCCACGACCGTGATCCGGCCCCAGCGCGGCTCGGAGGCGGCACGCACCAGCGAGAACCCGACGCCGAGCCCGCCGATCAGCACGGTCGGGCCCGGCCGCCCGGCGGGCAGGGCGGCGAGCGCGGCGTCGACGAGCAGCCGCTCGGAGCGCCCGTCGGAGGTGTCCATCAGGAAACACCCGTTGGCGATGATCTCGAAGTCCTCGCCGCGCTCACGCAGGACGACCTCGCCGAACGGTCCCTCCCGCCGGTCGAGGACGACGGGGCGGCGGGTGTCTGTGGCCGGCATGGCGGGTCTCCGGTCTCCGGTCGGCGGTTCCGAGGCGGCCCATCCTTCCTCGCGGCAGGGCCCGCGGGCCAGTGAATTCCGCGGTTCCCACCCTCCGGGGCGGGCGATCCGGCAGCCCGTCGAGGGCCCGGCCCCCGAAGGCGCGGTCAGGGATGTCCGGACCCGCCCCCGGGGGAAGGGGAAGGCGGCGGGAATGGCGGCGGCCTCCGGGGTGCTGCCGTAGAAGCAGGCGTCGCGTCGGGCCGGCCGTGAGCGGATCGTCGCAGGTGGAGCCCGGTGGCCCGGTTGATCGCTCAGGGCGAACACGGCAGGGGGAACATTCAGAGGCTCACAAGCATTGAGCCCACATAGCTCAACTTGCCTGCCGAAGGGGAGATCATGACTGCAGAGTCCAACGCGTCCAGGGCGTCCACTCCGATCGACCTGCCCGTGCTGCCGCTCGACGACGAGGTCGTACTGCCGGGCATGGTGGTCCCGCTCGACCTGTCGGACGCGGAGGTGCGTGCCGCGGTCGAGGCGGCGCAGGCCGTCGCCCGGCCCGGAGGCGGCAAGCCCGAGGTGCTGCTCGTGCCTCGCATCGACGGGAACTACACCGGGACCGGCGTCCTGGGCACCGTCGAGCAGGTCGGGCGGCTGTCGGACGGGGACCCCGGCGCTCTCATCCGCGCCCGTGACCGGGTGCGGATCGGGGCCGGAACCAGCGGGCCCGGGAACGCGCTCTGGGTGGAAGGCACCCGGATCGAGGTCTCGCTGCCCGACCCCCTTCCCGGCTCGGTCACCGAGCTGGCCAGGGAGTACAAGGCGCTGGCCACCAGCTGGCTGAAGAAGCGCGGTGCCTGGCAGGTCGTGGACCGGGTGGAGCAGATCGAGGACATCTCCGCGCTCGCCGACAATTCCGGGTACTCGCCCTTCCTGACCACGGCCCAGAAGGTCCAGCTGCTGGAGACCACCGACCCGGTCGCCCGGCTGAAGCTCGCCATCCAGTGGCTCGGGGAGCACCTCGCCGAGCAGGACGTCGCCGAGTCCATCGCCAAGGACGTCCAGGAGGGCGTCGACAAGCAGCAGCGCGAATTCCTGCTGCGGCGCCAGCTCGACGCCGTACGCAAGGAGCTCTCCGAGCTCAACGGCGACCCGGAGGACGAGTCCGACGACTACCGCGCACGCGTCGAAGCCGCCGATCTTCCCGAGCACGTCCGTGAGGCCGCGCTCAAGGAGGTCGACAAGCTGGAGCGCGCGTCCGACCAGAGCCCCGAGGGGTCCTGGATCCGGACCTGGCTGGATACCGTCCTCGAACTCCCGTGGACCGAGCGGACCGAGGACGCGTACGACATCCGGGGCGCCCGGGCGGTCCTCGACGCCGAACACGCCGGCCTCCAGGACGTGAAGGAGCGCATCACCGAGTACCTCGCGGTGCGCAAGCGGCGCGCCGACCGGGGCCTCGGCGTGGTCGGCGGGCGGCGCGGCGGTGCCGTGCTCGCGCTGGTCGGTCCGCCCGGAGTCGGCAAGACCTCGCTCGGGGAGAGCGTCGCGCACGCCATGGGGCGCAAGTTCGTCCGGGTCGCGCTCGGCGGTGTCCGGGACGAGGCGGAGATCCGGGGCCACCGGCGCACGTACGTGGGCGCGCTCCCGGGGCGGATCGTGCGGGCGATCAAGGAGGCCGGTTCGATGAACCCGGTCGTCCTGCTCGACGAGATCGACAAGGTCGGCTCCGACTTCCGGGGCGACCCGGCAGCAGCACTGCTCGAAGTGCTCGACCCGGCGCAGAACCACACCTTCCGTGACCACTACCTGGAGGTCGAACTCGACCTCAGTGACGTCGTGTTCCTGGCGACGGCCAACGTCCTCGACGCCATCCCGGAGGCCCTGCTCGACCGCATGGAGCTGGTCACGCTGGACGGTTACACCGAGGACGAGAAGGTCGTCATCGCCCGGGACCACCTGCTCCCGCGCCAGCTGGAGCGGGCCGGTCTGGAGAAGGACGAGGTGGGCCTCGACGAGTCCGCCCTGCGCAAGCTGGCCGGCGAGTACACCAGGGAGGCCGGGGTGCGGAACCTGGAGCGGGCCGTCGCACGGCTGCTCCGCAAGGTCGCGGCCCAGCACGAACTGGGTGAGCGGGAGCTTCCGTTCACGGTGTCCGAGCAGGACCTGCGGGGTCTGATCGGCCGGCCCCACCACGTGCCCGAGTCCGCCCAGGACCCGGCCGAGCGCCGTACCGCGGTGCCCGGTGTGGCCACCGGGCTCGCGGTGACCGGGGCCGGCGGTGACGTGCTCTTCGTCGAGGCGTCGCTGGCCGACCCGGAGACCGGGGCCTCGGGGCTGACCCTGACCGGCCAGCTCGGCGACGTCATGAAGGAGTCCGCGCAGATCGCGCTGAGCTTCCTGCGGTCGCACGGCGCGGAGCTGGAGCTCCCGGTCGCGGACCTCAAGGACCGGGGTGTGCACATCCACTTCCCGGCGGGCGCGGTCCCGAAGGACGGCCCGAGCGCCGGCATCACCCTGACGACCGCGCTGGCCTCGCTGCTCTCCGGGCGGCTGGTCCGTACGGACGTGGCGATGACCGGTGAGGTCTCGCTGACCGGACGGGTGCTGCCGATCGGCGGCCTGAAGCAGAAGCTGCTGGCCGCGCACCGGGCGGGTATCACCACCGTGGTGATCCCCCAGCGCAACGAGGCCGATCTCGACGACGTCCCGGCCGAGGTCCTGGAGACCCTGGAGGTGCACCCGGTGACCGATGTGCGCCAGGTCCTGGAGATCGCGCTGGCCCCGGCCTCGGCCAGGCTGGAGGAAAGGATCCCGGCCGCCGCGTAGGCGCCATGCTGTGACGGGCGTGGCATCACGCCGACGGCCGGTACGGACGGCCCGTCCTCCTGCGGGAGGGCGGGCCGTTCCGCGTGCGGAGCGGGTCAGGGGCGGTAGACCGTGCCGGGCTCCGGCTCCGCCGGGGCCATCAGCTGGGGAACGGTCACGAAGGTGTAGCCGCGCCGCTTCAGCGTGTCGATGATGCCCGGCACCGCGGGGACCGTCCCCTCGTAGATGTCGTGCAGCAGGATGATCCCGTCCCTGCCCGCCTGGTCGAGCGTCCGCTTCCTGATCAGGGCCGAGTCGTTCGTCGAGAAGTCCTTGGCGGTCGTGCTCCAGAGGACCTGGGACAGCCCCAGCTCCTTGCTGATCCCGGAGACCGTGTCGTCGGTGCGGCCCTGCGGCGGGCGCATCAGCCGTGGCTTCGTGCCGGTGATCGCCGCTATCGCGTCCTGGGTCCTCTTCAGCTCGGCGCGTATCTCATCGGGCTTCCGGTCGGTCAGGATCTCGTGCGACCACGTGTGGTTGGCGACCTCGTGGCCCTCTGCCGCGATGCGCCGCACGGTGTCGGGGTGCTTGAGCACATGGTCCCTGCCCAGCAGGAAGAACGTCGCCGGCACCTTCTTCTCCTTGAGGATGTCCAGAAGCCGCGGGGTGTCCTTCCCCGGCCCGGCGTCGAACGTCAGGGCGATGCACTTGGCCTTGCGGCAGTCCACGGAACCGAACGACCCCTTGGCGTCGGACGCGGCCTCGGCACGCGCCGAACCGGGTGCCGTGGTCTGCGTCCCGCATCCGCCGAGCGCGAGTGTGAGGGCCGTCACCAGGGCGGCGGCCAACCCCGTACGCGAAGAAGACATCTTTCCGGGCACAACAGACACAGCGCGTCACTCCCCAACGGCTCGGCCGCACACCGGTGGTGTGGCACGCCCCGACTATACATAGCGTGTATACGCACCATGCATAGTGGGTCGCGGGCAGCGCTGAGCCCCGGCGACCTGGGGCTCGTCACCGGGGCTCGGTACCGCGTCGTGCGAGGTCAGCCGTTGGCGAGTGCCACCACGCGGTCGAGGGCGCCGTTGAAGTGGTTGTGGTCACCGACCGTCGGGCCCGACGAGGTGTACTGCCACATCGTGTAGAAGCCCCAGCCGGCCGGGAGTTCACCGACGGTGGTGTTGTAGCGGGCCACCCAGAGCGGGTTGGTGGCGCCGAAGCCCGCGTTGTTGCCCGTGCAGTCCTTCCACCAGCTGGTCGCCGTGTAGATCACCGCGTCGCGGCCGGTGCGCGCCTTGTAGGTGTTCACGAAGTCGCGGATCCAGGCGACCATGCCGGCCTGGGTCTTGCCGTAGCACTGCGCGCCGTACGGATTCCACTCGATGTCCAGCACTCCGGGCAGGGTCTTGCCGTCCCTGGACCAGCCGCCGCCGTTGTCCACGAAGTAGTTCGCCTGGGCGGCGCCACTGGTGGTGTCCGGAGTGGCGAAGTGGTAGGTGCCGCGGATCATGCCGACGTTGTACGAGCCGGTGTACTGCTGGGTGAAGTACGTGTTCTTGTAGTACGTCCCCTCGGTGGCCTTCACGTAGGCCCACTTCACGCCGTTGTTCCACAGCGTCGACCAGGCGACGTTGCCCTGGTGGCTGCTGACGTCCACACCTTCCGTCTGGACCGCCGCCGCACCTATCGGGCTGCCGCCGCTCTTCTGGCCGTCATGGGCGATCACGCCCTGGCCCATCCTCGCCGTACCCCGTTCGGGGATGACCTCGGTGTCGGCTGCGGACGCGGCGCCGGGCAGCGTGAACAGCAGGGCGAGTGCGGCGAGGAGCGTGCCCGCCGCGGTGAGGCGGGAGCGGCGGGATGTGGGGGTTCCGGATCTGTGCACGGGCATTGCGTGCCTCCGAGGGCTCGGTGGGGAGAGCTCATGGCCCAGGAGCGGGGTGCGGGACGCCCCTGGGGTACGTGCGCCATGGTGTGGACATGCCACCCTTGGCACTCATGACGCTACGCACGTAGACCCGCCCTCCGGAAGGGGGCCTGGCAGCTGCCGGAGGTCTACGCCTGCGAAATACTGGCCCAGCTGCGGTGATGACCGGAGTTGAAAGAAATTTTCATCGGCTGGAAAGCTTGTGAGGGGTGCTGACGTGCACGGGAGCGGAAGCGGCGGTGAACCGGGCGCGACGGCCGGAAGTGGTGTGGACCATGAGTTCCTCGCGCTGGAGCGTGAGTTGGCGGTCTTCCTGCGCCGGGCGCGAGCCAATTCGGGGGAGGTGGCGCGCGAGGTCCACCCGGACCTGGAGGCCGCGGCCTACGGGCTCCTCGTGCGGCTGGAATCCGCAGGACGGCAGCGCGCCACGGATCTCGCCGCCTACTTCGGGGTGGGCAAGGCGACCATGAGCCGCCAGCTGCGCGCCCTGGAGTCGCTCGGCCTGGTCGCCAGGGAGACCGACCCGGCGGACGGCCGTGCCTCGCTCGTCCATCTCACCGACGAGGGCCTCGCCCGCTTCCGCAAGGTCCGGGACGCCCGCCGCGGGCGCTACGCCCGCAAGCTCGCCGGCTGGGACCGTGGCGAGGTCGCGGAACTCGCGCGTCTGCTGCACCACTTCAACGAGCGCGCGGGGGAGTGAGGCGGGTGCCTTCCGCCCCGGAGAAGCGGGAGGCACCGAGGGGTGGGAGCCCCGAGGGGCGGGGAGGGCCCGGCGGGTGCCTGCCCGTCTCAGAGCTCCACGAGAACGGCCGTCGCGTCGTCGTGCGCCTTGCCGCGGCGCAGATGTACGCGCTCGGTGTCGGCCCGCTCCAGCTCCCTCACCCGGTCGATCAGCCCCTGCGGTCCCGACTTCCGCAGAACCTCCAGGGTGGCCGTCCAGTCGCCCTCCCGGGACTTCTCCGTCCAGCGGCTCGCCCCGTCGGTCAGCGCCGCCAGTGCCCGGACCTCGTCCCGGGGCGTCTCGCCCGTCACCGCGCGTGACGCCACCGAGGGGTCGGCGGCTGCGGTGAAGAAGCCGCCCTCCTTGTTCCGTGCCCGTGCGTCCGCGATCTCCTCCGACGCGAGCGAACCCGGAGGCAGCCGGTCGAGGCGGTCGTCGAGCAGTGGCGTGACCGTGCCGTCGGCCGCCTCCAGCAGCAGGACGGAGTCGGAGAGCACCAGGTGTTCCACCCGGAGGTCGTCCCAACGCGCGAGGACCACCGTCGCCTGAGGAGTGCGAGGGTGAGAAAGGTCACACTGGGAACGATGCGTGTCGGCGGTGTGCCGAATGGACAACGCGAGGATCTCCGCCAGCGTCAGATCCCGCCGCGAAGCGGACAGTTCGACCAGGGACCCCCCGAGCCTCGTGGTGAACCACGGGACCGAGTGCACACAGCCGTCGCTGCCGCTGGGCGGCGTGACTCCGTCGAGCAGAATCAGGCAGCCTCCCTGGCCGCCTGCGGGGACGGCGGCCGACGCCCAGTCCTCGTTGGGGCGTTCGGGACTCCCGGGCTCGGTGGCGAGTTCGATGCGCATCCGGTCAGTCTGCACCAAGCCTTCACGGGGCCTGCACGATCCCGCTGTTGGACCGTACCAGCAGGTCAGAGTGGCGCGGCCGGCGGAACGCGGGGCTCCGCGCATATGCGGGCGGGCATACTGCCAAAGGCTGGCCGGAAGTTCCACCCGGCCGTCCATGCATGGCCGTCGGCGCCCGTGGGGAGACTTGTTCGCCAACTCCGGAGTGATGTTCACTCCTTCGAGTGGCGGAGCGGTTGATGCACGGCCCCCTCTCAAAAGCGCTGGAATGGTCGGAAGCCGTACGGCGCCCATCAGGGTGGGGTGTCCATTTAAGTGACCGTGCGTCACCTCTGCTTCAAGGGCGGACGAGTCAAGATTGCGAGCACCGGTGCAGAAGAAGCGGCCTCGGAGCAAGGACAGCACGCGCGAGGAGTCCGGGGCGACGCCCCAGGCAGCGGGTGCCTCCAAGCGGACCGTGAGGGTACGCAGCCGGCTCGTCGCCGGCGTCGCCGTCGTAGGGATCACCGTCATAGCCGCAGGCGCCCCCGCGGCCCTCGGCGCCTCATCCGATCTCAACGAGTCACAGAGCCTGGTGACGCTCGCCGAGCTGAACCAGCAGGCGATCACGCTCGCGCACTCCCTCGCGGACGAGCGCGACGAGGTGATCGCGCGGATCGCGGCCGGCCGCGGGACCGATGACACCGCCGAAGGCTCCACGAACCCCGCGGCCCGCGTCGACCAGCAGGTGGGCGAGATCCGGGAGGCCGCCCCCGCGGCGCTGCGCCGGGACCTCTCCACCATCCCCTCGATCCGCCGCACCGCGCTCACCGGCAAGGGCTCGGCGATGGACGCCTACCAGGCGTACTCCGAGGTCATCGCGAAGCTCCACGGCATCGCCGACGAGCTCGCCGGGAAGACCCCGCCCCGGGCCGCGGACGCCACCCGCGCCCCGCTCGCCCTCGGCGGGGCGGTGGAGCAGGCCGCGGCCACCCGGGGGCTGCTGCTGGCCGCGCTCGCCGTGCCCGGCACGGAGCCGCAGGAACCGCAGATCGACCCGTTCACCGGCCTGCCCGTCCAGAGCCAGGACGAGGGCAGCGACGAGGACGACCGCAACCGCGACGAACTGAGCGCCGCCGCCCAGCAGGCCCGGGTGCGCGAACTCGCCTCCCTCGCCGAGTTCGACCAGGCGGCCGGGACGTCCGCCCGGGACAAGCTGAGCTCCACGGTCACCGGCTCCGAGGTGACCCAGGCGGAGAAGTACCTCACCCGGCTCACCGACCGCCCCGAGCTGTCCGACTCGGACCGCGCCACCGACCCCGAGAAGCTCGAAGCCGCCCTCTCCGCCCGGATCGACCGCATGCGCGGTGTCGAGTCCGCGCTGGGCACCGCGCAGGTCCAGCGCCTCGAAGGGCTGCGCGACGACGACGTCACCGCGCTGGAGCTCCGCCTCGCCCTGCTCGGTGGCTGCCTGCTGATCGCCATCGGCGTCTCCACCGCGGTCGCCCGCACCCTCACCCAGCCGCTCGCCGTCCTGCGGATCGGCGCGGGGCGCATCGCCGCCGACCCCGAGACCGCCGAACCGGTCCGCTACACCGGACGCAACGACGAGTTCGCCCAGGTCGTACGGTCCATCAACGCCCTGCACGGCAAGCTGCACGGGCTGCACCACGGCGTCACCGGTCAGCTGGAGAGCCTCCAGACCGAGCGCGGCGAACTCATCGCGGGCCGGGAGGCCCTCACGCTCCAGCGGGCCGAACTCCAGGTCCGGGTCGCGGAACTCAGCGGTCAGCTGGAACGGCTGAGGAACACGGTCCACCACACCTTCGTCAACCTCTCGCTGCGCACCCTGGGCCTCGTCGAGCGCCAGCTCGGAGTCATCGAGGGACTGGAGGAGCGCGAGCAGGACCCGGAGCGCCTCGCCACGCTCTTCAAGCTCGACCACATGGCCACCGTCATGCGGCGGCACAGCGAGAACATGCTGGTGCTCGCGGGCACCGAGCACGGCCAGGGGCACTCGAACCCGATCCCCCTCGTCGACGTGCTGCGCGCCGCCGTCAGCGAGATCGAGCGGTACGAGCGGGTCACCATCCAGTCCCTGCCGCCGCACGCCCAGGTCGCGGGCTTCGCCGCCGACGACCTGAGCCACCTGGTCGCCGAACTCCTGGAGAACGCCACGTCCTTCTCCCCGCCCGACTCCCATGTCGAGCTCTCCGGCTGGCTGCTGGAGACCGGGGAGGTGATGCTCTCCGTGCAGGACGAGGGCATCGGCATGTCGGCGGTCCGGATGAGCGAGCTCAATGCCAGGCTGGCCGACCCGGCGTCCTTCGAGGCGGGCGAACAGACCGCGGACGGGGCCGGGCTGGGTCTTCAGGTGACCTCGCTGCTGGCCGCCCGCCACGGTGTACGGGTCCAGCTGCGCGAGCAGAAGGGGAGCGGGGTGACAGCGGTCGTCGTCCTTCCGCAGGCACTCCTGCCCAAGGCGCCGCCCACGGCGTCCCCGCCGCCCGTGCAGATGCCCGGGGACGCGCCCACGCTGAACCTCCCGGGCTCGGTCGCCGAGGCCAACTCCAACGCGCTGCCCGCTCGTTCGTCCGGGTCCGGTGGCGATCCGCTGATCGCCGCGGCCGAGAAGACCCTGCGCGAGGCGGGAGGGGCCGGGACCGAGACCGCCCCCGCGTCCGGCCCCGTCCCGGAAGCGCCGGAAGCGGCCCAGGCCCAGGCCCAGGCTCCGGCCCCGGCCGCCGGGTCCACGGTTCCCGTGGAGTCCGAGGCCGAGACCACGATGCAGGTCCGGCTGCCCCTCCAGCAGACCGCCGAGCCGAGCGGCCCGCCCGAGGCACGGAGCCCGCAGGCACCGGCCCCGGACGCCCAGGCCCCCGAGGCACGGAGCACGTACCCCCAGGGACCGGACGCGCCGAGCCCGTACGCGCAGAGCCCTGACCAGCCGAGCCCGTACGCCATCGGCCCCGACCGCCATGAGCGGGCCGCCGACGCCGGCGCCGTGACGGCACCCGCCGCCCCCGAGGCCGACGCCCTGCCGGGCCCCCGGCAGCCGCTGACCGGCCTGGGCGAGGAAGTGCCCGACCCGGCGCCCTCGCCGGCGCGCCTCACCGACAAGGGGCTGCCCAAGCGCACCCCGAAGATCACGGCGCCGCCCTCGGCACCGGCCACCGAGCGCAAGGGAACGCTGGACAAGGAAGCCCTGCGCCGCAGGCTCGGAGGCTTCCACCAGGGCGCCAAGGACGGGCGGCGCGACGTCGAGGCGGAGATCGCCGAGAGCGCCCCACAGACCGACCAAACCGAGCTGACCGACCGTAACGACGGTCGAATCGATGAGACGGGGGACACAGTCGAGGAGGCACGCAGTTGACTGCGCCCAGCACATTCGGGCTGAGCACCGAGGCCCGGAACCTTCACTGGTTGCTGAGCAATCTCGTGGAGGAGGTGCCAGGGGTCCACTCGGTCACCGTCGTCTCGTCCGACGGACTGATGCTGCTCTCCTCGGACCCCGGTCTCGCCTCGGCCAAGGCAGCGGGAGGCGCGGGAGGCCCGAGGGGCTCCAGTGCCGACCTCGCCACCATCGTCTCCGGCATCGGGTCCCTCACGATCGGTGCCGCCAAGCTGATGGACGGCGGCGGCGTCAAGCAGACGATGGTCGCGATGGACGAGGGCAGCGTCTTCGTCATGTCGATCAGCGACGGTTCCCTGCTCGGTGTGCACGCCACCCCCGACTGCGACATGAGCGTCGTCGCCTATCACATGGCGCTCTTCGTCGGTCGTGCAGGACACGTACTCACCCCCGAACTCCGCAGTGAGCTGCGCAAATCGATGGAGAGCACCCAGTGACGTCAGCTGCTGAACCCGTACGAAAACTCCCCGTCAGGGGCGCAGACCGCAAGGCCGCACGGGTCCGCCCCTACTCCCTCACCGGCGGTCGCACCCGCTTCGGGCACGTCCTGCTCGTGGAGACGTTCGTTGCCGCGCTGGAGGCTCCTGAGGAGCGCCGCGAGCTGACGAACGGCAACCTCGCCTCGCGCGTCATGCCGGAACTCCGCGCCATCGTCGAACTCTGCCGCCGTATGCGTACGGTGGCCGAGATCTCGGCCCTGCTCAAGATGCCGCTCGGTGTCGTCCGGGTGCTGCTCAGCGACCTGGCCGACCAGGGAAAGATCCGCGTGTACGGAACCGGTCATGGAACCGGCCAGCCCGACCGCGCGCTGCTCGAAAGGGTGCTCAATGGACTCCGCCGTCTCTGAGGCGCCGCTCTTCACTCCGCGCCGGCGGGACGCGCAGGAAGCGCCCGCCGAGCCGGTCCAGGCCTGGCAGCTCGACCACACCCGTGCGCCGATCGCGACGAAGATCGTGGTCGCGGGCGGATTCGGCGTGGGCAAGACGACATTCGTCGGCTCGGTCTCCGAGATAACCCCGCTGCAGACCGAAGCGCTGATGACGCAGGCCAGTGAGGAGACCGACGACCTCACGGCCACTCCCGACAAGGTCACGACGACCGTCGCGATGGACTTCGGCCGTCTCACGCTCGACGACGACCTCGTCCTGTACGTCTTCGGCACCCCCGGTCAGCAGCGCTTCTGGTTCATGTGGGACGACCTGGTGCGCGGCGCGATCGGCGCCGTCGTCCTGGCCGACACCCGGCGGCTCGCCGACTGCTTCGCCGCGCTCGACTACTTCGAGAGCTGCGGCCTGCCGTACATCGTGGCCGTCAACCACTTCGAGGGATCGCCCGGTTTCGAGGAGGGCGACGTCAGGGAGGCCCTGACGATACCGCCGCAGGTGCCTGTTGTGATCATGGATGCGCGTAAGAGGATCACGGTCGTCGAGTCGCTGCTCGCCCTGGTGGGCCACGCGCTCGACGTCGCGCCCGAGTAGACAGACGCACCCAGTACACGTAACGGAGAACCGCGATGCGGAAGATACTCATAGTCGGAGCCGGCCAGTCCGGGCTCCAGCTGGCCCTCGGACTCCAGTCCCGGGGATATGAAGTCACCCTGATGTCCAACCGCACGGCGGACGAGATCCGGTCCGGCCGGGTCATGTCGACGCAGTGCATGTTCCACACGGCTCTCCAGCACGAGCGCGACCTCCAGCTCAACTTCTGGGAGTCGCAGGCCCCGCAGATCGAGGGCGTCGGCGTCTCGGTCGCCGGACCGGACTCCTCGCGCGTCATCGACTGGGTCGGCAAGCTGGACGGTTACGCGCAGTCCGTCGACCAGCGCGTGAAGATGGCCGGCTGGATGGAGACCTTCGCCCAGCGCGGCGGGCAGCTCGTCATCCACGGTGCCGCCGTCTCCGACCTGGACTACTTCTCGCGTACGTACGACCTGGTGATGGTCTCGGCCGGTAAGGGCGAGCTCGTCTCCATGTTCGGCCGGGACGCCTCGCGTTCGCCGTTCGACGCCCCGCAGCGTGCGCTGGCCGTCGCCTATGTGCACGGTCTGGGCCCCCGCCCGGAGCACCCGGAGTTCGACGCGGTGCGCTGCAACCTGGTCCCGGGCGTCGGCGAACTCTTCATCATGCCGACGCTGACGACCTCGGGCCGTGCCGACATCCTCTTCTGGGAGGGCATCCCCGGCGGTCCGCTGGACGCCTTCCAGGGCATCAAGGACCCCTCGGAGCACCTGGCCAAGACGCTGGAGCTCATGGAGCAGTTCACGCCGTGGGAGTACGCGCGCGCCACCAAGGTCGAGCTGACCGACGCCAACGCCACGCTGGCGGGCCGTTACGCCCCGACCGTCCGCAAGCCCGTCGGCAGGCTGCCCGGTGGGGGCCTGGTGCTCGGCGTCGGCGACGTGGTCGTGGCCAACGACCCGATCACCGGCCAGGGTTCCAACACGGCCTCCAAGTGCGCGCACTCCTACCTGCACTCGATCCTCGAACACGGCGACCGTCCGTTCGACGAGGAGTGGATGGAGGCCACGTTCGAGCGGCACTGGGAGAACACCCAGCACGTCGTGAAGTGGACGAACGCGATGCTCGGCCCGCCGCCGGAGCACGTCCTGAACCTCATCGGCGCCTCCGGGCAGCTCCAGCCCGCCGCCGACCGGTTCGCCAACGGGTTCAACAACCCCGCGGACTTCGACAACTTCTTCTTCGAGCCCGAGAAGACGAACGCGTACCTCGCCTCGCTCACCGGCGCCGCCTAGGACCACGGCCCGCAGGGCCACGTGGTGATCCGTGGGCCGTCCTCGGACGGCCCACGGACGGCCGGCCCTCACGCCTCCGGCGCGTCGTAGCCGTCGTCCGTCCCGGTGCGGGCGTCCTCGGGAAGCTCCGGCAGCGTGTACGCGCCCAGGGGTTCGGCCCCCGGGTCCGGGCGGACCGCGCCCAGCAGCGGGTTCGAGGCGAGGGGGGAGACCTTCACCTTCGCTCCGGGCCGCGGCGCCTGCACGACGAGACCGTTGCCGATGTACAGCGCCACATGGGTCGCCTTCGGGAAGTAGACCACCAGGTCCCCGGGGCGCAGCGACCCGACCGGGACCCTCGGCAGCTCCCGCCACTGTTCCTGCGAGGTCCGCGGGATCGTCAGCCCCGCGTCGGCCCAGGCCTGCGAGGTGAGCCCGGAGCAGTCGAAGGAGTCCGGCCCCTCGGCCCCCCAGACGTACGGCTTGCCGATCTGCTCGATCGCGTACGCGACGGCCTCCCCGCCCTCCTTCGACGGCGGCCGTACGGAGCTGAGCGCCCCCGAGGCCGTCAGCGCGTCCTGGGCTTCGCCGATGGTCTTCTCCTCCAGCGCGGCCAGCGCGGCGATCTGTTCGTCCGACAGCGAGGCCAGCATCGCCTCGATGCCCTTCAGCCGGGTCCGCACGGTGTCCCGCTGCTCCTTCTGCCGCGCGGCCAGCACCCGTTGCCTCTCCCGTACGGCCCGGGACCTGGCCGCCAGTGTCTCGGCGTGCCTCTCCGCGCCGGTGAGCCGCTCGACCACGGCGGCCCGGCCCGCCAGGGCGCGCTCGATGACATGGCTCTGCTCCAGGGCGCGCGACGGGTCGTCGGCGAGCAGCAGCCGCAGATAGACGGAGAAGTCGGTGCTGCCCTGGTACTGGTCGCGTGCCAGCCGGCCCGCGTCCCTGCGGCCGGCCTCCAGGGCGGCGCGGGCCCTGGTGAGCTCGGTGCTGAGCTTCGCGGCCTCGGCGGTCCGCTTCTTCAGCTCCTCCTCGGTGCCGTTGTAGAGCTCGCCGGCCTCCTCGGCCTGCTGGTAGAGCGTCTGCAACTGCTTCAGCAGCCCGGCGACGCTTCCCGGCGCGGTCCCCGACTCCGTCCCGGCGGCCGGTGCGGGCTCCGGACCCGCGGGTTCGGCGACGGCGGGGCTCGCGGCGACGACCGCGGCCAGTGCCGCCGTGCAGAGGGTTCGCGCGAGTCGGCCTGACACGACATCACCTCCGGTGACGAAGGCGATGCCGAATTAATCGGAATAGCCTACAAATGGACGGATTTCATCCATCCGGTCACCCGGTGCCGTGTGATGCAAGGACCGTCCGGCGTGCCGCCCGGGGTACGCCCCTAACGGCCGACGCCCGGACGGCCCGACGCCGGCCGGGACCCCGCACCCCGGAGGCTCATTCCACGGGGAGCGCGTAGAAGGCCCTCTCCCGCTGGACGACCGCCGTACTCTTCGAGGCCAGCACCCGGTAGGGGGCGCTCACCGTGGCGCCCTTCGGGTCCTGGGCCCCGATGTCCTGGAACTTCCACAGCCGCCGCCCGTCCTCGGCGGCGAACGCGGTCACCTGTGTCGTGTCCGCCGCGAGCAGCGTCTTCCCGCCCCCGCCGAGGGTGAGCGCGGGCGCCCCGCCTCCGAGCGGCACCTCGGTGGACCGCCGCCAGAGCAGCCGTCCCGTGGCCCGCTCGACCGTGCCGACCTCCTGGTTGCGGTTCGTGATGTGCAGCAGCGTCCCGGCGGGCACCGGCGTCCCGAAGACGGACGACGCGGTGCCGTTGAGCGTCCAGACCGGCTTCCCCGTGCCCGTTTCGAAGGCCTGCAGATCGTCGCCGACCCCGGCGTAGAGCCGGCCGCCCGCGTCACCGGCGGCCCCCGCGCCCGGTGCGACCATGCCGAACTGCCGGTTCCACAGCAGCTTTCCCGTGGTGCGGTCGAAGCAGCGGAAGAACGCCTTGCCCTTGGCCGCCGCGACATCGGCGGGGGTGAGCGTGACCGCGTCCTGGCGCACGACGAGGTCGGCGTCCCGTACGGCGATGAGCCGGTAGGCCGGGGTGCCGGGCGCCCGGCCCGCCGGGACGGCGATGCGCCAGAGCTCCTCGCGCCGCGCGATGTCGTACGCGAAGAAGTAGGCCTTGGCGACCTGGGTGTCCTTGCCGGGCTTCTGGCCCTTCTTCGGCTTCGGCGCCTTCACCGTGACGGTGTGGGAGCCGGTGAACCAGAGGACGGAGCCCGACAGTCCGGTGAACGGCGCCACCTTCATGCCCGGTACGCCGGTGAACTGGTCGGCGTAGCGCACCCGGTGCCTGATCCGCCCGTCCTCGGGCGACAGCCAGAGGAACTCGGACGGGGTCGCCAGGAAGCAGAGTCCGTCGCTCGTCGCCAGGACGGTCTGGGCGCCCGCCGCTTCGGCGCGCTCCCAGCGCTTGCGGCCGGTCTTCAGGTCCACTGCGGTCGCGCCGTCCGTGTCCGTCAGCACCAGCAGTTCGTCCCGCCACAGGCCCGCGGTGAGCGGGGCGGGCCCGGAGGCCGGGTGGGTGTAGATCCACCGGGGGTCCGGCGCCCGCCCAGGAGCGGTGAGGCGGGGCTCGGCCTCGGGCTTGTCGTCACCGGCGGCAGCGGGCTCGTCGGACCCGACGGCGGCCACGGCGGCCCCGCCCAGGAGCAGCCCGGCCGCCCCGGCGGCGACGGTGGTCAGCAGCGCCCGCCTGCTGGTGGCGGGGGCGGGCTCGGGCGCGGTGGCCGGGGCGGCGCCCGGCAGGGGCTGCGGCAGTGGGGCCGGCGCACTCCCCGGCGTGGCGGTGGCGGGGTAGGCGTAGCCGTACGGCGCGGAGGGTGCCGGGGGCAGGGCGGGGGCCGGTGCCTGTGGGGGTGCGGCGCCGGGGAGTTCGCGGGGGAGCGCGAGCTGGGCGGTCGCCCGGTCGGACTGCGGGGGGCGCGCCCCGGTTCCGAGGAAGCGGGTCGTGCGGCTGTCCTCGCCGATGTCGCCGGTGCTCTCCCCGGGGGACTTGCCGGCCTCGGGGGAGCCGGCGCCCGCGAGTGCCGCACTGTCCTCGGGAACCCCGCCGCCCGCGACGGCCGTACCGTCCCCGGGCGAACCGCCTTCCGCGGGCGCCGCGCCGTCCCCGAGCACCTCGTCCTGGACCGGCGGCTCGCCCCCGGGCTCCAGGGCGTGGGCCCGCGCGGACTGGTCCGCCACGGCCGCCGAGAGCGTGGCGGGGAGCCAGCCGCCCTTGGCGAGGCCCGCCGCGCCCTCCAGTGCCAGCTCCGCCGCGACCGCTCCCGCGCCGGGCCGGTCGGCCGGGTCCTTCGCCAGGCAGCTCGCGATCAGCGCCCGCAACTCATCCGGTACGGAGCCGAGTT
Source organism: Streptomyces sp. NPDC002125 (assembly GCF_053593715.1). NCBI lineage: Bacteria > Bacillati > Actinomycetota > Actinomycetes > Kitasatosporales > Streptomycetaceae > Streptomyces > Streptomyces sp. NPDC002125. The sequence goes on along the minus strand of NZ_JBSFDD010000001.1, from coordinate 532,189 downwards.
CGGCCGAGCCGTGCGCGATCCGTTCCGCCGCCCCGTCCACGGGCCCCTCGGCGAGCGGGGTCGTCCCGGTCGCCGCGTATGCCAGGAGCAGGCCCAGGACGAACAGGTCGGATGCCGGACCCACCTCCTTGCCCGCGACCTGCTCCGGGGTGAGATATCCGAGCCGCACCGAGAGCTGCCCGCCCTCGCGCGCCTCGGCGTGGACCGCCGCGCCCAGCGGCCCGAACGCGGTCAGCCGGGGCCCGTCCTCGGCCAGCAGCACCGTCTCCGGCGCCAGCCCGTGGAGCACCGCTCCAGTGGCGTGCACCCGGGAGAGGGTCTCCGCCAGGCCCGCGCCCAGTATCCGCACGGCACGCTCGGGCAGCGGCCCCGCGAAGCCGATCGCCTCGGCGAGGGTCACCGCGGGCACGTACGCCGCGGCCGTCCACAGCGCGTCGTCCTCGGGTGCGGCGAGCGGCGGCTGCACCCAGCCCCCGGCCAGGCGCTCCGCGATGCCCGCCTCGGACCGGAAGCGGCGCCTGAAGGCGGGCGCGGCGGCGAGGGCGGGCCGCGCCGCGGTCACCACGGCGAGCTCGCCGCCCTCCGTGCCCCGGGCGAGGAAGTGCACCGCGCTCGCGCTCTCGCGCAGGCGTGCCAGCGCGGTGTACGGGCCGAAGCGGCGTGGATCGTCCTGACGCAGCGCCTCCATGGCGCACCCCCCTTGTCACCGTGCCCTCGGCACCTGACCGTCGATCTTACGGGCGGGGGCGCGCCCATCGCTCAGGACTCGCTGCGGGGCTTGGTCCAGGGCCACTTGGGCGTGAAGCGTTCGCGTCCGCCGGGCACGAACTCGTAGAACCAGCCGCGCTGGATGCCGAGCCGCTTCGAATATCCCGCGGGGGTGCGCCGGTAGGCGTACACGGTGGCGGGGCCGCCGTCGGCGTCCGGCACCGGGACCTCGTACCACTTGGGCGGATGGCCCGTCGGCCCGAGCAGGACGGGCAGCACCCGGCCGTCCAGGGGGCCGCCGCGGAAGGACGTGTTCTCACTCTTCACCGGGCCAGTCTGACCCAGGAGAGGTCAGCCGGGCGGCAGCAGGTGCGCCGCCCGGCCCGCCACCGGGATGATCAGCGTCGCGAGCCGTCCGGCGGGGCCGTCGGCGGTCTCCTGGCTCAGCAGGTCCGTCACCACCGCCGCCGTCTCCTCGTCCGAGGCGGCGGTGGCCGCGAGCAGGGCCATCAGATGGTCCACGAGCCAGCCCCGCAGGTCGGCGGCGGCGGGCTGCTTCTGCTCGTCCAGCCAGATCAGGGACGCCGCCTCCACGGCGGCGATCCAGGTCCGCACCATCATCCGCAGCCTGGGCCCCGCGGGGGTCAGCCCCGGCCCGCTGCCCCGGCCGAGATGGAGCAGGATCTGTTCGGCCGCCGACCTGCGCACACCGTCGACGATCGTCGTCGTACGCGAGGTCTCGGCCACGCTGCCACCGCGCAGCAGCGCACTGAACCCGGCGTCGTGCTGGTCGACGAAGCCCAGATAGCGGTCCAGGACCCGGCCCACTCGCTCGGTCGGGGGACCGGCCTCGGGCTCCGAGAAGCAGAGGGTCAGCTGCTCCGCGGCCGACCCGAGCGCCGCTTCGTACAACTGCTGCCTGCCGCCGGGGAAGTAGCGGTAGACCAGCGGCCGGGAGACCCCCGCGGCGGCGGCCACCTCGTCGATCGACACGTCGTCCGGCGCCCGGTGGGCGAAGAGCGTCAGCGCGGCGGCGAGCAGTTGCGCACGGCGTTCCTCGACACCGAGCCGACGGTAGGCGCGGGCCGGAGGTGCTGCGGGTGCGGAGGTCATGCTCCGAAGCCTAAGCGCTGCCTCCACCGGCCCGCCTAGGCCAGCAGTCCCGAACTCCTCCACAGCCTGCGTCCCATCCCGTTGAGCACCCCGATGTCGTCGAAGAAGTCCGTGAGCCGCTTCGCCCCCGTCTGCATGACCTCGGCGCGGTGGCCGCTCGCCTTCACCTGGGCGACGGCCTCGTGGCGGTTCAGCCCGACGTTGTCGTACACCTGCGGGTTGACGAAGCAGACGGAGAAGATGCGCGCGGCCTCCCCGGAGCTCAGCCTCGTCATCCGGCGCTCCCAGGCCGGCGCGGTCACCATCTGGCGGCGCAGTTCCTCGCGTGCGTACCGCACATGCCGTGCCTCCTCGACGACATGGATGCGGGTCACTCCGCGTACGAGCGTCTGGACCCGCTCGTCGGGGAAGGTGAGCCGCTGCATCCAGTCGAGGATCTCCTCGCCCAGCAGCGTCGCGGCGAACGAACCCGGGGTGGTGGAGACGGTCTTCAGCACCCGTGCCAGGTTGTGGTAGCGCGGCGGCACCGGATAGCTGGGGGCGCCGCCCCACTCGATCATGCGGGCGAACATCATCGAGTGCCGGCACTCGTCCGCTATCTCCGTGAGCGCGTACCGCACGTGCTTGCTCGTCACGGACTTGTCGTAGATGTGCCGCACCAGCAGCTGCATCAGGATGATCTCGAACCAGATGCCCAGCGAGGCCAGGGACGCCGCCTCGTGGCGCGACAGCTCCATCCGCTGTTCCTCGGACATCTTCCGCCACAGTGGGGTGCCGTAGAGCGAGACCAGCTCCGGCGGCCAGAACCACTTGCCCTCCTCGACGGGGGAGTCCCAGTCGAGGTCGGTGTCCGGGTCGAAGGAGTGCTTGGCCGAGGCTTCGAGCAGGCGGACCGCGACCTGCTCGCGGTCCTTGAGGGGGCCGAGCGCGTCGCGCAGCACCTGGATGTCCTCGTCGGTCACTGGCGTCATGGCTGGGGCACCTCGCAGAAGGGGTTACCGGCGGTCAACTTTGTGCTCATGGACGATGAGACTGCCTGTCAGCAAGCCAGTCAATCCCCTGTGCGCGACTTGTTGACTGTGCGTCTACCAGCGTGTGAACCTGCCAACTGACGCCAGCACCACGGAATGCACGATCCTCGCCAGGCGAAGGAGCTGCCCGTGTCGACACACGACCTCTACATCACCGCGCCCCCCGCGCCGACATGGCAGGTCCCTGCCACAGGCGCCGCCCGGTTCAACTGGGACTACGACGACGGCCGCGAACGCCTCCTCGCCCTCTACCAGAAGGGCAAGGACAAGCAGTGGGACGGCAACAAGCGCATCGACTGGAGCCTGGAGGTCGACCCCTTCGACCCGCTCGGCACCCCGGACGAGGCCCTGCCGCTCCACGGAACCCCGCACTGGGCGAAGATGACCGAGCGGGACCGGGGCGAACTGCGCAAGCACTACACCTCCTGGCAGTTCAGCCAGTTTCTCCACGGTGAGCAGGGCGCGATGGTCTGCGCCGCGCGGATCGTGGAGTCGGTCCCCGACCTGGACGCGAAGTTCTACTCCGCGACCCAGACCATGGACGAGGCGCGGCACGCGGAGATCTACGGCCGCTTCCTGCACGAGAAGGTCGGGATGCTCTACCCGGTCAACGACAACCTCCAGGGCCTGCTGGGCGACACCCTGCGCGACTCCCGCTGGGACATGCCCTACCTCGGCATGCAGGTCCTCATCGAGGGACTCGCGCTCGCGGCCTTCGGCATGATCCGCGACACGACGACCAAGCCGCTGCCCAAGCAGATCCTCGCCTACATCATGCAGGACGAGGCCCGGCACGTGGCCTTCGGGCGGATGGCGCTGCGCGACTACTACAAGCAGCTGAGCGACGCGGAACTGCGCGAGCGCGAGGAGTTCGTCATCGAGGGCTGCTACCTGATGCGCGACCGGCTCAGCGGCGTCGAGGTCCTGGAGAACTTCGGCATCGGCAAGCAGGAGGCCAAGGACCTCTCCGAGCACTCCGAGTACCTCCAGCTCTTCCGCAAGCTGCTGTTCAGCCGGATCGTCCCCTGCGTCAAGGACATCGGCCTGTGGGGCGAACGGCTCCAGAAGGCGTACGTCGACATGGGCGTCTTCGAGCTGGGCGACTCCAACCTGGACCTGCTGATGGCCCAGGACGAGGAGATCGCCGAGCAGCTCGACCAGGAGCGCTTCGCGCAGGAGGAGCAGGCCCGCGTGGCGGAGGTCGAGGAGGCGGTGGCCGAGGGCGGTGCCCCGCAGGACTGAGAGCGGCGGCCCGCCCCTGGAAAAGGAGAGGTACATCCCCGGGGGCGCGGACAGGATGGGGGCATGAACTCCATCACCGGTACAGGGGATCGCACGGCGGCGCGGCGCAGTCTCGAAGCGCTCGCGCTCGGAGACGCCTTCGGGGAGCGGTGGTTCCCGCTGTTCCGGCCGCCCCGCCAGGCGTACGCCGAGGTGCGGGCGCGCCGCACCCCGCACGAGCCCGTGTGGAACTGGACCGACGACACCGCCCTGGCGCTCGCCCTGCAGCGGGTCCTCGACGAGTACGGGCAGGTGGAGCAGGACCGGCTCGCCCTGTACTACGCGCTGGCCTACGACGCGGACCAGGCCCGGGGTTACGGGCACGGCATGCACATGCTGCTGCCGGCGCTGCTGTCCTCGCCGGCGGACTGGCGCACCCTGGCGCCCGGGCTGTTCGACGGCGGCAGCCTGGGCAACGGCGCCGCGATGCGGGTCGCGCCGCTCGGGGCCCGTTTCCACGCCGACCTCGGGCACGCCGCCGAGCAGGCCACGCTCTCGGCGGTCGTCACCCACTCCCATCCCGAGGGTGTGGCCGGGGCGGTGGCGGTCGCGGTGGCGGCGGCACTCTCGGTGCGCGGCGAACTGGAGCTCGGGGCGGTCGCCGGGCGCACCCCCGAGGGGGCGGTGCGCGACGGGCTGCTGCGCGCCGTGGAGGTGCCGTTCGCCACGGAGCCCTGGAAGGCCGCCGACCTCCTGGGCAACGGGCAGCGGATCAGGGCCGACGACACGGTGCCGTTCGCGCTGTGGACCGCCGCCCGGCACCCCGGCGACCTGGAGGCCGCCCTCTGGGCGACCGCGGAGGGGTTCGGGGACGTGGACACGACGTGCGCCATCACCGGGGGCGTCGTCGGGGCCGCCACGGGGGTGGAGGGCGTACCGGCGGAGTGGCGCGCGCGGCGCGAACCACTGGACTGAGCCGGGCGGGCGGACGCAGGCCGGTTCAGCCGGCCCCGCGCGGGCGTGGCGCCGGGAGGACGCGTTCCATCGCGCGGGCCATGCCGAGCAGCGCCGCGTCCGTCCCCCGGCGGGTCACCAGCTGGAGGCCGGCCGGGCAGCCGTCCGGTGTGAAGCCGGCGGGCAGGCTCGCCGCCGGATGGCCGCTGAGGTTGAACGCCCAGGTGAGGGCGGTGGAGTAGACGTCACCCGGCCCCTCGTGGCCGTGCGGCGGGGTGGGCGCGACCGGGCTGAGCAGCAGGGGCACCCGGGCGAGGAGGGCGTCCAGCGCACGCCCGTCGGCGCCCTCGCGCCACTCGGCCGAGGCCGTCGTCCGTCCCGCGCGCACCGCCGCCCAGGTCCGCGCCGGGTCCGTCAGTGCGCAGGAGCCGGGCAGCAGGCGCACCACTCCCGAGGCCACCAGCCGGTCCACCGCCTCCCGCGTCACCCGGGCGACGTCCGGGTCGACGGTGGCGAAGCCCAGGTCCGGGCTGTAGACGGCCGGAATCGGGAGCCGCGCGGGCCGTGGCTCGTATCCGTCCAGGACATGGCGGAGGAAGGACTCCGCCCGTGCGGCCGAGCTCGCCAGCACACCGGGGGAGGCGAGGCCCGTGCGGTCGGGGGAGGGCAGCAGTCCCGTCGTCGTCTTCAGGCCGAACACCCCGCACCAGGCCGCCGGGATGCGTACCGACCCCGCGCCGTCGCTGCCCGTCGCCAGCTCCACCATGCCCGCGGCGACCGCCACCGCCGATCCGGCCGACGAGCCGCCCGGGGTCCGGTCGGGCCGCCAGGGGTTGACCGTAGGGCCGTGCGCGCCCTGCCCCCAGGTCTGCCAGGCCGTGCCCGGGCCGGGCACCGAGGTCGCGCCGACCGGGATGCCGCCCGCCGCGATCAGCCGCCCGGCGGCGTACGAGCGGATGCCGGCGCGGCCCTTCACGGCGAACGGCAGCCCCGCGAGCGGCAGCCGGGACGCTCCCTCCGCCCGGCGCCGCGCCTCCTCGTGCCAGACCTCCGTGAACGCGCACAGCTCCGGGTCGAGCTCGTCGATCCGGGCGAGGGACGTTTCCAGAGCCGATGTCATGCGACCCAGTCTCGGCTGCCCCGGAGGAGCCCCGGCGCGAGGCCCCACGAGGCCCGGCGCGAGGCCCCGACGAGGCCCGGCGCGAGGCCCCGACGAGGCCCGGCGCGAGGCCCCCACTAGGCGCCGGGCGGCGCCCCCCCGGGGGCCGGTCTCAGTCCTCCAGCGCCGCCTCCATCACCGCCCTGGCGATCGGGGCCGCGTTGCCGCCCCCGCTGATGTCCGCCCGGTTCGCCGACGCGTCCTCCACGACCACCGCGACGGCGACCGCCGGGCGGCCGGTGTCCGGTGCCTGCGCCCAGGAGATGAACCAGGCGTACGGCGTACCGGAGTTGTCGACCCCGTGCTGGGCGGTGCCCGTCTTGCCGCCGACCGTCACGCCGTCGATCGCCGCGTTCGTGCCGGTGCCGTTCTCCACGACGTCGACCATCATCCGCTGGAGCTGCTGCGCCGTCGCCGGGTTCATCGCCCGGTCGTACGAGTCGGGGCCCGGACTGCGGACCGTGTCGCCGTCGTCGGTGGTCACCCGGTCCACCAGCTGGGGGCGCTTGAGATCGCCGCCGTTCGCCACCGCCGAGGCCACCATCGCCATCTGGAGCGGGGTCGCCGTCGTGTCGAACTGCCCGATCGAGGACTGCGCCAGCTGGTCGTCGCTCATGTCCGAGTCGAAATTGCTGCGGGCCACCCGGGACGGGATCTTCAGGTCGTTGTCGTTGAAGCCGAACCTGCCGACCGCCTCCAGCATCCCGTCCAGCCCCACCTGGACGCCGAGATGGGCCATCACCGTGTTGCAGGAGACCCGGATCGCCTCCGCCAGGGACGCCTTCTCGCACCCCCTCGCCTCGTTGGGCAGCGTCGTCGAGGTGCCCGGCAGGACGTACGGGGACGGGGTGTCCGTGTCCGCGTCCGGGTCGGTGACCACCCCCGCGTCCAGCGCCGCCGCCGCCGTCACGATCTTGAAGGCGGAACCGGGCGGATAGGTCTGCCGGATGGCCCGGTTGAGCATCGGCTGACTCGCCGAACCGTTGAGCCGCGCCCAGGCGTCGGTCACGGCGGAACCGGTGCCGGAGAGGACCTCCGGGTCGTACGAGGGCGAGGAGACCAGCGCCAGGATGCGCCCGGTGGCCGGGTCCAGGGCGGCGACCGCGCCACGCCTGCCGTCCAGGCCCTCGTACGCCGCGCGCTGCACCGAGTCGTCGATGGTGGTGACGACGTTCCCGCCGGGCTGGCGGCTCCGGGTGATGTCGCCCCAGAGGGGCAGGGGGGCCAGGATCGGGTCGGTGCCCGAGAGGATGCCGTCCTCGGCGTTCTCCAGCAGCGTGGTGCCGTACGTCTGCGAGGCGTAACCCGTCACCGGCGCGTACAGCGGGCCGTGCCGGTAGGTGCGTTCGTACGCCAGCTGCTCGCCGGTGTCCTTCGAGCCGGTGACGGACTCGTCGCCGACCATGATGTTGCCGCGCGGCTGGTCGTAACGGTCGATCGTGGTGCGGCGGTTGGCGGAGTTCGAGTTGAGCTCGTCGGCCTCGAAGAGCTGGACGCGGGCGGCGTTCGCCAGCAGGGCGACGAGCAGCAGCAGGCAGAAACCGGCGGCGCGCCGGATGTAGGGGATCACCGCGCCTCCCCGGCGGCCGCCGCCCCGGCTGCCGCCCCGGGGGAGGGACCGGCCGAGGGATCGGGGGTGCGGGACACGTCGCTGACGCGGATGAGCAGGGCCACGATGATCCAGTTGGTGACGACGGACGAACCGCCCTGGGCGAGGAACGGCATCGCCATCCCGGTCAGCGGGATCAGCCCCATCACGCCGCCCGCGATCACGAAGACCTGGAGCGCCAGGATCGAGGCGAGGCCGATGGACAGCAGCCGCCCGAACGGGTCCCGCAGCGCCAGGCCCGCTCGGAAGCCGCGGGCCACGAGCAGGGCGTACAGCAGGAAGATCGCGGTGAGCCCGGCGAGACCCAGCTCCTCGCCCGCGGTGGCCAGGATGAAGTCGGACTTGGCGGCGAAGCCGATCAGGATCGAGTGGCCGAGCCCGAGGCCCGTGCCGAGCATCCCGCCCGCCGCGAAGGCGAAGAGCGACTGGGCGAGCTGGCTGGGCCCCTCGCCCGCGTCGATGGTGGCGTACGGGTCGAGCCAGTCCTCCACCCTGCTGTGCACATGGGGTTCGAACGAGCCGACGGCGAAGGCGCCCGCGGCGGCGAGGAGCAGCCCGACGGCGATCCATCCGGTCCGCCCGGTGGCCACGTACAGCATGATCACGAAGAGGCCGAAGAAGAGGAGCGAGGTGCCGAGGTCGCGTTCGAGGACGAGGACGCCGACGCTGAGCAGCCAGATCGCGACGATCGGCCCCAGCACGCGCCCGGTGGGGAGCTGGAGCTTCCAGATCCTGCGGCCGGTGTAGGCGAGGGCGTTGCGGTTGGCGGCGAGGTACGCGGCGAAGAAGACGGCCAGAAGGATCTTGGCGAACTCGCCGGGCTGGAAGGAGAGGCCGCCGATCCTGATCCAGATCTTCGCCCCGTTCACCGCGGGGAAGAAGATCGGCACGATCATCAGCACGAGCGCGGCGGCGACCGAGAGGTAGGCGTAGCGCTGGAGCACCCGGTGGTCGCGCAGCATGACGACGACGGCGATGAAGAAGGCGACCCCGAGGGTGGACCAGATCAGCTGCGTCGTCGCCGCCTGGTCCCTCGGGGTCTCCAGGTCGAGGCGGTAGATCAGCACCAGGCCCAGCCCGTTGAGCAGCACGGCGATGGGCAGCAGCAGCGGGTCGGCGTAGGGCGCGCGGAAGCGCACCGCGAGATGGGCGAGCAGGGCGAGGAGGCCCAGCCCCGCGCCGTAGCCCGCGACATCGGGAGGAACGGCGTTGTTCCGGGCGAGGCCGACGGCGGCGTAGCCGTAGACGGAGATGAGCACGGCCCCGATCAGGAGCGAGAGCTCCACCCCGCGCCGCTTGGGCAGGCGTAGCGCGGGCGGGCGTGCGTCCGCCGTCGTTGCGGTCATGCCCCGCAACGTAGCAAGAGGCGGGTGTTATTTCCCTTATGTCAGCTTCGTGGCACTCCTCGGCCGGTGATCCCGGGTGAGGGTCAGCGCTGGTAGGGGTTCTGGCCGGGCGGCGCGTAGCCGGGCTGCTGCTGACCGGCGCCGTACGGATTGCCGTCCTGCCCGCCCTGGGCCTGCGCCAGCAGCTGGTCGGCCTCCTCCTTCGCTATCTTCCGCTCCCCGCCGCAGAAGGTGCACTGGGAGACGTACGTCGTGGAGAACGGGAACAGCGGCACGAAGAACAGCGTGAACTTGGTGACCCGCTTGCGCAGGGTGTGCGCGGCGGGATTGCCGCACCAGCCGCACACCATCGTCAGGACCGCGAGCTGGTAGACGTACCCCCGCGTACCGAAAATGATCATGATGTGGTTCCTTTCCCCGTCTCTCCCGGAAGTGCCCGCCGGCAGAGCGCCAGCAGCTTCTCGTCCTCATAAGTGTCGTGACTGCCGTACCCGCCGTCCATCGCGTTGTGACGGCGTACGGAGAGGAGCTCGGCGCGCAGCACCCGCTCCGCCTCCGGGCCCGCACCGGCCGGGCCCATCCGTGCCAGGCACTCCGCGACCCTGACCCTGACGTGACGGTTCTGCTCCCATGCCGCGAGGAGCACCGGCACCACGTCGGCGGTCCGCCCCGAGACCTCCCACAGGGCGCTCGCCGCCTCGACCCGGAGCCACAGCTCCTCATGCTCCAGCAACGCCCGCAGCCGGGGCGCCGCCGCACCCGCGCGCGGGCCCAGCGCGCCCAGCGCGCTCGCCGCCGCCCGGCAGTCGCGCACCTGCTCGGCCCGCAGGCCCTCGGCCAGCACCGGCAGCACCGCGCCGGCGTCCCCGGTGACCGCCCACAGGGCCTCCGCCGCCTCGGTCGCCGCCGCGGTCCCCGGCCGCCGGATCAGCCGCCGGAGCTCCCCGACCGCGCACTCCGCGGCCGGCCCGAACGCACCCAGCGCCCGCAGCGCCGCGGTGCGCAGCCACTCACCCCGGTACTCGGGCGCCCCCCGCAGCACCCGCAGCACCTCGGGAGCGGCCTCGCCCGCGCGCAGCGCCGTCAGCCCGCAGAGCAGCGGACTCGCCCGGTCGTACGCCCCCTCGTCGAGGCCGACCTCACCCAGCCTGCGGCGCAGCACCCCGGCGAGCGGAGCGGCCCCGTCGCCCAGGCACTTGATCGCGAAGCCCACGTCGTGCGGGACCTCGGGCCTCTCCAGGGACGCCGCCAGCGCCGGAAGCACCCGCGCGTCCCCCAGCCTGGCCAGCGCCTTCACCGCCGAGCCCAGCCCGGGAGGCCCGCTCGCCCACGCCTTCACCCACGACCCGGGGTCCGCCGCCACCCGCCCGGCCAGGGCGTCGGCGGCGGGAGCGGCCAGGCCGAACAGCTCCTCCAGGACATGCGAGGCGGCCTCCGCCAGCCGGGGTTCCGGATCGGTGAGCTGCACGCCGATCAGCCGCACCAGCTCCTCGTACGCACCGCGCCAGGCCCGGATCAGCCCGCCGCTCATCCGTACGGCGTCGATGCGCTGCCAGGGATCGGGGCTGCTCAGCTGGTCCGTCAGCAGCGCCGTACGGTCCGCCACGCGGTCGTCCAGGCCGACGTGCAGGGTCCGCAGCAGATCGGCGGCCCACGGGGTGCTGCGTCCGGCGGACTCCTCGGCGGACAGCTCACGCAACTGCCCCACCAGCGTCGGAGCGGTGACCCGGTCCGCCGGGGCCTCGTCGCCGCCGGGCGGCTGGGCGGCGGACGGCTCCGGACGGGCGGGCCCGGAGCGCAGCTCCCGCAGCAGGCCGGACACCACCCGCACGACGTCCCCGGGCAGCGCGTCGGGGGCGCACCGGGCGAGCTGGGCGAGGGCCGCGAGCCGCAGCCCGGGCGGATAGGCCTCGGCGGCCAGCCGGCTCAGCCAGTCCGCCGCCTGCCCCGCCAGCCCGCGGTGGCGCAAAGCGATCCGCCCGGCGGCCTCGACGAGAGCGAGCCGCACCTCGTCGTCCGCCTCGGAGGGCAGCCGCTCCCGCAGCAGCGTGAGCACCCTGGCCGGCCGGGTGTGCAGCGTGGCCAGCGCCAGCGGGGCGGCGAGACGCACCCCCGGGTCCTCGTCCGCGACGAGCTCGAAGAAGACCGGCGAACCCGCGGACACGGCGGCGGCCGCCATCGCGTAGTTCGCCACGCCCTCGATCTCGTCCTCGTCCAGCTCGTCGAGCCCGTCCTCCTCCTCGTCCAGGTCGATGCCCCCGATGCTGGTCAGCAGCTCCACGATGCCGCCCCGGTCGCGTATGCCCGGATCCACGGCGAGCTCGAAGAGGAACGGGATGCAGGCGAGCGTGCACGCGTACACGTTGCCCTGGTGGTGGACCGCGCCGTACATCCCGTCAAGGGCGCTCTCCCGCTCCGCCGGATCGGCGGACGCGAGTCCGTACAGGAGGCCCGGCACGTCGTCGGCCGGACCGTAGGCATGCTTCATCGAGGCCCAGTCGACCTCGTCGATCCCCGTGAACACGCCACGCCCTCCCCGTGTCTTCCCTCTGCGCCCCGGGCCTGGCGGAAAACCATGTCCACGAAGCAGCGTCTGCGCAGAGTGTGCACCACGGCCAGGACAATCCACCCTCCACTTGCGGCCTTTCCTCGGCGTGCCCCGGTGCCTGTGAAGAGGCTGTGCGCATCCCGTCCGCTCAGCGCCCGGGAAGGGGCCTCGCCTGCCCGGGATCGGTCAGCGGGCCGAGCAGATCCCCGTGCCTCTCCAGCCGCGCGGCCATGTCGCCGGCCACGAAGACCAGCTCCTCCGGCGCCCGGCAGGCCTCGATCTCGTCCCAGGTGACGGGCGCGGAGACGGTGGGGCTGCCCTTCGCCCGCAGGGTGTACGGGGCGGCCGTCGTCTTGGCGGCGGCGTTCTGGCTGAAATCCACGAACACCTTCCCGGGCCGCAGCGCGCGCGTCATCCGGTGCACGGCCAGTTCGGGGAGCGCCCCCTGCGCCTGGACCGCCAGCTCCTTGGCGTACGCCGTCACCTCCTCGGAAGGGGTGGGCACCAGGGGGACCAGCAGATGCAGCCCCTTGGAGCCGGAGGTCTTCCCGTACGCGGAGAGGCCGTCCGCCGCGAGCCGCTCGCGCAGCCAGAGGGCCACCACGCAGCACTCGACCGCGCTCGCGGGCGGCCCGGGGTCCAGGTCGAACACCATCCGGTCGGCGACGGCGGGGGAGTCCTGCCGCCACTGATGGGTGTGGAACTCGACCACCAGATTCGCCGCCCACATCAGCGAGGGGAGGTCCTGCGCGAGCACCTGACGGGCGCCCGGGTCGTCGCTGCGGGGCACCGGGGCGGTCCGCACCCAGTCGGGCGTACCGGGCGGCGGGTTCTTGGTGAAGAAGCGCAGCCCTTCCGGGCCGTCCGGATAGCGCAGGAAGGAGAGCGGACGGTCCCGCAGATGAGGCAGCATCGCGTCCGCCGCCGTGGCCGCGTAGTAGTGCAGCACCTCGCCCTTGGTGGTTCCGGTGGCCGGATAGAGCACCTTGTCGAGGTTGCTGAGCGCCAGGCGCCGCCCCTCCACCTCTGTGATCGGCGTCATACGATAAGAATCACATGAAATCGTATCGATGCGGTCATGGCGTGCGTAAGGGGTGAACGGTGAGGTCCATCTGGAACGGCTCCATCTCGTTCGGACTGGTCAGCATCCCGGTCAAGCTCATGAACGCCACGGAGAACCACTCGATCTCCTTCCGGCAGATCCATGTCGCCGACGGGGGCCGCATCCGCTACCACAAAGTCTGTGAGCTGGACGAGGAGGAGATCCCCGCCTCCGAGACCGTCAAGGCCTACGAGGACGCCGACGGCACCGTGATCCCGGTGACGGAGGAGGACCTCGCCTCGCTGCCGCTGCCCACCGCCAAGACGATCGAGATCGAGGGATTCGTGCCCGCGTCGGCGATCGACCCCCTCCAGCTGGACTCGGCGTACTACCTCTCGGCCAACGGCGTGCCGGCGGCGAAGCCGTACGCCCTGCTGCGTGAGGCCCTGAGGCGCAGCGGAAAGGTCGCCGTCGCCAAATACGCGCTGCGCGGGCGGGAACGGCTCGGCATGCTGCGGGTGGTCGACGACGTCATCGCCATGCACGGTCTGCTGTGGCCGGACGAGATCCGCGCCCCGGAAGGCGTCGCCCCCGATTCCGGCGTCAAGATCCGTGACGCCGAACTCGACCTGGCGGACGCACTCATGAACACCCTGGGCGACGCCGACCTGGGCGCGCTCCGCGACGACTACCGCGAGGCCGTCGAGGAACTCGTCACGGCGAAGGCTGCCGGCGAGCCTGTCGGTGAGGCGGAGGGCGAGGAGCCCGAGGGCAAGGTCATCGACCTGATGGCGGCGCTGGAGAGCAGCGTGCGGGCGGCGAAGGAGTCCCACGGGGAGGGCGAGGGGCGCGAGGGCGAGGTGGCGGACGTCCACCCCATCGGGTCCGGCCGGGGCGGCGGCGCGAAGAAGTCCGGGGGGTCGGCGCCGAGGAAGAAGACGGCGGCGAAGAAGGCGGCGGCGAAGAAGACGGCACCGAAGAAGACGACGGCGAAGAAGAGCGCGCCGAAGAAGTCAGCCGCGAAGAAGACCACCGCGAAGAAGGCCACGGCCAGGAAGACGGAGGCGAAGGGGACGGCGGGCAAGTCGGCGGACACGGGGGGCGCCGCGAAGAAGGGTGCCCCGAAGAAGACCACCGGGGGCGCGCGGAGGCGCACCTCGGCCTGACGCGCCGCGCCCGCGCCGGCCGAGGCGCGTGCCTCAGGAAGCGGACGCGGGCTTCAGCAGGTCCGGCAGCGTGGGCAGGTCCAGTCCGAACTCGTCCCGCTCCACGACATACGTGCAGCTCGTGTACGTGTAGCCGGGGGCGACCTTCGAGCCCGAGGTGTAGTTGTCCACAGCCGTCGTCGCGTCCGAACCGCGCTTGTACAGGAAGTGGTACTCGCCCGCCGGGAGCCGCAGCTTCGCCTTCGGGTACGACGTGCCGCTCGCCTTGCAGGCGCGTGCGGCGCCGGCGGCCTCGCTGCTGTACCGCTCGCAGCCGCCGCAGGCCTTCAGCCTCACCGTGCCCGTGACCGGGCCCGTGTAGAGCACCTCGACGTCGTTGGGCGCGTCGTTGCTGATGACGAGCTCCATGCGCGCCCCGCCCGGCCTGCCGCTCGGGGGCAGCCGCTTGCCCGCCGCGGGACGGTCCTCGGCTATCTCGGCCGCTATGGCGATGTTCCGCGCCTGCTGGCGGCGCCCGTCGTCCTTGTAGGTGTCCGCGAAGTCCGTCAGGGTCGTCCGCGCCTCGGTGAACTCCTTGTCCTTGAACTCGTCCACGCCACAGGCGAACACGCCGTCCCGCACCCCGGCCTCGGCCTGCCGCTCCAGGGTGGGCACGGAGGTCTCGGGGAGCTCCGCGACGAGCGTGCGCGTCCCGCGCAACTGCTCGGTCACGGCGCAGGGTTCCGCGCCCTTCAGGCCCGCGACCTGCCGCCGTATCGTCGCGCTGACGGCCGGGCCCACCTGCCCGGCCTGCGAGGACTCGGGGAACGTGCGCAGCAGTGTGCCCAGCTCCTCGCCGCCCGTGCCCGTGCCCGTACCGCCGAGACGGGAGACACCGCAGCCGTACAGCGACTCCGCGAGCGGGGTGTCCGGATAGCCGGCGAGATCACCGAGCAGCTTCCGGTCCACGGTGCGCGGCAGCGTCCGCAGATAGGTCAGGGGATCGATCGCCTCGCAGTGCCGCTTCGCGCTGTACGGCGTGGCCACGGCGGCGTAGTACGCCTCCAGGTGCTCGGGCACGAGCGCGGCGGCACGCGAGCCGGGATGGTCCTCGCCCAGCTCCCGGTAGAGCGTGAGCGCATGGCCGTAATCGGCCTTGGAGAGCGCGAACGGGCTCTTCGCCGCCTTCGCGACCAGATCGTCCCCCTCCTTCAGCCGGCCGAGCAGCTCCTGCTCCACCGCCTCGTCCCGCGCGGAACCGTAGGCGAAGGTGCCGGCGACGGGAACGGCCAGCAGCAGCAGTCCGAGCGCCCCCGCCAGGACCGGCCGGACCCACCGGAGGGTGTCCGCGCGCCAGGCGATACGGGCCGCGTCGGCGGCGGCGAGGACGAGCAGCAGGAGACAGACGGCGACCAGCGCGGCGGGCACGCCGTCCGGGTCGGCGGGCAGGGCGACGAACAGGAAGACCGCCGTGACCCCCCAGCTCACCGCGGCCCTGCGCCAGTTGCCCACCAGGACATGGCCGAGCCCCAGGCCCGAGAGGTTCAGCAGCCCGGCGGCGACGGCGCGCGTCGCGGCCCCGGGCGGCGGCGGGCCCGCTGCCGGAGGTGTGGCAGGGGGTGGCTGGAAACCACCCCAGGTGTACTCGACTCCGGGCTCCTGCCCGGACCCGGGTCCGGACTCGGGCATGCCCGGCTGATCACGCGATTCCATCACGGCCCCCCACCGCCGAACCTCGTCAGGTCGCCGGGAAACTGCCCACTTTCGTACGCCTTCACTCGTCCTTGCGGAAGTGCGGACGGATTGGCTGGAAAGATCCCCGGGATGCTCCGACCCGAACGGCCCACGGCACGCTGTCGGATCGGCCCGCCGCGCAGTAAAGTGCCGAATGCCGCGACTGGCGCGCACCCCGCGGGGTGCTCCGTGGAACCGACCACGAGGGAGCGGCACACTCCGGGCACGCCCGGGGCGTCATCGCCGGAGGGCCGTCCGCCTGGGCAATCCGGGTCCATGTCGCCCCCGTGCGACCGACCCGGGAGGAACCCCGTGGCCGTACAGCCGTCCGATGCCCGCCGCCCCGCTCTGAAGGCCGCCGATCCTGAGCTCGCCGCACTGGTGAACGCCGAGGAGAGGCTCCAGGCGGACACCCTGCGCCTGATCCCCAGCGAGAACTACGTCTCCGCCGCCGTGCTGGAGGCGTCCGGCACCGTCCTCCAGAACAAGTACTCCGAGGGCTACCCCGGGAAGCGCTACTACGAGGGCCAGCAGGTCATCGACCAGGTCGAGACCCTCGCCGTCGAGCGCGCGAAGGCGCTGTTCCGCATGGAACACGCCAATGTGCAGCCGTACTCGGGCTCCCCGGCCAACCTCGCCGTCTACATGGCGTTCCTGGAACCCGGCGACACCGTGCTCGGGATGTCCCTGCCGATGGGCGGCCACCTGACGCACGGCTGGGGTGTCTCGGCGACGGGCACCTGGTTCCGGGGCGTGCGGTACGGGGTGCGCCGGGACACCGGGCGCATCGACCTGGACGAGGTGCGCGACCTGGCGCGCGCCGAGCGGCCCAAGCTGATCTTCTGCGGCGGCACGGCCGTGCCCAGGGTCATCGACTTCGCCGGGTTCGCCGAGATCGCCCGTGAGGTGGGCGCCGTGCTGGTCGCCGACGTCGCCCACATCGCGGGGCTGATCGCCGGTGGCGCGCACCCCTCGCCCGCCCCGTACGCCGACGTGGTGTCCACCACCACCCACAAGACCCTGCGCGGGCCGCGTGGGGCGATGCTGCTGACCACCGCCGAGCACGCCAAGGCGGTCGACCGGGCCGTGTTCCCCGGGCTCCAGGGCGGCCCGCACAACCAGACGACGGCCGCCATCGCGGTCGCGCTGAAGGAGGCGGCGGGGGAGGACTTCGCGGGGTACGCCCACCAGGTCGTCGCCAACGCCCGTGCGCTGGGCGAGGAACTGTCGGCACGCGGCTTCGACCTCGTGTCCGGCGGCACGGACAACCACCTGCTGCTCGCCGACCTCACGGGCAAGGGCGTCTCCGGGAAGATCGCCGCCAAGGCGCTCGACCGGGCCGGGATCGTCGTCAACTACAACACCGTCCCCTACGACCCCCGTAAGCCCTTCGACCCGTCCGGCATCCGCATCGGCACCCCCGCCCTCACGTCCCGGGGCATCCCCGCCTCCGAGATGGGCGCGGTCGCACAGTGGATCGATCTTGTGGTCGATGCCGCTCGTACAGGTGACGAAGCGACCGTTTCCAAGGTGCGCGACGAAGTCAGGACGATGATGGACGCCTATCCGGCGCCGGGTCTCCCCCTCGTCTGACGGAGCGCGTCCGACGGGGGCGCCGGAGCAGTCCGGTCCGGGGCACACCGGGCCCGGACTGCTCCGGAACGCCGGGCTCCCGATTCCACGCGCCCGCTCTGCGCCCTGTGCGGCGGCCGGACCGCCGTACAGGCTGGGGGAGACGGACGCCGGAGCTGTGAACAGAGGGGGCACGATGCAGGATCTCAAGGTCACGTCATGGCAGCTCTTCGGGCACGACCGGCTCTATGTGAACCTGCCGGACGGCACCGCGATCGGATGGGCGGACCGGGGCAGCGGCACGATCACGGTGCTGCACCCGCGCTACCGCGACGCCGTGACCGACGCGCTGGCGCGCCAGGTCCCGGACCTGCCGGCACTCGTGGGCGAGGACGCGCCGCCCGGGCCGCCGGCACCGCGCACCCCGCCGTCGGCCCCGAGGATTCCGCCGCTGAGGGGGATGCGGAAGCGGGGCGCCACGGTGGACAAGGTGCCGACGCAGAAGCCGCCACCCGCGGCGGAGGCGATGCCGTCGCCGGTGCCTGCGGGGGAGGCGTCGCAGGCCGAGCGGGTGGCGGAGCCGGTGGGGGAGACCGCCCTCGCCCCTGGGCACACGACCGCGCCCTCGCACACGGCTGTCCCCGGGCCCGCGCCGGAACCCACGGCGGCTCCAGCGAACGGGCCCGAGCCCACGCGCGCCCCCACGCCCACGACCCTGCCCACGACCGCCCCCGAGCCCGGAACGCAGCCCACCGGCTCCCGCAGGCCGCCCGTCCTGCCCGCCCTGACACCCCGGAGCGACCTCGCGACGCGCCGGCCGGGCGCCGCGCTGCGTGAGCAGCTCGGCGAGTCCGCGACCGGGACGCTCGTACGGGCGGCCACCGGAGCCCTGCGACGGCACAAGGGCGAGGACCCGCGCCGGGGTGCCCTGGTGGGGGAGCGGCGGGTGGGTGCCGAGCTCAAGCGGCTCACCCGGCACGGCTGGCGGGTCCTGCACTCCGTGCCCCTGCCGGACGGAACCGAGATCGGGCATCTGCTCATCGGGCCCGGCGGGGTGTTCGCCGTCAGCACCGAGCACCACCCCGGTGCGTCGGTACTGATCGCCGACGGCACCCTGCGAACCGGCGACGGGACCCCACAGCCGTACGAGCTCGACGACCGGCCGGGGACGCGATGGGCGCGGACCGTGCTGGAGACGCACTGCGCCTTCGACGTCCCCGTCCAGACCGTGCTGGTCTTCACCGGCGTCACCGAGCTGGAGGTGGTCACGACCCCGGCGGGCGTCCGGGTCTGCCGCGAGCGCGAGGTGTCCGCCCTCGCCCCGCTGACCGGCGTACTCACCCCCACCCAGGTGGAGAGGGTCTACGACGTCGCGCGGAACGGGGAGGCCTGGCCGACGGCATGACCCCGGTAAACGGCCGGTAGATTTCCCGGTGCTGCCGCAAGGCGGACGCCGTGCCATCGCCGCCGCCGAAGGGGAAGACGTCATGAAACTCCGCTGTGCCGTGCTCGACGACTACCAGTCCGTGGCCCTCACCGCCGCCGACTGGTCTCCCGTCGCCGACGACGTGGAGGTGGTCTCCTTCGGTGGTCACTGCGTCACGGAGGACGAACTGGCCGCGCGCCTGGCGGAGTTCGACATCGTCGTCACGCTCAGGGAGCGTGTGCCGTTCCCCGCGACGCTGATCGAGCGGCTGCCGCGCCTGCGGCTGATCGTCGCCTCCGGCATGCGCAACACGTCCATCGACTACGCCGCCGCCGAGCGCCGGGGGATCACCGTCTGCGGCACGGCGAGCACGGCCACCCCGCCCGTCGAGCTCACCTGGGCCCTGCTCCTCGGGCTGGCGCGCGGGATCGTGACCGAGGCCAACGCGCTGCGGGACGGCGGCCCCTGGCAGTCCACCGTCGGTGCCGATCTGCACGGGCGCAGGCTCGGCATCCTCGGGCTGGGCAAGATCGGCACCAGGGTCGCGGCAGTCGGCCGCGCCTTCGGCATGGACGTCGTGGCCTGGAGCCAGAACCTCACCCCGGAGCGCGCCGAGGAAGCCGGGGCCGGCTTCGCCGCGTCCAAGGAAGAACTGCTGGAGACCAGCGACTTCGTCTCCGTACACCTGGTGCTGAGCGAGCGCACCAGGGGACTGCTGGGGACCAGGGAGCTCGGGCTGATGCGGCCGGGCAGCTATCTGGTCAACACCTCACGGGCGGCGATCGTCGACCAGGACGCCCTGCTCGACGTCCTGCGCAGGGGAGCCATCGCGGGCGCGGGCGTCGACGTGTTCGACGTCGAGCCCCTCCCCGCCGGCCACCCGATGCGCACCGCACCGCGCCTGCTGGCCACACCGCACCTGGGCTATGTCTCGCAGGCCAACTACGCGGCGTACTACGGGGACGCCGTCGAGGACATCCGCGCCTATCTCGACGGGAAGCCGGTCCGACTGCTCGGCTGAGGCGGTGCCGTGCCCCCTCCGAAGGGCCGGGTTCACCGGCGGTCGCACACCGGCCGAAGTAGCCTGTGCGCGGGGGTACTTCGGCCCTCCGGAGAGGGAGGACGCCGCGTGAGCCTGCTCGACGACGAGACGGCGGCAGGCATGGTCCGGATACCGGCCGGCACCGTCGACCTCCGCGACGACCGCCGCGGAGCACAGTGGCAGGAGACCGTCGAGCCCTTCCGGCTTGCCCGTCTCCCCGTCACCCTCGGACAGTACTGGGCCCTCACGGACACGACCCCCGATCCCGCCGTGTCCCATGCCCTGCCGGTGACGAACATCAGCTGGCTCGACGCCGTCGACCTGTGCAACCGCTTCTCGGCCCGCATCGGACTGGACCCGGTCTACTCCCGCGAGGAGGGGAGCGGCGAGGTCGTCCGCGACCCGGCCGCCGACGGCTACCGCCTGCCCACGGAGGCGGAGTGGCAGTACGCGTGCAAGGCGGGGACCACCGGCTACCGCTACGGCGAACTCGACAGCATCGCCTGGTACGAGGGCAACTCGGACGGCAGGCTCCACGACGTCGGCGGCAGGCACCCGAACGCCTGGGGTCTGTACGACATGCTGGGCAACGTCTGGGAGTGGTGCTGGGACCTCTACGACGAGGAGGTCTACGGCGCCTACCGCACTTTCCGCGGCGGTGGCTGGGCCGAGACGGAGCGCGGCTGCGGTGCCACGGTGCGCCGTCGCAGCCACCCCACGTTCGCGATCGACGACCTCGGCTTCCGGATGGCCCGTGGCCGCACGAGCGCACCCGACGGAAATTCGTGCGACTGATCGAAACGGGTGCGGTACGGTCCTGATCACTCGAAGGGGGCGAAGTGACGAAGCTCAACCAGATCATCGCCGTGGAGAAGGGTGTCAAGAGCAAGTCGCTCCAGGACATCACCGCGGCCCACCACAAGGTGCAGAAGCCGGCGCTGCTGGCAGGCATCTCGCGTACGTACCAGCCGAAGGACGAGGAGGGCGAGCAGCTTCCGCCCGAGTCCGCGCGGGTACAGGTCAAGGCCGAGGACGCGCTGCGCGACATGTCCGCCTCGCTGACCCGGCTGTTCGACGTGACCGCGACGAAGGACTGGGCGAACTGCTCGGCCCGCGCGGACGTCACCGTCGACGGACGCACCATCGTCCCCGAGGTCCCGGTCAGCTACCTGCTCTTCCTGGAGAAGCAGCTCACCGACCTGCACACCTTCGTGAAGAAGCTTCCGGTCCTGGACGCCTCGGAGTCCTGGTCGCTCGACCCGTCGACGGACTGGTGGAAGACCGACCCGGTCCGCACCATCCGGACGAAGAAGGTCCCGCGCAACCACGTCAAGGCCGAGGCGACCGAGAAGCACCCCGCCCAGGTCGACGTGTACTACGAGGACGTGCCGATCGGGTACTGGACGACCGTGAAGTTCTCCGGAGCGCTTCCGGCGCGACGGGTGAACGAACTGCTGGAGCGCGTCGAGAAGCTCCAGCACGCGGTGAAGTTCGCCCGCGAGGAGGCCAACGGCGCCGAGGTCACCGACCGGCGCGTCGGAGACGCGGTCTTCGGCTACCTGTTCGGCTGACGCCGGACGCGCCAGGCGGCACACCCCAAGAACGCCCCCGCGCCAATGCCGTGGGGGCTGCGCACCCTGCACGAGGCGGAATTGAGGTCCGCCCCGTGTGATGAGCGCAAGCTGAAACTGATCGTTCAGCCTGAAGACGCGGTAACGGTGGAGGTTCGAGTCCTCCCCCCGGCACCACTTGCCGGGGTGGCCCAACATGGCAGAGGCAGCCGCGATCAATCTCAGACTCTCGCTCCAGCTTCAGTATCGCCGCCGATTGCCAGATCGACCGAGTACGGACGAACACCGTTGAATGCTGGTTCGAATCCGGCCTGCGCCTCTACGCGGCGCGGTAGTTCAAAGGAAGAACGCGACGGTATGACGACTGATCCGCACTCTTAAACGGCGCTGGCAAGCGCAATTGGGTGGCAACCCCAGGGGCCCGGGAGCTGGATACGACTCCCGGGCTCCGCCACGTCCGGGGCGGTTGCGGGATGCGTCGGCCTCGCCGGGAGGGTCCGGTCGGCCAACTCCGGCGTCCAGGGCCCCAATCCGCGATCACAATGACTGATTCGAGCGATACGCGTCACCCGTCTGCTGTACGTTCCTGACATGGGCACGGGTGAAATGGGCGAGAACGCGGAGTCGCGCTTCTCCGCCCTTCTGGTGGGCGCGGCAAGGCTTCCGGGTGTGCGGGTCGACAGGGAGGCGTACCTTCGAGCGGCGCTGGCCCGTCATTGCTCGGAGGACCAACTGCGCCTGGTGATGGAAGAGAGTCCCGCAGCGGCGGGTATCCCTCTGGACGTTCTGGACCGGGCGGCCGACGCCTCCATTCGCTACGAGACCGCCAAGGTGAGCGCCGCCTCAGCGGCTGCCGGTCTTCCCGGAGTCCTCGCCCTCCCCGCCACGGTGCCGGCCGATCTGGCCCAGTACGTCGCCCACATGCTGCGTGTCGCGCAGAAGCTCGCCTACCTCTACAGCTGGCCCGAGCTCTTCTCCGCCGACAAGGACGACCTCGACGACGCCACCAAGGGAGTGCTCACGCTCTTCTTCGGGGTGATGTTCGGGACCCAGTCCGCGAACGCCGCCGTGGGCAAGGTGGCGGGGATGATGGCCGAGCAGATGGCCAAGAAGCTGCCTCGGCAGGCGCTGACCAAGGGTGTCGTCTACCCGATCGTGAAGAGGGTCGCCCAGCACCTCGGCGTCAGGATGACGACGGAGACCTTCGCCAAGTCCGTCTCGAAGGCGATTCCCGTGGTCGGGGCCGCAGTGTCCGGCGGGCTCACCTATGCGACCTTCCGCCCCATGTCCAAGAGGCTCAAGACGCATCTCTCCGGCCTGGAACTCGCCAAGCCGGTCGGTGGTCAGGTCATCCCGGGAGAGGTCATCCAGGACGAGGACCGTCCGGCCGCGGATGAGGCGAAGATCCCGAAGCCGGGTCGTGACTGGCGTGTCCTGAAGCGTCGATAGGTCGCGGCTCGGGTCTGCGCAAGGACGGTCGGGCGTCGTCGAATTCACCACCCTCCCGTCGTGGTGGTGTGGTGGCCGTTCCGGCGCTCGGGTCTCGGATCTCGGGGTTCGAGCGTCGTGGAGCCCTCCTTCACTCGTTCGGGGGCCCGGGGAGGGCGCCCAGGCCGACGCTTGAGCTTCGGGTTTCGAGGGCCGAGGTTCGAGCTCCGGGATTCGAGCGGTGTTGTTCATCCGGGGGGTAGGTAAGGGCTTTTGGGGAAACCTCCCCTCCCTCCCACCCCGTCACGGCCAGCAAGTATGACTAATCGTGATCGAGTTGCAGCGGAGAGTCGCTGCTGCTTACGGTGCCCACAACGAGACGACCCCGACACGGTGTTCACTGCACCGGCCGGGGTCTGACCCAAGATCGCTACCCAAGAAAGACGATCTCGTGGCTATCCAGCAGCCTAGCTCCGCCCCGCCCGCTCCCGCAGCCTCGCGCCCGTACACCAAGGCTCCCACCGGCTACGGAAAGCAGACCGTCCCGGCCCAAGGCCCCTCCAGCGCGGGCGCCTGCGCCCTCCTGCCCGAGCGGGAGCGTTATGTCGCCGGGTATGTCGACCACCTGCCCGACGGTGCCGCCATGGACATCAAGTCGCTGGCCAAGGACCTGCCCCTGTACGGCCAGATGGCCATCGGCACCGCTCTGCGCGCCCTCGCCGTGGCCGGGCATCTGCGCCGCGTTCGCTGCCGGGTGGAAGGCGCCGGTCAGTGCCGGTGGGTGACGCTCACCTACTGGTCCCGTACCGCCCATGACAACGAGTGGTGGACCGCCAGGCTCGCAGGCGAGGCGGCCACCGCCCCGGAGCAGGCACCCGTACCGGTGGTCGTGCCCCAGCAGCGCACAGTGGAACGACCCGCAGTGGACGTGCCGACCCCGGACGCAGGGGCGCCGTCCCCCGCCTACCTCGCCCTCGCCGAACTCGGCCGCAGGGAACCCCGCCTGGCGCTCTCCGCCGCCGACTGCGCAGCTCTGGAACCGCTCGCCGCCGCATGGTTCGCGCGAGGTGTGAGCGCCGACTACCTGACCTCGGCGCTCACCGCCGGACTGCCCGAGCCCATCGGATCACCCATCGGCCTGGTACGCCGCCGCCTCACCGACAAGATGCCGCCCCACCTGCCCACAGCACCCGCACCGGCCCAAAGCCCGCCCGGCACCCCCGTGCGCGCTCTCCTGGTCGAGTGCACCGAATGCGGCCGCCCCGGCCCGTCAGGAGCCCTCCCGGACGGCCTCTGCAAGCCGTGCCGCCATGCACCGGACCCGCAAGGCGCGGAGGAGGCCCCGGAGCAAGGTGAACGCGACGTGGCAGCCCTTGTCGGCAGCCTCCGTAACCTGATGCGCACCCCGTGAACGGGGGACGTGTCAAGGTCTGTGCTGCTTTACGCCTGGTCTGTCCCGGTACTTCCGAAGCCGGGCGAACCTGAGCGCTCCACCCCTTCGAGGAGCGGCGGGAGGTGCTCCAGGAGCACATTGCCGCGGCGATGGGCAAGCCTGACGTCGACGATCACATTCCGGGGCAGCGGCCCGGGGAGGCTATCCAGGCTGCGGAAGACGGCTTGCAAGCCGACGCTCCGGTTTCTGTGGAGTCGTGACACCCCCATCCGCGGCCGAACGCCAGGGAGTCGCACTGCCGTCCGTCATCACCAGAAGCGCCCTCCGGGGCGCGAGGTCGTCCGGGCACCGGCTGGTCCTCGCCAGGCCCGTGACGACGCTCCTGTTTCGGACAGTCCGAGGTGGCCCAAGGCCGTTGCGGGCAGTAGTCCTTCGCCATGGGATGCCGTTCCGGTCATCTCGGCGGTGCGGTGGGCCGGAGAGCCGACGCCCTCTGGACTCCGGGCACAAGAAAAAGACCCCCTGCTCAGTGTCTCCACTGACCAGAAGGTCTTTTCGGCACTTCCTGCGAAGTGCCCCCGGCAGGATTCGAACCTGCGCACCCGGCTCCGGAGGCCGATGCTCTATCCCCTGAGCTACGGGGGCGATGTCGCTGCGCTCGGCTGCGACAGGTGAAACCCTACCAGCTCCGACGGGGTGTCCGGGAACAGGTATTTCCGCGTCGCCGGCGTCCGCCGGACGGTGTCCCCGCAGAGGCGCCGGCCACCCCTCCGGGGGCGGAAGTGGGCAAAACCCGGACGCAGCCACTCCGCCCGACCTACCCTCGAAGGGTGTCAGGGGCGTACGGCCGCGTGCTTGTTGTGGACGACAACAAGGTCATCCGGCAGCTGATCAGGGTCAATCTCGAGCTGGAGGGCTTCGAGGTCGTGACCGCGGCCGACGGTGTCGAGTGCCTGGACCTGGTGCACGAGGTCTGCCCGGATGTGATCACCCTCGATGTCGTGATGCCCCGGCTCGACGGAATCCAGACCGCCGCCCGGCTGCGCGCCGATCCGCGGACCGGCCATCTGCCCGTCGCCGTCGTGAGCGCCTGCACGCCGTACGAGGTGGAGTCCGGGGTCGCCGCCGGGGTCGACGCCTTCCTGGCGAAGCCGTTCGAGCCGAGCGAGCTGGTGCGCATGGTGCGGCGGCTCGCGCACCGCGAGAGCGCCGTGCCGTTGGACGGCAGGCGCGGGGCGGGGACGGCCGGGAGCGCGGCAGGCTGACGGGGTGGCCGTGCGCACGGGCCGCGGGGTCGCTGCCCGTATGTCGAAACCGGTTGGCGAGGTGCCCCCCTTCCTCCCATACGCTTGTCCCGTGACCCCCGCAGATCTCTCCAGGACCGTGCTGCACGCTGTGCGCCGCGCGGTCGACGAGGATGCCCTGCGCGCGCCCGTGCCCGCGCGCGTGCGGGTGGAGAGGACGCGGCCCGGGGGGAGCGGGGACTACGCCTGCGCGGTGGCGCTGCAGCTGGCGGGGCCCGCGGGGCTCCCGGCGCGGGGCGTGGCCGAGATCCTGCGGGAGCGGGTCGTCGGCGCACCCGGGATCGGCCGGGTCGAGATCACCGGACCCGGCTTTCTGAACTTCACGATCGACGCCCCCGCAGACGGCGCCGCCCGCGTACGCGAGGTGCTCGCGCAGGGCATCCGGTACGGGTGGGGCGCCGAGTGCGCCGGGCAGGTCCACCAGCTCCACCACCGGCGCGAGGTCCGGGCCGCTGTCCTGGCGGGCGCCGTGGCGAAGCTGTTGCGCGCGCAGGGCGCCCTGGTGCGCGTCACCTGCGAGGAGGCGCCCGACCCCGACTGGGCGCGCCTCGGTGTCACCGTCGACGCGTACGGGCATCCCCCCACGCCGCTCACGGAGGTCCGGCCCGTTCCCGCCGGAGCCATGGCCGGTGAACTGCTGGAACGGCTCGGCGCCGACGCCACCCGCTGGGGCCTGCTGCGCGCCGCGGGGCACGACCGCGCGGCCCTCGGCGACGAACTCCTCGTACAGGGGGAGGGCAACGGGCTCTTCCACGTCCGCTACGCCCACGCCCGCGCCCGCGCGCTCACCCGCGAGGGCGCGCGCCTCGGTCTCACCGGCGCGTACGGGGCCGAGAGCGACGCGCCCGCCCTGCACGCCGCCCTCGCCGACCATCCCGGCGTTCTCGCCGCCGCCGCCCGCCACCGGGCGCCCGACCGGCTCGCCCGGCATCTCGAAACGGTGGCGAACGCCTTCTTCGACTTCCACGACACCTGCCCGCCGCTCCCCGTCGGCGACGAGAAACCCTCGGCCGCCCACCGTTCCCGGCTGGCCCTTGCCGAAGCCGCCGGGACGGTGCTGGCAGGCGGCCTGTCCCTGCTCGGCATCAGCGCGCCCGAACACCTCTGAGACCATAAGAGAGCAGAGCAGAACGATGAGCCGATCCGCACACCCCGCCGGGCCCCGTCACGCCGATGTCCTTCCGGAGGGCCACTACGCCGCCCCGGCCACCGACCTGAACGAGCTGGACGCCAAGGTCTGGTCCCGCACCGTCACCCGTGACGAGGACGGCGCGCTCACCGTCGGAGGGATCGAAGTCGCCCGGCTGGCCGAGGAGTTCGGCACCCCGGCGTACTTCCTGGACGAGGCCGACTTCCGGGCCCGCTGCCGCGCCTGGGCGGATGCCTTCGGTCAGGACGCCGATGTGTTCTACGCCGGGAAGGCCTTCCTCTCGCGCGCCGTGGTGCGCTGGCTCAAGGAGGAGGGGCTGAACCTGGACGTGTGCTCCGGCGGCGAGCTCGCCACCGCCCTGGACGCCGGGATGCCCGCCGAGCGGATCGCCTTCCACGGCAACAACAAGACGGTCGCCGAGATCGAGCGGGCCATCGAGGCGGGCGTCGGGCGGATCGTGCTCGACTCCTTCCAGGAGATCGTCCGTGTGGCCCACACCGCGCAGCGGCTCGGCAAGCGCCAGCGCGTGCAGATCAGGGTCACCGTCGGCGTCGAGGCCCACACCCACGAGTTCATCGCCACCGCCCACGAGGACCAGAAGTTCGGCATCGCACTCGCCGACGGACAGGCCGCCGAGGCGGTCCGCAGGGCGCTCAGCCTGGACGGCCTCGAACTGATCGGCATCCACTCGCACATCGGCTCGCAGATCTTCGACATGGCCGGCTTCGAGGTCTCCGCCCGGCGTGTCGTGCAGCTGCTCGCCGAGGTCCGTGACGAGCACGGCGTCGAGCTCCCCGAGATCGACCTCGGAGGCGGCCTCGGCATCGCGTACACCAGCGAGGACGACCCCCGCGAGCCGCACGAGATCGCCAAGGCACTCGGCGACATCGTGACCCGGGAGTGCGAGTCGGCCGGACTGCGGACCCCGCGCATCTCCGTCGAGCCCGGCCGCGCGATCGTCGGCCCGACGGCCTTCACGCTGTACGAGGTCGGCACCATCAAGCCCCTGGAGGGCCTGCGGACGTACGTGAGCGTCGACGGCGGGATGTCGGACAACATCCGCACCGCGCTGTACGACGCCGAGTACAGCGTCGCGCTCGTCTCGCGCAGCTCGGACGCCGAGCCCATGCTCGTACGCGTCGTCGGCAAGCACTGCGAGAGTGGTGACATCGTGGTCAAGGACGCGTTCCTGCCGGCCGATCTGGCCCCCGGTGACCTGATCGCGGTGCCCGCCACCGGCGCGTACTGCCGTTCCATGGCGAGCAACTACAACCATGCCCTGCGCCCGCCCGTCGTCGCTGTGCGTGACGGTGAGGCGCGGGTCATCGTCCGGCGCGAGACGGAGGAAGATCTCCTGCGTCTTGATGTCGGCTGATGAAATTCATATCTCAAAATCCGGACGGGTGGCAGAAACCCCCGTCCGGTGAGTGAGACTGGTCCACACATCAGAAGTATGAGAAACGAGGTCGGATGATGCGTACGCGTCCGCTGAAGGTGGCGCTGCTGGGCTGTGGAGTGGTCGGCTCAGAGGTGGCGCGCATCATGACGACGCACGCCGACGACCTCGCCGCGCGCATCGGCGCGCCGGTCGAGCTCGCCGGTGTCGCCGTCCGCCGGCCCTCCAGGGTGCGCGAGGGCATCGACCCCGCGCTGATCACCACCGACGCGACCGCCCTGGTCAAACGGGGCGACATCGACGTCGTCGTCGAGGTCATCGGGGGCATCGAGCCCGCCCGCACACTCATCACGACCGCCTTCGAGCACGGCGCGGGCGTCGTCTCGGCCAACAAGGCGCTGCTCGCCGAGGACGGCTCCGCGCTCCACGCCGCCGCCGAGCAGCACGGCAGGGACCTCTACTACGAGGCGGCCGTCGCCGGCGCCATCCCGCTCGTACGGCCGCTGCGCGAGTCCCTCGCGGGGGACAAGGTCAACCGGGTGCTCGGCATCGTCAACGGCACGACGAACTTCATCCTCGACAAGATGGACACCAGCGGAGCCGGATACTCCGAGGCGCTCGACGAGGCCACCGCCCTCGGGTACGCCGAGGCGGACCCGACCGCCGACGTCGAGGGCTTCGACGCCGCCGCGAAGGCCGCCATCCTCGCCGGGATCGCCTTCCACACCCGCGTGAAGATCGGCGAGGTGCACCGCGAGGGGATCACCGAGGTCACCGCCGCGGACATCGCCTCCGCCCGCCGCATGGGCTGTACGGTCAAGCTCCTCGCGATCTGCGAGCGCGCCGCCGACGGCAGGTCCGTCACCGCCCGCGTGCACCCCGCGATGATCCCGCTCAGCCACCCGCTGGCCTCGGTCCGCGAGGCGTACAACGCGGTCTTCGTCGAGGCGGAGGCCGCCGGGCAGCTGATGTTCTACGGCCCCGGCGCCGGCGGCGCCCCGACCGCGTCCGCGGTCCTCGGCGACCTGGTCGCCGTCTGCCGCAACATCATCGGGGCGACCACCGGCCCCGGTGAGTCCGCGTACACGCGCCTGCCCGTCAGCCCCATGGGCGATGTCGTCACGCGCTACCACATCAGTCTCGACGTGGCCGACAAGCCTGGCGTACTCGCCCAGGTCGCGACGGTCTTCGCCGAACAGGGCGTATCGATCGATACGGTCCGACAGCAGAGCCGGCCGGACAGTCAGGAAACCGGCGGCGAGGCATCTCTCGTCGTCGTCACCCACCGCGCGCCCGACGCAGCCCTCTCCGGGACCGTCGAAGCGCTGCGCAAGCTGGACACCGTGCGCGGTGTCGCCAGCATCATGCGTGTTGAAGGGGAGTAAGGACCCATGACCAGCAAGGGCACCCACCAGTGGCGCGGCATCATCGAGGAGTACCGGGACCGGCTTCCGGTCACGAGCACGACGCCGGTCGTCACACTCCGTGAGGGCGGTACGCCGCTCGTTCCGGCGCAGGTCCTCTCCGAGCGCACGGGCTGCGAGGTGCACCTCAAGGTCGAGGGCGCCAACCCCACCGGTTCGTTCAAGGACCGCGGCATGACCATGGCGATCACCCGTGCCAAGGAGGAGGGCGCGCAGGCCGTCATCTGCGCCTCCACGGGCAACACCTCCGCGTCCGCCGCCGCGTACGCCGTGCGCGCCGGCATGGTCTGCGCGGTCCTCGTTCCGCGCGGCAAGATCGCGCTCGGCAAGATGGGGCAGGCGCTCGTCCACGGCGCCAAGATCCTCCAGGTCGACGGCAACTTCGACGACTGCCTGACCCTGGCCCGCAGCCTCTCGGACAACTACCCGGTGGCGCTGGTCAATTCGGTCAACCCGGTCCGCATCGAGGGCCAGAAGACCGCCGCGTTCGAGATCGTCGACGCGCTCGGCGACGCCCCCGACATCCATGTGCTGCCGGTGGGCAACGCGGGCAACATCACGGCCTACTGGAAGGGCTACAAGGAGTACGCGGGCGACGCGCTCTCCACGCACACCCCGCGCATGTGGGGCTTCCAGGCATCGGGTTCCGCGCCCATCGTGCGCGGCGAGATCGTCAAGGACCCGGCGACCATCGCCACCGCGATCCGTATCGGCAACCCGGCCTCCTGGCAGTTCGCGCTGGACGCCCGGGACGAGTCGGGCGGCTTCATCGACGAGGTGACGGACCGTCAGATCCTGTCCGCCTACCGCCTGCTGGCCTCGCAGGAGGGTGTCTTCGTGGAGCCCGCGTCGGCCGCTTCGGTGGCCGGTCTGCTCAAGGCCGCCGAAGAGGGCAAGGTCGACCCCGGCCAGAAGATCGTCTGCACCGTCACGGGCAACGGCCTGAAGGACCCCGACTGGGCCGTCGCGGGCGCCCCGCAGCCGGTCACGGTCCCGGTCGACGCGGTCACCGCGGCCGAGAAGCTGGGCCTCGCGTAACCAGCCGTACGGGGGCTCCCCGCCCTTCCTGGGCGGAGAGCGCATAGGAGGCGTGCGACACGCATCGTGCGCCTCCTGTGCGCCCTATGTCGCCACAGAACCTTCCTTCGATAAGCTGTACTCAACCCGCCCCGCCGCAACCGCCGCGGTGCAGCAGCCGTCGTGACTGCCGGGTCCCCGATCCCCCGCACAACGGCGACCCACGCACGTCGAAGTACCCTGCTCCACACTCCCCGCCGCCGTACAGGAAGAGTCGTCCAACCGATGGCCGGTCCCGCGTTCCGAGCCGCCGCCGTCCGGGTGCGCGTCCCCGCAACCAGCGCCAACCTGGGCCCGGGTTTCGACGCCCTCGGCCTCTCGCTGGGGCTCTACGACGATGTCGTCGTCCGGGTCGCCGACTCCGGGCTGCACATCGACATCGCGGGTGAGGGCGCCGAAACGCTTCCCCGCGACGAGAGCCATCTGCTCGTACGCTCCCTGCGCACGGCCTTCGACCTGCTCGGCGGACAGCCCCGCGGCCTGGAGATCGTCTGCGCCAACCGCATCCCGCACGGCCGCGGCCTGGGTTCCTCCTCCGCCGCCATCTGCGCCGGGATCGTCGCCGCCCGCGCCGTGACGACGGGCGGCGAGGCCCGTCTCGACGACGCCGCGCTGCTGGAGCTGGCGACCGAGATCGAGGGGCACCCCGACAACGTCGCCGCCTGTCTCCTCGGCGGATTCACCCTCGCCTGGATGGACGGCGGAGCCGCCAGGGCGATCAGGATGGACCCCGCCGAGTCCGTCGTGCCCGTCGTCTTCGTCCCGGCCACGCCGGTGCTCACCGAGACCGCCCGCGGCCTGCTGCCGCGCACCGTCCCCCATGTGGACGCCGCGGCCAACGCCGGCCGTGCGGCCCTGCTCGTCGAGGCCCTGACCAGGCGCCCCGAGCTGCTGCTCGCCGCCACCGAGGACCGGATCCACCAGGAGTACCGGGGTCCGGCGATGCCGCAGAGCGTGGAGCTGGTGAACCGGCTGCGCGCCGACGGCGTCCCGGCTGTCATCTCCGGCGCGGGGCCCACGGTGCTCGCGCTGACGGAGAAAGGTTCGGCCGACAAGGTCGCCCGGCTGGCGGGCGAGGGATGGGCCGCGAACAGGCTCGCTCTCGACGCCTCCGGCGCGAGCGTGCTGCCGCTCGCCGCGTAATCGCACGTGATTGCCGGTGCACGAGAGGGGGAATGTTTGTTGGAGCCGGTAGTGTTAACCTCAAGTCAGCAATCGACGTCTTCGTGGCGCGTTGCTTCGTGTCCCCCTCCGGGACCACCACTCTTCCGGGAGCCTCCCCGACTGCCTGAGCATCCTGCCTGAGCTTTCGAGCACGCTCCGGAACCGGCACGACACCCTCTTGCTCGTCCAGGAGTGGGCCGAGCAGGGGGATCTCGCGCCGGAACCCCGCACATTCGTCTCTCCGCCGTACCCGGCGGACCACCGCCCCGGCAAGGTCCGCGATCGACACGATCAACAGACCGCAGTCGGACAGCACAACCGGTCGCCGAGCCAGAAGGCCGACGTCCGCTCCAGGGAAGGACCCTTCGTGAGCGACACCACCGATCTGATGGGCGTGACTGCCGACAAGAGCGTCGACAGCTCCGTGCCCGCCGAAGGTGCTGCCACTGGCACCACCGCACGGCGCCGCCGCTCCGGCACCGGCCTCGAGGGCATGGTCCTGGCCGAGCTGCAGCAGGTCGCGTCCGGCCTCGGCATCAGGGGAACTGCGCGGATGCGCAAGAGCCAGCTGATCGAGGTCATCAAGGAGGCGCAGGCCGGAGGCTCCTCCGCGCCCGCCCCCAAGGCCGCCGCGTCCGCAGGTGCGGACACCGCGAGCAAGCCGAAGCGGCGTGCCACGTCGAAGGCGCGCACCGGTGACGAGACCGCAGCCGCGTCGGCCGCCGACAAGGCCGCCGCCCAGCAGCAGATCGACATCCCCGGTCAGCCGGCCAGCGACGACCAGCCCACGGGCGAGCGCCGCCGCCGCCGTGCCACCGCGCAGGCGGGCAGCCCCGACACCAAGGCCGAGTCCAAGGCGGAGCCGCAGGCCGAGCCGAAGTCCGAGCCGAAGGGCGAGAGCCGCCAGGACCGCGCCGAGGAGCGCGGCGAGGCGAAGGCCGACACGAAGGCGGAGTCCGCCGCGGACACCGCCGAGGGACGCCGCGGAGACCGCCAGGACGGCCGTCGGGGCGACCGCCAGGAGCGCGGCGACCGCGGTGACCGCCGGGAGCGCCAGCGCGACCGCCGGGGCAAGGGCGACGACCAGGGCCAGCAGGGCGGCGGACGCCGTCAGGGCCAGCAGGGCGGCGGCCAGCAGCAGGGCCAGCAGGGTGGCGGCCAGCAGCAGGACGACGGTTACGACGACGAGGGCGGCCGGCGCGGACGCAGGGGCCGCTACCGCGACCGCCGCGGCCGTCGTGGCCGCGACGACTTCGCGACCGACGTGCAGGTGGCCGACGACGACGTCCTGATCCCCGTCGCGGGCATCCTCGACATCCTCGACAACTACGCGTTCATCCGGACCTCCGGCTACCTGCCGGGCCCGAACGACGTGTACGTCTCGCTCGCCCAGGTCCGCAAGAACGGCCTGCGCAAGGGTGACCACGTCACCGGTGCGGTGCGCCAGCCCAAGGACGGCGAGCGCCGCGAGAAGTTCAACGCGCTGGTCCGCCTCGACTCCGTCAACGGCATGGCGCCGGAGACCGGCCGCGGCCGTCCCGAGTTCCAGAAGCTGACCCCGCTGTACCCGCAGGACAGGCTCCGTCTGGAGACCGACTCCAACGTCCTGACCACCCGGATCATCGACCTGGTCGCACCGATCGGCAAGGGCCAGCGAGGCCTGATCGTGGCCCCGCCGAAGACCGGTAAGACCATGATCCTCCAGGCCATCGCCAACGCGATCACGGTCAACAGCCCCGAGTGCCACCTGATGGTCGTCCTGGTCGACGAGCGTCCGGAAGAGGTCACCGACATGCAGCGGTCGGTGAAGGGCGAGGTCATCTCCTCGACCTTCGACCGTCCCGCCGAGGACCACACCACGGTCGCCGAGCTCGCCATCGAGCGCGCGAAGCGCCTCGTGGAGCTGGGCCACGACGTCGTGGTCCTGCTGGACTCGATCACCCGCCTGGGCCGCGCCTACAACCTGGCGGCACCGGCCTCCGGCCGCATCCTGTCCGGTGGTGTCGACTCGACCGCGCTCTACCCGCCGAAGCGCTTCTTCGGTGCGGCGCGGAACATCGAGGACGGCGGCTCGCTGACCATCCTGGCCACCGCGCTCGTCGAGACCGGCTCGCGCATGGACGAGGTGATCTTCGAGGAGTTCAAGGGCACCGGCAACATGGAGCTCAAGCTCGACCGGAAGCTCTCCGACAAGCGCATCTTCCCGGCGGTGGACGTCGACGCGTCCAGCACCCGTAAGGAAGAAATCCTTCTCGGAAGCGACGAGTTGGCCATCGTCTGGAAGCTGCGCAGGGTGCTGCACGCACTCGACCAGCAGCAGGCCATCGAGCTGCTCCTGGACCGCATGAAGAAGACGCAGTCCAACGCGGAGTTCCTGCTCCAGATCCAGAAGACGACGCCGGCGCCGGGCAACGGCAACGACTGACGCCGCCGCTCCGCAGCCAGCCGGCAGATGCCCCGTTACGGAAGTGACGGGGCATCTGCCGTTTCTCAGCTCTGGTGAGTTGTGTTGTCACCTGAGTAACATGGGTCGGTCGAGGTGGGGGGTATCCACCGCAGCGCCGGCTACCAGGGGGGCCTTGTACCGCGCTGCCCGCATGTCCTCGTACCCCACCGGGACTCACATCTCACTTACGGCAGGGCTGTGTGCCCAGCCGTACACAAGCAGGGGGTTTTCGAGTGCAGATACGCACCCGAGGTGGTCGGTGCAGACGCCGTCTGAGCGTGATACTGCCGACCATGGCGGTGGTGGCCGGAATGATCGGGGCCGGGCTCACCGCCACAGGTGCGCAGGCCGCCGAACCCGGCGGCAAGCCGCACCTCGACAGGGCCGCCGACCGGGCAGGCGCCCCGTCGCAGTCCGAGCTCCGTACTCGGGCGTCCCGGTCGATGCAGACCGACCAGAAGGCCAAGGGCTCGCTCGCACCGTCCGCGCTCGCTGCGGGCACCACGGGCGCGATGAAGCCCGACGCGAAGATCATCGGCGGCTCCGAGACCACGATCTCGGCTGCCCCGTGGATGGCGCAGCTCCACTTCTTCGACGACAAGGACACGGACGACACCAGCGACGACGTCGGCTACTTCTGCGGCGGCTCCGTCGTCGCTCCGACGAAGGTCGTCACCGCGGCGCACTGCGTCAAGGGCCTCAAGTGGTACCTCGACAGCACGGTCATCGTGGGCACGGACCAACTGCCCACGGACACCGGCCAGATCGATGCCGACGGCTACCACGTCTACGACTTCCACGGGGGCCAGCTGCGCGGTGCCTACCGTCAGTGGAACCACCCCGCGTACGACGCCGTCACGATCGACAACGACGTCGCCGTCCTGACGCTGACGTCCCCCGTGAACGTCAAGCCGCTTCCGATCATGCGCAACACCGACACCGCGGTCTACAACCCGGGCACGGCCGCGAAGGTCTACGGGTGGGGGCGTACGAGCTCGACCGAGGAGGGGCTCGCCCAGACCCTCAAGGTCGCACAGGCCGACATCAACGCCAACGCCGACTGCCGAGCCGCGTGGGGCTCGTACTACGTTGTCGGGCACATGGTCTGCGCCGGAGCCCCGGCCACGGGCAGCGACACCGACACGACGACGGCCTGCAACGGCGACTCGGGTGGCCCGCTGGTCGCCAACGGGATGCTCGTCGGAGTGGTTTCCTGGGGTGCGGAGGACTGCTCCGCACAGGGCGCCTACTCGGTGTACGCGAAGATGAGCACGTACTCCGCACCGGTCAAGGCCAGGGTCTACGACACGAACCTCAGCAACGACCACACGGCCGACCTCTTCGCCCGGCTGACGTCCTCCGGCTCCCTGTACGAGTGGGACTCGTCGGTGACGAAGCTGACCCGCACGTACGACTGGGGCAACGTCGGTGGCATGAACCTACTGGTCCAGACGGACCTGGACCGGGACGACAACCAGGATCTGCTGTACCGGGTGGCCAACGGCGACGTCTACTGGGACCACTGGGTCCCCTCGACAGGGTCCTGGGGAAGCAAGCTGGTCGCCAAGGCGTGGAAGGCGCACAAGCAGATCCTGGCTCCCGGTGACCTCACCAACGACGGGCTGACCGACATGCTCGCCGTCAACTCGTCCGGCAACCTGTACCTCTATGCCGGAAAGGGCGACGGAGGGTTCCA
The DNA here is from genome assembly GCF_053593715.1 of Streptomyces sp. NPDC002125. Taxonomy (NCBI): domain Bacteria; kingdom Bacillati; phylum Actinomycetota; class Actinomycetes; order Kitasatosporales; family Streptomycetaceae; genus Streptomyces; species Streptomyces sp. NPDC002125. Next base: position 496,490 of record NZ_JBSFDD010000001.1, on the reverse strand, counting down.
GGCCCCGATCCTGATCGGCGGAGGCTGGGGGCAGTACACCATGGTCCGCGGTCACGGTGACTTCACCAACGACGGCAAGGCTGACGTGCTGGCGCGCGGCTCCGACGGTTCCACCTACCTGTACAAGGGCACGAGCAACGCTGCGAAGCCCTTCGAGCCCAGGGTGAAGGTGGCCACCTTCAGCGGCCTCAACATGCTCGCCACCACCGGCGACGTGAACAGCGACGGCCACGCCGACCTGCTGGGCCGGGACACCGCCGGGAAGCTCTGGCTGTACCCCGGCAACGGCAAGTCCTCGGGTGCGATCTTCGCCACACGGGTCGCGTTCGGCTCCGGCTGGAACAGCTACAACCTGTTCGGCTGAATTGCCTGGTGAGCGGCGGGTTGCCGGCCCGCTCACCCGCTCGTTCTGAGGCCCCCGTCCGCGGACGGGGGCCTCAGCTCGTTGTGCAACGCTTCTCGCTGCTCCGGCCGTCCCGCCCAGGGGCGCCGGACCACGCCCGTGCACCACGGCAGGGGGTCACGAGAAGCGGAAGAGGGAGCGCATGAGCGAGCAGAGCAGGAGCACCGGCCGAATACGCGGCACCGGCAGCCGCCGGAGGAAGCCCTCCCGGGGGCGCCGGATCAAGAGGATCGCCCTGTGGGGCGCCGCCGCCCTGGTGGTCGTCGGAGGGTCCGGGCTCGGCTACGCCTACGTCACGCTCAACGGGAACCTGAAGGGCGTCGACATCGACGCCGCCCTCGGGACCGAGCGTCCCGACGACGTGGACGACGGCTCGCAGGACATCCTCGTGCTCGGATCGGACTCCCGCTCCGGCGCCAACGCGAAGTACGGCGACGACCAGGGCTCCGCGCGGTCGGACACCGCGATGGTCGTCCACGTCAACAAGGGCCACACGTCCGCGAGCGTGGTCTCCGTCCCGAGAGACACCCTCGTCCAGCGGCCCGCCTGCACGAGCGACACGACCGGTGAACAGGTCGAAGGGGCCCGGCAGGCGATGTTCAACACGGCGTACGCCGTCGGCGGGCCCGCCTGTGCGGTGAAGACCGTCGAGGCCATGTCCGGCATCCGCATGGACCACTACGTCGAGGTCGACTTCACCGGCTTCAAGAAGCTCATCGACGAACTGGGCGGCGTGAGGATCACCACCTTGCAGGCGATCGACGACCCCAACAGCCATCTCGCCCTGAAGCCCGGCACCCACACCCTGAGCGGCGAGCAGTCGCTCGGCCTCGTCCGTACGCGTGAGAGCGTCGGCGACGGCAGTGACCTGGGCCGCATCCAGCTCCAGCAGGCGTTCGTGAAGGCGCTGATGGACCAGGCGAAGAGCGTCGGGGTGTTCTCCGAGCCGAAGACCCTCTTCGGCCTCGCCGACGCCGCGACCAAGGCCGTCACCACCGACTCCGAGCTGGCCTCCGTCAGCGAGCTCACCAGCTTCGCGAACGGGCTCAAGGGCCTCGGCTCCTCGCGCGTCGACATGGTCACCCTGCCCGTCCAGTACGACCCCCAGGACCCCAACCGCGTGCTGCCCCAGAAGAAGGCCGGCAACCAGGTGTGGGCGGCGCTCAAGCAGGACAAGGCCATCCCGGAGTCCGCCACCGCCGGCTCGGCGGGCGACAAGGGCGACGCGGGGAAGATCGTGCGGTAGCGGGGCACCTCGTGTGACCGGCCGGTCGCGGAGCGTTCCCCGGAACGCACGGGAATACGCGGGGCAGGGTCCTCGTTTTGGGAGATACGGCCGGTCCTGGCAGACTGGTACGTCGGCCCCGGTTCACGGACGCGCAATCCGCGCGAACGACCCGGAGCCCTCCCGAAACTAGGAGACACCTTGAAGCGCGACATCCACCCCCAGTACGTCGAGACGCAGGTCAGCTGCACCTGCGGTGCGTCGTTCACCACCCGGAGCACCCTCGAGGGCGGCACCATCCGCGCCGACGTCTGCTCCGAGTGCCACCCGTTCTACACGGGCAAGCAGAAGATCCTCGACACCGGCGGCCGCGTGGCCCGCTTCGAGGCCCGCTTCGGCAAGGCTGCCGGCTCCGCCAGCAAGTAGCGAGCCACTGCGCCGGTTCCCGGCGCCCTCCAGCGGGGGGCACCGGGGGCCGGCGTTTTTTCCGGCTGCGCTGCCGGTACGCGCCCCCTCGGCGCGTACCGGCAGCACACCGTCCAGCAGGCCCGCAGACGTATGACGCAGAAACCAGGAGCCCGAAGATGTTCGAGGCGGTCGAGGAACTGATCGGCGAACACGCCGAACTCGAGAAGAAGCTCGCCGACCCGTCGGTCCACGCCGACCAGGCCAACGCGCGCAAGCTCAACAAGCGCTACGCGGAGCTGACCCCGATCGTCTCCACGTACCGGACCTGGAAGCAGACCGGCGACGACATCGGGACGGCCCGCGAATTCGCCGCCGACGACCCGGACTTCGCCGCCGAGGTCAAGGTCCTGGAGAAGCAGCGCGAGGAGATCACCGAGAAGCTCCGCCTTCTCCTGGTCCCGCGCGACCCCAGCGACGACAAGGACGTGCTCCTGGAGATCAAGGCGGGCGCGGGCGGCGACGAGTCCGCCCTCTTCGCCGGCGACCTCCTGCGGATGTATCTGCGCTACGCCGAGCGCGTCGGCTGGAAGACCGAGATCATCGACTCCACCGAGTCCGAGCTCGGCGGCTACAAGGACGTCCAGGTCGCCGTGAAGACCAAGGGCGGCAACGGCGCCACCGAGCCCGGCCAGGGCGTCTGGGCGCGGATGAAGTACGAGGGCGGCGTGCACCGTGTGCAGCGCGTGCCCTCCACCGAGTCCCAGGGCCGCATCCACACCTCGGCCGCCGGTGTGCTCGTCACCCCCGAGGCGGAGGAGGTCGACGTCGAGATCCACGCCAACGATCTCCGTATCGACGTCTACCGCTCCTCGGGCCCCGGCGGGCAGTCCGTCAACACCACGGACTCCGCCGTCCGCATCACGCACCTGCCGACCGGCGTCGTCGCCTCCTGCCAGAACGAGAAGAGCCAGCTCCAGAACAAGGAGCAGGCCATGCGCATCCTGCGGTCCCGGCTGCTGGCCGCCGCCCAGGAAGCCGCCGAGCAGGAAGCCTCCGACGTGCGCCGCAGCCAGGTGCGCACCGTGGACCGCTCCGAGAAGATCCGGACGTACAACTTCCCGGAAAACCGGATCTCGGACCACCGGGTCGGCTTCAAGGCGTACAACTTGGACCAGGTGCTCGACGGTGACCTCGACGCCGTCATCCAGGCCTGCGTCGACGCCGACTCCGCCGCCAAGCTCGCCGCCGCATAGGCACAACCGCCCCGCCCCGCTCGTGAACCCGTACGGAGAACCGCGATGAACCTGCTGCTCGCCGAGGTGGCCCAGGCCACCCAGCGGCTGGCCGACGCCGGTGTCCCCTCACCGCGATTCGACGCCGAGGAACTCGCCGCGTTCGTGCACGACGTCAAGCGGGGCGAACTGCACCATGTGCCGGACGCCGACTTCGACGCCCGCTACTGGGAGACGATCGCCCGCCGCGAGAACCGCGAGCCGCTCCAGCACATCACCGGCCGCGCCTTCTTCCGCTATCTGGAACTCCAGGTGGGCCCCGGCGTCTTCGTGCCCAGGCCCGAGACCGAGTCGGTCGTCGGCTGGGCGATAGACGCCGTCCGCGCGATGGACGTCGTCGAACCGCTGATCGTCGACCTCTGCACCGGATCGGGCGCGATCGCGCTCGCCATGGCGCAGGAGGTGCCGCGCTCGCGCGTGCACGGCGTGGAGCTGTCCGAGGACGCCCTGAGGTGGACCCGGAAGAACGCCGAGGGGTCACGGGTCACCATCCACAAGGGAGACGCCCTGAGCGCCCTCCCCGAGCTCGACGGCCAGGTCGACCTGGTGATCTCCAACCCGCCGTACATCCCGCTCACCGAGTGGGAGTACGTAGCGCCCGAGGCCCGCGACCACGACCCGCAGATGGCGCTGTTCTCCGGCGAGGACGGCCTCGACACCATCCGCGGCATCGAGCGCACCGCGCACCGTCTGCTGCGCCCCGGCGGGCTCGTCGTCATCGAGCACGCCGACACCCAGGGCGGCCAGGTGCCGTGGATCTTCACCGAGGAGCGTGGCTGGGCCGACGCGGCCGACCACCCCGACCTGAACAAGCGGCCCCGGTTCGCGACGGCCCGCAAGGCCATGCCGTGACCACCGGCGCACCGGCACCGCGCGATTCCCACCCTTCCCACCCGTACACGTCCGAGGAGGCCGGCTGATGGCACGGCGATACGACTGCAACGACGCGACCGACCGTACGACCGGCCTGCGTGAAGCCGCGTCCGCCGTCCGCCGCGGCGAACTGGTCGTGCTGCCCACCGACACCGTCTACGGGATCGGCGCGGACGCCTTCAGCTCGGAGGGCGTCGCCGACCTCCTCGACGCCAAGGGCCGCGGCCGCAACATGCCGACCCCCGTGCTGATCGGCTCCCCGAACACCCTGCACGGCCTGGTCACCGACTTCTCCGAGCAGGCCTGGGAGCTCGTCGACGCGTTCTGGCCCGGCGCCCTCACGCTCGTCGCCCGGCACCAGCCGTCGCTCCAGTGGGACCTCGGCGACACCCGCGGCACCGTCGCCGTCCGGATGCCCCTGCACCCGGTCGCCATCGAGCTCCTCACGGAGACCGGCCCGATGGCCGTCTCCAGCGCCAACCTCACCGGACACCCCTCGCCCGAGGACTGCGACGCCGCGCAGGAGATGCTCGGCGACAGCGTCTCCGTCTACCTCGACGGCGGCCCGACCCCTGGGATCGTCCCGTCCTCGATCGTCGACGTCACCGGCAAGGTCCCGGTCCTGCTGCGGGCCGGCGCCCTCTCGGTCGAGGAACTCCGCAAGGTGGTACCCGACCTCGAGGTGGCCAATTGACCGCCCCTGAGGGGCGTGGCATAGCGGGGCAGCACGACACTTTCCGCATCCTCCACGTCAGCACCGGCAACGTCTGCCGCTCGCCCATCACCGAGCGGCTGACCCGCCATGCCCTGGTGGACCGCCTGGGCGATCCGCTCAGCGGCGGCCTGATCGTGGAGAGCGCGGGCACCTGGGGGCACGAGGGCGCGCCCATGGAGGCCAATGCCGAGGTCGTCCTCGCCGACTTCGGCGCCGACGCCACCGGCTTCGTGGGCCGCGAGCTCCTCGACGAGCACGTGATCCGCGCCGACCTCGTGCTCACCGCCACCCGCGATCACCGCGCCCAGGTGATCTCCATGGGCCACTCGGCGGGCCTGCGGACCTTCACGCTCAAGGAGTTCACCCGGCTGGTACGGGCCATAGACCCCGCCACCCTGCCGGACGCCCGCGAGGAGGGCGTCGTCGAACGCGCCCGCGCACTGGTGCGCGCCGCGGCAGCCCTGCGCGGGTGGCTGCTGGCCCCCACCGCGGAGGCGGACGAGGTCTACGACCCGTACGGCGCCCCGATCACGTTCTTCCGTTCCATCGGCGACGAGATCAGCCAGGCGCTCGATCCGGTCATGACCGCCCTGACCGGAGTACGCGCCCCGCACTGAGGTGCGCCGACCGGCGTAGAGGGCCGCACGGCAGCGGGCAGGCGGCCCGGGGCGGGCCTACATTGGATCTGACGCCACGCACCCCCCCACCCTCAGGTCCGGAGCCGTCAGATGCCGGTCACCACTCCCGCCGCACCCGCCGCCGCGCCGCTCTCCCCGTCCGGGACCGCCATGCCGCAGGGCTCCGGCGCCCTGCTCCGCCAGGACCCCGAGATCGGGGGCATCCTGCTGGCCGAGGCGGGCCGGCAGGCGAGCACCCTCCAGCTCATCGCCGCCGAGAACTTCACCTCGCCCGCCGTGCTCGCCGCCCTCGGCTCCCCGCTCGCCAACAAGTACGCCGAGGGCTACCCCGGCGCCCGTCACCACGGCGGCTGCGAGCAGGCGGACGCGGCCGAACGCGTCGCCGTCCGGCGGGCGACGGCACTCTTCGGCGCCGAGCACGCCAACGTCCAGCCGCACTCCGGCTCCTCCGCCGTGCTCGCCGCCTACGCGGCGCTGCTGCGGCCCGGCGACACCGTGCTGGCCATGGGCCTTCCGTACGGCGGGCATCTGACCCACGGCGCCCCGGGCAACTTCTCCGGACGCTGGTTCGAATTCGCCGGGTACGGCGTCGACCCCGACAGCGGACTCATCGACTACGCCCAGGTGCGCGCCCTCGCCAGGGCGCGGCGCCCCAAGGCGATCGTCTGCGGCTCCATCTCCTACCCGCGCCACCCCGACTACGAGCAGTTCAGGGCCATCGCCGACGAGGTGGGCGCCTACCTGATCGCGGACGCCGCCCATCCCATGGGACTGATCGCCGGGGGAGCGGCGCCCAGCCCGGTCCCGTACGCCGACGTGGTGTGCGCGACGACGCACAAGGTGCTGCGCGGGCCGCGCGGCGGCATGATCCTCTGCGGTGTCGAACTGGCGGAGCGCATCGACCGCGCGGTGTTCCCCTTCACCCAGGGCGGCGCCCAGATGCACACGGTCGCGGCGAAGGCGGTCGCCTTCGGGGAGGCCGCGTCGCCCTCGTACGCGGTCTACGCCCACCGCGTCGTCGCCCACGCCCGGGTCCTCGCCGCCGCACTGGAGTCCGAGGGCTTCGAGATCACCACGGGCGGCACCGACACCCACATCGTCGTCGCCGACCCCGCGCCCCTCGGCGTCGACGGCCGCGTCGCCCGCGAGCGGCTCATGGCCGCCGGAATGGTCCTGGACACCTGCGCCCTGCCGTACGGGGACGCGCGCGGCATCCGGCTCGGCACCGCCGCCGTCACCACCCAGGGCATGGACGAGGACGACATGCCGCGGATCGCCGGGCTGTTCGGCGCCGCCGTGCGCGCGGAGGGCGACACGGGCCGGCTGCGGGCGGAGGTACGGGAACTGGCCGAGCGGAATCCGCCGTATCCCGGGTAGGCGGTAGGCGCCAGGCATGTGCAACCAAACACCCGTGGCTCGATGTCCTTGCCCATGAGACTAGGGTGTGGGGCTGAGATGGCCGGCGAAATCTGTGGGGCAGCCCGTGCGTGATTACCTGCTGACGCTCTGTGTCACGGCCGCAGTTACCTATCTGCTGACCGGACCGGTGCGGAAGTTCGCCATCGTGATCGGGGCGATGCCCGCGATCCGGGCGCGTGACGTACACCGGGAACCGACACCTCGGCTCGGTGGCATCGCCATGTTCGGCGGACTGTGCGCGGGGCTGATCGTCGCGGACCATCTGTTCAACCTGAACGGGGTCTTCGAACTCTCCAACGAACCCAGGGCGCTGCTCTCCGGAGCCGCCCTGATCTGGCTGATCGGCGTCCTGGACGACAAGTTCGAGATCGACGCCCTGATCAAGCTCGGCGGGCAGATGATCGCCGCCGCCGTCATGGTCATCCAGGGTCTGACGATCCTGTGGCTGCCCATCCCCGGCATCGGCACGGTCGCGCTCACCCAGTGGCAGGGCACGCTCCTCACGGTCGCCCTCGTCGTGATCACCATCAACGCGGTCAACTTCGTCGACGGCCTGGACGGCCTCGCGGCCGGCATGGTCTGCATCGCCTCCGCGGCGTTCTTCCTGTACACCTACCGCCTCTGGTACGGGTACGGCATCGAGGCGGCGGCCCCCGCGACGCTCTTCGCCGCGATCCTCATGGGGATGTGCCTCGGCTTCCTGCCGCACAACATGCACCCGGCCCGGATCTTCATGGGGGACTCGGGCTCGATGCTCATCGGCCTAGTGCTGGCCGCCGGCGCCATCTCGATCACCGGCCAGGTCGACCCCGACACGATGAAGATCTTCGAGGGAGGCAGCGAGCGGGCGGCGACCCACGCGGCCCTGCCCGTCTTCATGCCGCTGCTGCTGCCGCTGACGATCATCGCTATCCCGGCCGCCGACCTCGTGCTGGCCATCGTGCGGCGCACCTGGAACGGCCAGTCGCCGTTCGCGGCCGACCGGGGTCACCTGCACCACAGGCTGCTGGAGATCGGGCACTCGCACAGCAGGTCCGTGCTGATCATGTACTTCTGGTCCGCGCTGATCGCCTTCGGCGCCGTGGGTTACTCCGTGCACTCCGCGTCCCTCTGGATCGTGCTGGTGATCGTGGGGCTCAGCGCCGTCGGCCTGGTCCTGCTGCTGATGCCGCGCTTCACCCCGCGCGCACCGCACTGGGCGGAGTCCTTCGTGCCGCCGCGCTACCGGCGCCGCCTGCCGGAGGAGGACGCCCCGGAGGCCCAACACGCGTCCGAGGGCGCGCAGATGACCTCCCCGGCTCCCGAACGGGCCTCTGTAGCCGTCGGCGTCTCCGGTGTCAACGGAGCGACAGCGATCGGCCCCCGTTCGCGGTTCACGGATCGGGATCACGCCGACTCGTCGCGTTAGCGGCGACCGTACAGAATCCCCCATACCAGACGGACGCCCGTGACGTTCTGCACACACGCGCGGATTAACTCTCATGTGTGACAGCTGGCACACGTTCTGAGTAAAGACCTCATCAAATAGTTTGTGATACCGTTCACGAAGCCCGGTGAGGAGCCGAAGGACCTGAGTAGCACGGTCCTTTGGCCCGAGGCATCGACTCGGACCGGGCCTACGCTCGTCCCTGACGACCACCGCCCCATCCCCTGCAACGCGGAGTAACCGCCATGCCGTCCAACGACGTCCGGACTCTCCTTCACACCGCCGTGCCCACTGCCGCCGTCGGTGTCATCACCGTTGCCGTCAGCGCCGCGCTCGCGGGCGGCAAGGGAGCGGTCGGCGCGACGGTCGGGACGCTGGTGGTGATTCTCTTCATGGGGATCGGACTCGGCGTCCTGCAGCGCACCGCGAAGTCCCTGCCGCATCTGTTCCAGTCCATGGGCCTGTTGCTCTACACGACCGAACTGCTGCTGCTGTTCGTCTTCGTCGCCGCGTTCAAGGACACGACGCTGTTCAATCCCAGGGCTTTCGCCGCAGGGGTGATGGTCGCGACGCTCTCCTGGGTCGCGGCCCAGATCCGCGTGCACATGAAAGCCAAGATCCTTTACGTCGAACCGGACTCGTCCGCGGGCAAGAAGCCCGAGAACATGGGGTCCACGACGTGAGGGGTAGGGCCGGGATAAGCGAGCGTTCGAGACCCTGCTATCGTCCGGTGCCAACTGCGGCACTGCGGGCGCGGGCATCAAAATCGGCGCCTGCTTCATCGCGAGGCGTAATGCCTGAGCCGCCCCCCATCCGTAAGACCAGTCCAGTGCCGACCAGCGGCTGCCTGCCGCGCCGACACAACGAGGTTGCCGTACCTATGCGCCACGCTGAAGGAGCCCGCGGTGAGTGCTGACCCGACGACGGTGCTCGCCTTCGAGACCGACTGCCACATCTTCGACGGATGCGGCTTCCCGGCTCCTGGCCTGCACTCCTTTGTTTTCGAGCCGATGTTCACGGTCGGCGGCATCGAGATCAACAAGCCGATGCTGCTGGCGGTCCTGAGCACCGTTGTCGTCGTCGGCTTCTTCTGGGCGGCTTTCAACAAGCCGAAGGTGGTGCCCGGAAAGCTCCAGATGGTCGCCGAGGCGGGTTACGACTTCATCCGCACCGGTGTGGTGTACGAGACGCTCGGCAAGCGCGAGGGCAAGAAGTACGTGCCCCTCATGGTCTCGCTGTTCTTCTTCATCTGGATCATGAACCTCTGGGCCATCATTCCGTTCGCCCAGTTCCCGGTGGTCTCGGTCATCGGTTTCCCGGTGGCGCTGGCCGCGATCGTCTACATCCTCTGGGTCAGCCTGACCTTCAAGCGGCACGGCTTCGTCGGCGGCTGGAAGAACATCTCCGGCTACGACCCGTCGATCGGCCCGGCTCTGCCCTTCGTCATGCTCATCGAGATCATGTCGAACCTGCTGATCCGGCCCTTCACGCACGCCGTGCGACTGTTCGCGAACATGTTCGCCGGCCACGTGCTGCTGCTGATCTTCACGATCGCCAGCTGGTACCTGCTGAACGGCATCGGTATCGCCTACGCCGGTGTGTCGTTCGTGATGACCATCCTGATGACCGCCTTCGAGCTGTTCATCCAGGCGCTGCAGGCCTATGTGTTCGTCCTTCTGGCCTGCAACTACATTCAGGGCGCTCTCGCAGAGAACCACTGAGCAGCACCCGGCACCACCCCCGATAGTCGTCCGGTGGCCAACCCCCACCGGTTCTGAAAGAGAAGGAAGAAACGGCATGTCCGCTCTTGAGACCCTCGCCGCCGTCAACATCACGGGCAACCTCGGTTCCATCGGCTACGGCCTCGCCGCGATCGGCCCCGGCGTCGGCGTCGGCATCATCTTCGGTAACGGCACGCAGGCGCTCGCCCGTCAGCCCGAAGCTGCCGGCCTGATCCGCTCGAACCAGATCCTCGGCTTCGTCCTCTGTGAGGCGCTCGCCCTGATCGGTCTCGTCATGCCCTTCGTCTACCCGGTCGACTAAGTCGCGGCATTCCGACTGCCCGATGCGACGAAAGGCATTGATGTGAACGCCCTACAGCTGGCGGCCGAGGAAGAGATCCAGAACCCGCTGCTTCCGGCGATCCCCGAGATCGTCATCGGCCTGATCGCCTTCGCCATCGTCTTCGGTTTCCTCGCCAAGAAGCTCCTCCCGAACATCAACAAGGTTCTGGAAGAGCGCCGCGAGGCCATCGAAGGCGGTATCGAGAAGGCCGACGCGGCCCAGACCGAGGCCCAGAGCGTTCTTGAGCAGTACAAGGCTCAGCTCGCCGAGGCCCGGCACGAGGCCGCCCGTCTGCGCCAGGAGGCGCAGGAGCAGGGTGCCGTCATCATCCAGGAGATGAGGGCGGAAGGTCAGCGGCAGCGCGAGGAGATCATCGCCGCAGGCCACGCCCAGATCGAGGCGGACCGCAAGGCCGCTGCCTCGGCGCTGCGCCAGGACGTGGGCTCCCTCGCCACCGCCCTGGCCGGCAAGCTCGTCGGCGAGTCCCTCGAGGACCACGTCCGGCAGAGCGGCACCGTCGACCGTTTCCTCGACGAGCTCGAGGCGAAGGCCGAGGCCGTCCGATGAACGGAGCGAGCCGCGAGGCGCTGGCCGCCGCACGCGAGCGTCTCGACGCACTGACCGACTCCACGTCGGTCGACGCGGCGAAGCTCGCCGAGGAGCTGGCAGCCGTCACCGCGCTGCTCCACCGCGAGGTGTCGCTGCGCCGGGTCCTCACCGACCCGTCGCAGGGCGGCGAGGCCAAGGCCGAGCTGGCCGGACGACTGCTGAGCGGACAGGTGGGCGGCGAAGCCGTGGACCTGGTCTCCGGCATGGTCCGGTCCCGCTGGTCGCAGTCGCGTGACCTGGTCGACGCGGCCGAGGAGCTGGCGAACACCGCCGACCTCACCGCTGCCCAGCGCGCGGGTGCCCTCGACGACGTCGAGGACGAGCTGTTCCGGTTCGGCCGGATCGTCGCCTCCGACGTGGCACTGCGGTCGGCCCTGACCAGCAAGTCGGCCACGGCCTCCGCCAAGAGCGAGCTGCTCCGCAGCCTGCTCGGCGGCAAGGTCCAGCCCGTCACGGAGCGTGTGATCACGCGCCTCGTGACGCAGCCCCGAGGACGTAGCCTGGAAGCGGGACTCGATTCCCTGTCCAGGCTCGCCGCGGAGCGCCGGGACCGCATGGTCGCCGTCGTCACCTCGGCGGTGCCGCTGTCCGATCGCCAGAAGCAGCGCCTCGGCGCAGCCCTGGCGAAGATCTACGGCCGGCAGATGCACCTGAACCTGGACGTGGACCCCGAGGTCCTCGGTGGGATCTCGGTGCGCGTCGGTGACGAGGTCATCAACGGCACGATCGCGGAGCGCCTCGAAGAGGTCACCCGCAGGATGGCCGGCTGACGGCGCGCAGCGCCCACACCGCACCAACTGAACGAGCAAGAATTGCGGCCCGGTTGGGCCGTGCAGAAATTGCGGAAGATTCCTGGGGGTCGCCCCCAGACCCCTTTGAGAAACTTCGGGCCCAACAAGGAGAGCAGGGAACCCCAGATGGCGGAGCTTACGATCCGGCCGGAGGAGATCCGGGACGCACTGGATAACTTTGTCCAGTCGTACCAGCCGGACGCGGCCTCGCGCGAGGAGGTCGGGACGGTCAGCGTTGCCGGCGACGGCATCGCGAAGGTGGAGGGCCTGCCCTCCGCCATGGCGAACGAGCTGCTGAAGTTCGAGGACGGCACCCTCGGTCTCGCCCTCAACCTCGAGGAGCGCGAGATCGGTGCGATCGTCCTCGGCGAGTTCAGCGGAATCGAGGAGGGCCAGCCGGTGCAGCGCACCGGTGAGGTGCTCTCCGTCGGCGTCGGCGAGGGCTACCTCGGCCGCGTCGTCGACCCGCTCGGCAACCCGATCGACGGTCTCGGCGAGATCGCGACCGAAGGCCGTCGCGCCCTCGAGCTGCAGGCCCCTGGCGTCATGGTCCGCAAGTCGGTGCACGAGCCGATGCAGACCGGCTACAAGGCCGTCGACGCCATGGTGCCGATCGGCCGCGGCCAGCGTCAGCTGATCATCGGCGACCGTCAGACGGGTAAGACCGCTCTGGCCGTCGACACGATCATCAACCAGCGCGACAACTGGCGCTCGGGCGACGTGAACAAGCAGGTGCGCTGCATCTACGTCGCCATCGGTCAGAAGGGCTCCACCATCGCCTCCGTGCGCGGTGCCCTCGAAGAGGCCGGCGCGCTCGAGTACACGACCATCGTCGCCGCCCCGGCGTCCGACCCGGCCGGCTTCAAGTACCTGGCGCCGTACACCGGTTCGGCCATCGGCCAGCACTGGATGTACGACGGCAAGCACGTCCTCATCATCTTCGACGACCTCTCGAAGCAGGCCGACGCCTACCGCGCCGTGTCGCTGCTGCTGCGCCGTCCGCCGGGCCGCGAGGCCTACCCGGGCGACGTCTTCTACCTGCACTCGCGTCTGCTGGAGCGCTGCGCCAAGCTCTCCGACGACATGGGCGCCGGTTCGATGACGGGCCTCCCGATCGTCGAGACCAAGGCGAACGACGTGTCGGCGTTCATCCCGACCAACGTCATCTCCATCACCGACGGCCAGTGCTTCCTGGAGTCCGACCTGTTCAACGCGGGTCAGCGTCCGGCGCTCAACGTCGGTATCTCGGTCTCCCGAGTCGGTGGCTCCGCCCAGCACAAGGCCATGAAGCAGGTCTCCGGCCGTCTTCGTGTGGACCTCGCCCAGTTCCGTGAGCTGGAGGCGTTCGCCGCCTTCGGTTCCGACCTGGACGCGGCCTCCAAGGCGTCGCTGGAGCGCGGTAAGCGCATGGTCGAGCTGCTGAAGCAGCCCCAGTACGCCCCGTTCCCGATGGAGGAGCAGGTCGTCTCCGTCTGGGCCGGCACCACGGGCAAGATGGACGACGTCCCGGTCGAGGACATCCGCCGCTTCGAGAGCGAGCTGCTCGAGTTCCTGCGCCGCGAGCGCAAGGACCTGCTGACCAGCATCGCCGAGGGCGGCAAGATGTCCGACGACACGCTGCAGTCGATCGCGGACGCGATCGCCGCCTTCAAGCAGCAGTTCGAGACCTCGGACGGCAAGCTCCTGGGCGAGGGCTGATCGATGGGCGCTCAGCTTCGCGTTTACAAGCGCCGCATCCAAGCCGTCACCGCGACCAAGAAGATCACCAAGGCGATGGAGATGATCGCCGCCTCGCGCATCGTCAAGGCGCAGCGCAAGGTGGCGGCGTCGATGCCGTACGCGACCGAGCTCACCCGTGCGGTGACCGCGGTGGCGACCGGCTCGAACACCAACCATCCGCTCACCACCGAGGCCGAGGCTCCGGCCCGGGCGGCGGTCCTGCTCCTCACGAGCGACCGCGGTCTGGCCGGCGGCTACTCCTCCAACGCCATCAAGGCGGCGGAGCGGCTTCGGGAGCGGCTGGCGGCCGAGGGCAAGGAGGTCGACACGTACATCGTCGGCCGCAAGGGTGTCGCGTACTACGGCTTCCGTGAGCGCAAGGTCTCGGAGTCCTGGACCGGCTTCACCGACAGCCCCGAGTACTCGGATGCCAAGAAGATCGCCGAGCCCCTCATCGAGGCCATCCAGAAGGACACGGCCGAGGGCGGGGTCGACGAGCTGCACATCGTCTTCACCGAGTTCGTGTCGATGATGACGCAGAACGCGGTCGACGGCCGGATGCTGCCGCTGTCGCTCGACAAGGGCGAGGAGGAGAGCACCGAGAAGGGCGAGATCCTTCCGCTGTTCGAGTTCGAGCCGTCGGCGGAGGACGTCCTCGACGCCCTTCTGCCGCGCTACGTCGAGAGCCGTATCTACAACGCACTGCTGCAGGCCGCCGCTTCCGAGCACGCCGCCCGCCGCCGTGCGATGAAGTCGGCGACCGACAACGCCGGGGATCTGATCAAGAGCCTTTCCCGGCTTGCCAACGCGGCCCGCCAGGCCGAAATCACCCAGGAAATCAGCGAGATCGTCGGCGGTGCAGGTGCGCTGGCCGACGCGTCCGCGGGGAGTGACAAGTAATGACGACGACAGTTGAGACGGCCGCTGCCACGGGCCGCGTCGCCCGGGTCATCGGCCCGGTCGTCGACGTGGAGTTCCCCGTCGACGCGATGCCGGAGATCTACAACGCCCTGCACATCGACGTCGACGACCCGGCCGAGGCCGGCGCTCGTAAGACGCTGACCCTCGAGGTCGCCCAGCACCTGGGTGACGGCATGGTCCGCGCGATCTCGATGCAGCCCACCGACGGCGTGGTCCGCCAGGCCCCGGTGACCGACACGGGCACGGGCATCACCGTCCCCGTCGGTGACATCACCAAGGGCAAGGTGTTCAACACCCTCGGCCAGATCCTGAACGAGCCGGAGGCCGAGGCGCAGATCACCGAGCGCTGGCCGATCCACCGCAAGGCCCCGGCCTTCGACCAGCTCGAGTCGAAGACCGAGATGTTCGAGACCGGCCTGAAGGTCGTCGACCTGCTGACCCCGTACGTCAAGGGCGGCAAGATCGGTCTGTTCGGTGGTGCGGGCGTCGGCAAGACGGTCCTCATCCAGGAAATGATCATGCGTGTGGCGAAGCTGCACGACGGTGTGTCGGTGTTCGCCGGTGTCGGCGAGCGCACCCGTGAGGGCAACGACCTCATCGACGAGATGACCGACTCGGGCGTCCTGGAGAAGACCGCGCTGGTCTTCGGCCAGATGGACGAGCCGCCGGGCACCCGTCTCCGGGTCGCGCTGTCCGCCCTGACCATGGCGGAGTACTTCCGCGATGTGCAGAAGCAGGACGTGCTGCTCTTCATCGACAACATCTTCCGCTTCACGCAGGCCGGTTCCGAGGTCTCCACGCTGCTCGGCCGCATGCCGTCCGCGGTGGGTTACCAGCCGACCCTGGCCGACGAGATGGGTGTGCTCCAGGAGCGCATCACCTCGACGCGTGGTCACTCGATCACCTCGATGCAGGCGATCTACGTCCCCGCGGACGACCTGACCGACCCGGCCCCGGCCACCACGTTCGCCCACCTCGACGCGACGACGGTTCTCTCCCGTCCGATCTCCGAGAAGGGCATCTACCCGGCCGTGGACCCGCTGGACTCCACGTCCCGCATCCTGGACCCGCGCTACATCGCGCAGGACCACTACGACACGGCCAGCCGCGTCAAGGGGATCCTGCAGAAGTACAAGGACCTCCAGGACATCATCGCGATCCTCGGTATCGACGAGCTGGGCGAGGAGGACAAGCTCGTTGTCCACCGTGCCCGTCGCGTCGAGCGCTTCCTGTCGCAGAACACCCACGCCGCCAAGCAGTTCACCGGCCTGGACGGTTCGGACGTTCCGCTCGACGAGTCGATCGCCGCGTTCAACGCGATCTGCGACGGGGAGTACGACCACTTCCCCGAGCAGGCGTTCTTCATGTGCGGTGGCATCGAGGACCTCAAGGCCAACGCCAAGGAGCTCGGCGTCTCCTGAGCCTCCGGCTCACCGAGGGGGGTGGGTGTGTCCCACCCCCCTCACCACGCCCCGTAGAATTGAACCGACACCCGGCACGACCGCCGGGTGGTGACCCGAGGAGCCACCCTTGGCTGCTGAGCTGCATGTCGAGCTGGTCGCCGCGGACCGCAGTGTCTGGTCCGGCGAGGCCACCCTCGTTGTCGCACGTACCACGTCCGGCGACATCGGCGTCATGCCCGGTCACCAGCCGCTTCTGGGTGTGCTGGAATCGGGCCCCGTGACGATCCGTACGAGCGACGGCGGGACTGTTGTCGCCGCTGTGCACGGCGGTTTCATCTCGTTCGCGGACAACAAGCTCTCGCTGCTGGCGGAGATCGCCGAGCTTGCTGACGAGATCGACGTCCAGCGCGCCGAGCGTGCGCTGGAGCGCGCGAAGTCGGACACGGACGCCGCCGCCGAGCGGCGCGCCGATGTGCGACTGCGTGCGGTGGCGGCGCACTGAGCGTCCCCACGAGCAGTTTTTACTCAGCCGCGGCCCGAGCTGGAGCGATCCAGACCGTGTCGCGGCTGAGGCGATGCAGGTGCAGTTCTGTTCGGCTCGGTTCGGTATCCGTAACTCGACGATGCGAGGAGGTCGGTGGAGATGGTCCTCGCTCTGTGGGTTGGCGGTCTGGTCGTCGTACTGGTCGCGGTGGGTCTGTTCGTCTTCGGCCTCCGCAGGCGGCTGATCCAGCGCTCGGGCGGAACGTTCGACTGCAGCCTGCGCTGGGACGTCTCCGAGGAACCGGACCCGTCGGGCAAGGGCTGGGTGTACGGCGTCGCCCGCTACAGCGGTGACCGCGTCGACTGGTTCCGGGTCTTCTCCTACTCGCCCCGTCCCCGCCGAGGGCTGGAGCGTGCCGCCATCGAGGTGGTCGCCCGCCGGCTGCCCGAGGGTGAGGAGGAGCTGGCGCTCCTGTCCGACTCCGTCGTGCTCGGCTGTCTCCATCGGGGGACACGCCTGGAGCTGGCGATGAGCGAGGACGCTCTGACGGGTTTCCTCGCCTGGCTGGAAGCGGCGCCGCCCGGCCAGCGAGTCAATGTGGCTTGAGTAGGGTCTCGCTGGTTGGGGGTCCCCCCGGACGGAGTCTGGGGGAGGGTCAATGTGGCTTGAGTAGGGTCTCGCTGGTTGGGGGTCCCCCCGGACGGAGTCTGGGGGAGGGTCAATGTGGCGTGAACAGAGGCTTGTCGCCGGTCGAGGCCCCTCGGACTGAGATCCGGGGGGCCTCTGCCGTCCGCGCGGTTGTCTACCGCGAGGCGGAGGTGGCGACCACGCCCCGGGCGGGCGTTCCGTCGGGCCAGGTCCACCCCGCGACGATGCCCGCGGACGAGGTCTCCGCCGCCCCGGCCGGTCGCAGGACGCGGTTGACCCGTACGTCCGCCCCGTCCTCGGGCCCGCCCGGGTGTACGACGACGGAGGGGTCGGGGGTGTCGCTCTCGCTCCGGTGCTGCGGAGTCGCCTCACCGCGCAGAAGCGCTCGCAGCTGTTCCACGGCCACGGGGTCCCGCACGCCGTCGTAGATCCACCGCGTCCCGAGCACACCGTGCTCGGAGGTGCCGATCAGGGCCGCGCCGGGGACGGCCTCCGCGGCGGCGCCCCGGTAGCTCAGGGGCACCAGGTACGCCACCGGCCGCTGCGCGGAGCTGTCCACCACGATCATGATCTCGATCCCGACCTCCCCCTCCGGATCGTCCAGACGGAAGCCGCCGGCCACGGCGAGCTCGGATGCCCTCCCGTCACCCGCGTACCAACTCTGCTGGGGGAGCCATCCGGCGAGCAGTTCCAGCTTGGTGGGTGCCATGGTCGTGCGGTGGATGGATGCCACATGAGCTCCTTCGACGGTCCGGGTCCGCCCTTCGGCAGGACATGATCGAACCTATCGGAACCCATCACGCCCTCCGGGGGGCGGGAACGCGAAAACCGGGGAGACAGGGGGCGGTCCTGTCTCCCCGGCGCTTTTCCGGGGGGTGGCGTCCGCCTCGTCGGGGCGGACCGGGGCGGCCGTCGTGGACGGGCTAGTTGAGGCCGCTGTCCATCGCGCTCACGAGCTCACCGTTCGCGGTGTCACCGCTGAACTCCCAGAAGAACGCACCGCCCAGACCCTGGCTGTTCGCCCAGGCCATCTTGGACGTGATCGTCGCCGGGGTGTCGTAGCTCCACCAGTTGGTGCCGCAGTGGGCGTAGGCGGTGCCGGCGATCGTGCCGGTGGCGGGGCAGCTGTTCTTCAGGACCTTGTAGTCCTCGATGCCCGCCTCGTACGTGCCCGGCGCGGCACCGGTCGCCGTACCGCCGGGGGCGGCCTGGGTGACACCGGTCCAGCCGCGGCCGTAGAAGCCGATACCGAGGAGCAGCTTCGAGGCCGGGACGCCCTGGGCCTTCAGCTTGGCGATCGCGGCCGCGGAGTTGAAGCCCTCCTGCGGGATGCCGCTGTACGAGTTCAGCGGGGAGTGCGGGGCCGTCGGGCCCTTGGCCGCCCAGGCGCCGAAGAAGTCGTACGTCATCACGTTGTACCAGTTCATGGACTGGGCCGCGCCGGCGTAGTCGGCCGCGTCGATCTTGCCACCGGTGGAGCCGTCCGCGGTGATGGCGGCGGTGACCAGGTTGCTCGATCCGAACTTCGACCGAAGGGCCGAGGCGACGTTCTTCAGTGCGGCCGGGCCGCTGGTGTCGCAGGTGAGACCACAGGCGTTCGGGTACTCCCAGTCGATGTCGATGCCGTCGAAGACATCGGCCCAGCGCGGGTCCTCGACCAGGTCGTAGCAGGACTGGGCGAAGGCCGCCGGGTTCTGGGCCGCCTGCGGGAAGCCGCCGGACCAGGTCCAGCCGCCGAAGGACCAGAGGACCTTGATGTGCGGGTACTTGGCCTTCAGCTTGCGCAGCTGGTTGAAGTTGCCGCGCAGCGGCTGGTCCCAAGTGTCGGCGACGCCGTCGACCGACTGGTCGGCGGTGTAGGCCTTGTCGTAGTCGGCGTACGCGTCACCGATGGTGCACTTGCCGTTCTGGACGTTGCCGAAGGCGTAGTTGATGTGCGTGATCTTCGCGGCGGAGCCCGAGGTCACGAGGTTCTTCACGTGGTAGTTGCGCCCGTAGACGCCCCACTCGGTGAAGTAGCCGAGGTTGATCTTGTCACCGGTGCCCGGGGTCCCCGGGTCGGTGGTGCCGGTGGTGCGCACCGCGACCGAGGCGCTGACCGGGCCGGTCTGGTCGGCGGTGTCACGGGCCTGCACCGTGTACGAGTAGTCGGTGCCCTTGGTGAGACCGGTGTCGGTGTACGTCGTCGTGGTGACCGTGGCGACCTTGGCGCCGTCGCGCAGGACGTCGTAGTTCTTGATGCCGTTGTCGTCCGTGGCGGCGCTCCAGCTGAGCTTCGCCGAGGTGTCCGTCACGTTGCTCGCGGTGGGGGTGCCGGGCTTGGACGGGGCGGAGTCACCGGGGACGGTGGGGCCGCCGTCACAGGAGGCGCCGTTCAGCTTGCAGCCGCTGGGCGAGCCGGAGCCGGTGCCGTTGAAGCCGAAACTGATGCTGGCGCCAGGGGCGACCGTGCCGTTCCAGCTGAGGTTCTTGGCCGTCCAGTGGGTCCCGGAGCTGGTCACGGAGGCGTCCCAGGCGGAGCCGACCGCGGTGCCGGAGGGGAAGTCCCACTCGATCGTCCAGGAGGAGAGCGAGGTGGTGCCGGTGTTCTTGACGGTCCACTGGCCCTCGAAGCCCGTGCCCCAGTCGGACTTCTTGACGTACGTGGCGGTCGCCGAGGTAGCGGCCTCGGCGGGGGAGGCGAGGCCGACCATCGCGGCCAGCGGCAGCAGCAGGGCCGTGAGGCCGGCGACCGTCCTCGATCTCGTGGCCGTGCCGGCTTCGCGTCTCCATCTGAGGCGGGAACGGCGTACGGGGTTGTCAGTGCTCAACGGTGCTCCTCGGGTGAGGTCCGGCAAACGGGGGGTGGTCCGTGGACTGCAAACCCTGCGTCGCCCTGAGCCCGCTTTGTCATGGCGTACTCACCGCAGTGTGTTCGGTGAGATTAGGAAGGTCTGGACCAATCGTCAAGAGGTCCAGACCAAAGATCCGCCGCCGGGCGCCCGCCCCGGACCCCTTCCGCGTCAGATCCCCAACTCCTTTATGCGCACCGCCGCTTGCACCCGGCTCCGCAGCCCGAGCTTCGCCAGCACCCTGCTGACGTGCGTCTTCACCGTCGCCTCGGCCATGGAGAGCCGCCCCGCGATCTCCGCGTTCGACAGCCCCTCGCCGAGACAGCCCAGGACCTCGCGCTCCCGGCGGGTCAGTGCGTCCAGCGCCTCACGGCCCGGCCCGTCCGCCCGGCGCGCGGACGACCCCGCGAACTCCGCGATGAGCCGCCGCGTCACCGCGGGGGCGATCAGCCCCTCCCCGCGCGCCACCGTCCGTACGGCGTCGAGCAGATCACCGGCGTCGGTGTTCTTCAGCAGGAAGCCCGAGGCGCCCGCGCGGAGCGCTCCGAAGACGTACTCGTCCAGGTCGAAGGTGGTCAGCACCAACACGTCCGCCAGCCGCTCCGCCACCACCTGGCGCGTCGCGGACACCCCGTCGAGCCGGGGCATCTGCACATCCATCAGCACCAGATCCGGGCGCAGTTCACGCGCCAGGCGCACAGCCTCCTCGCCGTCGCCGGCCTCGCCCACGACCTCGATGTCCGGCGCGCTGCGCAGGATCAGCACCAGCCCCGCGCGCACGGCCGACTGGTCCTCGGCCACCAGCACCCGAATCGTCATGTCCTCCACGCCCCTTCCTCGACGGGCAGTTCGGCCCGCACCCGCCAGATCTTCCCGCCGTCGTCACCGTCCGCCGGCCCCGCCTCGATCACCCCGCCCAGCAGCGCGACCCGCTCCCGCATCCCCACCAGGCCGGCCCCCGAACCGGGTGCGCGCGGCCCCGGCCGGTCGCCGGACACACTGCTCACCTCCACCGTCAGCAGCGCGCGCGAGCGCCGCAGCCGTACGGTCACGGGGCCCGGCGCCGCGTGCTTCAGCGCGTTCGTCAGCGACTCCTGGACGATGCGGTACGCCGCCAGCTCCACCGGTGCCGGCAGCGGCCCGGACTCCTCACGGCCGTCGTCCAGGGCGACGGTGAGCCCGCTGGACGCGGAGTTCGACCCCGCCTGTTCCACCAGCGCGTCCAGGGAGTCGAGAGCCGGCACCGGGCCCGGCGGGGTGGCCGCGCCGCTCTCCCGCAGCAGCCCGATCAGCCGTCGCATCTCCGCCAGGCCGTCCACGCTGTTCTGCCGGATCACCTTGAGGGCGTCCCGGGAGGTGTCCGGTTCGTCGATGGAGAGCGCGGCGGTGGAGTGGATGGCGATGGCGGAGAGGTGGTTGGCGACCATGTCGTGCAGTTCGCGGGCCATCCGGGACCGCTCGGCGGTCACCGCCTGGACGCGGTCCATCTCGGCGAGCAGGAGGGTCCGGTCGGCGCTCAGCCGGGCCGCCACGGCGGCCTCGCGGTGGTTGCGGACACTCGCGCCGGTGAGGGCGGGCCCGAAGGCGACCATGCCGACGACGATCCCGATGAGCACGGCGTCCGCCGACGGGGCCCAGGCGATGAAGCCGACCGTCGTGGCGACCGTGACGAGCAGCGTGATCACCGGAATGCGGCGCGAGGCCGCAGGTGCGCCGTACAGCACCGCGGCGTACACGAGGTCGGTGAACATCAGCAGGGTCGCCAGGCTGCCCACCGTGAACTGATCGGCCACCAGCGCGAGCGTGCCGGCCGTCAGGGCGGTGAGCGGCGCGGTGCGCCGCAGCAGTTCGAGGGCCGACATCACCACCAGCGGCAGCAGGGAGACCCAGGGGGCGTCGAAGAGCCGGCCGTTCTGGATGTGGATGCCGATCAGCCACAGGATCACACCGCCGGACAGGCCGGTGACCGCGAGCAGGACGTCGTCGCGATGCGGGCGCGCAGGGGAGAACACCCTTCCATCCAACACGGCTCCGGCCCGCGTCACGTCCGTACGCGGAGTGAGGCGTGGGTACATCGAAAGATGCAGTCACGTTTCGTCACTGCCGACGACGATCCGGCGCCGTGCGGGGGAGAGCCTGGAAGGGACCGGAAGGAGAAGTGCCGTGATCGTCACGCTGATCGTGCTCTGCGAAATCGGCTTCTGGGTGCTGCTGGCCGCCGGACTCGCGCTGCGCTACGCCGCCAGGAAGCCCCGGCTGGGCGCGGCCGTGCTGCTGTGCGAGCCCCTGCTGGAGGTCGTCCTGCTGGTGGTGACGGCCATCGACCTGAAGAACGGCGCCGAGCCGGACTGGAAGCACGGCCTGGCAGCGGTCTACATCGGCTTCACCGTGGGACTCGGCCACTCCACCGTCAAGTGGGTCGACGCCAGGGTCGCCCACCGCTTCGCGGGCGGCCCCCCGCCGGTGAGGCCCCCGAAGTACGGGACGGCGCGGGCCGTCCACGAGTGGCGCACCGCCGCCCGGTGGACCCTGGCCGCGGTGACGGCCATGGCCCTGCTCCAGGCGGCGGTCTGGTACGTCGGCGCGGACGGGGACACCGGCTCGCTGCGGATGTGGCAGCAGAAGATGCTCTGGGTGATCGGGATCAACCTGGTCATCGCCGGGTCCTACACACTCTTCCCCAAGCAGGAGCCGAAGAACCGCGTCGGCGCCGGGCGCTGACTCAGCGCTCGCCGCCCGGCACCCACAGCACGTCCCCGACCTCCTTGTTCGCCGTCCTCGCGAGGATGAACAGGAGGTCGGAGAGACGGTTGAGGTAGGTCGCCGTCAGCGCGTTCATGACCTCGCCGTGGACCTCCAGCGCCGCCCAGGTGGACCGCTCGGCGCGGCGGACGACCGTGCAGGCCTGGTGCAGCAGCGCCGCGCCCGGAGTACCGCCCGGAAGGATGAAGCTGCGCAGCTTCTCCAGCTCCTCCAGGAAGGTGTCGCAGTCCGCCTCCAGCTTGTCGACGTACGACTGCTCCACCCGCAGCGGCGGGTACTGCGGGTTCTCCACCACCGGCGTGGACAGGTCCGCGCCCACGTCGAACAGGTCGTTCTGCACACGGACGAGGACCTTCACGACGTCCTCGGAGAGGTTCCCCAGGGCGATGGCCGTGCCGATGACGGCATTGGCCTCGTTGGCGTCGGCGTAGGCCGAGATCCGCAGATCGGTCTTGGCGGTCCGGCTCATGTCGCCGAGGGCGGTGGTGCCCTTGTCGCCGGTACGGGTGTAGATGCGCGTCAGATTGACCATGGGCCCAGCGTAGTTACGCTCCGGCCCCGGGGAACACGCGCGTGCCGGTGGAGGCGCTCAACTACGCGCGGGGCGCCGCCGGGTGGCGCCGGCCGGTGTGATGTCCGTCATGTGAGACGTGACGCGCATCTCTTCGCGGCCTCAGGGCCCCTCACGGGTACTAATCTCCGCCGGAGAGCATGCGAACAACTGACAAGGCATTGGGGTGCGAATCGTGGCCAGGAAGCTCGCCGTCATCGGCGCCGGACTCATGGGGTCCGGTATCGCGCAGGTCTCCGCCCAGGCGGGCTGGGACGTGGTGCTGCGCGATGTGACCGACGAGGCCCTGGCCCGGGGACGCGCAGGCATCGAGTCCAGCTACGGCAAGTTCGTCGCCAAGGGCAAGCTGGAGGCCGCCGACGCCGAGGCCGCGCTCGCCCGGATCACCACGACCACCGATCTGGACGCCGTGGCGGACGCCGACGTCGTCGTCGAGGCCGTCTTCGAGAAGCTCGAGGTCAAGCACGAGATCTTCCGTACGCTCGACAAGGTCGTCCGGGAGGACACCGTCCTCGCCTCCAACACCTCCGCCATCCCGATCACCAAGATCGCGGCCGTGACGGAGCGCCCGGAGCGGGTCGTCGGTGTGCACTTCTTCTCGCCGGTCCCGATGATGCAGCTCTGCGAGCTGGTGCGCGGCTACAAGACGAGCGACGAAACCCTCGCCACCGCGAGGGAGTTCGCCGAGTCCGTCGGCAAGACCTGCATCGTCGTCAACCGCGACGTCGCGGGCTTCGTCACCACCCGGCTGATCTCGGCGCTCGTCGTCGAGGCCGCCAAGCTGTACGAGTCGGGCGTCGCCTCGGCCGAGGACATCGACACCGCGTGCAAGCTGGGCTTCGGCCACGCCATGGGCCCCCTCGCCACGGCCGACATGACCGGCGTCGACATCCTCCTGCACGCCACCGGCAACATCTACACCGAGTCCCAGGACGAGAAGTTCGCCGCTCCCGAGCTGATGCGCCGGATGGTCGACGCAGGTGACATCGGCCGCAAGAGCGGGCAGGGCTTCTACACCTACTGATCGCCACCGGGCCCCGGGCTGTCCGATGTGCCGTCAATCAGCCCCGGGGCACCGGGGATCCGGTGCCGCACGGCGCACGGTTCCTCACGCAAAGCGGTAGCCGCTTCACTCCTCGGGGTGAATTCGGTATCGGTTCGCTTACAGACGGCAACCTCCCTGTCGCTGCGGCAGTCAGTTGTGGCAGAGACGACAAGAGAATTCCAGACAGACGACCTATCTACGGGGTAAATCCGGGGAGCGCATATGCACATCAGGGGCGACCACGCCGAGCTGGTCGTCGGGGGCCGCCTCGACGTCCGTAGCGCGGCGGACGCCCGTACGGTTCTGCACTCCGCCGTCGACGACGGAGCCGGCGATCTCGTGCTGAACCTGACCGAGCTGGACTCGTGGGATGCCACCGGCCTCGGCGTGATCATGGGGGCGCACCGCAGAGCCGGCCGGGCGGGCCGGAGGCTGGTGCTGCGCGGAGTGCCTCCGCAGATGCAGCGCCTGCTGGTGGCGACGAGGCTGCACAGGATCCTGGCCATCGAGGGGGGAATCGCCGCGGACTCCCTGCCCAGGGTCTGAGGGCACTCCCGCGCCGGAGGCGCCGCGGGGGCGCTCCGGCACCGGAGGCGCCGCGGCGGCACTCCGGCACCGGAGGCGCCGCCGAGGGGCGATACGCGCACAATCCTCACGAGAATGTGACGTCGTGGGCGGCGCGGCCCCCCACTGGTTCGTAGATACTGTGCGAAGGTTTAGGGTTCGGCCGTCTGCCGATAGACAAGGACCCACTGGCGGACACCGGACCGGGAGCGACGACGGGCGTGCGAGGCCGGAGGGGGCGACCGCGCGCTGCGCGTCTGGGGGACTGTGACGATGGACCCGATCAACCCGGGACCGGAAGAGTACGGCCAGGGCAACGACCGGGCCGGTGACGACGCCGGACGGCGTCGGCAGTCCCGCGATCCCCTGACGCCCGACTTCGGGCACCAGACACCGCAGCAGGCCCGCACGGTGCAGCTGATATCGGGCGACTTCCTGCTCACCGTCAACCCGGTCGACGGCAGCGAGATCGAGCCCTGCAGACCGGGGGAGCAGCCCGGGACACCCGTGCGGCACACCGCCGCGCAGCGCGCGGACCGTGAGCGCGCCGGAGCGCCGCCCGTCCCGCCGGGGGCGCCCCCGGCTCCGCTGCCCCTGATGGAACGCCAGGAGGAGCGTGAGCGGCTGGTGCGGCTGCTCGCCCGCGGCCGCTCGGTCTGCCTCACCGGCCCCTCGGGGTCCGGCCGTACGGCCCTCCTGGACGCCGTCGCCGCCGACTGCGCGGACCTGGCGCCCGACGGGGTCGTACGCCTCTCCGGCTACAAGCGCAGCGTCACCGAGCTGCTGTACGGGCTCTTCGAGGCCGTCTTCAGCGCTCCGCTGCACCGCCCCGACCGTGAAGGGCTCCTCGCGCTCGTCCACGGCATCGGGGCCGTCGTCGTCGTCGACGACCTGGAGCTCGGCGGCGCCGCCCTCCAGGAACTCCTGGACGCGACGCCCGAGTGCGCGTTCCTCTTCGGGGCGACCGCCGACGTGCCCGCGCCCGCCGCCGAATCCGCCGTCGAGGAGGTCTTCCTCACCGGCCTCGGCCGCAGCGCCTCGATCGAGCTCCTGGAGCATGTCGTGGAGCGGGCGCTCACCGACGAGGAGGCGAACTGGGCGGGAGACCTCTGGTTCGAGTCCCAGGGGCTGCCCCTGCGCTTCGTCCAGGCGGGCGCCCTGCTGCGCCAGCGCGACGAACTGCGCGCCGGCCGGACCGTGTCCGACGACTACGACCAGGACCCCGACGACGCGCCCTTCGGCACGGCCGAGCCGCTGGAGCTGCCCCTGCCCAGCCTCGGCGACGGCGCGGCGCCCGCCGCCCTGCTCGCCTCCCGGCTGACCGAGGCCGCCCGCGAGACCCTGCGCTTCGCCGTCGCGCTCGGCGGCGAGGTGCCGCACCAGGCGCATCTGCCGGCCCTCGTGGGCGACACCCACGCCGACGCCGCGCTGGGGGAGCTCGCGCGCAGCGGGCTGCTCTCCCCGGCCGGCCCCCGCTACCGGCTGGCCGCCGGGGCGCTGGCCCAGCTGGAGGCGAGCGGATACGGCGAGAGCGCCGACGCGCACGCCCGCAGCGCCGCCCAGCACTACGCCTGGTGGGCCGGACACCCCTCCGTCACCCCGGAGCGGGCCGTCGCCGAGGCCGACGCCCTCCTCGCGTCCATGGCCCGCCTCGTCCCCGGCGACCAGGCGGGCCAGGCCAGCGCGGCCGTCCTGCTGGCCCGCAGCGCCGCCCCCGCCTTCGCGGCGGGCATGCAGTGGGGCGCCTGGGAGAAGGCGCTCAGGGCCGGCCAGGAGGCGGCCCGGATCGCCGGTGAGGTGGCGGAAGAGGCGTACTTCCACCATGAGCTGGGTGTCCTCGCGCTCTGCACCGGCCACCTGGACCGGGCCAGGGCCGAGCTGGAGGCGTCCGTCGGCATGCGCGGCGCGCTCGCCGACAAGCCCGGCGCGGTGGCGGGACGCAGGGCGCTGGCCCTCGTCGCCGACCGCTCCGGCGAGCCCGTGCTGAGCACCCCGGCGGGCGAGGAGGTGCCCGCACCCAGGCACGACGAGTCCGCCTCCCCGCCCGGCGGCGTACCGGCGGCCATGCCGCCCTTCCCGCGCGTGAGCGAGACGTCCGCCACCCTGATCACCCGTCAGAGCCCGATGCCCGCGGGCAAGCAGGGCGGGCGTACGGGCATCATCAGCGGAGCCCGTCGCAACATCGTCGCCGTGGGGGCCGGCGCGCTGCTGGCAGCCGTCCTCGGCACGGTGGTGACCCTGGGCGCCACCTCGGGGAGCGAGGAGCCGGAGGGGCAGAACGTCACCACCGAGCAGTCGGCGAACGAGGACGACAGCGAGAACGGCCTCTCCGCGGACGAGCCGGCCGAGGACACCGCCTCCGACGACGGCACACCCGGCAGCTCGCGGTCCCCCCGCCCTTCGGGTTCCGCCACTCCGTCCGCGAGCGGCTCCTCGTCGCCGGGCGCGTCCGCCACCTCGGCGGGCCCGGGCACAGGCAGCCCGTCGAGCGACGGGCCCAGCGGCCGTCCCACGTCCGGCAGCCCCACACCCACGAAGCGGCCGACGACGAAGCCACCCACGCCCAGCGAGTCCGAGACCCCGACCGAGACCCCGACCGACACCCCCACCCCGACGCCGACCCCGACGGAGACGGCGACGACGGACCCGGGCTCCTCCAACTCCGCGAGCGGACCGGCCGAGACCGTCACCGCGTCGGCCACCCAGGACGCCCCCGCCTCGCCCACGACGGCCTGAACACGAGAACGCCGTACCGGCCCGCTCTCCGGGCCGGTACGGCGTCACGGGGCGAGGGCCCCTGGGTCAGAACAGCCGCAGCTTGTCGTCCTCGATGCCGCGCATCGCGTCGTAGTCGAGGACCAGGCAGCCGATCCCGCGGTCCGTCGCGAGCACCCGGGCCTGCGGCTTGATCTCCTGCGCGGCGAACACGCCCCGCACCGGCGCGAGATGCGGGTCGCGGTTCAGCAGCTCCAGATAGCGGGTCAGCTGCTCCACGCCGTCGATGTCACCCCGCCGCTTCAGCTCCACGGCCACCGTCGCACCGTCCGCGTCCCTGCACAGGATGTCGACCGGGCCGATCGCGGTCGGGTACTCACGGCGGATCAGGGTGTAGCCCTCGCCCATCGTCTCGATGCGGTCGGCCAGCAGCTCCTGGAGGTGCGCCTCCACCCCGTCCTTGATGAGCCCCGGGTCCACACCCAGCTCGTGGGACGAGTCGTGGAGGATCTCCTCCATCGTGATGATCAGTTTCTCGCCCGCTTTGTTCACCACGGTCCAGATGCCCTCGTTCTCGTCGGCACCCTCCTTCAGGGTGCACGGCGGAGACATCCAGTTGAGCGGTTTGTACGCCCGGTCGTCGGCGTGGATCGAGACGCTGCCGTCCGCCTTCACCAGGATCAGACGGGGGGCGGAGGGCAGGTGGGCGGTGAGCCGGCCCGCGTAGTCGACGGAGCAACGGGCGATGACGAGACGCATGGTCGGCAACGCTACTCGACGACCACCGGTCCACGCGATTCCCGTCCCTGGCACCCCGTACGCCCCTTGACGTATGCCGATCGGGCTTGCCCCTCTTTGCGACCGTTCGTGATTGGCCGGTTGTGTTCCCAATCTCCTGGTGCGGCCCGGACTGCGCCCTTACCGTGGAAGCAGGAGGTCGCCGCCTGTGTACGCAGCGTCGCCGTCCTGCCCTGCCCGTAAGGCCCCGGCCACCCGTCGGGGTCGCGAGAGGAGAACCCATGTCGCTCGACGTCTCACCGGCGCTGTTGGAACAGGCCGAGCGAGGCGAGGTCGACGAAGCCGACTTCGTCGACTGCGTCCGGACCTCCCTGCCCTACGCATGGGAGATGATCAGCTCCCTGGTGGCCCAGCTGAAGGTGGACGGCGGAGAGTTCGCCGACAACCAGACGCCCCCGCCGGACGAGCAGGCACGTGGTCAGCTGCTGCGTGCGCTCGCGAGTGATGCGATACGCGGCGCGCTGCAGCGGCATTTCGGAGTGCGTCTGGCATTCCAGAACTGCCACCGCGTCGCGGTGTTCCCACTGGACGCCTCGGTAGACGACCGGCTGGCCCGCTTCACCTCGGTGAGAGGCCAGTTGCTCAACCAGTCGCCCGAACTGCGGGACTGCTGAACGCTTCTGCCGCCGCCCCGGGCCGCGGGAGGTGCAACTGGCCCCGGGGCGGCGGCGCCCGTACCACCGCACCACCAGGACGACCAGCGTGAACGCGTCACTCCAGCAACGGCAGCATTTCCGTGCCCAGCCGCTGAACATTCGTCTCCGTCGCCGCGAGATCGCCCGACCCCTCCACCATGAGGGCGAAGCGGGTGATGCCCGTGCGCTCCGCCGTGGCCGCCAGCCGGTCGGCGGCGAAACGCGGCGGGCCCACCGGATGCAGGCCGCAGAGGAACTCCGTGTACGCGACGGGATCGCGCATCACCCGGTGCCTGCCGTCGACCGTCACATGGGCGCCGAGCCCCTGCCGCAGCCAGCCCGGCATCGCCTTCACGAGCGTCTCCACGGCGTCGGCGGGACGGTCGGCGATCTGGGCCACCCCCGCGGACACATGTGCGACCCGCTCCACGACCTCCGCCGGCTGACCGGCCTCGCGGGCGGCCGAGCGCCAGAGCGCCACCATGCCGGCCTTCTCCTCGTCGCCGCAATGCATGCCGAGGAGCATCGGCAAACCCTTCTCAGCGGCGAGTTTCACGCTTTTCGGCGAGGTGCACGCGACGATCACCTCGGGGCCCGGCGGACCGTCCCCGAGGAGCTCGTCGGCCCGGGGCACGACGGCCACCTCGCGGAAGCCGAAACGCTCCCCGCGCCCCGCGACCCGGGGCTTGCCGAGCCAGTCGAGCAGCAGTTCCAGGGACTCGGGGAAGCCCTTCTCGTACGCGTCGAGGCCGGCTCCGAACACCTCCAGGTCGACCCAGGGGCCGCCCCGGCCCACGCCGAGCGTGAAGCGGCCTCCGCTGAGCAGATGCAGCAGGGCGGCCTGCTCGCCGAGCGCGACGGGGTGCTGGGTCGGCAGCACGCTCACCGCCGTGCCCACGCGGATTCTGCGGGTGCGGCCGAGCAGGAGCCCGGCCAGGGTCACGGCGGACGGACACACCCCGTACGGCACGAAATGATGTTCGGCCAGCCAGACGGAATCGAGTCCGGACTCCTCCGCGACCTCGGCGGAGCGGACGGCCCGGTGCAGGGCCTCACCCTGTCCCTGACCCGGAAACTGGGCTGCCAGTACGAACGTTCCTACGCGCATCGCCTCTTACCTCCTTGCAGCCGACGCGGCTGTCCCCCACTGGCAACAACGTCTGACACGTGCCAAAGGCACGGTCCATGAAGAAGTTGTTGCGATTTTCCGGTTACCCACCCGCCCCACCTGTGCACTCGCGCCACGCCCGGCACCTGCCGGCGGTCGATGCCTCTACGCTGGACGGGACGAACTGCCCGTACACACCCCGTGAGGTGTCCCGTGTCCCCGCGCCGCAACCGCCCCCGAGGCGGCGACAGCCCCACCGGAAACGCCCCGGATGCGGGGGACCGGTACGGCGGGGGAGGAGCCACGGAGAGCTGGCAGGGCGAGGAGTGGTCGGTGCGCCCGGTGAGCGGCGCGAGCGCGGTGGGCAAGCACTACCGATGCCCCGGCTGCGACCAGGAGATCCCGTCCGGGGTGCCGCACCTCGTCGCCTGGCCCGAATACGGCGGGGTCGACGACCGCAGGCACTGGCACAAGGCCTGCTGGAACGCGAAGGACCGCCGCACCACGAGGGTGCAGCGGTCCAGGAACGCTCCGCGCTACTGACGGACCGGGTTCAGACGTCCCGCCGGTCCAGCGAGACGAAGGCGCCGGCCATGGCCACGGCCGTCACACCGAGGATGACCCAGAGCGGCTCCCAGCCGGTCGGGCCCGAGCTGGTCACCGAGGCGTCGTACATCGCGCCCAGCTGGTTGGGGATCGAGTACTCGAAGAGGGCCTGCTGCACATCGGCCAGCGACGGCGAGAACATGAACATCGCGAGTACGAGCGGGAGCAGCACCAGCGCGATCATGATCGTGATGGCACCCGCCGAGTGCCGGATGAGCGTGCCGAGCGCGAGCGCGAGCAGCCCGAGCGTCGCGACGTAGAGGCCGACGCCCACCGTGGAGCGCACCCAGAAGGCGGTGTCGGGCGTGGCACCGTCCAGGATCGCGGTCTGGAGCACTCCGACGATCCCGGTGGTCACGGTGGTGATGGTGAAGGCCAGCAGGAAGAAGACCACCGACTTCGCGGTCAGCATCCGGCTGCGGCTCGGGCACGCGGTCAGCGTCGTACGGATCAGCCCGGTGCCGTACTCGGACGCGATGGTCAGCACGCCGAGGGTGATCACACAGATCGAGCCGAGCAGGACACCGAAGAAGCCGAGGCTGAGCACCGGGGTGCCGTCCAGATCGGAGTCCGACACGCTCACCGCGAGCGCGGTGAGCAGGCCGATGCCGATCAGCAGCACGACCATCACGCCGAGGGTCCACATGGTGGAGCGGACGGAGCGGATCTTCGTCCACTCGGACGCGATGGCGTCACCGAGACCGGGCGTGCGGACGGGGATCGGGGAGGCGTACGGGCCGGGCCGGCCGTCCCAGCCCTGCTGCGGCTGCTGGTACGGCTGGTGAACGGCCCCCGGCGTCTGCGGGAGCGGCGGAGGCGTCGTCATCGGGGGTCCTCGCTGGTGGTGCGCTCGGTCGGAAGCGGGGCGGGCGGGGCCGCCGGGGCGGCGTA
This sequence comes from Streptomyces sp. NPDC002125, assembly GCF_053593715.1. Classification (NCBI taxonomy): domain Bacteria; kingdom Bacillati; phylum Actinomycetota; class Actinomycetes; order Kitasatosporales; family Streptomycetaceae; genus Streptomyces; species Streptomyces sp. NPDC002125. Next base: position 464,925 of record NZ_JBSFDD010000001.1, on the reverse strand, counting down.
CGGGTTCTGTCCCGGAGGCGGCGGGGCGTACCAGCCCTGCTGCGGGACCTCCGGGGGCTGCCCGGCGCCCCCGAGACCGGGCTGCTGCCCGTATCCGGGCTGTCCGTAGCCGGGCGGCGGCACCTGGAGGCCCTCCTTGGCGTCCGCCGTCGAGCGGTAGTCCACGGCGCCCTGCGTCATCCGCATGTACGCCTCCTCCAGCGAGGCTTGGTGCGGGGAGAGCTCCCACAGCCGTACGTCCGACTCGTGCGCCAGATCGCTGATCCGGGGGAGGGCGAGCCCGGTGATGCGCAGGGCCCCGTCCGGCTCCGGCATGACCCGGCCGCCCGCCTCCGTCAGGGAGGCCGTCAGCTTCTCCCGCGCCTCAGGCCGGTCCGCCGGGACGCGCACCCTGGCGAAGTCGGCGGAGTTGGCCGAGATGAAGTCGGTGACGCTCATGTCGGAGAGCAGCTGCCCGCGGCCGATCACGATGAGATGGTCGGCGGTGAGCGCCATCTCGCTCATCAGGTGGCTGGAGACGAAGACCGTGCGCCCCTCGGAGGCCAGCTGCTTCATCAGGTTGCGGACCCAGAGGATGCCCTCGGGGTCGAGTCCGTTGACCGGCTCGTCGAAGAGCAGCACCTGCGGATCGCCCAGCAGGGCCGCCGCGATGCCGAGCCGCTGGCCCATGCCGAGGGAGAAGCCCTTGGACCGCCGCTTCGCCACCTCCTGGAGCCCCACGACACCGAGGACCTCGTCCACCCGGGCCGCCGGGATGCCGGCCAGCTGGGCCAGGGAGAGCAGGTGATTGCGGGCGCTGCGCCCGCCGTGCACGGCCTTGGCGTCGAGCAGTGCCCCCACCTGGCGCGGCGCGTTGGGAAGGCTGCGGAAGGCGTGGCCGCCGATCGTCACATGCCCCGACGTCGGCCGGTCGAGACCGAGCATCATCCGCATGGTGGTGGACTTGCCCGACCCGTTGGGACCGAGGAACCCGGTGACCGCACCGGGCCGCACCTGGAAGGAAAGGTTGTGCACGGCCGTCTTCGCGCCGTAGCGCTTGGTCAGGCCGACTGCCTCGATCATTCTCCAGCCCCATCGACTTATCTGTCGTCGGGGCCCAGGCCGCCGGCCGCACGCCCCCGTAAGAGTTAGGAGGATAACCAGGCGCCGGCGGTTCCGGCCAAAGCCGGACGCGGGGCGGGGACGTGACGGACGCCTCCCGGCGCTCCCCGGGGCAACGTGCTTCCCCGGGCATCGCGTCTCCCCGTGCGTCGCGTCTCCCCGTGCGTCGCGTCTCCGCGTGCGTGGCGCTTCCCCGTGCGTGGCGCTTCCCCGGGCGTCGCGCTTCTTCAGGCGTCGCGCTTCTTCAGTACGAGGAAGCCGCCGACGAGGGCCGCGACCACCCACAGCGCCATGATCCCGAGCCCCGCCCAGGGGCCGTAGGGGGCGGGGTCGCTGTTCATGGCGTCGGGGACCACCTGCATGATCTTCGACCCGGCCTGATCGGGGAAGTAGCGGGCCACGCTCTTGGCGCCCGGGACCGCGGAGAGGATCTGCGAGACGAGGAAGAAGAACGGCATCAGGATGCCGAGCGAGAGCATGGAGCTGCGCAGCATCGAGGCCACGCCCATGGAGAAGACCGCGATCAGGCCCATGTAGACGCCACCGCCGAAGACCGCGCGCAGCACGTTCTCCGCGCCGATGCCGGTGCTGTGGTCGCCCAGCAGGGACTGGCTGAGGAAGAAGGTCACGAAGCTGGTGGCGAGGCCGACCAGCAGGGCGAGGACGCCCGCCACCGCGATCTTGCTGAAGAGGAACGTCCCGCGCTGCGGCACCGCCGCGAGGGAGGTGCGGATCATGCCGGAGCTGTACTCCGTGCCCACCACCAGCACGCCGAAGACGACCATGGCCAGCTGTCCCAGGATCATCCCGGAGAAGCCGACGAACGTCGGGTCGAAGGTGGCCTGCTCGGCCTCGGAGAGGTCGTCGAACTGGCTGTTCAGCACGGCGCTGAGCACCGCGCCCATCGCGACGGTGACGGCGAACGCCGCGATCAGGGTCCAGGTGGTCGAGGAGACCGTACGGATCTTGGTCCACTCGGAGTTGAGGACCGCGGGTACCGATGCCATCGCCTTCACGCCCCCTTCGTGCCGTCGCCGGGAACGTCTGCCCCCGGAGTGCCCGCGCCGGGAACGTCTGCCCCCGTAGCGCCCGCGCCGGGAGCGCCCGCCCCGGACGACCGCTGGTTCCACTGGTCGCCCCAGTGCGGGCCCACCGCCGGTGGCGGGGCCGCGCCGCTGTCGGTGTGCGCGTGGTACTCCACCGAGGCCGCCGTCATCTGCATGAACGCCTCCTCCAGGGAGGCCCGCTGGGCGCTCAGCTCGTGCAGCACGATCCCGTGCCGGCCGGCGAGCTCACCGAGCCGCTCCGGGGTCTCGCCGTCGATCTCCAGCGTGCCGTTCCCCGACTCGACCGCGACGACGCCCTCCGCGTACAGCAGGTCGCGCAGACGCTCCTGCTCCGGGGAGCGCATCCGTACGAAGCTGCGCGAGTTCTCGCGGATGAAGTCGGCCATCGAGGTGTCGGCGAGCAGCTTGCCCTGCCCGATGACGATCAGGTGATCGGCGGTCAGGGCCATCTCACTCATCAGATGGGAGGAGACGAAGATCGTCCGGCCCTCCGCCGCGAGGGCCTTCATCAGATTGCGGATCCAGTGGATGCCCTCGGGGTCCAGACCGTTGACGGGTTCGTCGAACATCAGGATCTCGGGGTCACCGAGCAGGGCCGCCGCGATGCCGAGGCGCTGGCCCATGCCGAGGGAGAAGCCCTTGGACTTCTTCCTGGCCACCGCGGTCAGACCGACCGTGTCGAGCACGTGGGAGACCCGGCTCGCCGGGATGCGGTTGCTCTGGGCGAGGCACAGGAGGTTGTTGTACGCGGAGCGCCCGCCGTGCATCGACTTGGCGTCCAGCAGCGCACCGATGTGTTTGAGCGGCTCGTCGAGCTCCCGGTAGTGCCGGCCGTCGATGCGCACCGTGCCGCTGGTCGGGTTGTCGAGGTCGAGCATCATCCGCATGGTCGTGGACTTGCCCGCGCCGTTGGGGCCGAGGAAGCCCGTCACCATCCCCGGCCTGACCCGGCATGACAGATGGTCGACGGCAACCTTGTTGCCGAAGCGTTTGGTGAGACCGTCGAGCTCGATCATGCGTTCACGCTAGAACGGCCGCGCGCCCGGCGCCACCACTCAGGGCGGAACCGGGCGCGCAAGGGGTACAGCTGCTGTACGCGACCCGTCAGCGGGTCTGCTGGGCCGGGACCCCGCGGGTGGCGGGCTCGTCCTCCGCCGGGGAGCCGGCGGCGGCGACCGCGGCACCGGTCAGCGTGGCCAGCATCTCGCGGACGTTGGTCAGCTGGGCGTTGATCGAGTCGCGGCGGTTGGTGAGCGCCGCCAGCTCGCGCTCCGATTCGCTGCGGATCCGGTCGGCCTTGGCGTTCGCGTCGGCCACGATGTCCTCGGACTGCCGCTGGGCCGTCTCCACCGTCTGACGCGCGCGGCGCTCGGCGTCCGTACGGAGCTTCTCGGCCTCCAGGCGGAGCTGCTCCGCGCGGTGCTCGATCTCCGCGAGACGCTTCTCGGCCTTCGCCTGACGGGACGCGAGGTCGCGCTCCGACTGCTCGCGGCGCTTGGCGAGGTTCGTCTCGAAGTCCGCGGCGGCCTGGGCGGCCTTGGCGCGGGTCTCCTCGAAGAGGGCGTCGGCCTCCTCGCGCTTCTGCTGGGCGTCCTTCTGGGCCTCGGTGCGCAGCGTGCCCGCCTCGCCCTTGGCCTTCTCGACGATACGGACGCCCTCGTCCTCGGCCTTCGCCTTGCGCTCCGCGGCGAAGGTCTCCGCGTCGTTGCGCACCTGCTGGGCGGCCGACTCGGCCAGCTCGCGGTGCTGCTCGGCGGCGCGGCGGGCCTCCTCACGCAGGTCCTTCGCCTCCTCCTCGGCGAGGCGGAGGATCTTCTCGACGCGAGCGCCGAGCCCGGCGTACGACGGCTCGGCGTCGTTGACCTGGGCCTGGGCGTTCTGCGTTTCGAGGTGGAGCTCCTCGATGCGCTTTTCCAGAGAAGTGATACGTGCGAGAGCACTGTCACGGTCGGCGACGAGTTTGGTAATGCGGTCGTCCACCTGACCGCGGTCGTATCCACGTCGCACGAGCTCGAAGCCGAAGGGGGAGGAAGGGTCGCTCATGGGGTTCCTGTCGAATGAGACCGGTGAGGTGTTAGAGGGAATCCTAGGGGCCAGAGCGGCGTGTCAACGTGAAGATGCCGCTTTGGTATGGAGAATGACACCCCTTTTGAGTGGCTGACCCCCGCAGGGCTTGCGGCCCCACGGGTTGAATGTTCATGGCGAAATACGTGTCCGGCTATCCGTCCGACGCCTTGCCACCCGACCGGGTACCCGCCGACGCTCCCGCCTTGACGCCCCCGGCGCCGCCACCCGACGCCTTGCCCGTCCCGCCCGGAGCCTCGAAAGATTCCAACGCTTCGAGCACGTCCTGGACACGGGAGATCTCCGTATTGATGTCCTCGCGCCTGCGGACCAGCAGGTCCAGCTCGCGGCGGCCCTCGTCGACCATCTGCTTCGCCTCGGCCTCGGCGTCGGAACGCAGCTTCTCGGCCGCGCGGGTCAGTTCGGCCTTCTTGGTCTCGGCCTCCTTGAGCAGCGACTCGGCGCGCTTCACGGCGGCGATACGGACCTTGCTCGCCTCCGAATTGGCGTCCGAAATCAGCTCCTTGGCCTTCGCCTCGGCCTCCGCGCGCTGTTCGGTCGCCGCCTTCATCAGCTTGTCGACGCGCTCGCCCGCCGTCTTCATCTGCTCGGACGTCTCGCGCCGGGCGCGCTGGTGGAGTTCCTCGATCTCGCTCTCGATCCGTGCCCTGAGCTCCTCCGCGCGCTCCCGGGTGGCGGTGGCGTCCCGGCGGGCGCCGACGAGCAGCTCGTCCGCGTCCGTACGGGCCCGCTCCACCAGGGAGTTGCCCTCGACCGTGGCCTCCGAGGTGATCCGGACCGCCTCGTTGCGCGCGGCGCCGACCATCCTGTCGGCCTGCTCCTCGGCCTCGGTGGCGGCGCGCAGCGCCTCCTCCTGGGCCTTGTTGACGAGCTGGTCGGCCTGTTCGGCGGCGTCGGCACGGCGCTTGGCCGCCGCCTCGCGCGCCTCGTCCAGCACCCGGTCCGCCTCCTGGCGGGCCTCCGCGCGCAGTTGCTCCGCCTCGGCCTCGGCGTCGGAACGCAGCCGCGCCGCCTCCTCGCGGGTGCGGGCCGCGTGCTCCTGGGCCGAACCGACGGTCTGCGCCGCCTCCGCGCGCAGCCGCTCCGCCTCGTCGGTCGCCTCGCCGACGAAGCGCTCCGACTGCTCGGTGGCCTCGGCGCGGACGCGCTCGCTCTCGGTCGTCGCCTCCGCCATGAGCCGGTCGGCCTGCGCCGCCGCCTCGGAGCGGATCCTGTTGGCGTCCTCGCGGGCCTCGCCGCGGGCACGGGCCGCGTCCTGCTCCGCCGACGCGAGGGCGTCGGACGCCTCCGTACGGACCCGCTGGCTGTACTCGGAGGTGTCCGAGCGCAGCTTCTCCGACTCCGTGATCGCCTCGGACACGGTCCGCTCGGCGAGCGCCTTCGCCGCCTCCGCCTCCTCGTGCGCGACCTGGCGGACACGGTTGGCGTCCTCGGTGGCCCGCTCGCGCTCGGCGTAGGCGTCGGACCTGAGCCGGTCAGCCTCCTCCTGCGCCTCGGTCCTCGTCCGCTCCGCCGCGTGCTCGGCGGCGGAACGCAGCCCGGTGATCTCCTCCTCGGCCTGCTCGTGCAGCCCGGCGACAGCGTCCCGCACCTGCTGCGCGGTCTGCTCGGCGGCCGAGACCAGCTCGGAAGCCCGGCTCTCCGCCTCCTCGACCAGCCGCTGGGCCTCGGCCTGCGCCTCCTCGACCCGCTTGCGGGCGGACGCGAGGAGCTCCTCGCTCTGTTCGCGGGCGCGCTCGCGCTCCTGCTCCGCCTCGGCGCGCGCGGAACCGAGCGCCTCCTCGGCGGCCCGGCGGCGGCGGTTGGCCTCCTCCTGGGCGGCGGCCAGCGCCTCGGCCGCCTCGGCGCCGACCCGCTCGGCGGCGGCAGCCGCCTCGGCACGCACCCGGTCGGCGGTCTCCTGCGCCTCGGTCTTCAGCCGCTCCGCCTCGGCGGCGGCCTCGCTCCGCAGCCGTACGGCCACGGACTCGCCCTCGGCGCGGGACTGTGCGGCGTCGGCGGCGGCCTCGGTCCGCAGCCGCTCCGCCTCCGTCGTGGCCTGCTCCTGGAGCGTGCGCAGCCTTTCGGCGGCCTCCGCGCGGAGCCGCTCGGACTCCTCGCTCGTCTCGCGGCGGATCCGCTCCGCCTCCGTACGTGCCTCGCCGAGCGCCTCCTCCGCGGCGGCGACCCGCGACTGGGCCTCGGTATGCAGCCGGGCCAGCTCGTCGGCCGCCTCGGCCTTGCGGGCCTCTATGCCGCGCTCGGTCTCCTCGCGCAGGGCCGCGGCCGCGGTCTCCGCCGCCGCGGTCAGGGCGGTCGCCTGCTCCTCGGCCTCGGCGCGCAGCTTCTCCGCCTCGGCGCGGCTGCGTTCGAGCGCCTCCTCGGCCTGCTTGCGCAGGGCGGCGGCGCGCTCGGCGGCCTCGGTCCTGACCCGCTCGCTCTCGGCGCTCGCGGAGGTCCGCAGCTCCTCGGCGTCGGACTTCGCCTTGGTGAGCAGTTCCTCGGCGGTACGGGCGCCCTCCTCCAGCTGCTGGACGGCCTCCCTGCGGGCCTCGCCACGGATCCGCTCGCCCTCGGCGACCGCTTCGGAGCGCAACTGCTCGGCCTCGCCGCGGAGCCGGCGGGCCTCCTCCTGAAGCTCGACCGTCTTGGCCCGGTACTCCTTGGTGTCGTCCTTGGCCGCGCCCTTGAGCTGGTCGGCCTGCTCGGCTGCCTCGCCGCGCAGCTTCTCCGCCTCGGCCTCGGCCTCGCGGCGGATCCGGTCGGCCTCCTCGCCGGCGGCCCTGGTGGTGGACCTGGCGTCCTCGGAGGCCTTGGTCAGGACCTCCTCGGCACTGCGCGCCGCCTTCGCCAGCTGCGCCGCGGCGTCCTCGGCGGCCAGCGTGCGGGCCTTCTCGGCGGCCTCCGCGACCACCCGCTCGGCCTCGGCACGGGCGTCGGTGAGCGCCTGCTCGGCCTCTTCCTTCAGCGTCTCCGCCTGCTGGGTGGCCTCGCCGACCAGCCGGGCGATCTCGGACTTGGCCGTACGGGTGCGCTGCTCGTTCTGCGACTCGGCGCCGGCCAGCCGCTTGGCCGCGGCCTCCTTCGCCTCGGAGAGGACCTTCTCGGCCTCCAGACGGGCTTCGCGCAGCCGGGTCTCGGCCTCCTGCATGTGCTGCTCGGCGGCGCGGTTGAGCTCCGCCGTCTGCTGCCGGGTCTGATCGGTCTCGGCGGTGGCCGTCGAGCGCAGCTGCTCGGCGTGGCTGGTCGCCTCCTGGGCCTGCGAGGAGGCGGCCTCCAGCAGCCGTTCGGCGTCGCGGCGGGCCCGCAGCAGGGTCGCCTCGGCCTCGGCACGGGCCGACTCGGCCTCGGAGTTGAGGCGCCGGCGGGTCTCGTCGGCCAGCCTGGCGGCCTCGGCGCGGGCGGCGGAGAGCGACTGCTCGGCCTCGGTGCGCGACTCGTCCAGCAGACGGCGGGCCTGGGACTCGGTCCTGGCCCGCAGCTGTTCGGCCCAGGCGACGTTCTCGTTGACGTGGGACTCGACGGTCTGCCGGCGCTCCGCCAGCTCCTGGTCGAGCCGCTGGCGCCGCTGCACCGCCTCGGCGTGCAACTCGGCCTGCAGGCGCGCCTGGTGCTCCGCGTGCTCCTGGAGGATGCGCTGCGTCTGCGCCCTGGCCTCGCGCAGCTCGCGCTCCGCGTCGTTGCGCAGCTGGTCGGCCTGGATCTGGGCGTTCCGGAGCATCTGTTCGGCCTGGTAGCCGATGTCCGCGCTGTCGTGTGCGGGACGGGTCGCCAGATTGCGCCGCGCCTCGTGCAGCTTGGCGCGCAAGACCTCGACCTGGTAACCGAGGTCCTCGGCGTGCTGGACGGCCTTCTCCCGGTCGGTCTTCAGCCGGTCCATCTCGGCTTCGAACCGCGAGAGATGGTCGTCGTCAGCTCGGTGGCTCTGCTGGCTCTCGTAGCCCCGCACTGCGCGGTCCCATCCTTCCCCGAGCTCTCAACTTCTTCCCCAGCTCTCAACCTCGTGCGAGCTGGGGATGCCCCATTGAGCAGGGGGAGACCCCAACCCTGGTCGCAATTCTCCATGCGGGTACCGCTCGCCGGCGAACGGTCCCCCGGGGAATGGTGACAGATCAACGGCGAGGACGCGGCACGGCCCCGACCCGGCCCCGGCCCGGAACCGCCCACTCTACCGGGCCGGGTATCGGTCGGGTCAGTGCTCTGTCGCCGAGGTGACCAGTTCGGTCAGGACGCCGTGGCAGTCCTTGGGGTGCAGGAAGGTGATCCGCGAGCCCATGGACCCCGTCCTGGGCTCGTCGTACAGCACCCGGACGCCCTTCTCGCGGATGTCCGCGGCATCCGCGTCGACGTCCTCGGTCCCGAAGGCGATGTGGTGCACGCCCTCACCATTCTTTGCCAGCCACTTGCCGACGGCCGAGTCCTCACGGGTCGGTTCGAGCAGCTGGAGGTACGAAGCCCCGCCGTCCGAGGTGCCGTTGATCTTCAGCATGGCCTCCCGGACGCCCTGCTCCTCGTTGATCTCGGAGTGGTACACCTCGAAGCCGTAGGTCGCGCGATAGAACTCCACCGTCTTGTCGAGGTCGAAACAGGCGATTCCGATGTGGTCGATTCGCGTCAGCATGGAACCAGTGCAGCGCCCCGGCGATGGTTACGCAACGTGCGCGCGATCACACCGACAGCCGGATGACGGGTGCCGTACCGCTCAGTACATTCAGGCAGGAGGGACCGGCACATGAGGGGTGGAAGAAGGAGCAGGGCTGGGTGCGTGCAGCTGCAAGGCGGAGGAGGGAGGCATGGCGGAGCCATGCCGACTGACGACAACGCCGCAGATGGGCGTGGACAGCCCTGTGACGCCGCCCCTCATGTGCCGGTCCCTCCCTACCCTCGTTCACAACCGATCCCAAGGGGCTGCGCCTCATGTCAGGAACGACCGGAACCACCTCAGTGATCGTCGCGGGCGCCAGGACGCCCATGGGCCGGCTTCTCGGCTCGCTGAAGAGCTTCTCCGGAGCCGACCTCGGAGGCGTCGCCATCAAGGCGGCGCTGGACCGTGCCGGCATCGGCGGCGACCAGGTCGAGTACGTGATCATGGGCCAGGTGCTCCAGGCCGGGGCAGGGCAGATCCCGGCACGCCAGGCCGCCGTCAAGGCGGGAATCCCGCTGAACGTCCCGGCGCTCACCGTCAACAAGGTGTGCCTCTCGGGGCTCGACGCGATCGCGCTCGCGGACCAGCTGATCCGCGCCGGCGAGTTCGACGTCGTGGTGGCCGGCGGCCAGGAGTCCATGACGAACGCCCCGCACCTGCTGCCGAAGTCCCGTGAGGGATACAAGTACGGCGCGGTCGAGATGCTCGACTCCATGGCGTACGACGGCCTGACCGACGCCTACGAGAACATCCCGATGGGCGAGTCCACCGAGAAGCACAACACCCGCCTCGGCCTGGCCCGCGCCGAGCAGGACGAGATCGGCGCCCTCTCCCACCAGCGCGCCGCCGCCGCCCAGAAGAACGGGATCTTCGAGGCCGAGATCACCCCGGTCGAGATCCCGCAGCGCAAGGGCGACCCGGTCCTCTTCTCCAAGGACGAGGGCATCCGCCCCGAGACGACCGCCGAGTCGCTCGGGAAGCTGCGCCCGGCCTTCACCAAGGACGGCACGATCACGGCGGGGACCTCCTCGCAGATCTCCGACGGCGCCGCCGCCGTCGTCGTCATGAGCAGGGCCAAGGCCGAGGAGCTGGGCCTGGACTGGATCGCCGAGATCGGCGCCCACGGGAATGTGGCGGGCCCGGACAACTCGCTCCAGTCGCAGCCGTCCAACGCCATCCGGCACGCCCTGAAGAAGGAGGGCATCGGCGTCGAGGACCTCGACCTCATCGAGATCAACGAGGCCTTCGCGGCCGTCGCGGTCCAGTCCATGAAGGACCTCGGCGTCACCTCCGACAAGGTCAACGTCAACGGCGGCGCGATCGCCCTCGGCCACCCCATCGGCATGTCCGGCGCCCGTGTGGTGCTGCACCTGGCGCTGGAGCTGAAGCGGCGCGGCGGCGGCACCGGGGCGGCGGCGCTGTGCGGCGGCGGCGGTCAGGGCGACGCGTTGATCATCCGCGTACCGGGCAAGTAGTCGGTACGGGCGAGCGAGGAGGCCGAGCGTGAAGGTGGACGTCCCCACCCTGGTCGAGCAGGCACGAGAAGGCAGGCCACGTGCGGTGGCCCGGCTCATCTCCCTGGTGGAGGGTGCCTCGCCGCAGCTGCGCGAGGTGATGGCCGCCCTGGCACCGCTGGCGGGCCGCGCCTACGTCGTCGGCCTGACCGGATCGCCGGGTGTCGGCAAGTCCACCTCCACCTCGGCGCTGGTCTCCGCCTACCGCAAGGCCGGCAAGCGGGTCGGGGTGCTGGCCGTCGACCCGTCGTCGCCGTTCTCCGGGGGCGCGCTCCTCGGGGACCGGGTCCGGATGTCGGAGCACGCCTCCGACCCGGGCGTCTACATCCGCTCGATGGCCACCCGCGGCCATCTGGGCGGGCTCGCCTGGTCGGCACCGCAGGCCATCCGGGTGCTGGACGCGGCGGGCTGCGACGTGATCCTGGTGGAGACGGTCGGGGTCGGCCAGTCGGAGGTGGAGATCGCCTCCCAGGCCGACACCTCCGTCGTCCTCCTCGCCCCGGGCATGGGCGACGGCATCCAGGCGGCGAAGGCCGGAATCCTGGAGATCGGCGACGTCTACGTCGTGAACAAGGCCGACCGGGACGGCGCGGACGCCACCGCCCGCGAGCTCAACCACATGCTGGGCCTGGGCGAGTCCCGGGGGCCCGGCGACTGGCGGCCGCCGATCGTGAAGACGGTCGCCGCCCGGGGCGAGGGCATCGACGAGGTCGTCGAGGCCCTGGAGAAGCACCGGGCGTGGATGGAGGAGCACGGCGTCCTGGACGAGCGGCGCACGGCGCGTGCCGCCCGAGAGGTCGAGACGATCGCCGTCACCGCGCTCCGTGAGCGGATCGCCGATCTGCACGGCGACCGCCGGCTGGACTCTCTCGCCGAGCGGATCGTGGCCGGCGGCCTCGACCCGTACGCGGCGGCGGACGAGCTGGTCGCGGGTCTCACCAACGGGAGCTGACGGCTCCCGGGCGGCGTGCGGGCCGCCCGGGAGCCGTGCGGCGGCCTGCCCCGCCCCCTCCGGGCCGAGGGCGCGGGGTGCGCCGCTTCGTGCGGCCGTCTCCCCTTCCGGGGCTGACGGGGCGTGAGAACATGCGGCGGAAGGGTTGCGTGGGGTGCGCACCCGGAGCCGGGCACATCGGGGGGATACATGCTGGGGCCGCTGCGCGAGGACTCGCCGAGACACATCGGGCCCTACACGGTGCTGGCCAGGCTCGGTGCGGGCGGCATGGGAGAGGTCTTCCTCGGGCTCCGTGAGTACTCCGGGGATCCCGGCGGGCCCCCGGCTCCCGTCGCGGTCAAGACGGTCCGCCGCGACGTCGCCCAGGACCCCGGCTTCAGGCAGCGCTTCCGACGCGAGACCGAGGTCGCCCGGTCGGTGACCGGCCCCGCCCTCGCCCCGGTCCTGGACGCCGACGCCGACGCGGACGTGCCCTGGCTGGCCACCGGCTATGTCGCGGGCCCCACGCTCTCGGCCGCCGTACGCCGTTCGGGTGCGCTGGACGAGGAAGAGGTCCGGAAGCTCGGGGCGGAGCTCGCCCGCGCCCTGGAGACCGTCCACGCCGCCGGTGTGGTGCACCGGGACGTGAAGCCCGGCAACGTCCTGCTCGCCGCGGACGGGCCCCGTCTGATCGACTTCGGGATCGCGCGGGGCGCGGGCGCCACCCCGCTCACGACCACCAGCCGGATGATCGGCAGCCCCGCCTTCATGTCCCCGGAGCACGTGGCGGGCAGCGGACGCGTGGTGCCGGCGTCCGACGTCTTCTGCCTCGCGTCGGTCCTCTGTTTCGCCGCCACCGGCCGTGACCCGTTCGGCGACGGTCCGGTGGCCGCGGTGCTGTACCGCGTGAAGTACGTCGAGGCCGACCTCGACGGAGTGCCCGCCGCCCTGCGCGCGGTGCTCCAGGACTGCCTGGTGGCCGACCCCGCCGCCCGCCTCACACCCGCCCAGCTCGCCGCACGCCTCGCCCCGGAGGGCTCGGTGCGGTGGCCGGACCCGGTCGCCGCCCACATCGCCGAGTACGAGCGTGAACTGGCCTCCGTACGGGCGCTCGGCGGGCCGCTGCTGCCGGGGTACACCCCGACCGAGGCGGCGACCGGCAGCCGGGCGACGGTGGACCAACTGCCCACCCAGGGGCCCGGGCTGCCGCCGCCCGCCGTTCCCGCCCGTCCCGCCCGCCGCCGTCGCCTGCTCGGTGCGGCCCTGGCCGGGATCGTGCTGGTGGGGGCTGCCACGGGCGGTCTGCTGGCGCTGCGGGACGACGGGGGCGGGGGCGGGGGAGGAGAATCCGAGGGCGGGAAGACACCGGCCCGGATCGTGGCGGGCGTCGACACGGGCGGCGGCCCCGACGGATCCGGCACCCTGTCCTACGCCCGCGACGTCCTCCCGCCCGGGTGGAAGCCCTGGAAGGGCGCGTTCACCGGCACCCCGCTCGGCTGCGCGGCGGGCCGGGACGTGCTGGTGTGCCGTCGGACGGACGGCTCGTACGAGGCGGTGTCGGCGGCCGGCGGCAAGCGCTTGTGGGAGTACGCGACGGACGAGGAGCAGCCGGTGGGGGCCCGTTTCAGTCCCACCGGGCAGTTCTTCATGCCGGGCGGATCCACCCGCCCGGCGGTCCACGACGACTCCGTCTACTTCGCCACCGGGAACCGTCTCGTGGCGGTGGACGCCCTGACGGGGAAGCCCCGTTGGGACATCCGTTCCGGTGGGGCGTACATGCTGGAGAGTGCTCCGCTCATCGCCGACGGTCTGGTGTTCGCGAACATCGGCGATCGGCCCGAAAGCTCGGAGATCGCCGCCTTCGATCTGCGGACCGGCAAGGAGGTGTGGCGGAAGCCGCTCGTCGGAGGCGAGCTGGCCAAGGTGCAAGAAGGCAATTTCTGGCCGCTCGCGGTGAGGGACGGCGTGCTCCACATCCGCAACGAGGAGGGCTTGCGGGCCCTGCGGACGAAGACCGGAGCGGAGCTGGGCCGGATGGACGACGAGGACACCCTGTGCCAAGGGGCGATGGCGCGTCCCGACAGCGTGTACTGCGGCTCGTACTCCGCCGGAGGCGCCACGCTGAACCGGCTCGACACCCGCTCGTTGAAGGTCACCGGTCAGGTCTCCATCCCGTCCGCCGAGATCTACGAAGCGCCGCTTGTGGCGGTCGACGACCATGTGAGCGTCGTCGTACGCGGCAGCCTTCCCTGGGAGGACGACACCGGCAGCCCGGAGATCGTCCTGATGCGGAAGGACAGCGACAAGGTGCTGGGCCGCTACCCGCTGGACAAGAGGGTCGCGGGCGCCCCGACCAACCCGGCGTCCGTTCCCGTGATCATCGATGACACCCTCGTCTGGGCGGACACCACGACGCTGTACAGCGTTGCGCTGAACGGCGGAGCCGAGCCCGGCCCGGTCCGTCGGACCGCCCTGGCGGGTTCGCCCGGGCCCGTCGCCGAGCCGGATTACGACGTGCTCGAGTGGGGCGTGCTCATGGACAAGGAGATCCTGCCGCCCGAGGTCCTGCCCACGGGAGGAGCCGTCCACGTCGTGTACCACCAGGGCACCGTCCTCTCCGTCGCGCTGCCCCGCCCGGACGCCTCGTGATCGGGCCCCTGCCCCCCGGAAGCCGCACCCGCATCGGCCCGTACCGGCTCCTGGGGCTGCTCGGCGCGGGAGGCATGGGCGAGGTGTACCTGGCACGGGCGGACGACGCCCCGGTGGTTCCCGGTGCCCCGCTCGCCGGGCTGGTCGCGCTCAAGACCGTGCTCCCGGGACTCGACCTCGACGACGGCTTCCGGATCCGTTTCCGCCGGGAGATCACGGCGGCCGGAGCCGTGCGCAGCCCGCACTCGGCGGCCCTCGTGGCAGGGGACGCCACCGGGGCGACGCCCTGGCTCGCCACGGAGTACGTCCCCGGCCCGTCGCTCGCCGAAGCGGTCACCCGCACCGGCCCGCTGCCCGAGGCCGTGGTCCGGGCCGCCGGTTCGCGCCTCGCCCTGGCGCTCGCCGACATGCACGCCGTCCGGGTGCTGCACCGCGACCTCAAACCGGGCAACGTCCTGCTGGGCGCCGACGGGCCGAAGGTCATCGACTTCGGGATCGCCCAGGCCTTCGAGGCCACCCAGCTGACCCGGACCGGTGTGGTGGTCGGCAGCCCCGGCTACATCTCGCCCGAGCACGTCAACGGCTCACGGGCCCTGGTCCCGGCCTCCGACGTGTTCTGCCTGGGCGCGGTGCTCGCCTTCGCCGCCTGCGGGCGCGGGCCCTTCGACGACCCGGACATGGCGGCGGTCATCTTCAGGATCGCGCACGGGGAGCCCGAGCTGGACTCCGTACCGGCCGGTCTGCGAGGCGTGATCGAGCGGTGCCTCAGCAGTCGCCCCGAGGACCGGCCGGCCCCCGCCGAGCTGGCCCGGCTGCTGACGCCGGAGGACCTGCCCGAGCCGTTCCCGTGGAACGCCGGGGTGGAGCAGCAGCTCGTCGCCCACGCGGCGGCTGCCGCGGCCTGTGCCGAAGCGGCCACGGCGGCGGCTGTGCCCGGGCCGGTCCGCCCGGCCGCGTACGTGCCGACAGAGGTGCCCGCGGCCCCGGACCGAGGCCCGGGGCTACGGCCACGCCGGTGGTGGCCGGTGCTCGCGGCGGTGGTCGGCGCGGTCGGTGTGGTCCTCGGTGTCGTCCTGCTGCCGGGCCTCTTCGACGGAGAGGGCGGCAGCCCCCCGGCCGCGGGCGGCGGAGCCACGTCGCCGGGGCCCTCGGCGTCCCGGACCGGGGGGCCGGGTGTGGTGATCCCCGGCGCGGACGCAGGGCACACGGGCGACTTCGGGACCCGGGGTGCTGACGTGGCTTTCCGGCCGGAGGGCTGGCGGCCCTGGAAGCAGGAAAAGAAGGTCGCCGAGAACGGCTGCGTCCTGGCGGACGCCGTTCTCGTCTGCTCGGGCGGCCCGGGTGTCACCGGGCTGGACGCCTCCTCCGGCGAGCAGCTGTGGAACGTGCCGGAACCACGCGGCGCGGCGACCCTGGGCACCGCGGGCCATTCGATCGCCGCAGTCGAGGCGGGCACCGTCTACGCGTTCATGGGCGACGCGCTCGTCGGACTGAGCGTCGAGGCCGGCAAGGAGGTGTGGCGCAAGGCGCTGCCGGACGGGTACATCGGGATGGGGCCCGTGTACGCGGACGGAGTGCTCCACTACGTCGCACAGCGGGAGGGAGGCAGCGCCGGCACGCTCGTCGCCCAGCAGCTGACCGGCGCCCGACCCGAGAAGTGGCGGAGGCCGTACGCCGAGTTCGACTTCACGCTGATGACCGGAGGCGGCCGGCTGGTGGCCGTCGGCAGCGGCATCGACGTGTTCGACCCCGACACGGGCGAGCGGCAGGAATGGGATCCGGCCGGGTACACCGGTTGCGGATACCCGGTGCTGACGAAGAAGGAGCTGCTCTGCTCCGGTGAGGACGGGCTCACGGTGCTGGACCTGTCCGATCCGACGAAGCGCCGCACGATCGCGGAGGGGGTGCCGATCCGGGTCAGGCCCGCGCTCTCGGACGACGGCACCGTCGTGGTGTCGACCGGGGTGGAGGCGTATGCCTACGGGCTCGCCGACGGCAAGCAGCTCTGGAACACCGTGGAGAAGTACGACGTGGAGATCGAGATCGGCGATGTGCTGATCTCGGGCGACACCGTGCTGTTCGGCAGCGGGCCGAGCGTCGACGCCTATGACGTGGACGCGTCGGGGGAGGGCAGGCGGGAGACGGACTCGAAGTACTTCGACGGTCCCATGGACAGCGGGTCCGAGGTGCTCGCCACCGGTGACGTCCTCTTCCTGGCCTTCGACGACGGCACGGTCCTCTCCGGGTTCGCGCCCTGAGGCCGCGCCCGGCAGGACCGTGTCCGCCGGCCGGGGAGATCAGTCGTCGTCACCGTCGTTGTCGTCGTCGCGGTCCACGGTGACCTTGCCGCTCTTCGCGTCCACGCGCAGCTCGTGCTCCTTGCCGTCCTTGCCCGCGACATCGACGTCCCAGCGCAGCGCCCCGCGCCTGTCGTCGTCATCGTCGTCGTCGTCGTTCAGGTCCACCGACGTCACCGTGCCGGGCTGCTGGGCGAGTGCCGCCTTCACGGCCGCGTCCAGGGAGACGGTCGCGGAGCGGGGCGCGTGCCGGTCGCGGTCGTCGTTGTCGTCATCCTCGCGGTCGGACAGCACCGTGCCGTTCGAAGCGTTCACCGTCACGTCGTGCCAGACCTTGTCGGAGCCGTACACGTCGAGCTCCCAGACGGTACGGCCGCTGTCGTCGTCATCGCCCCGCTCGGCTTCGGTGACCGTTCCGGGGACGGCCTTGAGCGCGGCGGCGACGGCCTGGTCGACGGTGGTGCCTCCGGCGGACTGTTCCCCGGTGCCACCCGCCGGCTGTCCGGCCCCGGCCGTCCGGTCGTCCTTCGTTCCGCTGTCGGAGTCCGCGAACGCGGCCGTGGTGACGAGTCCGCCGCCGACGAGTACGGCCGCGGTGAGGGTGGCGATGGCGATGTTGCGCTTCATGGGTGTTCCTCCCCGATGGGATGTGCGGTGCGACGGGAACCACACTGGCCCGGCGATGCTGAACGCAGCCTGAAGGCGGCTGAAGGCTTCTTCAGGTTCGGTTTGGGAAGCTGTCCCCATGCGCCTGTTGATCGTGGAGGACGAGAAGCGTCTGGCGACGTCCCTGGCGAGGGGACTCACCGCCGAGGGCTTCGCCGTCGACGTCGTGCACGACGGTCTGGAGGGGCTGCACCTGGCGGGCCAGGGCGTCCACGACCTCGTGGTCCTCGACATCATGCTCCCCGGGATGAACGGCTACCGGATCTGCGCCGCCCTGCGCGCCGCCGGGCACGAGACGCCGATCCTGATGCTCACCGCGAAGGACGGGGAGTACGACGAGGCGGAGGGCCTCGACACCGGCGCCGACGACTATCTGACCAAACCGTTCTCGTACGTCGTGCTCGTCGCCAGGATCCGGGCGCTGCTGCGCCGGCGCGGTGGTTCCGCCTCCCCGGTACTGAGCGCGGGCACGCTGCGGATGGACACCGCCGCCCGCCGGGTGCACCGGGGCGAGGACGAGATCACGCTCACGGCCAAGGAGTTCGCCGTACTGGAACAGCTCGTGCGGCGCGCGGGCGAGGTGGTCAGCAAGGCGGACATCCTGGAGCACGTCTGGGACTTCGCGTACGACGGCGACCCGAACATCGTCGAGGTCTACATCAGCACCCTGCGCCGCAAGCTCGGTGCCGCGTCGATCCGTACGGTACGCGGCGCGGGCTACCGGCTGGAGGCGCTGTGAGGTCCGTACGCGCCAGGGCCTCGCTCGGCGCCACGCTGGTCGTCGCCGTCGCCCTGATCGCCGCGGGACTGGCCGTCCTGGCGGTGCTGCGCGGCAATCTGACGGACCGGGCGGGCCTGGAGGCGGAGGTCGCCGCCCGCGAGGTGGCGGGGCAGATCGCCCTGGGCGTGCCCTACGCGGACCTGGACCTGGGCGACGAGGACACCCATCCCGTCCAGGTGACCGACGAGGAGGGGCGCGTGGTGGCGGCGTCCGAGGACCTGGAGGCGGTCACGGGGACGGGTGCGGCCGGGGTCGTGCCGGCACCCTCCGCCCCCGTGCCGAGCCCGGGCGACGATGACGACGACCACGACGATGACGACGACCCGGCCCGCAGCCAGGTCTCCTCCGGGACACCGGACTTCGCGAACGGCACGGCCACCGTCGACGGGGAGCGCGGGGACTACCGCTTCGCCGCCGTCGAGGTCACCACGGCGCGCGACGTCACCCTGACCGTCCACGCGGGAGCCCCGCTCGCGGCCGAACAGGAGGCCGTGGACACCGTACGGACCGCCATGCTGACCGGGCTGCCCCTCATGCTGCTCGTCGTCGCCGGGGTGACCTGGCTGGTCACCAGGCGCGCGCTGCGCCCGGTGGAGGGCATCCGGCGGGAGCTGTCCGCGATCACCGCGTCCGAGGACCTCGGCCGCCGGGTCCCCGAACCGGACTCGCGCGACGAGATCGCCCGGCTGGCCCGGACGACCAACGAGACCCTGGCGGTGCTGGAGGCCTCGGTGGACCGGCAGCGGCGCTTCGTCGCCGACGCCTCGCACGAACTGCGCAGCCCCATCGCCTCGTTGCGGACCCAGCTGGAGGTCGGGGAGGCCCATCCCGAGCTGCTGGACGTGCCGGGCGCGGTCGCCGACACGGTACGGCTCCAGGTGCTGGCCGCCGATCTGCTGCTGCTGGCCCGGCTGGACGCGGGGGAGCGGCCGGGGAGTGCCGCGGTCGATCTGGGGGCGCTGGTGCGCGAGGAGGTCTCCCAGCGGGCCGGGGACCGGATCGTGCCGGAGGTGTCCGTCGCGGACACCGGAGCGCTCGAAGTGACGGGCTCGCGGGGGCAGTTGGCCCGGGTCGTCGGCAATCTGCTGGACAACGCCGAGCGCCACGCGGAGCGTTCGGTCGCCGTCTCGGTGAGGGCGGAGGGGGGCGGGGTCCTCGTGGAGGTCACCGACGACGGGGGCGGTGTGCCCGAGACCGAGCGGGAGCGCGTCTTCGAACGCTTCGTACGGCTGGACGACGCGCGCAGCCGGGACGACGGCGGAGCCGGCCTGGGACTGGCCATCGCCCGGGACGTCGCCACCCGGCACGGCGGCACGCTCACGGTGGCCGCGGCCCCGGGCGGCGGGGCACGCTTCACCCTGCGGCTGCCGGTGCCGCCCGGGACGGACTCCGGGCGGGGCTGAGGCCCTACCCCGCTACGGCTTGCCGCGCCGTCCGCGCAGATGGTCCGCGATCGGGGTCAGCGCCGAGTGCAGTGCGTCGAGCTGATCGGGGGAGAGCAGATCCATGAAGTGCCTGCGCACGGACTCGACATGGTGCGGAGCCACCTTGCGCATCGTCTCCGCACCGGTGTCCGTGAGCACGGCGAACAGTCCCCGCCGGTCCGACTCGCAGTGCTGGCGCCGTACGAACCCGGCGTTCTCCATGCGGGTGATCTGGTGCGAGAGCCTGCTCTTGGACTGAAGGGTGGCGGCGGCGAGATCGCTCATCCGCATCCGCTGGTCGTCCGACTCGGAGAGATTGACGAGGATCTCGTAGTCGTTCATGGTCAGGCCGAACGGCTGGAGGTCCTTCTCCAGCTGATGCGTCAGCAGCCTGCTGACGTCCAGGTGGGTGCGCCACGCGCACTGCTCGGCATCGGTAAGCCAGCGGGTGGCCGTCTCGGTCTCCATGTATGGATTCTACCTAAGAAGTTGAAAGACGGACGAAGTGGGGGAGTGTGACCCCCCGCACGTACGGCCGGGTGTCACACTCCGCAGACTACCGTTCACAGTCCGAAGCGTCGCTGGAGGTCCCCCAGCTGACCGGGCATGCGGGGTGTGGAGCCGTGTTGACCCCCGGTCCCGGGACCGCCCCCGGGCACCCCCGGCTGGTGCGGGACCGCGCCCGTCGCCTGCTCGGGCATCAGCACCTCGGTCGACTGGAGCAGCACCGTACCGGCCCCGACGAACTCGAACTGGTGCTCCTCGCCCGAGGTGCCCCCGATCCCGGTCAGCGAGCGCAGCCCGCCCATCACGCCTGTCATGTAGCCGTGGTCGTAGTGGTGGCACGGGGAGGGGCAGTCCGCCCAGCCCACCAGCGCCTGCGGGTCCACCCGCAGCGGCGGCTCCATGAAGACCACGGGGCCGTTGGAGGCGGCGACGAACTTCCCCGTGCCGATCAGGGTCAGGAAGCCCGGCACGATGGACTGCTTCAGCGCCAGCGTCGGCTGGTACGCCAGCAGGTTGCCGGACCGGATCGTGAGGTTGCCGTCCTCCAGGTCGAAGGAGTTCACGTCGAAGGCCCGGTCCGCGAGCAGCATCTTCCCGCTGCCCTCGGCCACCACCCAGTCGCTCGCGTGCAGCGGTGAGTGGAAGCTCGTACGGATCAGCCGCTCGAAGCGCCCGTGGCCGATGCCGTTGAAGTCGATCTGCCCGTAGTAGGCGATCATCTTGCCCTTCTGCAGGAACCACTGGCTCCCCTTGAGCTCCACGCAGAAGGTGTACGCGTTGACGTTGTCGTCCGACGGCAGCGTCATCGGGTCGAAAACCACCGGCGTGCTCACAGCTTCTCCTCCGACGCCTGGACGTACACCGCTCCGTTGCCGTTCAGCTCCAGCTGGAACGCCTCGCCGGAACCGCGCCCCACCATGTCGCGCCAGCCGAGCGCGGTGGACAGCTTGTTGGTCACCTCGCCGTGGTGGGCGACGTACGCCTGCGGGTCCACATGGACCGGCCGGCCCGGGGTGATCGGCAGCTCGATCACCCCGCCGTGGGCCATCACGGCCACCGCGCCGTGGCCCTTGAGCGTCGTCGTGAACAGGCCCTGCCCGGTCACCTGGCCGCGCACCATGCCCATCACCCCGCCCTGCGAGCCCATGAACATCGTGCCCTGGGTGAGCGTCCCGTCGAAGGCGAGCAGCCGGTCGGCCTCCACGTAGAGGGTGTCGCCGGCCAGGTTGATCACCTGGATGTGATGGCCCCCGTGGCCGAACATCACGGTGCCGCTGCCCTCGACCGTCATCAGCGGGGTCGCCTCGTTGGCCACCCGCCGCCCGATCATCGACCCCAGGCCGCCCTGTCCGCCCTGGATGTTCGGGGTGAACGAGACGTCGCCGCGGTACGCGAGCATCGCGCCGCGCTGGCTGTACATCTTCTGGCCGGGCCCCACGACGGCCTCGACCATCTTCGAGTTGATCTCACGGAACGGCATCAGACATCGCCCCCGACGGTGTTCCGCTCGCTGGGCTGCACATAGACGAGTCCGTCGCCCTCGAAGCGGATCTGGAAGGACTCGCCGGAGCCCTCGCCCATGAGGGTCCGGAAGTTCACCCCGGACTGGAAGTGCTGCTGAAGCCTGCCCTGGTGGGCTATGTAGGCACCGGGGTCGACGTTCAGCGGGTACTGGGGAGTCACCCGCAGCACCACGGCCGAGCCGTCCGACATGATCGCCGCCTGACCGGTGCCCTCGACGGTCGTGGTGAACAGGCCGTTGCCGCTCGCCCCGCCGCGCAGACCGGTGAAGGAGGTGCCGGTGCGCAGCCCGGCGTCGGTGGCCAGCAGATTGCTCGCCTCGACGTACAGCGTCTCGCCGTGCAGCGAGACGAGGTTGATCTCGCTCGCCCGGTCGGCGAAATAGCAGGTGCCCTGCCCCTTCACCTCCATCATCTCCATCTGCTCGCCGGTCAGCCGGCGGGTCACCATGCCGCGCAGGCCCTCACCGCCGCCGGACATCTTCTTGAAGGCCATCCGGCCGTCGTACGCGACCATCGAGCCGTTCTTCGCCTTGACGGCATCGCCTGTCAGGTCGACGGCGAGCGTCTTGCTGCCTTGGAGTCGGAACATCGCCACGGTGCGACGTTAGCCGCAGCGCCGCCCCGCGGACAGGGCCAGGCGGCCTGTCCCGGCCCTGAGAAGACCCTGATATGCGCCGTTACGTGCCTCGGGGGCCCGACGCGGACCCCCCGGCCGGAGGGGCCGGGCGCGATGCCACAATGGCTGTGCTTGTGCCTGCGTTCACAAGCCGACACGCCCCTCCCACCGAAGGTGCCCTCGTGGACATCAAGACCGCTTCCGCCCTGCACCGGCTGCGCCTCATCTCGCTTCCCGAGGCGCTCTCCTTCCCGGCGCTGCTCATCTTCGGCTCGCTGCTCATGCGGGTCTCGGACATCGACTTCCTGATGCCGCCGCTCGGCGCGCTGCACGGCCTCCTCTTCACGATCTACGTGGTGTTCCTGCTGGACGTCTGGGTCAAGGCCAAGTGGCCGCTCAAGCGTGTCGCCCTGTTCTTCCTCCTCGCGGTCGTCCCCTTCGGCGGGCTCTACGGCGAGAAGCTGCTCAAGAAGTACGAGGCCGACGGCGTCATCGCCGCCCGCGCCCGCGCGGAAGGCACGGTCAGCGCATGATCGTCGCCTTCTCCGTCAGCCCGCTGGGTGTCGGTGAGGACGTCGGCGAATACGTCGCCGACGCCGTCCGGGTCGTGCGCGAATCCGGGCTGCCCAACCGCACGGACGCGATGTTCACCTCCATCGAAGGTGAGTGGGACGAGGTCATGGCGGTCGTCAAGCGCGCCGTCGCCGCCGTCGAGGCCCGCGCCGGCCGGGTCTCCCTGGTGCTCAAGGCCGACATCCGGCCGGGCGTGACCGACGGTCTGACCTCCAAGGTCGAGACGGTGGAACGCCACCTGGCGGGCTGACGCCCCGTCCGGCCCCCGCCGCACGGACACAGGCCCCCGGAGCCGACCGGCGCCGGGGGTCTGCGCGTGACCGGGCCCTGTCTCCGGCGCCGGAGGTCTCTCGCGTACGCGGTCTCTCACGTCCGGGGCCTCACGGGCCCGCGTCCGTCGCGTTCGGGCGAAGAAATGCGCTCGCACGGACCTGCCAGGTCGACAACTTGCCGGATCTCCCCTTCTGTGGGCGTACCGGCATATTCGACCGTTGGAGGCGCGATGCCGTCGGACAGACTTGACCACGAGCCGCCCGCGGCCGGGTACCGGGTGCGCCACGGCGTCCCCCTCCGCACCGGATGGTGCCGAATACGAGCCGTCTCCCCGCTCGCGTTCGCCCCGGTGCCCGCGGGGCTGCTGCTGCTCCTGCTGGTGCTGCCCGCGCACCGGGCGGCCGGGCGTGAGGACGGCGGGGCCCTGCTCGTCGCCGACTCCGTGGCGCTGGTCTCCCTCGGCCTGACCGCGCTGCTCGCCCTGTCCTGGCTGGCCCTGACCGCGTACGCCGCGGCGGTCGCCCGGGACCCGGTCCCCGTGACGCCGGAGCCCGGCACCAGGGTCGCCTTCCTCGCCGCGTACGTCCCCGGCCGGGAGCCCCTCTCCGCCGTCCGGGCCACCCTGGAGGGCGCCGTACGCATGCGGCACCCCGGACCGCTGGACGTCTGGCTGCTCGACGAGGGCGACGACCCGGAGGCCCGGATGCTCTGTGCCGAACTGGGCGTGCACCACTTCACCCGCCTCGGGGTGCCCGAGTGGAACACGGAGGACGGCCCGCACCGGGCCGGGACGGAGCACGGCAACCTCAACGCCTGGATCGCCAAGCACGGTGACGGCTACGACTTCACCGCCTCCGTGGACACCGCGCACATCCCGCTGCCCGGCTTCCTGGAGCGGACGATGGGCTACTTCCGCGACCCGGACACCGCCTTCGTCGTCGGCCCGTCGGTCCGGGGCGACCAGGACTTCCACGCGCTGGTCCAGCACGCGGGCAACCGCTACGGGACGCCCGTGCTCGCGGGCCCCGGCAGCGTCGTACGCATCACCGCGCTGCGCCAGGCCGGGGGCTTCCAGGGTCCGGCCGCCCGGGAGCCGGCCACCGGCTTCGAGATCCACCGCCACCGCAACCCGCTGACCGGACGCCACTGGCGCTCCGTCCACACCCCGGACGTCCCGGCCGTCGGGCAGGACGCCGGACCCCTGGAGGACCGCTCCGGGGGAGCGCTGCTGCGGCGGTACGGGACGGCGCTGTTCCGGGTGCCGCCCGGCCGGCTCCTCAGCTACACGCTGGTGCTCGTCCACCGCCCCGTGGCGGCCCTCACCTGGCTGCTCGCCGTGCTGAGCTGTCTGTCGGCCGCCGTCCACCCGGCCGCCCGCCCCTGGGCGGTGACCGCGCTGGTGATCGTCCTCGCGCCGGCCGCCGCGCGTTCCTTCCCGCTGCCGCGTGTGCGCCGCGTCGCGAAGGGCCGGGCCCCCGCCGTCCGTCCCGTCCAGGAGACGGAGCACGCGCTCGCCGGACCCGCCGGCGGGAGCTGAGCAGCTCAGGTCTCCTGCGCCGCCAGCGCGATGCCCAGCGGTGTGCGCTCGTACAGCACCTGGTGCCCGTGACGCCGCGAGGTGAGCAGGCCCGCCCCGCGCAGCGCCGAGAGGTGCGCCGACACGGAGGACGGGGCGAGCGAGAGCAGATGCGCCAGCGTGCTCGTCCCGGCCGGTTCCGCGAGCGCGCACAGCACATCGGCACGGGCCCGCCCCAGCAGCCTGGCCAGCGCGTCCGGCGTACGGTCGGCGGACCGCGCCCAGAGGCCGCCGATGCCCCGCGCGGGGTAGATCACCGCGGGCTGCCAGGGAGCCTCGTAACCGCCCACGACATCCGGCCATACGAAGGCGCTGGGCATCAGCACGAGCCCCTGGCCGCCCAGCGCCCGGCTGTGGTTCCCCCGGGTGCCCACCACGGTCAGGGTCGAGCCGGCCCAGTGCAGCTGCGGGCTGATCTCGCCGAGCAGCCGCTCGAAGCCCACCTCGGCGAGGCGGCGCGAGTGGTACGCGACATCCGCCTCCAGCAGCGCGCGCAGCCGGGGCCAGTGCGGCTCGACCATCACCTCCCAGGCCCGCTCCAGCAGGTCCGCCAGCTCCTGGACCGTGCGTGCCGGGTCGGCCAGCATCCGCCGCCCGGCGGGGGAGTGCGGGCCGCCCGGGGTGTCGGCGAGGGCGAGCGCCATGTCGTCGCGGGCGGTCGCGGGGTCCGTCGCGCGCAGGGCCGCGATCTCCTCGGCGAAGGTGGCGAGCGGCCCCAGCGGAGGCGGGCAGATGAAGTCGGGGTTGTGGCCGCCGTCCGGCATCAGCGCCCACAGCGGCCGGAGGTCCAGCCCGGCGGCGTCCCGCGCGATGCGCCGCAGCCAGGGCAGGTGGTAGCCGTGCCGTCCGGGGCGGTTCAGGGTGCGCACCGCCTCCTGCGTCTCCCAGAGCGGCGAGAGGGCGAAGCGGCAGCGGAGCAGATCACGCTCCTCGAAGTGCAGATGGAACGGCATGGGCACTCAACTTTCGGCGTCAGCCGAAAGTCTACCGGCGGACCCGCCCTGGCCCCGAAGCTGCGTCCATGCCGAGCGACAGCACCACCACGGCGGGCACACCCCGCGACCGGTCCGCCGCCGAGGAGCCGTCCCCGGCCCTGCCTCCGGAGCCTGCCTCCTCCCGCGACCCGGGCCACGCTCCGGAGGCAGCCCCACGGCCCGGGGGCCCCGGGGGATACCGCGCGGTCTTCGCCGTACGGGAGTTCAGGGCCGTCTTCGCGGCCCATCTGCTCTCTCTCCTCGGCGTCGTGGTCAGCGAACTGGCCCTCACCGTGCTCGTCTACGACCTCACGGGCTCACCCCTGCTCTCCGCCCTCACCTTCGCGCTGGGCTTCCTCCCGTACATCGTCGGCGGCACGCTCTTCGCCGGGGTCGCCGACCGCTACCCCGCCCGTCGCGTCCTGGTCACCTGCGACCTGGTCTGCGCCGGCTGCGTCGCCGTGATGGTGGTTCCCGCGACACCCGTCTGGGGGCTCCTCGCGCTGCGCTGCGTGGTGGCCGCCGTGGCGCCCGTCTTCACCGGGACGCGGACGGCCGCCCTCGCGGACATCCTCGGCGAGGGCGATCTCTACGTCCTCGGGCGCTCGCTGCTGCGCCTCGTCTCGCAGAGCGCCCTGCTCGTCGGCTTCGGGGCCGGCGGGTTGCTGCTCGCCGCGCTGTCCCCGCGCGGGGCGATCACGGTCACCGTGCTCACCTTCCTCTGCTCGGCCGCGCTGCTGCGCCTGGGCACCCTGGACCGGCCCGCCCGCACCACCGAGGGCGGCGCGCTGCTCAAGGAGTCGCTCGCCGGGGCCCGCGCCGTCCTGGGGGACCGGCGCATCCGGGGACTGCTGCTCCTCTTCTGGGTGCCCGCCTTCTTCGTGGTCGCCCCGGAGGCGCTCGCCGCCCCGTACGCGGACGCGATCGGCGCGGGCCCGGCCGCGCTCGGGCTGCTGATGTGCGCGATGGCCGTCGGGCACATCGGCGCCGAACTGTACGTGGGCACGGCCCTCGGCCCCCGCGCCCGCTCCCGGATCGTCCTGCCGGTGGCCGCCCTCGGGCTGCTGCCGCTGGTGCTCTACGCCTTCCGCCCCGGCATGGCCCTGACCGTGGGCGCCCTCGCGCTGGCCGGGGCCGGTGCGGCGTACGTCATCGGGCTCGACCAGTGGTTCGTCGAGGCGGTGCCCGAGGAGCTGCGGGGCCGGGCCATGACCCTCCTCACCGCCGGTCTGATGACCGCCCAGGGCCTCGGCATGGCCCTCGCGGGCCTGGCCGCGGAATTCCTCCCGGTGCACCAGGTGGTCGCGTACTCCGGGGCGATCGGGACCGTCTGCACACTCCTGCTCGTCGTGGAGGTGCGTAGAACGCGTGTCCGGTACCGAAGTGCGAGACAGTGCTGACCGCCATGTGACCAGTGGGTAAGGTCGTCCCGTGCCGAAGCCGCTCAGCCTCCCCTTCGATCCCATCGCCCGCGCCGAGGAACTCTGGCACCGGCGCTGGGGGCCGGTGCCCTCCATGGGTGCGATCACCTCGATCATGCGTGCGCAGCAGATCCTGCTGGCCGAGGTGGACGCGGTGGTCAAACCGTACGGGCTGACCTTCGCCCGCTACGAGGCGCTCGTCCTGCTCACCTTCTCGCAGGCCGGTGAGCTGCCGATGTCCAAGATCGGCGAGCGCCTGATGGTGCACCCCACCTCCGTGACGAACACGGTGGACCGGCTCGTGCGCTCCGGGCTGGTAGACAAGCGCCCCAACCCCAACGACGGGCGCGGGACGCTCGCCTCCATCACGGACAAGGGCCGCGAGGTCGTCGAGGCGGCCAGCCAGGACCTCATGGCGATGGACTTCGGGCTCGGGGTGTACGACGACGAGGAGTGCGCCGAGATCTTCGCGATGCTCCGGCCGCTGCGGGTCGCGGCCCAGGACTTCGACGACAAGCCCTGACGGGCGGCTGGCGCGCTGCGGAAGCCGGCCGTCCGGCGGGAGCCGGGGCGCCGGAAGATCGCTCCGGCCCTGCGGTTACGCTCGATGCCATGAAACGCAGCGTGCTGACCCGCTATCGGGTGATGGCCTACGTCACCGCCGTCATGTTGATGATCCTGTGCGTGTGCATGGTCTTCAAGTACGGATTCGACACCGGTGAGGGCCTGACCCTCGTGGTCTCCCAGCTCCACGGTGTCCTCTTCATCATCTACCTGGTCTTCGCCTTCGACCTCGGCTCCAAGGCGAAGTGGCCGGTCGGCAAGCTGCTCTGGGTGCTGATCTCCGGCACGATCCCGACGGCCGCGTTCTTCGTCGAGCGCAAGGTCGTCCGCGAGGTCGAGCCGCTGATCGCCGAGGCCGGCCCGCAGGCCGTCAAGGTCTGATCCCCGGGCCTTCGAGGCCCGGTCCGCACGACCCGAACCGCCCCGCGCCTCGCGCCGGGCGGTTTGCCATCGACATGTACTAGGACGTCCTAGTAAATTTGATCCATGGACGCATCAGCGATCGAGGAAGGCCGCCGTCGCTGGCAGGCCCGTTACGACAAGGCCCGCAAGCGCGACGCGGACTTCACCACGCTCTCCGGTGACCCGGTGGAGCCGGCGTACGGGCCCCGCCCCGGCGACACGTACGAAGGCTTCGAACGGATCGGCTGGCCCGGCGAGTACCCCTTCACCCGGGGGCTCCACGCCACCGGCTACCGGGGCCGCACCTGGACCATCCGCCAGTTCGCCGGCTTCGGCAACGCCGAGCAGACCAACGAGCGGTACAAGACCATTCTGGCCAACGGTGGCGGCGGGCTCAGCGTCGCCTTCGACATGCCGACGCTCATGGGCCGGGACTCCGACGACGGCCGTGCGCTCGGCGAGGTCGGGCACTGCGGGGTCGCCATCGACTCCGCGGCCGACATGGAGGTCCTGTTCCGGGACATCCCGCTCGGCGACGTCACCACCTCGATGACGATCAGCGGGCCAGCCGTCCCCGTCTTCTGCATGTACCTGGTCGCCGCCGAGCGCCAGGGTGTCGATCCGGCGCTGCTCAACGGCACGCTCCAGACCGACATCTTCAAGGAGTACATCGCGCAGAAGGAGTGGCTCTTCCAGCCCGAGCCGCATCTGCGCCTCATCGGCGACCTGATGGAGCACTGCGCCCGCGACATCCCCGCCTACAAGCCGCTCTCCGTCTCCGGCTACCACATCCGTGAGGCCGGGGCCACGGCCGCGCAGGAGCTCGCGTACACCCTCGCCGACGGCTTCGGCTACGTGGAGCTCGGTCTCTCCCGGGGCCTGGACGTCGACACCTTCGCCCCCGGGCTCTCCTTCTTCTTCGACGCCCACCTCGACTTCTTCGAGGAGATCGCCAAATTCCGCGCGGCCCGGCGCATCTGGGCCCGCTGGATGAAGGAGACCTACGGGGCGAGGACCGACAAGGCGCAGTGGCTCCGCTTCCACACCCAGACCGCCGGGGTCTCGCTCACCGCCCAGCAGCCGTACAACAACGTCGTACGCACCGCCGTGGAGGCCCTGTCCGCCGTCCTCGGCGGGACCAACTCCCTGCACACCAACGCCCTGGACGAGACGCTCGCCCTGCCGTCCGAGCAGGCGGCCGAGATCGCCCTGCGCACCCAGCAGGTGCTGATGGAGGAGACCGGCGTCGCCAACGTCGCCGACCCGCTGGGTGGTTCGTGGTACGTCGAGCAGCTCACCGACCGCATCGAGGCCGACGCCGAGAAGATCTTCGAGCAGATCAGGGAGCGGGGCACCCGGGCGCATCCGGACGGCAGGCACCCCATCGGCCCGATGACCTCGGGCATCCTGCGCGGCATCGAGGACGGCTGGTTCACCGGGGAGATCGCCGAGTCCGCCTTCCGGTACCAGCAGGCGCTGGAGAAGGACGAGAAGCGGGTCGTCGGCGTCAACGTCCACCACGGCTCCGTCACCGGCGACCTGGAGATCCTGCGCGTCAGCCACGAGGTCGAGCGGGAGCAGGTGCGCGCGCTCGCCGAGCGCAAGCAGGGCAGGGACGACGCGAAGGTGCGCGGCGCGCTCGACGCGATGCTGGCCGCCGCGCGTGACGGCTCGAACATGATCGCCCCGATGCTCGACGCCGTACGGGCCGAGGCGACCCTCGGTGAGATCTGCGGGGTCCTGCGCGACGAGTGGGGCGTCTACACGGAGCCGCCCGGCTTCTGAGGGGCGGGCGGCGGTCAGTCCTCCGGAGGGGAGGCCGCCCCCAGCCCCGAGAGCAGCAGCAGGGTGAAGCGCTGGGCCCAGTCGGCGTCGACGGGCTCGGCGCTCACCAGCGCGCGGTGCACCACCGCGCCCGCGATCACGTCGAAGATCAGGTCGGCGGTGCGGGCCGCCATCTCGGGGTCCGGCTCGACGGGGAGCTCGCCGCGCTCCTGCGCGCGCTCCCGGCCCTGGAGCACGAGACGCTTCTGCCGGGCGACGATCGAATCGCGTATCCGGTCCCGCAGCGCCTCGTCGCGGGTGGACTCGGCGACGACCGCCATCAGCGCCGTCTTCGTCTCCGGCCGCTCCAGCAGCGCCGCGAACTGCAGCACCACGGCCTCCACATCGGCCCCCAGACTCCCCAGGTCGGGAAGCTCCAGCTCGTCGAAGAGCACCGCGACCGCGTCCACGACCAGCTCGTTCTTGCCCGCCCAGCGGCGGTAGAGCGTCGTCTTGGCGACCCCCGCCCGCGTCGCCACATCACCCATCGTCAGCTTCGACCAGCCGAGGTCGACCAGCGACGCACGGGTCGCCTCCAGGATCGCGGCATCGGCCTCGGCGCTGCGAGGACGTCCGGATCGGGCTGGTTCGGTAGGACTGCGGCTCAGCATGCGGCGACCATACCGGCCGGTAAGTACTGCTGACCGGGCCCGGAGCCCGTGAGACAGATCACCGGACGCTCTTGCCTCGCAGGGGGTGCGGACAGTTACGCTACGGGTCGTAGCGTAAGAAGCGACGGTCCGCCGTCGTGGCGCCACGACCGATCGACAGCCACAGGCGCCGGGTGGGGACCCGGTGCCGAACGCGGGGTATTTCAGGGCCCCGGGGCCGTTTCCGTCCACGCGCCGCGCACACCGGCGTGGCTGTGGGCGGAGGCGGTTCACGGATCGCTTTCCGGAACGGTGGGCTCAGGGGGGAGGATGTACGTATGCAGCCTAGGAACATGTCCATGAGCGGCGTCGTCGACCTCGCCGCTGTGAAGGCGGCCGGCGAGGCCAAGACGAAGGCGGAGCAGGCCCGAGCGGAGTCTGCCCGGCAGGGTGGCGGTGGCGCCGTGTCGCCCGCCTCCCTGGTGATCGACGTCGACGAGGCGGGCTTCGAGACCGACGTCCTCCAGCGCTCCACCGAAGTCCCCGTCGTCATCGACTTCTGGGCCGAGTGGTGCGAGCCGTGCAAGCAGCTCAGCCCCCTCCTGGAGCGCCTCGCCGTCGAGTACAACGGCCGCTTCGTGCTGGCCAAGGTCGATGTCGACGCCAACCAGATGCTGATGCAGCAGTTCGGTGTCCAGGGCATCCCGGCGGTCTTCGCCGTGGTGGCCGGGCAGGCGCTCCCGCTCTTCCAGGGCGCCGCCCCCGAGACCCAGATCCGCCAGACGCTGGACCAGCTGATCCAGGTCGGCGAGGAGCGCTTCGGGCTCACCGGGATCGTCGTGGACCAGGAGGCCGGAGCCGAGAGCGTCCCCGCCGAGGTGCCCGCCGGCCCGTACGACGCGCAGCTGGAGGCCGCCGCCCAGGCGCTGGACGCCAACGACTTCGACGGCGCGGTCGCCGCGTACAAGGGCGTCCTGTCCGACGACCCGGTCAACACCGAGGCGAAGCTCGGCCTCGCCCAGGCCGAACTGCTGGGCCGGGTGGCGGGCATGGACCCGCAGCAGGTCCGCAAGGAGGCCGCGGAGAACCCGGCCGAGCCGGTGGCGCAGATGGCCGCCGCCGACCTGGACCTCGTGGGCGGTCATGTGGAGGACGCCTTCGGCCGGCTCGTCGAGACGGTCCGCCGCAATTTCGGCGACGACCGTGACGCCGTGCGGGTGCGCCTGCTCGAACTCTTCGAGGTGATCGGCCCCGACGACCCGAGGGTCACGGCGGCCCGGACCGCGCTGGCACGCGTCTTGTTCTGATGTGACAACCCGGCCGTGGAGCCCGCCGGGCCCCACGGCCGTTTTCGCGGGTGAACGACAAGGCACGCCCTCGCTTTACCAAAACTTGATAAAAGTACGCCCTGTTACTCGCAGTAAATCGCCCTCTGGGGTCTGTCCTGTTTCGGGCAGCAATCTCCCCGTTCCGGTGTCCCTTTGATGCCACCCTGTGTGGCCGGACGGTACCCCCCTGTCGCGTCCCGGTTATCGGGTCGTTACTAGTCAGTAACGACCCCCCTTGTGTCACGGCCGCGAATGCACCACGATCGGCCACGCTCGGTCCAATACCCGCCAGCCCGACGGCCAGTCGGCGCATGCGGGTCCGTTGGGTCCCCACCGGGTGGTCGGCGGCAGTGGCGCCGATCGCGGACAGGGGGGTTCCTGCCCCTGGGCAGGGCCTGTCCGGACCGGCCGCGCAGACGCGCGGCCAGTGGTTGTCGCTCGGGGGTGATCGCCGGTGATTCGGATGCGGTACGCGCCTCCGGTCCGGGCGCTCTCCTTCCCGAGGACGTAGCACTTCTCCCATCCCAGGGCGGGCACATGCCCGTACCGGAGATGTACGTCCGAGAAGGAGGAAATTTATGAGTTCGCAGGTTCGCGGTGGTACCAGATGGAAGCGTTTCGCTCTGGTCATGGTGCCGAGCGTCGTCGCGACCGCGGCAGTCGGCGTCGGCCTGGCGCAGGGTGCGCTCGCGGCGTCGTTCAGCGTCTCCGGCCAGAGCTTCAAGGTCCGCACCGACAAGCTCGTCGGTGAGGACTTCATCCAGTACGGCAGCGTCGCTGTCGGTACGGACATCGAGGGCGAGAAGACCCAGGCCCACCCGGTGGCCGTGTCCGGGTTCAGCAAGGCCACGATCACGAACATGTGCCAGTCGGTCGTGACGCCGAACCTGCCCTTCGGCCTCGGCAGCGTCAGCCTCGAGCTGAACGCGGGTACCGACCCGGAGAAGCCGGTCGTGGCGACCAACCTCTACCTGGATGTCGCCCAGCTCGACGCGGACGCGTACTTCGAGCAGATCGACATCGGCGTCGGAGCCGGATCGGTCGGCACGCCCGGCATCCAGCCCGGCACCGAGAAGGCCGTCAAGAAGGGCGGCTTCGCGCAGCGCGCCAAGACGGCCACGCTCACCGACGTGAAGCAGACGGCGTGGGCGACCACCGCCGGCACGTTCAAGCTCAGCAACCTGAGCCTGAAGCTGCACAAGGGCGTCAAGGAGTGCTTCTAGCACTCGCCCGGGCGGCCGGAGCCCCGCGAGCGCGGGCCCTCCGGCCGCCCACCCCTTCTCTTCTCACAGCAGTACCGGTTCCAGGGAGCTGTTTTCCATGAGCCCCGAGTCCACAGGGCAGAACGAGCACTACCTCACCGTCTACCGGCGGGGATTCCGCACCTGGCGGGGTAACCGGCCGTTCTGGGCGGGCCTGTTCACCATCTTGGGTGGTCTACCCATCGCGTACTTCCCGTACGCGAACATGCACCTCGGCAACATGACGATCGCGATGTCCACCACTGCGGGTGCGGGGTCGCTGATCATCGGAATCCTGCTCATCACGCTGGGCATGACGATGTGGTTCCACCACATCGTGCGGGTGTTCGCCGGTGTCGCCGCGATCCTGCTCGCACTGATCTCCATACCTGTCGCCAACATCGGCGGCTTCATCATCGGCTTCCTGTTCTCCCTCCTCGGCGGAGCGCTCTCCATCGCCTGGGCACCGGGAGAGGCCAAGGGCACCCCGAAGTCCGAGGGGGCGCCCGCGCGGGCCCACGGGGACGAGGTGCCGGAGCAGAGCCTGGGTGACCACGACACCGCCCAGGCCCCGCGGAAGCCGCTGCTGTTCGACGTGGCGGCCGAGGGCGACGGCGGGAGGCATCGTGCGGGGTGACGAGACGCGGACGAACGACTTCGGCTCGGAGGACCTTCCGGAGCGAAGAGGGCCCCGCCACGCGGCGCCCAGGAAGTCGCTGCTGACGAAGCTGCACATGCCCGCGGGCAAGAAGGCGTTCGCGCTCGCCGCGATGCCGACGGCGGTCTTCGTGGGCATGGGACTCACCCCCAAGCTGGCCATGGCCGACGACAGCACGGACATCCCCTTCGCTCCCGGACCCTGTGTCACCCGCTCCGACGAGCCCGCCGAGTCGCAGGAGCCGGAGCCCACTCCGAGCGCCACCGCGTCCGAGGACGAGGACGCGGACAAGGGCGGGACCGACAAGGGCGGGACCGCCAAGGACGACGCCGGCAAGGACGACGCCGGCTCGGACGAGGAGACCGCGGCGCCGGAGCCCTCCGCGAGCCCGAGCGCCTCCGCGAAGGACTCGACGGCCCAGGCCACCGAGCAGAAGGCCGACGCCACCCCGACACCCACCAAGTCGACCAACCCCCTCGACCCGCTGGGTGTCGGCGACGCGCTCAAGGACCTCTTCGACGGCAAGGACGAGGAGACGGCCGAGCCGTCCGCGTCCGCGTCCGCCACCGCCGAGACCCCGGAGCCCTCCACGTCCGCCTCCGCCGGCGAGCCGGAGAAGGCGGCCGCGGACGAGGCGAAGGACACGGCGGGCGAGGCGAAGGACGCGGTCGACGAGACTACCGACGCCATCCGTGACGCGGCGGAGAAGGCCGGCGAGGACGTCGAGGAGCTCGACGAGGACATCAAGGGCCTCGACCCGGTGAAGGACGAGGACATCCCGGACGGCGCCAAGGAGCGCTTCCCCTGCCCGACCGCCGACCCCGAGGCGCTCGCCGCGGCCGACCTGGAGCAGGGCATCCCGCTGCTCCCGGACGCCCCGTGGACCCTGGAGACGTCGAAGCTCACGCTGACCGGGCTCGACTACAAGGGCATCGTCGAGGTGAAGACGGTCAACGGCACCGTCAAGAAGGCGCTGAAGTTCACCGCCGACACCGTCGACATCAAGGACCTGCACCAGCTGACGGAGGGTCCGACGGCCGGCACCACCGGCCACGTCAAGGCGGAGGCGGGCTCGACCTCCACCATCCGCAACGGCACGGTGACGATGTACACGGAGGAGCTGAAGGGCAACCTCTTCGGTATCATCCCCGTCACCTTCAGCCCGGAGACCCCGCCGCCGCTGAACGTGCCCTTCGCCTTCTTCACCGATGCCACGGTGAAGCAGGCGGGCCAGTTCGGAGGCTCGCTCAAGGTCCCCGGACTGCAGAACTATTTCACCGGCGGCAACAGCTAACCGCCACGGACCCGTTCGGGAGCCGCATGAAACGGCGGGCCGTGTCCCCCGAGGGACACGGCCCGCCGCCATGTGCGTGTTCTCGCTCGTCGCGGTGGCCTGCGAGGTCTCGCAGTCTGCCTGCTTCTGATCACTTCCCGCAGCACCCCCCTTATGTCATGATCATTTCGCCCTGGGGGGGTGCGCGAGGAACGCGTTAACAGACGGCCCGTCATGTCATGCCCGTGCAGGGCGACATGATCTTCGTGCGCTTCGCGCGTCCTTCTGCGGCTCTCCTGGACCATCCCCGATCCAGAAGTGAGTCGTAGACATGCCACAGAAGAGACCAAGGGGCGGTAAGCGCGGTACGCGCACCGCCCTGAGGAGAGGATTCGCCGGTACGGCGCTCCTCACCGCGACCGCCGTCCTCACCGGCCTGGTGTACGCGGTCCCGGCCACGGCCGACACAGCGCCGGAAGAGGACACCGGCCTCATCCGCAACAGCATCGGCGAAGACCCCCGCCTGGACCGTTGCGTAGCCGGTGTGGCACTCCACGTCGGTGGCGCCGCGATGAAGGCGAAGGCGATCGAGGGGCTCTCCGGTACCCGGGACGAGCTCAACGCGATCGTCGGCCAGGTCGGCTGGATCGGCCTGGAAGCGCTCGGCCAGGCGGGACGACTGGACGAGGAGGCCGGATTCGCGTACCGGGACCTCTCCCAGGAACGCAAGCTGGCGCTGGAGGCGTCCAACAAGGTCTACGCGCAGAGCTACTGGGGTGACGACGACGCGGTCACGCTCCACGCACCCGAGTTCGCCGCCGACGTACTCCAGTTCACCCTCTTCACGCAGGACGAGCTGGACGACAGCCTGGGCTCGGACGGCCACACCATGGCCAGTGCCGAGTCGATCGCGAGGGCCAGGGAACTGGCGGAGTCGCAGCGCGGCGAGGACAACTGGAACGACGCCGCTGTCGACATGATGCTGGACGACGCCGGCAACAAGTACTTCAACGGCACCTCCTCCAGTGATGTCGGCCGCTATCTGCGGCAGGGCGGGTTCCCCGCCGCCGCCCCGCCCGCCGGCTCGGCCGAGTTTCGGGTCGAGGTCGAGGACCTGAAGACCGCCTGGGCCGCGTGCGACCACCAGAACCCGGTGGACGCCCGCAAGGTCATGAACCCGGTCGTCCTCCAGGCGATGGCCGAGTGGGAGGGCGAGTACGCGGCCCAGTCGGCCCCCCGCAACGGGATCATCAAGGCTGAGGCGGACGCCGCGGCCCAGACCCGTATCGCCACGGACCACATGATCGTGGCGATCGGACAGGCGTGGCGCGCCGAGCAGATCCTGCTCTGGCAGAAGCACTGGGAGGGCGTCGAGGATTCGATCCTCCGCCCGGAGCCCGAGGTCTTCACGCAGGCCGTGACCGAGCTCGGCACCGCCCGGGCCAACGTCGCTGCCGAGGTGACCAAGGCCAAGGCCGCTTCGGCCGCCGCGGGAGAGGCCGCCCAGCGGGCCGCCACCGCGCAGGAGACCGCCTGGGAGATCGCGGACACCCAGAAGGTGCCGCGCGGCCGCGGTCTCATGTACGCCCAGCAGTCGGTGCAGGTGGCCCGAGCCTCGGCCGCGGCGGCCGAGGCCGCCTCCAAGGCCACAGAGACGGCCCTGCAGGCCGCCAACGCGACCGCCGCGGACTCGCAGGCGCTTCTCGCGCTGGCGCAGACCAAGGCGCACGCGATCGACACGGAGTTCCGCCGCATCGCCGCCCAGGAGGCCGCGTCGCAGGCGAAGGCCGCCGCGGACTCCGCCGAGGGGTACGCCACCGCCGCAGCCGAACAGGCCGCCCTGGCCGCCACCTCGCAGAAGAGGGCCGAGGCCGAGGAGAAGGCCGCGGGCACAGCCGCCGCCACCGCACAGGCGAAGAAGATCGAGGCCGGGACGGAGCGGGCCGCTGCCGCCGCCTCGCGCGCCACGGCCGCCGCCCAGCGTGGCAAGGCCGAGGAGGCCGAGGCCCGCGCGCAGACCGAGAAGACGGCCGCCGAGAGCGCGAAGTCCGCGGCGGCGGCCGCATCGGCGATCGCCGCGGCCAAGCGGACGTCGTCGGAGACCGCGGCGGAGAAGGCCCGTACGGCGCGTGAAGCCGCCGTCCTGGCCCTGCGCAAGAAGGAAGCGACGGCAGCCAGAGCAGCGGCCCTGAGGGCTGCCGCGGCAGCCGCCGAAGGAACGGCCGCAGCGGCCGAGACCCGCCAGGCCGCCGACGAGGCGGACACCGCCGCCTCGCAGGCGGCCACCGCGGCCACCAGCGCCCGCACGGCGGCCGACACCGCCACCGCGGCCTCGGTGACCGCGCGTGCGGCGGCGACACAGTCACACGGCGCCGCTCAGCGCGCACGCGCCGCGTCCGGCCAGGCATGGGCGGCCTACTGGGTGACCGCGGGATCCGCCGCGGCCTCCCGCGCGGCAGCGGCCGACGCCATCACCGCATCCGAGGACGCCGCACAGCGCGCCAAGGTCGCGGCCTGGAACTCGACCAAGGCCTCGGAGCAGGCCGCCCTGACCATCACGGAAGCGGAAGCCGCACGCAACGCCGCCCTGGCCACAGCGGCATCCGCCGCGGAGCCGGTGGGCCTGGCGTACGCGGCCGGCCAGGCCGCCGTGGCGGCCCGCGACACCGCGGACAAGGCCATCAACGCCGCCGACACCGCCATCGCGGTGGGCACCCCTTACCAGCAGACCGACGCGTCCGCGGCGTTCGCCGTACTGATCGGGCAGACGTCCAAGACGTACGCCGAGCAGCAGGCGGCGGCGGCGGGAGCCACGGCCGACGAGGCCGCGCAGTTCGCCGCGCTGGCACAGCAGCTCGCCGACCAGGCGAGCGGCGACGCGAAGATCGCCGCGCAGGCGGCGGCCGACGCGGCGGCTGACGCTTCCAGGGCGGTGGGCGCCGTGGAACGCGCCCAGGCATCCGCCAAGGCGGCGGACACCTCCGCGGGCGCCGCGGCCAAGGCGGCGGAAGGCGCCTCGGCCCATGCGTCGGACGCGGGCGAAGCCGCCGTGCACGCATCGGGGTCCGCCTCGGACGCGGAGAGCGACGCCGCGGCGGCCAACCTCGAAGCCACCGAGACGGAGCGGCAGGAGGAGGACGCACACAGCGCGGCCGACGACGCCGAGCGCGAAGCCGCCGCGGCCAAGGCGGCGGCGGCCGAGGCGGAACAGGACGCCGCAGCCGCCGAGTCCGACGTCGGCACGGCCCAGACCGATGCCGAGGCCGCCGAAGACGCCGCCGACGCGGCCGAGGAAGCGCGCAGGGACCAGAACGAGCAGGAGCGTGAGGAAGCCCTCGAGAACGGCGGTATGCCCGTCCTCGGCGGTGGCTCCAACTGGCCCGCCCTGGGCAGCGCCGAGGAGAAGATCCTCCTCGACGCATGCGGTCAGGACTGCGTCGACGACTACAGGGCGGCGCTGAAGGCCGCCTCGGTCGACATCCTCGAATGGACCTCCGCCAACGGGGGGCAGATCCTCCTCGACGAGTTCGGTACGGCCCAGGTGAAGAGCTGCCTGAGCCAGAACGACATCGAGAGCTGCCTCTGGGACCTGGCGGACGTTCCCAGCCTCGCCGTGATCGTCGGGAAGATCCCCGCGATCAACGCCGCGATCGTCAGGATCAGCGACGGTGTGGCGAAGCTGTACAGCGACGCCGACGAGGCGATGCGCACCCTTGAGCACCTCGTCAAGGTGGTCGACGGCGTACGCAGCGATCCGCGTCTGGACCGCTGCGTCGCGGGAGTCGCCCTGCACGCGGGCGGCGCCGAGATGAAGGCCAAGGCGATCGAGGGCCTGTCCGGCACCACGGCCACGCTCGACACGGTCGTCGGCCAGGTCGGCTGGATCGGCCTGGAGCCCCTGGGGCAGGCCGCACTGCGGGACGAGGAAGCCGCCCTGGCGTACCGGTCCCTGCTGAACGCCCGCGAAGAGGGTCTGGAGGACGCCAACCGGGTCTACGCGATGACGTCGTTCAGCGACGAAATCACCTTGCACGCACCGGAGTTCGGCAAGGACGTCCTGGGCTACACCCTCGCCACCCAGACTGAGCTCGCCAACCGGCTCGGCTCGGACG
Source organism: Streptomyces sp. NPDC002125 (assembly GCF_053593715.1). NCBI lineage: Bacteria > Bacillati > Actinomycetota > Actinomycetes > Kitasatosporales > Streptomycetaceae > Streptomyces > Streptomyces sp. NPDC002125. The sequence goes on along the minus strand of NZ_JBSFDD010000001.1, from coordinate 426,331 downwards.
ACCACAGCATGGCGGGACCCGAATCGGTCGCGCGCGCACGGGAGATAGCCGCCGCCAACAGCGGCAAGGACAGCTGGCACGACTTCGCCGCCGACGTGATGCTGGACGACGCCGGCAACAAGTACTTCAACGGCACGTCCTCCAGCGACGTCGCGCGCTATCTGCGGCACGGTGGTTTCCTCTCGAAGCCTCCGGCCGTCGACTCTCCCGAGTACCGCGTCGAGGTCGAGTCGCTCAAGGCATCGTGGGCGGCCTGCGACCACCGCAGTCCGGTGGACCCGCGCCACGCTCTGAACGCCGTCGTGGTCGACGCCTATGACGAGTGGGAGGCCGAGTACACCTCGCAGGCCGAGCCGCGCGGCCGGATCATCCGCGCCGAGGCGCAGGCCGCTGGTCTGGCCCGCACCGCCACCGACGACATGGTCGAGGCCATCGGACAGGCGTGGCTCGCCGAGCAGATCCTGCTCTGGCAGAAGTACTGGCAGGACCAGCCGAAGGACTCGATCCTGCGTCCCAAGGCGGCGGTTTTCACCAAGGCCGACTCCGACCTCGCCCGCGCCCGTACGAACGTCTCCGCCCTGGTGACCTCGTCGAAGGCCGCCGCCACCTCCGCCCAGGAGGCCGCGACCCGCGCGGTCACGGCGCAGCAGGACGCCTGGGCCATCGCCGACACCGGGCGCGTACCGCGCGGCCGGGGCCTGATGTACGCCCAGCAGTCGGTCCAGGTGGCCCGCGCGTCCGCGGCCGCCACGCTGGCCGCGAGTAAGGCGACCGAGACGGCGTTCCACGCCACGAACGCCACCGTCGAGGACGTCAAGGCCCTCCTGGCGCTGGCGAAGACCCGGACGCACGCGGTCAACACGGAGTTCCGCAGGATCGCCGCCCAGGAAGCCGCGTCGCAGGCCAAGGCCGCAGCGGACTCCGCCGACGCCTACGCCGCCGACGCGGCGAAGCAGGCGCTCATCGCGAAGGCGGCGCAGAAGACCGCCGAGGAAGAAAGGGAGGTGGCACGCAAGGCCGCCGAATCGGCAGCGGCCCAGCGCCTCACGGCGGAGGCCGAACGCGCCGTAGCCGCCGCCGAAGCGGCCACCGCGGCCGCTGAGCGCGGCAAGGCGGAGACCGCCGAGGCACGGGCGCAGCTGGAACTGACCAGTGCCAGCAGCTCACGGGCCGCCGCGGACACCGCGGGAGCCACCGCCTCCTCCAAGCGCACGGAAGCGGAGAACGCCGAGTCCCGGGCCAGGGTGGCGCGCAACCGCGCCGTCACCGCGGAGCAGGACGAGGACGCCGCTACCGCGAGGGCGGCGGCACTGGAAGCAGCGGCCGCCGCTGCCGAGGGCACGGACGCCGCCGAGGAGACCCGCGCGGCGGCGACCGAGGCCCGTACCGCGGCCAACGAGGCCACCGCAGCCGCGGGCAGAGCCCGTACGGCGGCCAACGAGGCGAGCACCGCGGCGATCGCCGCACGCGCCGCGGCCACCCGCGCGCACGGTGCGGCCACCCGTGCGCGGGCGTCGGCCGACTCGGCCTGGGCCTCGTACCTGACGGCGGCGGGCGCCGCGGCCTCGGCGCACGCCGCTGCCGCCGAGGCCATCGACGCCGCGGCAGTCGCCGCCCAGGACGTCAGGCTCGCGGAGGCCGAATCCAAGAAGGCATCCGCGGCGGCTCTCGTCGCAAAGCAGGAATCCGACGCGGCCAACAGCGAGGCGCTGCTGACAGCCGCCGCGGCGGCTGTCACGGCCGGTCATGCCTTCGCCGTGGCCCAAGCGGCTCTGGCGGCGCGGGACTCCGCGACGCAGACGGCGAACGCGGCGAACCAGGCGATCTCCATCGGCAGCCCGTACCAGGCGACCGATGCGGCGGCGGCGTTCGCCGTGCTGGCGGGGCAGAGCGCACTGACGCTGTCCGAGCAACTGGCGGCGGCCTCCGAGGCCATGGCAGTGGAGGCGGCCGCGTTCGCGGCCGAGGCCCAGGCCCTGGCGGGGCAGGCGGAAGGAGACGCCAAGCTCGCGGCGGAGGCAGCCGCGGCGGCAGCCGAGGACGCGCTCAGAGCCGCGGCGGCGGTGGAACGCGCACGCGTTTCCGCCAACGAGGCGGCCGCGGCGTCGAAGGCGGCGCAGAAGGCGGCCAAGGAGGCGTCCGGCTACGCCCAGCAGGCGGGCACCGACGCGGTGTACGCCTCCTTCGCGGCCAGTGACGCGGAGGGCTACGCAGCCGCCGCGGACCGGGACGCCACCGAAGCCGAACGCGACGCGTCCAGTGCGCGTGCGGCTGCGACCACGGCGGAGAGCGAGGCCAGCAGCGCCCGTAGCACGGCCACCCAGGCCGAGACGGACGCGACAGCGGCCGAGGCGTCCGCCGAGAACGCCCAGGGTCTCGCGGAGGAAGCGGACTCGGCGGCCACGCGGGCCGAAGAGGCCGAGCGCCAGCGCCTGCTGGAGGAGCGGGCGGCCCAGGTCGAGGCCGGTCACTACGACGGCCCGCAGCTCAGCACGGACGACGAGGATCTGCTTCGTCAGATGTGCGGACAGGTCTGTGTCGACGAGTACAACTCGCTCCGCGAGATGGCCACGCAGGACGTCATCGACTGGGTGATCGCCAACGGTGGACAGATCCTGCTCGACACCTTCGGGGTCACCGACATCCGCAACTGTCTCTCCACGTGGGACTTCGAGAGCTGCATGTGGGCGCTGGTGTCGATCGGATCGGTCGTCATCGCGGTCACGAAGATTCCGGCGGTGGCCAAGGCGCTCTACGTGATCGGCTCGGGAGCCAGGTCGTTCCTGACCGGGTCGAAGGTCGCGAAGCGCGTGATCGAGCGCTATCAGGACCTGCTGAGCAAGGCCAGGAAGTTCCCCCAGTGCCTGGTGGGACAGCAGCGGTCCGCGTTCACGCGCACCGCGTCGTCCGACGACGAGTTCAAGGGCGACGGCTGGAACATTCCCGGCCAGTGTCAGGCGGTCCAGCTCACCGCGGACTTCATCGACAACATCTTCGACTACCACTTCGACGACGGGTGGGCCTACAAGCCGAACAAGGGAGTGTTTGACGACGACGTCTCCGCGGCGAAGTTGATGCGCATCGCCGTGAAGGCGCAGAGCGCCTGCCAGGGCAAGTGGACCACCAGCCTGACGGAACCCAACTACCGTGTATGCAGGTTCTCGGCGGGCGAGGGGGTCATCGGAAAGAACAGGAGGGGCGGAGACCTGGTCACGCAGGTCGAGGTCGTGATCTCCGTCCACGGTGTTCCGATCACGATGTACCCGGTGTAGAGCGCGGAAGCGGAGAGGTACGGAATGGGAATCGGAGTCAACGTTCTCGATATCCGCCGTAAGGTGGAGTGGGAGATCACCGACGACGACGAGAATTCGATCCTGCGGTACTGCACGGAGGCCCCGGACACGACTGTGAGATGGGGAGTGATGGCCTATCAGCTCACTCTCTTCAACCACAGGCAACTTCGAAAGCTCGTGCAGGAGCTCGAAGAGACTCCTGATGAGCTGATGGTGCCCGTCCTGAAGCAACTGCTGGACGGGGCCAGGCACGCCTTCCGGCAGAGCGGTTACCTGCTCTTCATCGGAGACTGACACCGGAGCACGAGGAAGGGCCGGCCCCCGCCAGGGGCCGGCCCTTCGCCGTGCGCGCTCCGGAGGTCAGCCGGAGATCTTCTTCACCTGGGCCGTGACCACCGGCTCCGGGATCGAGCTCTTCTTCGGGGTCAGCATGTTGATGCCGTAGAAGGTGGCGACCACGGCACCCTCGCGTACCACCGTGTAGGAGGTGGTCATGTTCTGGTCCGCGATCTTGCCCGTGATCTGGAACGCGTACGACTCGTCCCCGAGCTCCGCGGTCTTCAGGGATTTCACCGAGGTGTACTTCAGGCCGACGGTCTCGAATCCCTTGGGGCAGTCGTCGACCGCCTTGCGCAGATTCTTCAGGACCAGCTTGGCGTCCGGCTCATCGAGGGCCGTCAGCCACATCGAGCCGATCGTCGCGTCGGTCTTCTCGACGGGCTTGAGCGACCGGTAGACCGCGACGGAGGAGGCCGGAAGCGTCTGTCCGCCCATCGCGGCGGTCAGCGGCTGGCACTCCTTCTTGTCTGCTTTCATTCCCTGGCCCGCGGCCACCTCGGCCTGGGGAATCGCTTTCGCAGTGAAACCTTCGACCTTGCCCGTGAGCGCGATCTTATCGAGCTCCTTCACCGTGAATCCGTTCTTCTCGCCCGACTTCTCATCGGCCGCAGGTGACTTCGAGTCGCTCGCCGCCGCATTGGAGTTCTTGTTCTCTTTTTCGGCCGTTCCGGAATCACTGGAACAGGCCGTGAGGATCAGGGCGAAAGGAAGGACGACAGCGGGCAGGGCAAGGCGTGCGAGTTTCATTTCTGTTCCCCATGGATATGGTCAGCCATTTGACGAGGGGATGAACGGAGTGTGATTCGTCATGCCCCGTACAACTTTTACACGCCATGATCAATAAGTCGATCGGCACCGGATCACAGCTTCATGACGGGGCGGGGGGTGCGGTGTGGCACGCCGAAGGGCCGGGCTGCGGCAGCCCGGCCCTTCGGTGAATTCCGTGCGACGGCGCGTCAGTCGCGCTCGACGACCTCGGCCAGGTGGTGCACCCGGACCATGTTGGTGGTGCCGGGGACGCCGGGGGGCGAACCGGCCGTGATGACCATCGTGTCGCCGTCGCTGTAGCGGTTCAGCTTCAGCAGCTCGGCGTCGACCAGGTCGACCATGGCGTCCGTGTTGTCCACGTGCGGCACGACGTAGGACTCGACGCCCCAGCTCAGCGCGAGCTGGTTGCGGGTCGACTCCTCCGTGGTGAAGGCCAGGATCGGCTGCGCGGTGCGGTAGCGGGACAGTCGGCGGGCGGTGTCACCGGACTTGGTGAAGGCCACCAGGGCCTTGCCGTCCAGGAAGTCCGCGATCTCGCAGGCCGCGCGGGCGACCGAACCGCCCTGAGTGCGGGGCTTCTTGCCCGGCACCAGCGGCTGGAGGCCCTTGGACAGGAGCTCCTCCTCGGCGGCGACGACGATCTTCGACATCGTCTTGACCGTCTCGATCGGGTACGCGCCGACGGAGGACTCCGCCGAGAGCATGACCGCGTCCGCGCCGTCCAGGATCGCGTTGGCGACGTCGGACGCCTCGGCGCGGGTCGGCCGCGAGTTGGTGATCATCGACTCCATCATCTGGGTCGCCACGATCACCGGCTTGGCGTTGCGGCGGCACAGCTCGATGAGGCGCTTCTGCACCATCGGGACCTTCTCGAGCGGATACTCGACGGCCAGGTCGCCGCGGGCGACCATCACGGCGTCGAAGGCGGCGACGACGCCCTCCATGTGCTCGACGGCCTGCGGCTTCTCGACCTTGGCGATGACGGGGACCCGGCGGCCCTCCTCGTCCATCACCTTGTGCACGTCCTTGATGTCCTCGGCGTCCCGGACGAAGGACAGCGCGACCATGTCGCAGCCCATCCGCAGGGCGAACCGCAGGTCCTCGACGTCCTTCTCGGACAGGGCCGGGACGTTGACCGCGGCACCCGGCAGGTTGATGCCCTTGTGGTCCGAGATGACACCGCCCTCGATGACGATGGTGGTGACCCGGGGGCCGTCGACCGAGACGACCTTCAGCTCGACGTTGCCGTCGTTGATCAGGATCGGGTCACCCTTGGCGACGTCGCCGGGCAGCCCCTTGTAGGTGGTGCCGCAGATGGACTTGTCGCCGGCGACGTCCTCGGAGGTGATGACGAACTCGTCCCCGCGGACCAGCTCGACAGGACCCTCGGCGAACTTCGCGAGGCGGATCTTGGGGCCCTGCAGGTCGGCGAGCACACCGACCGCGCGGCCGGTCTCGGCGGCGGCCTTGCGGACGCGGTCGTAACGGCCTTGGTGCTCCTCGTGGGAACCGTGACTGAAATTGAAACGGGCCACGCTCATGCCGGCCTCGATCAGAGCGACGAGCTGCTCATGGGAGTCGACGGCGGGACCGAGGGTGCAGACGATTTTGGAACGGCGCATGAGGCGGATCCTATCGGTTTGTTTCACTGCGGAATATTCCGTCTGGTGGAAGATACAAAGGGGCGCGGGTCCGCTCAGTTGTGGACCAGGGCGAAGGTCTGACCGGCGATCTCCAGCTCCTCGTCCGTCGGTACGACGGCGACCGCCACCCGCGCGCCGTCGGGCGAGATCAGCCGCGGTTCTCCGGACCGTACGGCGTTGCGGTCCGCGTCCACGGCCAGGCCGAAACCCTCCAGCCCCGCGAGCGCAGCCTCTCGCACCGGCGCCGAGTTCTCCCCGACCCCCGCCGTGAAGACGACGGCATCCACCCGGCCGAGGACGGCCGAATAGGCGCCGATGTACTTCTTCAGCCGGTGGATGTAGATGTCGAAGGCGAGCGCGGCACGCTCGTCGCCCTCGTCCACCCGGCGCCGGATCTCCCGCATGTCGTTGTCGCCGCACAGGCCGACCAGCCCGCTCTTCTTGTTCAGCAGGACGTCGATCTCGTCCGCCGACATTCCTGCCACCCGCTTCAGGTGGAAGGTGACGGCCGGGTCGATGTCTCCCGAACGCGTACCCATGACCAGCCCCTCCAAGGGGGTCAGTCCCATGGACGTCTCCACGCACCGGCCGCCCGCCACCGCGGAGGCCGACGCGCCGTTGCCCAGGTGCAGCACGATCACGTTCACATCGGCCACCGGCCGGCCCAGCAGCTCGGCCGTCCTGCGCGAGACGTACGCGTGCGAGGTGCCGTGGAAGCCGTAGCGGCGGATGCGGTGCGCGTCGGCGGTCTCCACGTCGATCGCGTACCGCGCTGCGGACTCCGGCATCGTCGTGTGGAACGCCGTGTCGAAGACGGCGACCTGCGGCAGGTCCGGGCGCAGTGCCTGTGCCGTACGGATGCCGGTGATGTTCGCCGGGTTGTGCAGGGGGGCCACCGGGACGAGCCGCTCGATCTCCTTCAGCACCTCGTCGGTGATCACGGTGGGCTCGCTGAACCTCAGCCCGCCGTGCACCACCCGGTGCCCGATCGCGGCCAGCTCGGGGGAGTCCAGGCCGAGCCCGTCGGCCGCCAGTTCGTCGGCCGCCGCCTTCAGGGCCTCCTCGTGGTCGGCGATCCTGCCGGTGCGCTCGCGGGGCTCCCCGCCCTTCAGCGGGGTGTGGACCAGCCGGGACGACGACTCGCCGATCCGCTCGACCAGGCCGGTGGCCAGCCGCGACCGGTCCCGCATGTCCAGCAGCTGGTACTTCACCGACGACGAGCCGGAGTTGAGTACGAGTACGCGGTGGGCGTCATTCATGGAGCGCGAACCTTCGCTGGTGGGGTCGGTGGTCATCGCGGTCATTCCTCGCCCTGCGCCTGGATCGCCGTGATGGCCACCGTGTTGACGATGTCCTGGACCAGCGCGCCGCGCGACAGGTCGTTGACGGGCTTCCGCAGCCCCTGGAGGACCGGGCCGACCGCGACCGCGCCCGCCGAGCGCTGGACCGCCTTGTAGGTGTTGTTGCCGGTGTTGAGGTCCGGGAAGATCAGCACCGTCGCCCGGCCCGCCACCTCCGAGGAGGGCAGCTTGGTCGCGGCGACGGACGGCTCGACCGCCGCGTCGTACTGGATCGGGCCTTCGATCCGCAGGTCGGGCCGTGAGGCGCGTACCCGCTCCGTGGCCTCCCGCACCTTGTCGACGTCCGCGCCCGTGCCGGAGGTTCCCGTCGAGTACGAGAGCATCGCGATCCGGGGGTCCACGCCGAAGCGGGCCGCGGTGACCGCCGACTGCACCGCGATGTCCGCGAGCTGCTCGGCGTCCGGGTCCGGGTTGACCGCGCAGTCGCCGTAGACCAGGACCTTGTCGGCGAGGCACATGAAGAAGACCGAGGAGACGATCGAGGCGTCCGGCTTGGTCTTGATGATCTCGAACGCCGGCCGGATCGTGGCCGCCGTGGAGTGCACCGAGCCCGAGACCATGCCGTCCGCCAGGCCCTCCTGGACCATCAGGGTGCCGAAGTAGTTCACGTCCGAGACGACGTCGTACGCCAGCTCCACCGTGACTCCGCGGTGCGCGCGCAGCGCCGCGTACCGTTCGGCGAAGCTCTGGCGCAGCTCCGAGGTCTGCGGGTCGACGAGCCGGGTCTCGCCGAGGTCGATGCCCAGGTCGGCGGCCTTCTTGCGGATGACGTCGGTGTCGCCGAGGAGGGTCAGGTCACAGACGTCGCGGCGCAGCAGCACGTCGGCGGCGCGCAGGACGCGCTCCTCGGTGCCCTCGGGCAGGACGACGCGGCGCCGGTCGGAGCGGGCCTGCTCCAGCAGTTCGTGCTCGAACATCATCGGGGTGACCCGGCCGCTGCGGGCCACCGAGACCCGCTCCAGCAGGGCGCCGGTGTCCACATGGCGCTCGAACAGGCCGAGGGCGGTCTCCGCCTTGCGGGGCGTCGCCGCATTCAGCTTGCCCTCCAGAGCGAAGAGTTCACCGGCCGTGGGGAAGGAGCCGCCGGAGACCGCGACGACCGGGGTGCCCGGCGCGAGGCGTGCCGCCAGCCGGAGTATCTCCTCGCCGGGGCGCTCGTCCAGGGTCAGCAGGACCCCCGCGATCGGCGGCGTGCCCGCGCTGTGTGCCGCGAGCGAACCGATGACCAGGTCCGCGCGGTCCCCGGGGGTGACGACCATGCAGCCGGGGGTCAGGGCCTTCAGGAGGTTCGGCAGCATCGCGCCGCCGAAGACGAAGTTCAGCGCGTCCCTGGCGAGACCGGAGTCGTCGCCGAGCAGAACCGTTCCGCCCAGTGCGGTGGTGATCTGGGCGACGGTCGGCGCGGAGAGCGCCGGGTCGTCGGGCAGGACGGAGCACGGGACCGGCAGCTGCGTCTTCAGCCGGTCCGCGATGTCCTCCCGGTCCTCGGAGGCCACCCGGTTCACGATCATCGCCAGGACGTCGCAGCCGAGGCCGGCGTACGCGCGGTAGGCGTTGCGCGTCTCGGCCCGTACGGACCCGGCGTCCTGGTCCTTGCCGCCGACCACCGCGATCACCGAGGCGCCGAACTCGTTGGCGAGCCGGGCGTTCAGGGCCAGCTCGTCGGGGAGCTGGGTGGCCGCGAAGTCGCTGCCCAGCACCAGCACGACCTCGTAGTCGCGGGCCACCCGGTGGAAGCGCTCGACGAGCAGGGAGACCAGCTCGTCGGTGCCCTTCTCCGCCTGGACCGCGGAGGCCTCCTGGTAGTCCAGGCCGAAGACGGTCTCCGGGCTCTGCGAGAGGCGGTAGCGCGCCCGCAGCAGTTCGAACAGGCGGTCGGGGCCGTCGTGGACCAGCGGCCGGAAGACGCCGACCCGGTCCACCTGACGCGTCAGTAGTTCCATGACTCCCAGATCGACGACCTGGCGGCCGTCCCCCCGGTCGATGCCGGTCACGTACACGCTGCGCGTCACGCGTGGTCTCCCGTCCTGTATGGCTGGCATTGTCCTTTTGACGATACCCACCGGGGCAGGTACGCCGCCCGCCGGGCCGAGCGCCCGCCCGGCAGCCGCCGGACCCCGAACGGTCCCGTACCGGCGAGGCCGGAAGCGCGGGGGTACGGCCCGGCGTGGGACAATCGTCGTGGCTCACGGTACGGGGGTTTCACGACGGGTCCCCGGAATGCATGGCACTAGCGAGCAGGAGACAGAGCAGGATGCGCATCGGAATTCTCACCGCAGGCGGCGACTGCCCAGGCCTGAATGCCGTGATCCGGTCGGTCGTGCACCGCGCCGTGGTGGGCCACGGCGATGAGGTCATCGGCTTCGAGGACGGCTTCAAAGGGCTGCTCGACGGCCACTTCCGGCCGCTCGACCTCAACGCCGTCAGCGGCATCCTGGCCCGCGGCGGCACGATCCTCGGCTCGGCACGACTGGAGCGGGACCGGCTGCGCGAGGCCGCGGAGAACTGCGCGGAGCTGTCCCTCCGTTACGGCATCGACGCGCTGATCCCGATCGGCGGAGAGGGCACCCTCACCGCGGCCCGCATGCTGTCCGACGCCGGTATGCCCGTCGTCGGCGTCCCGAAGACCATCGACAACGACATCTCCGCCACCGACCGGACCTTCGGCTTCGACACGGCCGTGGGCGTCGCGACCGAGGCCATAGACCGTCTCAAGACCACGGCCGAATCGCACCAGCGCGTCATGGTCGTGGAGGTCATGGGCCGCCACGCGGGCTGGATCGCCCTGGAGTCCGGCATGGCCGGCGGTGCCCACGGGATCTGCCTCCCCGAGCGCCCCTTCCAGGTCGACGACCTGGTCAAGATGGTCGAGGAGCGCTTCGCACGCGGCAAGAAGTTCGCCGTCATCTGCGTTGCCGAGGGCGCCCACCCGGCCGAGGGCTCCATGCCGTACGCCAAGGGCGAGATCGACCAGTTCGGCCACGAGCGCTTCAAGGGCATCGGCAACCGCCTCGCCGCCGAGCTCGAACTGCGCCTCGGCAAGGAGGCCAGGCCGGTCATTCTCGGCCATGTGCAGCGCGGTGGCACGCCGACGGCGTACGACCGGGTGCTCGCGACCCGCTTCGGGTGGAACGCCGTGGAGGCCGTGCACCGCGGCGACTTCGGCCGGATGACGGCCCTGCGCGGGACCGAGATCGTGATGGCCCCGCTGGCGGACGCCGTGACCCGGCTGAAGACCGTCCCCAGCGACCGGATGTACGAGGCGGAGTCGGTGTTCTGATCCCGCTGCCCCGATCCTCCCGCCGGTCCCGGGCCGGCGGTGCGCGCGGCCCCGGCCATCCCCCCGTGGATGGCCGGGGCCGCGCTGTTCCCCCGTGATGTTGCCGCAATCCACTCTTGAGCCGTCGGCCCGCGTCGACAAGGGTTGACCCTGTCCGGGACATGTCCCAGTCCCGGTCCGGACAGGGGGAGACGGTGAGATGGCGGACGGCGGCAGAGCTCCCGATCCTCAGGAGGCGCGGAGCCCGGAGGAGTTCGTCGAGCTGCTGCGGCGGCTCAAGGACGCCTCGGGGCTGACCTTCCGCGAACTGACCCAGCGGGCCGACGCGGTGGGTGACGTGCTGCCGCGCTCCACGATCGCCAACATGCTGTCCCGGACGACCGTCCCCCGCGAGGAGCTCCTCGCCGCCTTCGTACGCGCCTGCGGCTGCGGGCCCGCTGAGGTGGACGGCTGGCTCGCCGTGCGCAAGGAGATCGCGGTGCACGGGCGGCGCGCGGCCCCGGAGGGGGCGGGCCCGCCGGTGCGGGGGGAGCCGGGGCCGCGAACCGGCCCCGCGCCCGCGCCCGATTCCGGAAGGCCCGTGCCGCGCGTACGCCGCCTTCTGCTCGGGGCCCTGGTCGCGGTGGCCACGGGCGCGGTGGCCTTCGCCCTCTGGACGCCCGGCGGACCGGAGCGGCCCGGGGGCGGCGGGACGGCGTCCGCCGCCCCGGCCGTCACGGCGCCTGCCGAGGGGCCGGTGCGCATACGGTCGGTCCGCACGGGCCTGTGCCTGTCGGAGCGGCTCGGCTTCAAGAACGGCACCGTCTACCAGGCGCCCTGCGTCACCGCCGCCGTCCCCCGGTTCAGCCTGGTGCCCCTGGGCGAGGGCACCTGGCGCATCGCGACCGACCACCCCGACTACGGCGAGGGCTGCACAGGCGTCCTGCACGGAGGGACGGCCACCGGGGTGCCGCTGGAGGACACCGAATGCGGTCACCGGGGCCCCGCCGAGATCTTCCGCCTCGAAGCCGTCGGGGACCCCGTGCGCGGCTACCGGATCAGGCCGGCCCACACCGACCTCTGCCTGGGCGCCAGGGACCGCAGCACGAAGGAGCTGGCCAAGATCGTCCAGCTCGGGTGTGCGAAGGAGGGGACGGACCAGCTGTACTCCTTCGACCCGGTCAGGAGCTGAGACCGGCCGGGCGCCCACGGGGCCGGGACGCCGGGACCGGCCCAGGGCTCAGGGTCGGCCGGGGGCTCGGCTCCGTATGCTCGGATCCGCGCCGGCTCGGCTCCGTACGCTCGGATCCGCGCCGGCTCGGTTCCGTACGCTCGGATTCGCGCCGGCTCCGGTCCGCGCCGACTCAGATTCCCGCCGTCCGCCAGAATTCCTCGACCACCCGGTCCAGGAACTCCCGCCCCGCGTCGCCGCCGGTCCCCGCCCGGTCCCGGCCCGTGGTGTTCCAGCTCAGCGTCGACACCATCAGGGCCTGGTAATCGGCATGCAGTTGCTCCAGCACGTTCTGGAGGAGGATGCGGTCCAGCGGTACGAGCTTGTCCACCGGCCGCACGTACGCCTGCCAGCGCGTCGTCACCGCTCGCGTGAGCAGGTCGGCCAGCTCCTCGTTACGGCCGGTCGCCGTCAGGAACTGCGCCGCGGACATGTCCAGCGCGTCGCAGAGCGCCACCGCCTGGCGCTCGTTGCCCCGCCAGCGGCCGGACTCCTCGATCCGCTGGTACGCCGACGCCGTCATCCCGAGCGTCCGCGCCAGATCGTCCACCGCGATGTCCCTGGCCATCCGGTGCTCGCGCAACGTGCTGGCCGCGGAGAGCAGTTCGCCCGGGGCGCACCACAACACACCTGCCAGCGCCATCAGTTCGCGCTCGCCGGGCAGCGCCGTACCGCGCTCCCAGGCCATCACCGTCTCGGCCGTGATCTGAAGTCCGTACTGGGCGCCGAGACCGTACGCAACATGTCCGGGAGCCATTCCCAGAGCCTCGCGCAGGCGGCGCGCGGCGGGGGCGTTGAAGGGCGGGGTGGGGTGCACGGCCCCACCGTAGAAGCCCGGGAACCGCCTGGCTACAGGCTGTTCCTATCAGTTCACCCTTCGTATGATCCTCCTAGGGCACCCCTCGGCCGGCACCCCTGAGCATCAACGGGTTTCAGCCACCCAGTGGTAGTGCAGCTCAGGCCTGCCGACCTGACCGTAGCTGGGCCGCCGCACGGCCCGGCCGGCCGTCACCAGATGCTCCAGATAGCGGCGCGCGGTGATCCGGGAGATACCCAGCTCCTCCCCGGCCGCCGCCGCGGTGACCCCGTCGGGCGCCTTCCGGAGCGCCCCGGTGACCGCCTCCAGCGTCGGGCCGCTCAGCCCCTTGGGCAGCGTGGCGGGGTCCGGGACGCGCAGCGCGCCCAGCGCCCGGTCCACCTCGTCCTGACCGCTCGCCTCACCGGCCGCCGCCCGGAACTCGGCGTAGCGCACGAGCCGGTCCCGCAGGGTGGGGTAGGTGAACGGCTTCAGGACGTACTGCACGACGCCGAGGGACACGCCTTCCCGCACCACCGCCAGATCGCGGGCCGACGTCACGGCGATGACGTCGGCTCCGTGGCCCGCCGCCCGCAGCGAGCGCAGCAGCTGCAGACCGTGCCCGTCGGGCAGATACAGATCGAGCAGCAGCAGATCCACCTCCGTGCGCTCCAGCGCGCGCACGGCCTCCGCCCGGGAGTGGGCGACCGCGGCGACCTCGAAGCCCGGCACCCGGCCCACGTACAGCTGATGGGCGTCGGCGGCCACCGGGTCGTCCTCCACGACCAGTACGCGGATCGGGTCGCCGGGGCCGCCCGTGGCACCGGCGCCGGCCGTCCCGCCGGTGCTGCCTGTCCCGCCGGTGCTGCTCGTCCCGCCTGTGCTGCTCGTCCCGCCGGTGGCGGCCGTCCCGCCGGTGCTGCCCGTCCCGCTCATGCCGTGACCGCCCCGGTCTCCGCCACGCGGCCGCTGAGCGGCAGCCGCACCGTGAACTCCGCGCCGCCGTCCGGCGCCCGGCCGAGCGTCACCGTCCCGCCGTTGCGGTGGGCCGCCTGCCGCACGAGTGCCAGGCCCAGGCCGCGGCCCGCGCCGTGCGTGCTCCAGCCCCGGCGGAAGACCTCGTCCGCCTCGTCCGGGCCGATCCCGTCGCCGGTGTCCGCCACCTTCAGCAGCAGCTCGCCGGCCTCCGTGCGCGCGGTGACGGTGACCAGGGCGCGCGTCGCGGTGCGCTGCGCGGGGACCGGGCCGCCACCGTCGCCCCGCGCCGACTCCGACGCGGCGTCCACCGCGTTGTCGATCAGATTCCCGAGGATCGTGACCAGATCCCGCGCGGCCAGCGTCCGGGGCAGTGCCCCGTCGTCGATCAGGCTGTCCCGCGCGAGCACCAGCTCCACACCCCGCTCGTTGGCCTGCGCCGCCTTGCCGAGCAGCAGCGCCGCGAGCACCGGCTCGGCCACCGCTCCCACCACCCGGTCGGTGAGCTCCTGCGCGAGCTCCAGCTCGGCCGTCGCGAACTCCACCGCCTCGTCGACGCGGCCGAGCTCGATCAGCGACACCACGGTGTGCAGCCGGTTCGCCGCCTCATGGGCCTGCGAACGCAGCGCCTGGGTGAAGCCGCGCTCCGAGTCCAGCTCGCCCGACAGCGCCTGGAGCTCGGTGTGGTCCCGCAGGGTCACCACCGTGCCGCGCCGCTCGCCGCCGACCACCGGGCTGGTGTTGACGACGATCACCCGGTCCGCCGTCAGATGGACCTCGTCCACCCGCGGCTCGGAGTCCAGGAGCGCCCCGGTGAGCGGCGCGGGCAGCGCGAGTTCGTCGACCCCGCGCCCGACCGCCCCGGGCGCCAGGCCCAGGAGCTCCCGGCCCGCGTCGTTGATCAGGGCGACCCGGCGCTGTCCGTCCAGCATCAGCAGCCCCTCGCGCACCGCGTGCAGCGTCGCCTCGTGGTAGGTGTGCATCCGGCTCAGCTCCCGGGCGTTCATCCCGTGCGTATGCCTGCGCAGCCGGGCGTTGATGACGTACGTCCCGAGCGCGCCGATCAGCAGCGCGGCGCCCGCCGCCGTCCCCAGGGCGCCGAGCTGCTCCCGCACCTGGGTGGACACCCGCTCGACCGTGATGCCCGCGCTGACCAGGCCGACGATCCTGCCCTCGTCCCTGACCGGGGTGACGACCCGTATCGAGGGCCCCAGCGTGCCGGTGTAGGTCTCCTCGAAGGTCTCGCCGAGCAGCGCGCGCTCGGTGTGCCCGATGAAGCTCCTGCCGATCTCGCCGGGGTCGGGGTGGGTCCAGCGGACGCCCTGCGGATCCATGATCGTGACGAAGGCGATCCCGGTGTCCTCGCGGACCCGCTCCGCGTACGGCTGGAGCACGGCGGACGGGTCCGGCGTACGGATCGCCTCCCGCACGGACGGCGATCCGGCCATGGCGAGGGCGGCGGCCCGCACCTGGCGGGCAGCGGTCTCCTCCGCCTGGGACCGGCCGGAGGCGTACGCGAAGAAGGCGCACCCGGCCACCACCGCCGCCACGAGCAGGGCCTGCATCGCGAACAGCTGGCCGGCCAGGCTGCGGGGGAGGGTACGGGGCAGGCGCATGGCCACCAGTCTGCCTGCCGCCGACCTGCGGCCCAAGGTGGCTCGAAAACGTCCGTGAACGATATGAACGCAAGGGTGACGGCGGTCACAGGGAAGTGAATAGTCACCGGGGCCCCCAGGGACGGGGAGCCGTCGCATATCCGAGGAGACCCCCGTGGCAGAGAAAGCCGCTCGCCGGGACCGTACCCATTATCTCTACCTGGCCGTGATCGCCGCCGTGGTGCTGGGCATCACGGTGGGCCTCGTGGCTCCCGACTTCGCCGTCGAGCTCAAGCCGATCGGCACCGGCTTCGTCAACCTCATCAAGATGATGATCTCGCCGATCATCTTCTGCACGATCGTGCTGGGGGTCGGCTCCGTACGGAAGGCAGCCAAGGTCGGCGCCGTCGGCGGTCTCGCCCTCGGGTACTTCCTGGTCATGTCGACGGTCGCCCTGGCCATCGGCCTGGTCGTCGGCAACCTCCTGGAGCCCGGCTCCAGCCTCCACCTCACCGAGGCCGCCCGCGCCGCCGGTGAGGCGCAGGCGGGAGACAGCGAGTCCACCACGGACTTCCTGCTCGGTATCATCCCCACCACCATGGTGTCCGCCTTCACCGAGGGCGAGGTCCTCCAGACCCTGCTCATCGCCCTGCTCGCGGGCTTCGCGCTCCAGGCCATGGGCTCGGCCGGTGAACCGGTCCTGCGTGGCATCGGGCACATCCAGCGCCTCGTCTTCCGCATCCTCGCCATGATCATGTGGGCCGCCCCGGTCGGCGCGTTCGGCGCGATGGCGGCAGTGGTCGGCGAGACCGGCGTGGACGCGCTGAAGTCCCTCGCGATCATCATGATCGGCTTCTACGTCACCTGTGCGCTCTTCGTCTTCCTCATCCTGGGAGCGATCCTGCGCCTGGTGGCCGGGGTCAACATCCTCACGCTGCTGAAGTACCTGGGCCGTGAGTTCCTGCTGATCCTCTCCACCTCGTCGTCCGAGTCGGCCCTGCCGAGGCTTATCGCGAAGATGGAGCACATGGGCGTCAGCAAGCCCGTCGTCGGCATCACCGTGCCGACCGGCTACTCCTTCAACCTCGACGGCACCGCGATCTACCTCACGATGGCCTCGCTCTTCATCGCCAACGCGACGGGCGACCCGCTGACCATCGGGGAGCAGATCTCGCTGCTCGTCTTCATGGTGATCGCCTCCAAGGGCGCGGCGGGCGTCACCGGCGCCGGACTGGCCACCCTCGCCGGCGGCCTCCAGTCGCACCGGCCCGAACTGGTCGACGGCGTCGGCCTGATCGTCGGCATCGACCGCTTCATGAGCGAGGCCCGCGCTCTGACGAACTTCGCGGGCAACGCGGTCGCCACGGTGCTGGTCGGCACCTGGACCAAGGAGATCGACCGGGCCCGGGTGGACCAGGTCCTCTCCGGCGCTCTGCCCTTCGACGAGAAGACGATGACGGACGACGCCCACACCGGCGAGCCGCAGGTCCCCGACGCCAGGGACGGCGGCGAGGAGCAGCCCTCGCTGGTCAAGGTGTAGCGCGCGGGTACATCGGACGCGGCCGGTACGGGACCCCCGTACCGGCCGCGTCCGTGTTCGGGGTGACGGGGGTCCTTGGGTGTGAAGAGCCGGTACAGCGCCGGTACAGCGCGTTCGTGTCAGCGATCGGTACCGGCATGTCAGCCATCGATCGAGCCCACGCCGCGTAGCGCGGCGTCGGTCACGTCGTCGGTGAGCCCGGGGCCGCCCAGGCCGGGAAGGCTCCTCAGTCGAACGGGATGCGGACCACCGACTGGTTGCCGACTCCCACGGTGCTCGCCCCGTTGCCGATGGCGTTCCATATCTCCACCTTCACCGTGCCGTTCACGAGGTTCCCGTGGCTCCCGGTGGAGGCCTTGAGCCCCTTGGCCTGTGTGTAGTGCTCGTACCCGTTGACGGGGTCGGTGGCGAAGTAGTTGTACGTCTCCGTACGGTCCCAGGTCCCGTCGCCCGTACGGTCGTAACTCACCCTCACCTGCTGCCCGTTGGCAACTGTCGTACCCGAGTCCGTGAACAGGTCGAACTGGGTCGAGCCGCCGTCGTACGTCCGGGTGATGCCCGTGGCGGTGAAGGTCTGCGGGCTGTGCGGGGTGCCGTCGTAGTTGGCCCCGCCGGCCGACGCGACCGTCACCGACGAGGCGGCAGACTGGGCGGCCCCGAGGCCGCCGCCACTGCGCAGGACGAGGGTGGAGGAGCCGGTGGGCGGGTTCGTGGGCGGTTCGGTCGTCCCGCTGCCGCCCTTGGTCCAGACACCCACGTAGTCGACGAGCATGGGCCTGCCGGGGACGGTGTCGGCGGTCGGCGTCGAGCCGCCGAGCGCGTTCGGGAACGCCCGCCGATCGCGAGGTTCAGCAGGAGGAAGTACCCGGCGTGATCCGTCATGTCGGCCCACGTCGTGGCGTCCAGCTGGCTCTGCGTGACGTTGGGGAAGAGCTGGTCGTCGACGTACCAGCGCAGGGCGTTGGGGGTGACGGCGCGGTCCCACTCGAAGCGGTACGTGTGGAACGCCGACTGGCAGCTTGCGCCGGGGCAGGTGCGGCTGTTGCCGAGCCCGGTGGTCTCGTTGCAGGGGCCGCCCGGATTGACGCCGCAGTGGAGCACGCCCCAGACGGAGTTGATCCCGTTGACGTTCTCCATGATGTCGAACTCGCCGATGCCGGGCCAGTTCCAGTAGTTGCCCCGGTAGGGCGAGCCGAGGGCCCAGAACGCGGGCCAGTACCCCAGGGCCGCGTTGCCCGTGACGTTCGGCATCTGGACGCGGCCCTCGATGCGCAGGGTGCCGCCGACCGGGGCCTTGAAGTCGGCCCGCCTGGTCTCGATGCGGCCGGAGGTCCAGTTGCCCGCGCTGTCGCGGAGCGGGGTGATGCGGAGGTTGCCGCTGCCGTCGAGGCTGACGTTGTCGGGGCTGGCGGTGTAGTTCTGGATCTCTCCGGTGCCCCAGTTGCCCGGGCCGCCGGGATAGCCGTGGCCCGTGTCGATCTGCCAGTTCGCGGAGGACGGCAGGGAGCGGTACGCGCCGTTGAAGTCGTCGCTCCACTGGAGGTTCCAGCCGGGCGTGGAGGGCACGTCGCCTCGGGCGGGGCCGGAACCGGCGACGGTGACCACTCCGGCGAGGACCAGGGCCAGGGCGGTGAGGACCGCGAGGACGGTCGTACGTCTGTGGGGGATGGTGCGGCTCGTACGCAAGGGGACCTCCGGTGGGGACGGTGCCGGGAAGATACTTGTGAGAGCGCTCTCAGAGTTATGTAGGCGCACGCGGGGCGGCCGTCAATGGCCCCGGCCGTTCAACTTCCGGACGACGCGGGCACCTCGGCCCCTGCCGCACGGCTTGCCTTGACGCCGACGTCAAGGACTACGGTCGCGGTATGCGAATCGGGGAACTGGCCGAACGCGCCGGAACGACCACACGGACGCTGCGGTACTACGAGTCGCGCGGCCTGCTGCGGGCGCGCCGCGCGGAGAACGGCTACCGCACCTACGACGAGGGCGATCTGCGGCTGATCCAGCAGATCCGGACGCTCCAGGACTTCGGGTTCGACCTGGAGGAGACCCGCCCCTTCGTCGACTGCCTGCGCGCGGGCCACCCGGCGGGCGACTCCTGCCCGGCCTCACTGGCCGTCTACCGGCGCAAGATCGGCGAACTGGACGCGCTCATCGACCAGTTGCAGTCGGTCCGAGCCGAGGTGGGGGCCCAGCTGGCCCGCGCCGAACTGGAGGCGTCGGCCGAGGTGCCGGGCGGCCCCGAGCCACGATGCGAACTGAACTGGGAGGACGAGGACCGATGATCCACGCAGAGGGTGTAGCCGAGGTCACCGACACCACTTTCGACGAGGAGGTACGGGGGACGGGCCTCCCGGTCCTGGTCGAGTTCACCGCCGACTGGTGCGGCCCCTGCCGCCAGCTCGCCCCGGTGCTCAGCGCGATCGCCAGGGAGGAGGCCGGCCGGCTGAAGGTCGTCCAGATCGACGTGGACCACAACCCGGACATCACCAGCCGCTACGCGGTGCTGTCGATGCCGACGCTGATGGTCTTCCAGGACGGCGAACCGGTGAAGTCCATGGTCGGCGCCCGGCCGAAGCGGCGGTTGCTCCAGGAGCTGGAGGACGTGCTCCCGGCGGCGGTCTGACCCCTGACCGCGCTGAGCGCGCGGCCGCCGGGCACGGGGGCGTGTGGCCGCCGGGCACGGGGGTGTCCCCTCCGCGCCCGGCGGCCCGGCACACCGGCCCGTGGCCGGCGGCCCCACCGCACCTCAGTCCGTAGCCGTAACCGTAACTGGTGCCGTAACCGGTGCCGTGTGCGTGGCCGGACCGGACTCCTGCGCGACCCAGCAGGCCACCCCGGACTCCGCAGGTGCCCCCGGCGCCCGCAGCAGCACCGGTTCGTCGGTGCGGCAGCGGTCGACGGCGAGCGGGCAACGGGGGTGGAAGCGGCATCCGGGCGGCGGGCTGCTCGGGTCCGGGACCTCGCCGGTCAGCGCCCGGGGGCGGGTGCCGGAGCCGTCCGGCACCGGTACGGCCGCCAGCAGGGCCTGGGTGTAGGGGTGCTGTGGCGCGTTGAAGATCTGTTCGACGGTGCCCGTCTCGACGACACGGCCCAGATACATGACCACCACCCGGTCGGCGAGCGCGCCGACCACCGCCAGGTCGTGGGAGATGAACGCGAGGGCGATGCCCTCCTCGCGCGACAGGTCCCGCAGCAGATTCGCCACCGCGGCCTGCGCCGAGGCGTCCAGTGCGGACACCGGTTCGTCCGCGACGATCATCTTCGGACGGGAGGCGAGTGCCCGGGCGATCGCCGCCCGTTGCCGCTGGCCGCCGGAGAACTCGTGCGGATACTTCTCCGCCGCCCCGTCCGGAAGGCCGACGCGGCGCAGCGCCTCGACGGCCTCACGCGCGTTCTCCGGGTCGCCGCGGCGGCGCCCGGCGCCCCGCGCGCGCTCGCGCGCCACCACGACCTCCTGGATCTGCGCGCCGATGGTGCGCCGTGGGTTGAGCGAGGCGTTCGGATCCTGGAAGACCATCTGCAACGGCAGCAGACCGGGGGCGCGGCGACGCCGGCCCATCGCGCCGACCGGCGTGCCGTCGAAGGTGACCGACCCTGTGTGTGCCGGGGCGAGGCCGGTGACGGCGCGGGCCAGCGTGGACTTTCCGCAGCCCGACTCCCCGACGATGCCGACCACTTCTCCCGGCGCGATCTCCAGGCCGACGCCCGCCAGGGCGCGCATCGGAGGCAGTCCCTTGCGCGGGTACTCGACGACCACGTCCTCGACGCGGAGCAGGGGTGCCGGCCGGCTCGCGTTCACGCTCATGCCTTCCTCCTTACGGGGGCGCCGGCCGCGAGGACGGCGCCGGGGTTCGAGGGGACGCCTGCCCGGCGGGCGGTGCCGGGGCCCGGCGGGCCGTCGGCCGGACGGGCTGTGCCGGGCTCGGCCAGCAGGCAGGCGACCGTACGGGTGGGGCCGATGTGGACCGGCACCGGGCGCTCGCGGTCGCAGCCGTCGACGGCCGAGGAGCAGCGCGGCCGGAACGGGCAGCCGGGCCCGAGGGCGCCGGCGGCGGGCGCGGAGCCGGGGATGGGCCGCAGCGGCACGGCGTGCCCGACGGCGGAGCGCTCCCCGAGCGAGGCGTGCGGCAGCGCCTGCAACAGACCGCGTGTGTACGGATGCTGGGGCGCGCCGATGACCTCGCCGACGGTGCCGGTCTCGATGACACGGCCGGAGTAGAAGACGGCGATCCGGTCGGCGACCGAGGACAGCACGCCGAGGTCGTGGGTGACCATGAGGACGGCCATGCCCGTCTCGCGCCGTAGCTCGTCCAGGAGTTCCACGATCCCGGCCTGGACGGTGACGTCGAGGGCCGTGGTCGGCTCGTCGGCGATGAGCAGGCGTGGACCGCAGGCCAGGGCGGAGGCGATGGCGATGCGCTGGCGCATGCCACCGGAGAACTGGTGAGGGTAGCGGGCGGCGGCCGAGGCCCCACCGGGGATGCGCACCAGGTCCAGGAGCTCGACCGCGCGGGCCGCGGCCTGCTTGCGGCTGATGCCCTGGTGGCGGCGTACGTGGTCGGTGATCTGCCGTCCGACCGTGAGCATCGGGTGCAGGGCGGAGGAGGGGTCCTGGAAGACGACCGCGATGTCCCGGCCGCGCACCCGCGCCCACTCCCTGTCGGGCAGCCCGACCAGTTCCCGGCCGTCGAAGCGGACCGATCCGGTGACGGACGCCCGGTCGGGTCCGAGGCCGACCAGGGTCATGCCGGTCACCGTCTTGCCGCTGCCGGACTCCCCGGCGACACCGAGCACCTCCCCGGGGCGCACCTCCAGGTCCACGCCGTCCACCAGCGTGATGTCACGTCCGGCCCGGGGCAGCGTCACGGTCAGTCCACTGACGCGCAGCAGAGGTTCGGCCGTGTCCGCCGAGGCGGTCCCGGTGCGGGCGGTGCCGGTACCCGCACGGGATTCCAGTGGCAGGCCGGTGGCCGTACCGTCGACGACCGGGGCAGGGCCACCGGTGCCGCCGTCGTCGTGCGTGCCAAGGACGTTGTCCCCACTCATCACCGTTCTCCAGCCGTCGAGAGTTTGGGGTCGAGCCGGTCGCGCAGGGCGTCGCCCAGGACGTTGAAGGCGACCACGACCGAGACGATGGCGAGGCCGGGGACGACCGCGAGCCACCACTGGTTGAAGTACTGCGAGGCCTCGGAGATCATCGATCCCCATTCGGCGGCCGGTGGCCTGGCACCGAGCCCGAGGAAGGACAGCCCGGCGAGCAGCAGGATCGCGCCGCCGACGTCGAGCATGGCGAGGACGAGCAGCGAGCCGGCCACCCCGGGCACCAGGTCCACGAGGATCGAGCGGACCGAGCCGACCCCGGCGAGCCGGTTGGCGTGCACGAAGTCCGACTCGCGCAGCGAGAGCACGGTCGAGCGGACGGTGCGCGCGTAGCCCGGCCACCAGACCAGGGCACCCGCGAGGACGGAGTTGGGCAGGGACGGGCCGAGCGAGGCGGCCACGGCCATCGCCAGGATGATGACCGGGAAGGCGAACACGACGTCCGTGACGCGCATCAGGACCTCGTCGACCCAGCCGCCGAAGAAGCCCGCGACGAGACCGACCACCGTGCCGATCACGGCGGTCGCCGTGATGAGCAGCAGGCCGACGGGGACGGACAGCCGGGCTCCGTACAGGACGCGGGAGAGCACGTCGCGCCCGGCGGGGTCGGTCCCCAGCCAGTGCGCGGACGAGGCGCCCTCCAAGGGCACCGCGCTCTGGTCGAGCGGGTCGTACGGAGCGAGCAGCGGGGCGAGCGCGATGACGATCAGCCACAGGAGCAGCACACCTGCGGCGACGCCCTGTGCGGGGTTGCGGCGCGCCCAGCGCCAGGCGCCGGCCACCCGTCCCGTACGGCGGCCCGGTGCGGTGACCGGGGCGGGAGTGGCGGTCATGACAGTCGGATCCTCGGGTCGAAGGCGGCGTACAGCAGGTCGGCGACCAGGTTGACCACGACGAAGACCAGGGCGATGAGGATGGAGACACCCATCACGGCGGGAAGGTCGAGATTGGTCGAACTGCGGAAGGCGTACTGGCCGATGCCGTTCCAGGAGAACTGCTGCTCGATGTAGACGGTCGCGGCGAGCAGCAGGCTGAAGGAGAGGGTGGTGGCGGTGATCAGCTGGCCGGAGGCCGAGCGCACCGCGTAGCCCCACAGGACGCCACGGCCGCGAAGTCCCTTGGCGCGCCCCGCCTTGACGAAGTCGGACGACAGCGCCTCCAGCACGGCGCTGCGGGTGAAGCGCAGCACCATGCCGATGACCGACAGGGCGAGGACGGAGGCGGGGAGTACGAGATGGGCGGCGGCCGAGGCGAAGGCGCCCAGGTCGCCTCCCAGCAGGGCGTCGGCCGTGTAGAAGCCGGTGATCTGGTCCGGTGGGTCGAGGGCGGGGGAGAGCCGGCCGGAGCCCGGCAGGACACCGAGGTTCTTCACGAAGAGCACGGCGGCGACCATGCCGATCCAGAAGGTCGGCAGGGAGACCCCGGTGAGTGACAGGGTGCGGGCGATCCGGTCGAGCCGGCCGCCCCGCCCCTTCGCGGCGAGGACGCCGAACAGCACCCCGACGACGAGGGCCATCACGGTGGCGACCACGACGAGTTCGAGGGTGGCGGGCAGTTTCTCGGCGAGGTCGTCGAGGACCGGACGCTGGGTCTGCTGCGAGGTGCCCAGATCGCCGGTGACGAGATTGCCGAGGTAGGAGGCGTACTGCACCGGCAAGGAACGGTCCAGGCCCTGCTCGGCGCGGTAACGGGCGACGATCCCGGGGTCGTCCAGGGCACGCTGGCCGAGGTTGGCGGTGGCCGGGTCCGCCGGGACGACGGAGCTGAGCAGGAAGGTCACCAGGGTGACGCCGAAGACGATCAGCACCGAGGAGGCGACGCGGCGCAGGGCGTACGTCAGCAGGGGCGGCATCCTGCGGCGGACACGGGGAGTGACCTTCGCGGGGTCCGGTCCGGCGAGGACCGTGCCGGGGGCGGTGTCGGTCATGGATTCACCCCTCCGAGCGGCCGAGTGCGGCCAGATCGAGGTAGTAGAGAGGGTTACGGACCAGTCCGGTGACCTCGGACGAGGCCACGGTGACGAAGTTCGGCTCCAGCAGTGGGACGAAGGGGCTGTCCTCGTTCATCGCCCGGTTCCACGCCGTGTAGGCGGTGAGCCGGTCCCGCTCCTCGACCGACCCGTACGCCTTCGTCGTGAGGGCGGCGAGCCCGGGGGCGTCCTTCGCAGGCCAGTGCACCCGCTTGGAGAGGAAGTCGCCCGGCCCGAAACCGAGGATGTTCTGCGGGTCGAGGTAGTCCGGTGGGTAGGACCACAGGGCGAGCTCCGTCGCGCCGTCCACATAACGCTGGAGGGAGGTCGACGTGGGCGAGGGCCGGAGCGTGACGGTGATGCCGATCTTCCCCAGATCGCTCTGGAGGCGCTGGGCGAGGACGCCGTAGTCGAGGCCCGCCAGGCGGTGGTAGTCACTGGCGTAGTCGAGGGTCAGCTCGATCTTCTCCAGGCCCCGTTCCTTCTTCGCCTTCTCGACGAGGGCGCGGGCCGCGCGGGGGTCGTGTGCGGCGGCGTCCTCCTTGCCGAGACCCCCGGTGAAGACGGTCGGCAGGATGCCGGTCGCCTGGGTGGACCCCGGGCCCGCGATCTCGGTGAGGCCCTCGTAGTCGATGCCGAGACGGATGGCCCGCTGTATGTCGGCGGACGCGGTGGGCAGGCCCTTCCCGCGGCTGACCGCGAGGTAGAGCACCTCGGCGGCCCGGCTGTCGTCCACCACCAGTCCGTCGTCGTGCAGGCCCTTGGTCTGGAGCGCCGAGATGTCGAGGGCGATCTGCGAGTCGCCCGACTGCACCCCGAGCAACTGCTGCTGGGCGGACGGCACGTTCCTGATGATCACCCTGGGATACGCCGGTGCGTCACCGGCGTACTCCGGGTTGGCCTCCAGGACGATCTGCGAGGAGTTGCTGTAGCTCTTCAGCCGGTACGGCCCGGACCCCGCGGACTCCGTGTTCAGCCAGGCCTCGGCCGAGTCCTCGGTGGCCGCGTCCTTCGCGTCGGTGCCCCCGTGCGCACGCACGGCGTCGGCGTTGAGCACCCCGAACTGCGGGGTCGCGAGCATGGCGGGCACGTCGGCGCGCGGGGACTCGGTCGTCAGGACCACGGTCCGTGCGTCCTCTGCCTCGACGGACACCCCGGCCATCAGATAGGCCGGGCTCGCGTCGACGTGGCGCAGCCGGTCGAAGGAGAAGACCACGTCGCTCGCCTCCACGGGTGTGCCGTCGGAGAAGCGGGCGTTGCCACGGAGAGCGAACGTCCAGGACTGCCCGTCCTCGGAGTTGGACCACGAGGCGGCCAGCCCGGACACGGGGGTACGCAGGTCCTCGCCGCGGTAGGTGGTCAGCGTCTCGTACAGGGCGTGGTCGACGAGGTAGTCGGTGGGCTGGTAGACGCGCGCGGGGTCGATGGACTTGGCGTTGAACGCGGTGTCGACGACGAGGGTGTGGCGCGCCGCCTCGACGGAGACCCCCGCGGTCGCGCACGAGGTGAGCGAGGCCGTCAGGGCGGCGGCCGTGGCCAGGGTGGCGAGGGTGTGCCGCCGGGGCCGGGGCGGCAGGGGGCGGTGGGGCATCGGGGTCTCCCTCGGAGAGAAGGGCGGGGAGGAGGGGCGGAACAGCTCCCGGTGGCGTCCGGGAAGCGTCTGCCGGGGCGTACTTGGGCGTACTTGGGCGTACGGCTCTCGGGCGTCCGGGGCGTACGACCTCGTCCGGGCGTACGACTCGACCGGGCGTCCCGGGCGCGCACGCGAGTGCGTTCGGCGGGTGGGCCCGGACCCCGGACCCACGGCGGCGGCCCCGTGTGGTCCGGGCCCGCCGCCGTGACCGGGAGGTCAGGCCTGGACGGCGGAGGCCGGTACGGGTACGGCCGGCGGGCCGCCCTGGAGGTCGACGTCGATGGTCTGCCGGTACAGGCGCAGCCAGTTGCCGCCGCACAGCTTCTCGACCTCGGCGGCGGAGAAACCGGCCCTGGCCAGTCCTTCGGGGATGTTGCCGAACTGGGCCGCCGTCTCGAACCACTCCGGGTCCGGCACGACCGGCGACTGGCCGGGCTTGCCCGCGCCGTACTCGGGGCCGCGTGTCCAGTACCCCTTGCGCATCTCCACCATGTGCTCCTCGGTGAGGAAGCGCCCGAGGTCGGAGCCCACCCCGACGTGATCGACGCCGATCCGCTCCACGGTGCGGGCGACCAGCTCGCACCAGCTGTCGACGGTCTCGCACCACTCACCCGCGATGTTCGGATACATCGTCAGGCCGAGCACCCCGCCCCGCTCCGCGAGCGCGTCGAGGACCTCGGGCCGCTTGTTGCGGGCGTGGTCGAAGAACTCGCGCGGATTGGCGTGGTTGACCGCCACCGGCACGGCCGAGGCGTGGATGGCGTCGTACGAGGTGCGGTCGCCCACGTGCGAGCAGTCCACGAGGATGCCGCAGCGGTTCATCTCCTCGACGGCGTTGCGGCCGAAGCGGGTCAGACCGGCGTCCGTGGTCTCGTAACAGCTCGCACCCAGGGTGTTCTGGATGTTGTAGGTGAGCTGCATGACGCGCAGGCCCATGCGGGCGAACAGCTCGATGTTGTCGAGCCGGTCCTCGATCGGGGACGCGTTCTGGGTCCCCATGAGGACGGCGGTCCGGCCCTCGGCCGCCGCCGCCTCGATGTCGGCCGTGGAGTACGCGATCCGTATGAGATCGGCGTTGTCGCGCTCCATGCCGTACCAGCCGGCGAGGGCCCGCATGGTCTCCGCCGCGTTCTCCCAGAACGCGATGGTGTTGGTCACGCAGTCCACGCGCCCGGCCCGCAGTTCCTCGAAGACCGTCCGGTTGAAGATGCCGCACTCGAGTCCGTCGATGTTCATCACTGCTCCAAGTCGTCCGTCGCCGCGGGGCCGGCGAAGTCCACGTCGTCGGTGAGGTCGGGTTCGATCACGCCGTTCTCGTCCACGGCGGTCGCGCCCGCGTGCTTGAGGGAGGTCACCGACTCCGTGGACAGCGCGCGGGCGGACTCCTCGAACAACGGCCACCACAGGGCGGCCGGGGTCTCCACCCCGGTGCGCACCGCGCGGGCGGCGGGCAGCGAGCCGACGAGCGGCAGGAGACGCGACAGCTCGGGATCGTCCGGCGGTTCGGGTGCGCGGCGCTCCATGACGAGGAGCACGCCCTCGCCGGCCAGGGCCGCGGGTACCGGCGGCAGTCCGGCCTCCGGTGCGGTGTCCGAGGGGGCGGGCGTCACCGTGACGACCACACCCCGGTCGGCGCCCTGGTGCTCCAGTACGGCGGCGAGCCCGGCCCGCGTGATGCGCCCGGCCCACAGGACGACCCGCTCCCCGGACTCGGCCTGGAGCAGGTCGAGCAGCGCGGGGGCGACGACCAGGGCGCTCTGGCCGAGACAGTCGGCCACGAGCCTGTCCGGGGCCTCGGCGGCGATCTCCACCCGGCCCGAACCGGCGCGGTCGGCGTCGCTGAGCCCCTCGGCGAGGTATTCGAGAGCGGGCAGCCCGGCGGACTGGGCGTGCAGGACCAGGTCGCGTACGGCGGGTACGGCACCGAGCGCGAGCCCCTGGGCCTGGAGCAACCGCTCGGTGACGAGCCGCAGTTCGCGCAGCGAGAGCCGCAGGGTCTCGGCGTCGGAGGCGTTCTGCCAGGTGCGGCCGAGGCGGTCGGCCGCCCCGTCGCTTCCCTGGCCGCTGACGAGCGTGGCGGAGGTCATCGGGCGGCTCCGTTCGGGAGGGCGGGCGCGTCGAGGACGACGGTGTCCGCGGGGTGCGGTACGGCGGGCCAGAACCACGGTCCGGCGGCGTCGGCGTCCCCCAGGTCGGCCGCGGTGGGCGCGCCCTGGAAGATGACGCCGCGCAGATCACGGCCCAGGTAGTCCTTGGTGCGTTCGAGGCCGTAGAGGGCGGCGTTCGCCAGGCGGATGATCTGGGCGGGCACGAAGGCGGCGTCGCGGATGTTGGCGTGCGGGACGGCGTACGCGTGCCCGGCGAGGGACTGGAGGCGCTCCACGGCTCCCCGCAGTTCCGGGCGGCGCGCGAGGAGCCGTCCGACGGGCAGGGCCGGGTCCTCGGCCGCCAGTACGCCGTCGAGGTGCTGGACCATGCCGGGCACGTCGACGGTGAGATCGACGGTGCCCTCGGGCAGTTCGGCGGTGGCGCCGCACCGGGGTTCCTCGGCGGACCGCGACTTGTACCAGGTGTTGTCGACCGCGCCGGGCGCGGTGCGGTCGACGGCGAGTGCCCAGGCGTAACGGTCGGCGAGCAGGGCGCGCAGCTCACCGGCGGATGCCGACCCGTCCCGGCGGAACGTCTCCTCGACGGTGAGGCCCGCCGCGAGCCGGTCCGACTCCACGGGGTCCAGCTCGGTGAGGGCGGAGTTGACCACCTCGGCGGCCTCGGCGCAGACGCCCTCGACGCCGTCGACCAGCTCCGCCACCGTCGGCACCCGGCCGTCCGCCCCGGCGGAGGCGGCGCGTACGGGGATCGTGTCGAGCACACGGCGCAGGTCGGCGACGATCCGCGCGGCGGGGGTGAAGCAGGTGTACTCGTTGACGTCCTCGCTCTGGTGGACCACGGCCCGCTCCAGCAGGGCGACCAGCGTGTCCGCCACGCCGGAACCGGGGGCCGCCGCGAGGCCGCGTGCGTGGGCGAGGGCCTGCTCGCGCAGCGAGATCCAGCGGTCCACCAGCACCGGGTGGTTGCCCACCCACAGGACCAGGCCCAGCGCGGAGCTGTTGCCGACGCCGAGGAAGCGGCGCACCTCGGGGTCGAGTGCCACCGCCGTGTCCGAGCGGCGGGCGGCCAGCGCCTCGACGAGGTCCGCGCTGAGCTCCCGCATCATGTAGGCGGACAGCAACTGGGCGTGGTAGGGCACCGCGAGCGGATGGTCCTCGCCGTACGCGAGGAAGGTGCAGGTGCCGAAGGTGCCGTTGCCGTCGAGACCGATGTTGCGCATGAGATAGCCGACGCGGGCGAGTGCGACGGTGTCGGGCTGCCGCCCCTCGGCCAGGGCCCCGACGACGTGCTCGAAGACGCGCAGCGAACGGTTGGCGCGGCACCAGGTCAGCGTGTGCGCGGTCGCACGTCCGTGGTAGAGCCGGGGCATCTCGTTACGGGTGTGCTCGACGTCCTCCGGTGTGGCGGGGCCGTCGAGGAGGGCGCCCATCATGTCCCACCCGAGGTCGAAGATGCGCAGGGTGCGCTCCTGCGAGGAGGGCGGGAAGGCGAAGGCCACGAAGTCCATCACGCGGCCCGCGGCGTGGATGCGGTAGACGGCCTCGCCGCCGCCGTCCGCGTCGACGGTCAGGGAACGGCGCTCGACGCGCCACCGCTCGCGGAGCATCCGGTTGACCAGGGAGCGGGCCGACGACAGACGCCCGGCCTGCAAGGAGGAGAGGGCGGCCGGAGTCATGATCTCGTCGGCCGGCCGGCCGACGGGTCCGGCAGCGCTGGGCTGTGGTGCCACGGATGATTCCTTTCGTGCGGGTCGTGCGGTGCGGTGCCGCCATGGGGCGGCGGACGTCGCCGGGGCCGGTCGAACCGGCCCGCGCTGGCGACGAGTTGGGTAGTGGGCGGTGGCAGGGCAGGAGGCGGCCCGAAGCCACGCGTGTGCGGGGAGCGTGCTGCGAAGGCACGGCCGGAGACAGGGTGAGGACCGGTCGCGAAGCGGTGCGGGGGACGGCGACACGGCGGGGCACGCCCCGGTCGGGGACGGCGGCGCCGGGCCCGCGAGGGGCCGCGCCCGGGCGGGCGAGGAGCCGGTGGGGCCTGCGCGGATGTGGTGGGGTGGTGCGGACGGGGGTCCGGGTCAGGGCCCGGTCGGCGGTCGGACGGCGGCGGTCACCTGCTCCCGGAGACGATCTTGGTGACCCGGGCCGCGCAGGCCATGGCGTCGGCCGCCGCCGCCTCGGCGTCGAAGCGGACCATCGGGCCGACCACGGACAGAGCCGCCATCACCCGGCGCCTGGCGTCGAAGACCGGGGCCGCGACGGCGACCGTCGGCTCCAGCCGGTTCGGCAGCGAGATCGCGAAGCCGGTGTGCCGGATGTGCTCCAGCTCCGAGTCGGTGGCGGTGGACACGCCCGCCTCCCGCAGTGCCTCCAGGTCGTGCGGCAGAGCCCACGCGGTGAGCACCCGGCCGGAGGCGGTGTCCGAGATCGGCATCCGCGCCTCTATCCGGGCGTCCACACGCAGCAGCCGGTCGACCTCGACCCGCTGCACGATCCGGGCCGAGTCGCCGTCCAGGACGGCCAGTGAGACCGTCTCGTCGACCAGAGCGGCCAGTTCCTCCATCGCGGCGGTGGCCCGGTGACCGAGTCCGGCCTGGGCGAACGCCGCGTCGGAGAGCCGTGAGACACGCAGGCTGAGCCGGTAGGTCCCGTCCTCCGCCTGCTCGGCCCAGCCGCCCGCGCACAGGGTCACCAGCTGCCGGTGCACATAGCCCCGGCTGCCCCCCGTGCGACGGGCGAGATCGGAGACACCCACACCGTGCGGCTCGTCGGCGAGGGCGGCGAGAACCTCCAGCGTCTTGAGCGAGGAGGTGAGGATCTGGGTGGCCAATGCGCTGTCTCCTATAAGAGGACACTGTCTCCGATCGGGATGCGTCACTAAAACACCGCACTCGTCAGGCCATCAATGGTTGCCTGAAGAAAAACATCAGACACACCATCAGGCGCTGCGTTCACTTGCTCGTGCCTTGGATTTCACACTCAATAGGCCCTTCTGGCTTACGAATATGAGGCTCGGCTGGGCTTGGTGTGCTCCCTCGGTCCGTCTTTCATACGGGGACGGCGCCCATGCCGCCTGTCGGTACGGGCACGCGTCGGACGGGCGGTACGCGCTCGGTCAGGGGGGTGCTGGGGCGAGGGATACAGCCGTCTCGTCGATGCCGCGCAGCGTGCCTGCGGCCCGCGTCACCCGAGGGGTAGCCGCTGGCCGGCGGGACGTGCGCGGTGCGGGACGCCCCCCGCGGGCACCTCTCATGTCGGCCAAAGTCGCAGAGGCGCCCCCTTGCCGGAAGGTGGCCGAAGCTAGCGTGACAACGGCTCCCGCGCCTGCGGGACGACCGATCACATAGGGGGAACAGGCATGACATCACGCGTACACCGGTTCTTACCCAGGGCGTTCACGGTCCTCATGGCCGCTCTGGCGATCGTCCTGGGCCTGACCGCACACGCCGGTACGGCACGGGCGGACGAGGTGTCCGCCTCCGGCCTGGCCGGACTGACGTTCACCTCCGTCAACAGCGGCCGGAACCTGGACGTGCAGAACGGCAACACCGGCAACGGGGTCTTCGTCGTCACCAACGCGGCTCCGGGCTACCACCAGGCCTGGAGCGCCGACCCGCAGGCCGACGGCGCGGTCCGGATCGTCAACGACTACACCGGCAAGTGCCTGGCGACGGGTTTCCCGCTCGCGCAGCAGACCTGCGCCGGAACGGCCGCCCAGCGCTGGTACTTCCAGCCCGTCGCCGGTGCCGCGAACACCTTCATGATCCGCAACGCGGGTGACAACAAATGCGTCGACGTCGTCCTGGCCGCCCAGAACAACGACGCGTGGACCCAGACCTACGCCTGCAACGGCAGTAAGGCACAGCAGTGGTCCATCCCCTCCTCGGCGACCGGGGACGCGTTCCAGGCCGCCGTGGACTACGCCTCCAAGCGCTGCCAGAAGGACGCGACGACCTGCGCGTGGACGAAGGGCTCCCAGGCTCCGGCCGAACCGCTGCCCACGCAGTGCGTGTCCCCCGTCTGGTACAACGGCACCGGGGCGTCGGTGCCGTGGACGTTCTCGCTGACCACCACCCACGGCTGGTCGAGCGAGATCAGCGTCTCCTTCGAGTCCAGCATCACCGTGGGCGCACCGAGCCCCGTCCAGACCAAGATCGCCCTCACCACCTCGGGCAAGGTCACCTACAGCCTCAGCGAGACGCTCGGCAACAGCCTGGAGATCGCCGTGCCGTCGGGCCACTACGGCTGGGTGGCGCTGTCGGAGCTGGCGACGAAGGTGACCGGGGAGTGGACCTTCGACGCGAACGGCTACCCCTGGAAGGCGCACGACACCGTCACGGTGCCGCTGACCAGTGACGACCAGGGGCACGCGAGCGTCTACCTCGCCAAGACCTCGCCGGAGTTCACCAGCTGCGGCGGCTGATCCGGCGGGGCCCGCACCACACGGTCGTGATGCGGGCCCCGGGAACGGCGGCCGTGGATCAGGCCGGCCGCAGCCACACCGTCGCCAGTGGCGGGAGCGTCAGCGTGATGCTGGTGTCCCTGCCGTGCGCCGGCACCGCCTCCGGCTTCAGCGGCTCCTCGTTGCGCACGTCGCCGCCGCCGTAGCGCGCCGCGTCGGTGTTGATGACCTCCACCCAGGCCTCGGGGCCGTCCGGTACGCCGATGCGGTAGTCGGTGCGCACCACCGGTGAGAAGTGCGAGATCGCGATCAGCGGGGAGCCGTCCGCGTCGTAGCGGATGAACGAGAACGCGTTGTCCTCCGCCGCGCCGCCGTCGATCCAGGAGAAGCCGCCCGGGTCCGTGTCGCGCTGCCAGAGCGCGGGCAGCGCGTTGTAGACCGCGTTCAGGTCCGTGACCAGGCTGCGCACACCGCGGTGGTCGCCGGAGGCCTCGTATGTCTCGTCGAGCAGCCACCAGTCAGGGCCGTGGCCCTCGGACCACTCGGCGCCCTGGGCGAACTCCTGTCCCATGAAGAGGAGTTGCTTGCCCGGGTGGGCCCACATGAAGCCGAGGTACGCCCGGTGGTTCGCGCGCCGCTGCCACCAGTCGCCGGGCATCTTGGTGACCAGGGCCTGCTTGCCGTGCACCACCTCGTCGTGCGAGATCGGCAGCACGTAGTTCTCGCTGTAGGCGTACACCATCGAGAAGGTCATCTCGTTGTGGTGGTACTTGCGGTGGACCGGCTCCTTGGACATGTAGACCAGGGAGTCGTGCATCCAGCCCATGTTCCACTTCAGGCCGAAACCCAGCCCGCCGGAGTCCGTGGCGCGGGTGACGCCGTCCCAGGCGGTGGACTCCTCCGCGATCGTGACGACACCCGGATTGCGGCGGTAGACCGTCGCGTTCATCTCCTGGAGGAAGGCGACCGCGTCCAGGTTCTCCCGGCCGCCGAACTCGTTCGGCGACCACTGGCCGTCCTCGCGGGAGTAGTCGAGGTAGAGCATGGAGGCGACCGCGTCGACCCGCAGGCCGTCGATGTGGAACTCCTCGCACCAGTACGTCGCGTTGGAGACCAGGAAGTTGCGCACCTCCTTGCGCCCGTAGTCGAACTCCAGGGTGCCCCAGTCCGGGTGCGCGGCCCGGTTCGGGTCGGAATGCTCGTACAGCGGGCGGCCGTCGAACGCGGCGAGGGCCCAGTCGTCGCGCGGGAAGTGTGCCGGCACCCAGTCCATCAGGACGCCGATGCCCGCCGCGTGCAGTGCGTCGACCAGGAAGCGGAAGTCGTCCGGACCGCCCATCCGGGACGTCGGCGCGTAGAACCCGGTGACCTGGTAGCCCCAGGAGCCGCCGAAGGGGTGCTCGGCGATGGGCATCAGCTCGACATGGGTGAAGCCCAGCTCCCGTACGTACGCCGGGAGTTGTGCAGCCAATTGACGGTACGTCAGACCGGGTCGCCAGGAGGCTAGATGGACCTCGTAGACCGAGAAGGGCGCCTCGTGCACCGGGCGGTCGCCGCGATGCGCCATCCAGTCCGCGTCCTGCCACTCGTGGCGCGAGACCGTGACCACCGAGGCGTTCGACGGCGGCACCTCGGTGTGGCGGGCCATCGGGTCGGCCCGCTCGGTGTGCGAACCGTCGGGGCGGCAGATGTCGAACTTGTAGAGGGTGCCCTCGCCCACGGCCGGCACGAAGAGCTCCCACACGCCCGTGGAGCCCAGCGAGCGCATCGGGAAGCCCGTGCCGTCCCAGTAGTTGAAGTCGCCCGTGACGCGCACCCCGCGCGCGTTCGGTGCCCAGACGGTGAAACGGGTGCCCGCCACGCCCTGGTGCTCCATCGGCCGCGCACCGAGCGCCTTCCAGAGCTCCTCGTGCCTGCCCTCCCCGATCAGGTGCAGATCGAGCTCGCCGATGGCGGGCAGGAAGCGGTACGGGTCGTCCACCTCGATGGTGTTGTCCTCGTAGCCGACCTGGAGGCGGTACCCGTCGGGCACGGCGGGCATCGGCAGGACGCCGGAGAAGAAGCCGTCGCCGTCGCTCTGGAGTTCGGCACGCTTGCCCCCGGCCAGGACGGCCACCGAGCGCGCGAAGGGGCGCAGCGCCCGGAAGAGCACCCCGCCCGGGACCGGGTGGGCGCCGAGGACCCCGTGCGGATCGTGGTGGTCACCGGCGAGCAGCCGGCCCCGGTCCGCGCCGTCCAGTTCGGTGGCGGGCAGCACGTTCTTGCTCCCCCCGCCGCGCCGGGGGCGGGGCGGGGTGCCGGTGGCCGCCGTCTTCCTCGCCCGGGCGCGCTTGGCCGGGGGCGGCGGGGGCGCGTCGGCAGGCGCGTCCGCGGGGGCGGAAGCCGCGGCGGAGGCGGAGGCGGGTGCGGGGGCCGCCGCCGGGGCGGTGACCTCGGTGGTCACCGGCTGGGCCGTGGGCGGGACCTCGATGGGCTCGGGCGACTTGCGGGACGGCTTGCGGGCGGTCACAGAGACTGCCTCCTCGAAAGGCTCGAAGGGTGGAAGGGGAGCGCGGGTCACACGGGCGCGGCGGCCAGGCGCTGGATGGCGGCCATCGGCACCGGCAGCCAGTCGGGACGGTGCCGGGCCTCGTACAGCACCTCGTACACCGCCTTGTCGGTCTCATGGGCGCGCAGCAGCTCCGGCTCGGCGCGCGGATCGGAGCCGGCCGCGGCGGCGTAGCCCTCGCAGTAGGCGGCACGGCAGCGGGCCGCCCACTCCGGGTTCCACGGGTGGTGCGAGCGCGCCGCGTAGTCGAAGGACCGGAGCATCCCCGCGACGTCCCGCACCGTCGGCTGCGGGCTGCGGCGTTCGGGCAGTGGTCTGGCCGGCTCGCCCTCGAAGTCGATCAGTGACCAGAAACCGTCGTCCCCGCGCAGGGTCTGACCCAGGTGCAGATCGCCATGGACCCGCTGAGCCGCCCAGCCGCGCCCCGTCTCCCCGAGCGCCGCGACGGCGTCGAAGGCGTTGCGCAGGCCCGGGACGTACGGGACGAGCGCGGGGACGGCCTGGGCGGCTGCCTCCAGGCGCTCCACCATCCCGGCCACCAGGTGCCTGGTCCGGTCGTGGGCCAGCGGGGGCGTCGGCAGCGCCGCCGCGAGGGCGGTGTGCACCTCGGCCGTGGCCCGGCCGAGCGCGTGCGCCTCGGTGACGAAGTCCCGCCCGGCGGCCAGGGCGGCGAGCGCGAGCTGCCAGCCGTCCTGCGCACCGCGCAGGAACGGCTGGAGCACACCGAGCGTGAGCGGCTCGGGGCTCGTCGTCGCCTCGAACCAGGCCACCGGGGCGGGGACCCGGCCGCAGCCCTCACGGCCGAGCGCGAGGGGCAGTTCGAGATCGGGGTTGGTGCCGGGGAAGACCCGGCGGAAGATCTTCAGGATGAAGGCGTCCCCGAAGACCAGCGAGGAGTTGGACTGCTCGGTGTCCAGGACGCGCGGGGTGAGACCCGGGGGGATCGGCTCGGCGCGGTCGAAGCGGAGCGGGCCGAGCGAGCCGGGATGCCGGAAGCGCTCCAGCAGGAGGTCGGCGACGCGCGGGTCGTGCAGCCCCTCGTACAGGATGCGGCCGGCCAGCGGTCCGTCCGCGACCTGGCCGATACGGGCCTCGGCCAGACGCGTCGGCAGCGTGGCGCGCACACCGAGCAGCAGCTGGTAGCAGTCGCCCTGGGACTGCGCGGAACGCCCGTCGGGCTGGTGGACCCTGACCAGCAGATGCAGCAGTCCCGGGCCCGTGCTCGCGGAGTCCAGGGGCAGTATCTCGGTGGCCGCGACGAGGGAGAACCCGGTGACGGGCTTCCCCTTGCCCGCGAACCACCGCTGCCGGGGCACCCACTCGTGGAGCAGTGGGGCGAGCGACGCCAGCAGCGCCGTGGTGCCCGAGGCGCTCGTCGTATGTCTTCTGGTCGTCTTTCGTGATGTTGTGCTCTTCGCCAGGGCGACTCGAGTGGATGCAGCCTCCGACATGGCATCGCGTCCTTTCCCCGGGCACACCACAGGATGCGAAGAGTGTCCCGGATTGCGGCAATGGCTGTCCGGCTGTGCGGGACGTGTCGGGTGAGGAAAAGTCCGATGGACTCGATCATTGGGCCATGGAGAGCCCGAGGGAGCACGTGAGGCTCGACAGGGAGCCCGGAAGAGCTCGATATGGGGGAGAGTGCCCCGTGCGGGGCGGCGGAAACCGCCCCGCGGGTGGCGCCTCACGGGTGAGGCGCCGTCAGCCGGCCGTCACCGGCGGTCAGGTGACCGGAGCTTCCTTCCTCAGGCGGAACCAGTAGAAACCGTGGCCCGCGAGTGTCAGCAGGTAGGGCCACTGACCGACCGCCGGGAAGCGCACCCCGCCGATCAGCTCCACCGGATGACGCCCGTTGAAGGCCCGCAGATCGAGCTCCGTCGGCTGCGCGAACCGCGAGAAGTTGTGGACGCACAGCACGAGATCGTCCTTGTACTCACGGGTGAACGCGAGCACCGCCGGGTTCGACGACGGCAGTTCGTTGTACGAGCCGAGGCCGAACGCCGGGTTCTGCTTGCGGATCTCGATCATCCGCCGCGTCCAGTGCAGCAGCGACGAGGGAGAGGCCATCGACGCCTCCACGTTGGTGACCTGGTAGCCGTAGACCGGGTCCATGATCGTGGGGAGGTAGAGCCGCCCCGGATCGCTGGAGGAGAAACCGGCGTTGCGGTCCGGTGTCCACTGCATCGGGGTGCGTACGGCGTCCCGGTCGCCCAGCCAGATGTTGTCGCCCATCCCGATCTCGTCCCCGTAGTAGAGGATCGGGGAGCCGGGCAGCGACAGCAGCAGCGCCGTGAACAGCTCGATCTGGTTGCGGTCGTTGTCCAGCAGCGGCGCGAGGCGACGGCGGATGCCGATGTTGGCCCGCATCCGCGGGTCCTTGGCGTACTCCGCGTACATGTAGTCGCGCTCTTCGTCCGTGACCATCTCGAGCGTGAGCTCGTCGTGATTGCGCAGGAAGATGCCCCACTGGCAGCCGGACGGGATCTCCGGGGTCTTCGCCAGGATCTCCGAGACCGGGTAGCGGCTCTCGCGCCGTACGGCCATGAAGATCCGCGGCATCACGGGGAAGTGGAACGCCATGTGGCACTCGTCGCCGCCGGCCGTGTAGTCGCCGAAGTAGTCGACGACGTCCTCGGGCCACTGGTTGGCCTCGGCCAGCAGGACCGTGTCCGGATAGTTGGCGTCGATCTCCTTGCGGACCCGCTTGAGGAAGTCGTGGGTCTCGGGGAGGTTCTCGCAGTTGGTGCCCTCGCGCTGGTAGAGGTAGGGCACGGCGTCGACCCGGAAGCCGTCGATGCCGAGGTCCAGCCAGAAGCGCAGGGCCGAGATGATCTCCTCCTGCACCGCCGGGTTCTCGTAGTTGAGATCGGGCTGGTGCGAGAAGAACCGGTGCCAGTAGTACTGCTTGCGGACCGGGTCGAAGGTCCAGTTGGACGTCTCCGTGTCGACGAAGATGATCCGGGCGTCCGGGAACTGCTTGTCGTCGTCGGCCCAGACGTAGTAGTCGCCGTACGGCCCGTCCGGGTCGGTGCGGGACTGCTGGAACCAGTCGTGCTGATCGCTCGTGTGATTCATGACGAAGTCGATGATCACGCGCATGCCGCGCTGGTGCGCGGCGTCCACGAACTCCACGAAGTCGGCGAGATCGCCGAACTCGGGCAGCACCGCGGTGTAGTCGGAGACGTCGTAACCACCGTCGCGCAGCGGCGACTTGAAGAACGGCGGCAGCCAGAGGCAGTCGACGCCCAGCCACTGCAGGTAGTCCAGCTTGGCGGTGAGGCCTTTGAGGTCACCGACGCCGTCTCCGTTGGAGTCCTGGAAGGACCGGACGAGTACCTCGTAGAAGACGGCGCGCTTGAACCAGTCGGGATCGCGGTCCTTGGCGGGAGTGTCCTCGAACAGGTCGTGGACGGGCTCATTGACGATCATGGCGTGGGTGACCCTCCGGTCGGCGGGGACGGTCGCAGAACGACGATGTGCGCAGGCGTTACACCCGGCTCCAGACGCACATAGAAGGTTCTGCCCCAGTGATAGGTGTCGCCGGTGAGCTCGTCGCGCACCGGCACGCTCTCGTGCCAGTCGAGGCCGAGACGCGGCATGTCCAACGAGACCGTGGCCTCCTGGGTGTGGTGAGGGTCGAGGTTGACGACCACCAGAACGATGTTCGAACCGGAGCGCTTGCTGTATGCGATCAGCGCCTCGTTGTCGACCGAGTGGAAGTGGACGTCGCGCAGTTGCTGGAGCGCCGGATGGCGACGCCGGATCCGGTTGAGGGAGGTGATCAGGGGAGCGAGCGAGCGGCCCTCACGTTCCGCCGACTCCCAGTCCCTGGGCCTGAGTTGGTACTTCTCCGAGTCCTGGTACTCCTCGCTCCCGGGACGCACCGGGGTGTTCTCGTACAGCTCGAAGCCCGCGTACACGCCCCAGGAGGGGGAGAGTGTCGCGGCCAGCACGGCCCGGGCCTCGAAGGCGGGACGGCCGCCCTCCTGGAGGTAACCGGGAAGAATGTCGGGCGTGTTCACGAAGAAGTTGGGCCGCATGTACGAGGAACTCTCGCCCGAGAGCTCGGACACGTACTCGGTGAGTTCCTGCTTCGTGTTACGCCAGGTGAAGTAGGTGTAGGACTGCTGGAAGCCGACCGAGGCCAGCGTGCGCATCATCGCCGGGCGGGTGAAGGCCTCCGCCAGGAAGATCACGTCCGGGTCGTTGCGGTTGATGTCGGCGATCACCTTCTCCCAGAAGACCACCGGCTTGGTGTGCGGGTTGTCGACGCGGAAGATCCGTACGCCGTGGTCCATCCAGAACCGGAGGATGCGGACCGTCTCGGTGACGATCCCGCTCATGTCCGTGTCGAAGGCGATCGGGTAGATGTCCTGGTACTTCTTGGGCGGGTTCTCGGCGTAGGCGATGGACCCGTCGGACCTGTGGTGGAACCAGTCCGGGTGCTCGGTCACCCAGGGGTGGTCGGGGGAGCACTGGAGGGCGAAGTCCAGCGCGATCTCCATCCGCAGGGTGCGGGCCGTCGCGACGAAGTGGTCGAAGTCCTCGATCGTGCCGAGGTCGGGGTGGATCGCGTCGTGGCCGCCGTCGGCCGAGCCGATCGCCCAGGGCACACCCGGGTCGTCGGCGCCGGGGGTGAGGCTGTTGTTGGGACCCTTGCGGTGCGTGGTGCCGATGGGGTGCACCGGCGGGAGGTAGACGACGTCGAAGCCCATCGCGGCGACGGCGGGCAACCGCTCGGCGGCCGTCCGGAAGGTGCCGCTGACGAGCCTGGGGGCCTGAGGGGGGAGCTCCGCGGTGACCGCCGGGCTCTTCTTCCGCGCGGCGGCGGCGGTCTTGGCGGTCTTCGCCGTCTTCGTGGCGCGCGGCTTGCGGGCGGGCTTCGGGGGGGCCGGCTCCTCCAGGCGCGCGCCCTCGGAGCGGGGGAACAGCTCGTACCAGGAGCCGTAGAGGGCGCGCCGGCGCTCGACGGTCAGCGGCATCGGGCGGGACGCGGTGACCAGCTCCCGCAGCGGGTGGCGGCCGAGCGCCTCGTCCACCTCGGGGGCCAGGGCGGCGGCGAGCCGGGACTCCGCGGCGCGGTCCGTGTCGCGCAGGGCGTCCACGGCGGCCAGTACCGCCTCGCGCCCGTCCTTCTTGGGCACGCCCTCGGCGGCGCGGGCGTACAGCTCGGCGCCCTCCTCCAGGACCAGGGCGGTGTCGATGCCCGCCGGGATCTTGATCCGCGCGTGGGCGCGCCAGGTGGTGACCGGATCGCTCCACGCCTCGACGGTGTAGGTCCAGCGGCCTTCGGACTCCGGGGTGACATCGGCACCCCAGCGGTCCGTGCCGGGGGCGAGCTCGCGCATCGGCGTCCAGGGGCCGGGCCGTCCGCTCGGGTCGCACAGGACGACATTGGCGGCCACCGCGTCGTGTCCCTCGCGGAACACGGTGGCGCTGACCTCGAAGGTCTCGCCCGCGACGGCTTTGGCCGGCCGTCTGCCGCAGTCGACGAGCGGACGGACGTCCAGGACGGGAATGCGACCGATCATGGAATCACCTGGGGGTCGGAGCTCGGCATGCACGGCGCGCGACGTGGGCGTGAAGGGCTGACCGCGCGCGCCGCGATGGTGGGGTTGCGTCCTTTGTAGCTGCTCGGTCGTCGGCTGGCGGGCTGTGGGCATGGCCGCTCCTGTCCGCGTTCACTCGAATGGACTCGAATGGCAGGTGCACGGGGGTTCGACCTCGGACCGGGGCACCTGGGATGTGCAGCGCGGGGGGTGTGTACCGGGGGAGCCTTCCCACCGTTTTCGGGCGGCCAACCCGGCGGCGTGTTAACTCCTGGGTGCAACGGGTGCACGCGCTGTGGGCCGCGCGCCGTTCCCCCGGCCGGCACGTGGGCACCTCCGCAGCCTTCCCTGCGACGGGGGGTGCCACAAGTCCGAGCGAGGAGGGGAAATCAGCCATATCGCCCGTGACAGAAGGGGGCGTAACTGGCGCATCTGGCCCAGGGGGCGTCAGGGGCCTGAGGTACGCGTGCGGTTCACGTGGCCCGAGTGTTCCGGGAGGCGGATCGAGGAGAGCGCGCCCGGCGCCGTGGGGGAGCGGGGGCGGGCGGATCATGCCGGGGCGGGCCCACTGAGCCGGTCGTGCGCCGTGGTTGCGTACGGCGGCACACCGCTACCGTCGAGGGTGACGGAGAGGGCGCCCACCGTCGTGCGTCCCCTCGGATCCGTACGTCCCCTGTAAAGGTGGGATACGTGAAGGCCATTCGTCGATTCACCGTGCGTCCCGTCCTCCCCGAACCCCTGCGACCGCTCAGCGACCTCGCCCGCAATCTGCGCTGGTCCTGGCACACCGAGACCCAACAGCTCTTCCAGGCCGTCGACCCGGAGGGCTGGCGGCCCGCGGACGCCGACCCCGTGCGCCTGCTGGGTGCCGTCTCCGCCGCGCGCCTCGCCGAGCTGGCCGCGGACCAGCACTTCCTGCGCCGTCTCACCGAGGTGTCCGAGGACCTGCGGGCCTACCTCGACGGCCCGAGGTGGTATCAGAACCAGCTCTCCCAGGGCGCGGAGCTCCCCGCGGCCATCGCCTACTTCTCCCCGGAATTCGGGGTCACCGCCGCCCTGCCCCAGTACTCGGGCGGGCTCGGAATCCTGGCCGGCGACCATCTCAAGGCCGCCAGCGACCTGGGCGTGCCCCTGGTCGGCGTCGGGCTGCTCTACCGCCACGGCTACTTCCGCCAGACCCTCTCCAGGGACGGCTGGCAGCAGGAGCACTACCCCGTCCTGGACCCCAACGAGCTGCCGCTCACCCTCCTGCGGGAGGCCGACGGCACGCCCAGCAGGGTGGTGCTCGCCCTGCCCGGCGGGCGCTCCCTCTACGCCTCGGTCTGGCAGGCCCACGTCGGGCGTGTCCCCCTGCTGCTCCTCGACTCCGACGTCGAGGAGAACGCGCCGGGCGAGCGCGATGTCACCGACCGGCTCTACGGAGGAGGCAGCGACCACCGGCTCCTCCAGGAGATGCTGCTCGGCATCGGCGGGGTGCGCGCCGTGCGCACCTACTGCCGGCTGACCGGGCACGCGGCCCCCGAGGTGTTCCACACCAACGAGGGCCACGCCGGATTCCTCGGCCTGGAACGCATCCGGGAACTCGCCGAGACCGGCCTGGATTTCGACGCCGCCCTGGAGATCGTGCGGGCCGGCGCGGTCTTCACCACCCACACCCCGGTCCCCGCCGGGATAGACCGATTCGAACGCCAGCTCGTCTCCCGTCATTTCGGTGACGACGGCGAGCTGCCCGGCGTCGCCGTGGAGAAGATCCTGCGCCTCGGGATGGAGACCTACGACGGCGGCGAGCCCGATCTCTTCAACATGGCCGTGATGGGCCTGCGGCTCGCCCAGCGCGCCAACGGCGTCTCCACCCTGCACGGTTCCGTCAGCCGGGAGATGTTCTCCGGGCTGTGGCCGGGATTCGACCCCTCCGAGGTGCCGATCACCTCGGTGACCAACGGGGTGCACGCCCCGACCTGGGTCGCCCCCGAGGTTCTCCACCTCGGCGCCAGCAGATTCGGCACCGAACGGGCCGGGGACGCACTCGCCGGAGCCGAGGTCGGCGCGACCGACAGCACCGGAGGAGGGGCGGCCGGCACCCCCAGGCGCTGGGACGCGGTGACCGCCGTGCCCGACCGTGAGATCTGGGACCTGCGCAGGGGGCTGCGTGAGCAGCTCGTCACCGAGGTCCGCAAGCGGCTCTACGCCTCCTGGCGCAGGCGCGGCGCGGGCACCGCGGAGCTGGGCTGGATCGACGGGGTCCTCGACCCGGACGTGCTGACCATCGGCTTCGCCCGGCGGGTGCCCTCGTACAAGCGGCTGACGCTGATGCTCCACGACCGCGACCGGCTGCGGGAGCTGCTGCTCCACCCGACGCACCCCATCCAGATCGTCGTCGCGGGCAAGGCCCACCCCGCGGACGACGGCGGCAAGCGGCTGGTCCAGGAGCTGGTGCGCTTCTCGGACGACCCGAAGGTGCGCCACCGCATCGTCTTCCTGCCCGACTACGGCATGGGGATGGCGCAGAAGCTCTACCCGGGCTGCGACGTCTGGCTGAACAACCCGCTGCGCCCCCTGGAGGCGTGCGGCACCAGCGGGATGAAGGCCGCGCTCAACGGCTGCCTCAACCTCTCCGTGCGCGACGGCTGGTGGGACGAGTGGTTCGAGCCGGACTTCGGCTGGGCGATCCCCACCGCCGACGGCTCCGCCACCGACGAGGAGCGGCGCGACGAGCTGGAGGCCGGCGCGCTCTACTCGCTGATCGAGGACCGGGTCGCCCCGCGCTTCTACGACCGCAACGCCGAGGACCTGCCCGAGCGCTGGATCGAGATGGTCCGCCGCACCCTGGTCACCCTCGGCCCCAAGGTCCTCGCCGGCCGCATGGTCCGGGAGTACGTCGAACGGCTCTACGCCCCCGCCGCGCTGGCCCGCCGTGCCCTGGAGCCGGGGACGGCGCGTGAGCTCGCGGCCTGGAAGGCCAGGATCCGCGCGGCCTGGCCGCAGGTGGCCGTCGACCATGTGGAGGCCACGGCCGACACGGTCGTCGGGGGCTCGGCCGAGCTGGGGTCCACCCTGGCGCTCCGGGTCCGGATCGCCCTGGGCGGACTCGACCCGGACGACGTCGAGGTGCAGGTGGTCGCCGGACGCGTCGACTCCGGGGACGCGATCGCGGAGGCGCAGACGTTCCCGCTGAAGCCGGCCGGCGGACACGACCTGGAGGACCGCTGGCTGTACGAGGGCCCGCTCGCCCTGGACCGCACGGGCCCCTACGGCTACACCGTGCGCGTCCTGCCGTCCCATCCGCTGCTCGCCTCGGGCGCGGAACTCGGCCTGGTGGCGGTGCCGAACGCGGCCACG
Organism: Streptomyces sp. NPDC002125; assembly: GCF_053593715.1. NCBI lineage: Bacteria > Bacillati > Actinomycetota > Actinomycetes > Kitasatosporales > Streptomycetaceae > Streptomyces > Streptomyces sp. NPDC002125. The sequence goes on along the minus strand of NZ_JBSFDD010000001.1, from coordinate 382,886 downwards.
GTCGAGGGCGGCGGGGTGCTCCTGCGCTGACACCGCGGCCACCGGTGGGCCCGGCGCGTGAGCGGCGCCGGGCCCACCCCCGTGCCCGCAGCTCCCGCAGGGAGAACCGGCGGGGGTGTTTTCGCCGTGATCTCGCTAACATGACAGCCGTGCCGGTGCTGCCCAGCAGCCCCGATGTGACGGCGAGGCGTTCCCCGGGAACGCGAGTGGAGGTCAGCACGGTGAACGGCGGCGGTGGCCGAGCGAGACGCCTGACGCGTCGGCTGGCCGCGCGGAACGGCACCTCCCGCCCGCTGCACATCCGGCGGCCGGAAACCGACCCGCCGAAGCCCGACCGCTTCACCACCGCGGCCCGGATGCGCTGGCTCCACGCCGCGAGTACCCGGATCGGCACCACCCTCGACCTTGAGCGCACGGCCGAGGAACTGGCCGGGTTCAGCGTGCCGAGACTGGCCGACGGCGCCGCCGTCGACGTACTGGAGTCCGTGCTGCGCGGCGAGGAGGGCCAGCGCGTCACCGGCGCGGCCGTCCCCGTCACCCGCGCCATGGCCGTCCGGGCCATCGCCGCGCTCAACGGCCTCGAACCCGCTCCGGTCGGCGAGGTGGTCGACCGCAGGGAGCGCCGGGAGACGCTGCTGACCACCGAGTGCCTGCGCAACGGCAGGCCCGTGCTGGTCAGCCGGATGACCCTGGAGGACTACGAGCGCGTCACGCCCACCGACAGCGCGGCGCGGGCGATGCGGCGCCAGGGCGTGCACAGCTACATGGCGGTGCCGCTGATCGCCCGTGGTGTCCTGCTGGGCTCCGCCGACTTCGTACGCGCCGGGAACAGCCCGCCCTTCAACCGCGCCGATCTGGACCTCGCGGGGCAACTCGCCTCCATGGCGGCGGTGTTCATCGACAACGCCCGGCTCTACGGGCGCGAGCGCGAGCATGTCGTCTCGTTGCAGCGCTCCCTGCTCCCGCGCGCCACGCCCCACACCCCGGGCCTGCGGGTGCACGCCCACTACGCCCCCGCCGTCGACGCGCACGGGGTGGGCGGCGACTGGTACGACGTGGTGGCGCTGCCCGGCGGGCGCACGGCGCTGGTCGTCGGTGACGTCACGGGACACGGCCTGCCCGCCGCCGCCACGATGGGCCGGCTGCGGACCGTCGCCCGGACGCTCATGACCCTGGACATCGCGCCCGACCGGGTGCTCGCCCGGCTGGACCTGGCCACCCGCGACCTGGAGGACGACCAGGTCGCCACCTGCCTCTGCGCGGTCTACGACCCGGCGGACTCCAGCTACACCATCGCCAGTGCGGGCCATCCGCCGCCGCTGCTGGTCGAGGCCGACGGGACCGCCCGCTATCCGGACGTGCCGGTCGGGGCGCCGCTGGGCGCCGGGGTCATCCCGTACGACGCGCTGAGGCTGCGCGGCCCGGCGGGCGGACGGCTGGTGTTCTACACCGACGGGCTGATCAAGACCAGGGCCGACGACGTGGACGTACAGCTGGAGGGGCTGCGTGCCGCCGTGGCCGCGATGGAGCCCGAGCAGCTCGACGCCGGAGGTCCGCTCACCGCGCCGCGCCGGGACGACGGCCGCTTCGACGAGGCCGTCCTTCTGGTCGCGGGCGGCCACGAGCTGACGAACGACATGCGGCTGACGGAGTGGGACCTGCCCACGGAGGGCAACCCCGCCTCCACCGCGCGCAAGCTGGTCACCGAGCAGCTCACCCGGTGGGGCCTCGAAGAGCTCGCGGACGTGACGGAGCTGGTCGTCAGCGAGCTCGTCGGCAACGCCCTGCGCTACGGCGGCGGCCCCGGCCGGCTCCGGCTGCTGTACGACGAGCGGCTCCAAGTGGAGCTCGCCGACACCGGGCCCGACCTGCCGCAGATCCAGCACGCCGACGTCAGCGACGAGGGCGGCCGGGGGCTCCAGCTCATCAACCTGCTGTGCCGCAGGTGGGGTTCGTGCCGCACGGCGACCGGCAAGGTCGTCTGGGCCGAGCAGAACATCCCGGGCTGAGCGGCGCGCGCCGTGGGGCCCGCGTGCTGAAGCGCCGGAAAGGCCCGGGGGAGGGTTGGCGGTTTCTAGGGGTCGTTGCAACACGTGGTCGGTTTGATCAGGCTGCGAGGAGTTTATGCAGGCGCTCGGCTGGGGTTTCCCAGCCGAGCGTTTTGCGTGGGCGGCGGTTGAGCTGGTCGGCGACCGCGACAAGGTGTTCGGGGCTGTGGACCGAGAGGTCGGTGCCTTTGGGGAAGTACTGCCGCAGCAGGCCGTTGGTGTTTTCGTTCGAGCCGCGCTGCCAGGGACTGGCCGGGTCGCAAAAGTAGACCGGGATGTCGGTGGCGAGGGTGAACTCGCCGTGCCGGGCCATCTCGCTGCCCTGATCCCAGGTCAGTGACCGCTTCAGTTGAACGGGCAGCGTCTGGACGGTCGATGTCAGGGCGGTGAGGACGGCTTCGGCGCCGTGGTCACCCGGCAGGTGCAGGAGCATGACGTAGCGGGTGGCGCGTTCGACGAGGGTGCCGATCGCGGACTTCCCGTCCTTGCCGATGATCAGATCGCCCTCCCAGTGACCGGGCAGGGCCCGGTCCTCGATCTCAGCGGGCCGTTCGCTGATCATCACCATCGGGGTGGTGAAGCGGGGCTGGCGGCAGTTGGCCTGCCGCTGGGGCCGGCGACGGGCCCGCCCAGAGCGCAGGGCTCCGGCGAGTTCGCGCCGCAGCTGGCCCCGGCCCTGGATGTAGAGCGCCTGGTAGACGGTCTCATGGACCACGTGCATCTCCGGCCGGTCGGGAAACTTCTGCCGCAGAGCCTGGCATATCTGCTCCGGACTCCACTTCTCGTCCAGCATCACCTGGACAGCGTCCCTCAGCTCCGGGTTCTGGCTGATCTTGCGTGGCTTGGGGCGGGGCCGGCGGGCGTCCGCCCGGGCCTGGGCCGCGTGCGGGCGATAGTGCCACTGGCCGCGGGTGCCGTCGGTGCGGTTGCGGCGAATCTCGCGGCTGATCGTGGACGGGCTGCGGCCCAGCTCGGCGGCGATCACCCGGACGGTGGCCTTCTCCCGCAACCGGTCCGCGATGTGGATGCGTTCCTCCTGGCGCAGGTACCGCGAGGGAGCAGAAGGCGGCACCACCGTGGTGATCGGTGGTGCCGCCCCGCTCTTGCCGGACGGGTTGCGTCCGTTACTCCATCGCTGGCCGGTGCGTCGGTTGATCCCGAGGATCCGGCAAGCCTCCCGACCACTCACACCCTGCTGCATGAGCTGGAAGTATGCCGTCCGCTCCTTGGCGAGCTTCTTCGCTCCCTGCGGCTTCCGATCCTCGCGGATCTCGAAATCCATCGCATCCCCTGAGCTGGGGTGTTGCGACGACCACTAGAACGCAAGGTTGCTCCCCCGGGCCTTTCGCTCAGCGTCCGGGCACCGTTCTCAGAAGGTGAGCTTGACGCTGTTGAAGGTGCCCGTGTCGCCCGAGTAGGCGTCCTGGACCCTCAGGTTCCATGTGCCGTTGGCCACCTCGGACGAGGCGTTGACCGTGTAGGTCGCCACCACGTTGTCCGCGGAGTCGCTCGACGAGGAGTTCTTCAGCCGGTACGCCGTACCGTCCGGGGCCACCAGGTCGATGACGAGGTCACCGCGGTAGGTGTGGGTGATGTTGACGGCCACCGACAGGTCGCTGGGCGCGTTGCCGGTGACGCCGCTGACGACGACCGGGATGCTGGTGGTGCTGCGGTCGGCCAGTGCCTTGACGGTCGTGTTCTGGAAGACCGTGCCGCCCGGGTCCGGGTCGGTGCCGCCGCCGGGGCGGGAGCCCACGGCGATGCCCGCCCACGCGTTGGCCACCGCGGTGTACTCGGCGCTGGTCGTGCCGTACAGCTCACCGGCCACGGCGAGGGTGCCGGTGCGGGCAGCGGCGTAGTTCGTGGTGGAGGTGAACTTCGTGGTGAGCGCCTTGAACCAGATCTGCAGCGCCTTGTCCCGGCCGATGCCGGTCACCGGGAGCCCGTCGGAGGTCGGGGAGTTGTAGGACACCCCGTTGACGGTCTTGGCGCCACTGCCCTCGGAGAGCAGGTAGAAGAAGTGGTTCGCCGGGCCCGAGGAGTAGTGGACGTCGACCGAGCCGATGCCCGAGTACCAGTAGTCCTTGGACGCGCCGTCCTTGCTCGGCTGGTCCATGTAACGCAGCGGAGTGCCGTCGCCGTTGATGTCGATCTTCTCGCCGACGAGGTAGTCGCCCGGGTCCTGGGCGGTGTTGGAGTAGAACTCCACGCCCGCCGCGAAGATGTCCGAGGTCGCCTCGTTGAGGCCGCCGGACTCACCGCTGTATACCAGGCCGGCGGTGTTGGAGGTGACGCCGTGCGTCATCTCGTGGGCCGCCACGTCCAGCGAGGTCAGGGGCTTGAGGTTGCCGCTGCCGTCGCCGTAGGTCATGCAGAAGCAGCTGTCGGACCAGAAGGCGTTGACGTAGTTGTTGCCGTAGTGGACGCGGGAGTACGCGCCCACACCGTCGCCCCTGATGCCGGAGCGGCCCATGACGTTCTTGAAGAAGTCCCAGGTCTCCGCGGCGCCGTAGTGCGCGTCGGCCGCGGCGGTCTCCAGGTTCGACGCGCTGCCGTTGCCCCAGACGTCGTCGGTGCCGGAGAACAGCGTCCCCGTGCCGGACGTACCCCGGTTGAGGTTGTACGTCTTGTGGTTACCGCGGGCGGTGTCGGTCAGGTTGTACGAGCCCGTGGTGCCGGAAGTCCCCAGTGTCACCGTGCCGTTGTACTGGGTGTTGCCGGTGCCGTTCTCGATGGCCTGCCACTCGTAGAGCTTGGCACCCGACGAGGCGTCCGTGATGACGTGCAGCTCGTTCGGGGTGCCGTCGTGCTGGAGGCCGCCGACGACGGTCTCGTACGCGAGCTGCGGGGTGCCGCTCGCCGCCCAGACGACCTTGCGCGGGGCCTTGCTCGCCTCGGTGCTCTTCGAGCCCTCGGCGCGGGCCGCGGTGAGCGCCTGCTTCTCGGCGGTGGCCGCGGCGACGTCGGCCGAGGTGCCGACCGCCTTCAGCTGCGCGCCGGTCGCCCTGGACGCCTTGGTGACGGCCTCGGTCGTCCCCGCCTTCGACTCGGAGACGACCAGATCGCCGCCGAGGACCGGCAGGCCGCCCAGCGTGCGCTCGTAGCGGGTGTGGGTCGTGCCGTCGACGTCCTTGGTGACGTCACGGACGACGAGTGCCTCCGTGGCTCCGAGTCCGAGCTCCTCGGCGGTCGCCGCCTTGGTGGCGTTGGCCTCCTTGAGCAGCTCGGCGCGCTGCGCCGGGGAGAGCTTCGCGGGGAGGGCGCCGGGATCGGCTCCCTTCACCGCCGCGGCCGGTGCCGCGGTGGAGCCTTCGGGGGCGGCCGATGCGGCACCGCCCTGGAATCCGACGGCGAGGAGTGCTGCTGCGGCAATCAGAGCGCCGGTCGCGGTGGCACGACGGCTGGGCGTGGGTCTCACGCGGACTCCTTCTGCGAGGGGGGCGACGGCCGACTGGGTGAGCCGGCCGGGCAGAGCAGGCGGTGCGCGGAACGGGGGAAGAGTGCCAGCCGGAGCACGGATATGTCAGGACCGCGTCAACACATTGGCCGGAAGTCGTCCGTTGCCGGAAGAGCCGTGTTCGTTAAGCGGACGTTTCGCCGTGTGTCATCCGGGCGCCGTCCGGGGCGTGCCGAGGGGCCGTCGGGCCTTGCGTCGCAGGGTGCGTTGAGATTCCGATCGCATGCGCGGCGTTCGGAACCGGCAGGCGCGGGGCGGCGGTGGACCACGTGCTGAGACGGCGCGGAACTGTGGCCAGTTCCGCGCCGTCCCGTTCGCGCGCTCCGCGTGTGTCCGGTGCCCGGTACCCGGTGTCAGGCCTCGGTCGCGAGACGTACGTCGGGGATGGAGTCGAGGAGCAGGCCCCACTCCGGGTACGCGGCGACCTTCCGCAGGTGCATCGCCAGGATCTTCTCGCCCAGGCCGGGATCCATGTCGTCCGACAGGCGCACCGCGGAGAGCCTCGCGAGATGGGGCAGGATCGCATGATCGCCCTCCAGGTGGTCCGGCTCGTACATGTACCGCTCCAGTGCGGCCAGGTCCTCGACCCCGGCGCAGTAGGTGTGGGTGAACCCCTCGGCCGGGTCGCCGAGATCCTGGCCGACGACCCCGAAGGCGGCCGACCCGACGGCCGCCGTCCGCCTCATGGCCGCCAGCGCGTGCGCCTTCTCCTCCTCGGTCGTCCCGTCCTTGAAGCTGAAACGCAGGATGTTGACGATCACGCGATCTCCTTCTGGGCAGCGCTGTCCGAGCCGGCGTGGAATTGAACCAGCGGGTTCAATTTAATGGTCCAGATAGTCAGGGACAAGGCGGCGGTACGCTGCGGAGGTGACAGCAGCGGCCACATCGTCCGGGCGGACGGCGCCCCGGGGGCGTATCGACAAGCGGCAGGCGATCCTCGACGCCGCCTTCGTCGTCTTCGCGCGGCGGGGGTACGCGCAGGCGTGCGTACAGGAGATCGCCACCGAGGCGGGGGTCGCCAAACCGACCGTCTACAACCACCTCAAGGACAAGGAGACCCTCTTCCGTCACGCGGTCGAGGCCGCCGCCGACGTGGTGATGGCGGAGAACCTCGCCGTCGCCGAGCGGCTGCGGGTCCCGGGGGACGACCTGCGTGCCGTGTTGGAGGACACGGCCTACCGGATGCTCCAGGTCTGCTGCGGGGAACGCGCCCGCGCGCTGCGGTGGCTGACGTATGCCCAGGTCGCAGGCTTCCCCGACCTGATCGAGACCGTGCAGGCGCGCACGCAGGGCCGGCTCGGCGAGGCGCTGGCCGACCGGCTGGCACGGCTCTCGCTGGCGGGCCGGCTGCGGCCGTGCGACCCGGCCCTGGCCGCCGAGCAGTTCCTCGCCCTGCTCACCGGCCCGATGGAGGCGCGCTCCGGGCTGGGCACCCGCACGGTTACCACGCCCGAGATGCGCACGGTGGCGGAGGCCGCGGTGGACACCTTCCTGCGTGCCTACGGGTCGCCGGCCTGAACCGTTGGCGCCTGTCTGTGGGCCGCCGGCCCGAACCGGGGGCAGGCAGCTTCCCGTGGGCCGGGAGCCTGCCTGTGTGCCGCCGGAACCGCGCCGGGGCGGGCGCCTGCCTGTGGGCCGCCTTGCCCGAACCGCCCCGCATGACGAAGGCTCCCCGCACCGCGCGGGGAGCCTTCGCCGTACGGGGCCTGGCCCGCTCAGGCCAGGCTCTCCCGCCAGGCGCGGTGCAGACCCGCGAACCGGCCCTCGCCGCCGATGAGTTCGGCCGGGGTGCCGTCCTCCACGATCCGGCCGTGCTCCATCACCAGGACCCGGTCCGCGATCTCGACCGTGGACAGCCGGTGGGCGATGACCACCGCCGTGCGCCCGTGCAGGACGGTGTCCATGGCCCGCTGCACCGCCCGCTCGCCGGGGATGTCGAGCGAGCTGGTCGCCTCGTCGAGGATCAGCACGGCCGGGTCCGCGAGCAACGCCCGTGCGAACGCGACGAGCTGGCGCTGACCGGCGGAGATCCGGCCGCCCCGCTTGCGGACGTCCGTGCCGTACCCGTCGGGCAGCGCGCTGATGAAGTCGTGCGCCCCGATGGCCTTCGCGGCGTGCTCGATCTCCTCGGGTGTCGCCTCGGGCCGGCCGATCGCGATGTTCTCGGCGATCGTCCCGGAGAACAGGAACGCCTCCTGGGTCACCATCACCACACCCCGGCGCAGCTCGGGCGTCGCCAGATCGCGCAGATCGGTGCCGTCCAGCAGGACCCGGCCCTCCGTCGGGTCGTAGAAGCGCGCCAGGAGCTTGGCGAGCGTCGACTTCCCCGCGCCGGTCGAGCCGACCACGGCCACGGTCTGGCCCGCCGGGATCGTCAGGGCGAAGCGGGGGAGGACCTCGCCGCCCGTCCGGTACGCGAACCGGACCTTGTCGAAGGTGACCTCGCGGCCCGGGTGGTCACCGGCCCGGGCGGGCAGCTCCTTCGGCGCGGCCGGCTCGGGCACGGTCGGCGTCTGGGCCAGCAGACCGGCGATCTTCTCCAGCGAAGCGGCGGCTGACTGGTATGAGTTGAGGAACATCGCGAGCCGGTCGATCGGGTCGTACAGCCGCCGCAGATACAGCACCGCCGCGGCCAGCACGCCCAGCGCCAGCGTGTCCGACGCCACCCTGTGGGCGCCCCAGAGCACCATCGCGGCGACCGCCGTGTTGGCGACGAGGCGGGAGCCGACGACATAGCGGGCCATCTCCAGCAGGGCGTCGCCGTTCGTCCGCTCGTGGCGGTGGTTGAGCACCGCGAAGTCCCCGTCGTTGGCGCGCTCCCGGCGGAAGGCCTGAACGGGACGGATCCCGTTCATCGTCTCGGCGAACTTCACGATGACCGAGGCGATCGCCGAGGAACGCGCCGAATAGGCCGTCGCCGCCCGCCGCCGGTAGTTCCGCACCAGAAGGTAGAGCGGGACGAAGGAGGCCACGGCGATCGAGCCGATCCCGAGGTCGAGCCAGAGCAGCATCAGGGAGATCGACACGAAGGACAGGACCACGCCGATCAGTTCCTGGAGCCCCTCGCTCAGCAGCTCGCGCAGGGACTCCACATCCGTGGTCGAGCGGGAGATCAGCCGCCCCGAGGTGTAGCGCTCGTGGAAGTCCACGCTCAGCGCCTGCGCGTGCCGGAAGATCCGGCCGCGCAGATCCAGCAGCACGTCCTGGTTGATCCGCGCGGCGGCCCGGATGAAGGCGTACTGGAGGAGCCCCGCACCCACCGAGCACACCGCGTACCCGATGCCCACGGCGGCCAGCGGACCGTAGTCGTGGTCCCGGAACGCGGGCACACCGCTGTCGATGGCGTACGCGACGAGCAGCGGCCCCGCCTGCACGGCGGCCTGCTGGAGCAGCAGGACGAGGGAGGCCACGACCACCCTGGCCCGCATCGGGCCGAGCAGGGAGGTCAGCAGGGCCCAGGTCGCTCCGGGCGGGGTGGGCAGGTCGTCGTGGTCGAACGCGTCCCCGTCACCCGGCGCCCGCCCCGTCCCGCCTTCCGGCAGGCCGTCGTCGGCGACGGCGGGTCCGTCGGCAGTCGTACTGGTCATCGGGTGCTGCCCTCCTCGGGGACCAGGGCACCGGCGCCCCGGTCACCGGACATCAGCCAGGCGTACTCGGCGTCGGTGCGCAGGAGTTCCTGATGGGTTCCCACGGCGCTGATCCGGCCGCCGGACAGCAGAGCCACCCGGTCGGCCAGCATCACCGTGGACGGACGGTGGGCGACGACCAGGGCCGTCGTCCCCTCCAGCACGCGCCGCAGGGCCGCCTCCACCAGTGCCTCCGTGTGCACGTCCAGGGCGGAGAGCGGGTCGTCGAGCACCAGGAAGCGTGGCTCGCCCACGACGGCGCGGGCCAGCGCCAGGCGCTGCCGCTGACCGCCCGAGAGGCTCAGACCCTGCTCGCCCACCTGGGTGTCGACGCCCTGCGGAAGGTCGTGCACGAAGTCGGCCTGCGCGACCGACAGCGCCCGGCGCAGCTGCTGCGCGCTCGCGCCCTCCGCGCCCATCAGCACGTTCTCGCCGACGGTCGCCGAGAAGAGCGTCGGCTTCTCGAAGGCCACCGACACCAGCTCGCGCAGCCGGGGCCGCTCCATGGCCGCGATGTCCTCGCCGTCCAGCAGGATCCGCCCGCCGGTGAGCTCGTGCAGCCGGGGCAGGAGCGCCGTCAGCGTCGTCTTCCCGGAACCCGTGGCCCCCACCAGGGCCAGGGTCTCGCCCGGACGGATGTGCAGATCGATCCCGGCGAGCACCGGCGGGGAGCCGGGATCGGCGTCGGGATAGCGGAACTCCACCCCGTCGAGGAGGATGCCCCGGGCGCTCTCACGCCCCGCCTCTCCGGGCGCTTCGGGCTCCGGCTCCTCGGCGACGTCCATCACCTCGAAGTAGCGGTCGGCGGCCGTCGCGGACTCCTGGCTCATCGCCAGCAGGAAGCCGATCGACTCGACGGGCCAGCGCAGCGCCAGGGCCGTCGAGAGGAACGCGACGAGCGTCCCGGCCGACAGGGTTCCGTCCGCGACCTCGATCGTGCCGAGCACCAGCGCCGCGCCGATCGCCAGTTCAGGAATGGCGGTGATGAGCGCCCAGATCCCGGCGAGCAGCCGGGCCTTGCCGAGCTCCGTGGCCCGCAGCCGCTGGGCGAGCGCGCGGAACGCGAGCGCCTGGCTGCGGTGGCGGCCGAAGCCCTTGACGATACGGATGCCGAGCACGCTCTCCTCGACGACCGTCGTCAGATCACCGACCTGGTCCTGGGCCCGGCGCGCCACCAGCGAGTACTTCGTCTCGAAGAGGGAGCACAGGATCATCAGCGGGAGGGCCGGCGCCAGGAGCACCAGCCCGAGCGACCACTCCTGGGCGAACAGGATGACGAAACCGGCCAGGATCGTCGTCCCGTTGACCAGCAGGAACGTCAGCGGGAAGGCCAGGAACATCCGCAGCAGCATCAGATCGGTGGTCCCGCGCGACAGCAGCTGGCCCGAGGGCCAGCGGTCGTGGAACGCCACGGGCAGCCGCTGGAGATGGCGGTAGAGGTCGGCGCGCATCGACGCCTCCACCCCGGCAAGCGGCCGTGCCACCAGCCAGCGCCTGAGCCCGAAGAGCAGCGCCTCGGCGATTCCCAGGAGGAGCAGGTAGAGCGCACCCAGCCAGACCCCGCCCGGATCGCGGTCCGCGACCGGCCCGTCCACCATCCACTTCAGTACGAGGGGGATCACCAGGGCGAGACAGGAGGCGAGTATCGCCACGAGGGCTGCGCCGATCCAGCGCGCGCGCACCGGTCTGACATAGGGCCACAGTCGCAGAAGGGAGCGCACGGCGGACCGGTCCGTGGGCTCTGCAGGTTTTTCGGGCATCAGGACCGAGCCTAAGGTTCACCACTGACATCGCTCACGTGGTTTTCCGGCCGGGAGCCCTGGGTCGGAGTACGCCATCAACCGATCGGCTGATGCCGTTCCGAGCGTGACGGCGGATACCGGCGCCGCCCGCCCGCCGGAATCCTTGCGGGCATGGCAATCATCGAAGTACACGGGGTCCACAAGGCCTACGGCGGCCGCCCCGCGGTCGACGGGGTGAGCTTCACCGTCGACGAGGGGGAGATCTTCGGGATTCTCGGCCCCAACGGGGCGGGCAAGACCACCACCGTCGAATGCGTCGAAGGACTGCGGATCCCCGACTCGGGCACCGTCCGCGTCGCCGGACTGGACCCGGCCGCCGACCGCGACGAGGTCACCCAGCTGCTCGGCGCCCAGCTCCAGGAGAGCGAGCTCCAGCCCAAGCTGACCGTCCGCGAGGCGCTGGAGCTCTACAGCGCCTTCTACCCCCACCCCGCCGACCGGTACGCCCTCGCCGAACGGCTCGGCCTCGACGCGCACCTCGACCGCCGCTTCGCCAAGCTGTCGGGCGGCCAGAAGCAGCGGCTGTTCATCGCCCTCGCGCTCATCGGGAACCCACGGATCGTCGTGCTGGACGAACTCACCACCGGGCTCGACCCCCGGGCCCGCCGCGACACCTGGCGACTCATCGAGGAGATCCGGGACAGCGGAGTGACCGTCCTGCTCGTCACCCACTTCATGGAGGAGGCCCAGCGGCTCTGCGACCGGGTCGCCGTGATCGACAAGGGCCGCGTCGCCGCGCTCGACACCCCGGCGGGCCTGATCGACCGGTCCGCCGGCTCCACGGTCATCGCCTTCACCCCGTCGGAGCCACTCCCGGACCTGGGCGAACTCGCGCGGCTGCCAGGGGCCGTGTCCGTCTCGGCCGAGGAGGCGGACGGCCGGATCACCGTCCACGGCGACGACGACACCGCCGTGGCCGTGATCTCCCTGCTCGCCGGACTCAACATCACCGCCCGCCATCTGCGCGTCCTGGAGACCAGCCTGGACGACGCCTTCCTCGACCTCACGGAGCAGGACGCCTGAGATGACCACGACCACAGCGACCCCGGCCCCGTCCACCAGGGCGGCGGGCCCGCTCACCGCCGTACTCAGGGCCGAGGCCCGCCTCTTCCTCCGGGAACCGGGCAGCCTTTTCTGGATCCTGGGATTCCCCGCCGTCCTCCTGACGATCCTCGGCCTCATCCCCTCCTTCCGGGAGGACGACGAGGCCCTCGGCGGGCGCAGCGTCATCGACCTGTACGTGCCCGTCGCCGTGCTGCTCTCCATGATCATGGCCGGACTCCAGGCCATGCCGCCCGTCCTCACCGGCTACCGCGAACGCGGCATCCTGCGCAGGATGCCGGCGACCCCCGTACGCCCGTCCGCCCTGCTCGCCGCGCAGATCGTGCTGCATGGGGCCGCCTCCCTGGGCTCCGCCCTGCTCGTCGTCGCCGTGGGGAGGATCGCCTTCGGCGTACTGCTGCCGGAGCAGGCGCCCGGCTATCTGCTGGCCCTGGTCCTGTCGGTGGTCTGCGTCCTGGCCCTGGGCGCAACCATCTGCGCGCTGTCCAGGACCGCCAAGATCGCGACCGCCGTCGGCTCCGTGGTGTACCTGCTGATGATGTTCACCGCCGGGGTCTGGGTGCCCGTCCAGACCATGCCCGGCCTGCTGCGCACGATCGTGGAGTTCACCCCGCTCGGTGCGGCGTCCCAGGCGCTCGACCAGGCGGCGTCGGGCAGCTGGCCGGACTGGACGCACCTCGCGGTCATGGTGGTGTGGACGGCGGCGCTGGGTCTCGGATCGACCCGGCTCTTCCGCTGGGAGTGACCCCGGCGCCGCGGAGGGGGAGACTGGGGCCGGGACGGGGAGGGGCACGATGAGCGGTGGCATGACGGTCGAACAGCGCTGGCAGGCGTTCTTCAGGTACGGCCCGTTCACCCTGCTCGGCATCGCGGTCCTGATGGCCGTCCTCTCCGCCGATCTCATCGGGATGACCGGCGGAGAGAAGTACGCGGCGGCGGCCCTCGTCGCCGTGGCCTGCGCCCTCCAGCTGTGGTGGGACCGGACCGCTCCCGGGCTCGCCCCGCGGACGCCGGCCGGGCAGGTCTACTACCTGCTGCGGACCCTGACCGCCTTCGCCCTGTGCTGGGTCAACCCGTTCTTCTCCATCTACGCGATCATGGGCTACTTCGACGTCGGGGAGCTGCTGCCGAAACGCCTCTTCCGCGTGGGCCTGCTCTGCACCGCCGTCACGATGGCCGGTTCCCAGTCCGGCAGCGGCATGCCGCCCGCCTCACCCGCCAACTGGGCGGCCTTCGGCGCCCTGTTCGTCCTGCACTTCTCCCTCGCCCTCCTCTTCGGCAACATCAGCGCCCGGGAGGCGGAGCGGACCGAGCGGCAGACGGAGACCATCTCCGAGCTGGAACGCGCCAACACCCGGCTGGAGGAGGCCCTCGCCGAGAACGCCGCCCTCCAGGCCCAGCTCCTGCTCCAGGCGAGGGAGGCGGGGGTCGCCGACGAGCGCCGCCGCCTCGCCGCCGAGATCCACGACACCCTCGCCCAGGGCCTGACAGGGATCATCGCCCAGCTCCAGGCCCACACCTCCACCGCCGACCCCGTCCGGGCCCGCGACCACCTCGACCGGGCGGCGGCGCTCGCCCGGCACAGCCTCGGCGAGGCCCGCCGCTCGGTCCACAACCTGGTGCCCGCCGCCCTGGAGCACGACGACCTGCCCGGCGCGCTGAAGAAGACGGCCGCCGGCTGGGCCGAACGCACCGGAGTCCGGGCGGAGTTCACCGTCACCGGCACCGTCGAGCCGCTCCACGACGAGGTCGGCGCCACCCTGCTCCGTATCGCCGAGGAGGCCCTCGCCAACGCCGCGCGGCACGCGGACGCCGCCCGGGCGGGCGTCACCCTCTCGTACATGGGCGACGAGATCACCCTGGACATCCGCGACGACGGCCGCGGCTTCGACCCGGCCGCCCTTCCCCCGCACAGCGGCAGGGGCGGCTTCGGGCTCGGCGGGATGCGGGCCCGGGCCGAACGGATCGCGGGCACGGTCGAGGTGGAGTCGGAACCCGGCCTGGGCACGGCCGTCTCCGCCCGGGTGCCGCTGGTCCGGCGCGCCTGACGGGCAGTAACCTGGCCCGGACATGACTGAGGCCACCGGAAGCGCGCGCGTCATCACCCTGCTCCTCGTCGACGACCACCCGGTCGTACGGGACGGTCTGCGCGGGATGTTCGCGGCGGCGCCCGGGTTCGAGGTGCTGGGCGAGGCCGCGGACGGCGTCGCCGCCGTTGAGCTCACGACCCGGCTCGACCCCGACGTCGTCCTGATGGACCTGCGGATGCCGGGCGGCGGGGGAGTGGCCGCCATCGCCGAACTCGCCAGGCTCGGCGCTCGGTCCAGGGTGCTCGTCCTCACCACGTACGACACCGACTCCGACACCCTGCCCGCCATCGAGGCGGGCGCGACCGGATATCTGCTCAAGGACGCGCCCCGCGACGAGCTCTTCACCGCCGTACGCGCGGCGGCCGACGGCCGCACCGTGCTGTCGCCCGCCGTCGCCTCACGCCTCGTCTCGCGGGTGCGCACCCCGGTGCCGGGCCATGAGCCGCTGTCGGCGCGCGAGCGCGAGGTGCTCGGACTCGTCGCCCGGGGGACCTCCAACCGCGAGATCGCCGCCGAACTCTTCATCAGCGAGGCGACGGTGAAGACCCACCTCACCCATGTCTTCGCCAAGCTCGGCGCGAAGGACCGCGCGGCGGCCGTCGCCGTGGCCTACCAGCGCGGCATCCTCGGCTGAGCCCCCGGCCGCCCCGTCACCCCGTCACACGCAGCAGCAGCACCGACCTTCCGGGCACCGTGAGCGTCGTACCGCCCTGGTGGACGCTGCCCGGCGCCTGGGACTGGTCCTCGCGCGAGGTGTCCAGCACCAGCTCGTAGGACTGGGCCCAGGGCGGGCCCGGCAGCCGGAAGTCGCAGGGCCGGTGGTCCGCGTGCAGGACCGCCAGGAAGCTGTCGTCGGTGATCTGCCCGCCCCGGGCGTCACGCCCCGGGATGTCGCGCCCCGACAGATAGAGGCCGAGGGTCGCCGCGGGGGCGTACCAGTCGCCCTCGGTCATCTCCGCGCCCTGCGAGGTGAACCACGCCAGGTCCCGCAGACCGTCCGGGGCCTGCGGGGTCCCGGCGAAGAACGCGCGGCGCCGCAGCACCGGGTGGCGGTGGCGCAGCGCCAGCACCCGCGAGGTCAGCTCGGTCAGCTCCCGCCACCCGGGGTCCTCCAGGAGCGACCAGTCCAGCCAGCTGACCTCGTTGTCCTGGCAGTAGGCGTTGTTGTTGCCGCCCTGCGTACGGCCCATCTCGTCGCCCGCCACCAGCATCGGCACGCCGGTCGACAGGAGCAGTGTGGTCAGGAGGTTGCGCAGCTGCCTGCGGCGCAGGGCGTTGACGTCCGGGTCGTCGGTCTCGCCCTCGGCGCCACCGTTCCAGGAGCGGTTGTCGTCGGTGCCGTCGCGGTTGCCCTCGCCGTTGGCCTCGTTGTGCTTGTGCTCGTAACTGACCAGGTCGCGCAGGGTGAAACCGTCGTGCGCCGTGACGAAGTTGACGGAGGCGTACGGGCGCCTGCCGCCCCAGGCGTACAGATCGCTCGACCCCGTGAGCCGGTAGCCGATGTCGCGTACGTCCGGCAGCGCGCCGCGCCAGAAGTCGCGCACGGCGTCGCGGTAGCGGTCGTTCCACTCGGTCCACAGCGGCGGGAACGCGCCCACCTGGTAGCCGCCGTTGCCCACGTCCCACGGCTCGGCGATCAGCTTGACCCTGCGCAGCACCGGGTCCTGGGCGATCACCGCGAGGAAGGGGGAGAGCATGTCGACGTCGTGCATGGAGCGGGCGAGCGCCGCCGCCAGGTCGAAGCGGAAGCCGTCGACACCCATCTCCGTCACCCAGTAGCGCAGCGAGTCCGTGATCAGCCTCAGCACCTGCGGCTGCACCACGTGCAGGGTGTTGCCGCAGCCCGTGTAGTCCGCGTAGCGGCGGGCGTCCGGCTGGAGGCGGTAGTAGCCCCGGTTGTCGATGCCGCGCAGGGACAGCATCGGGCCGAGCTCGCCGGCCTCGGCGGTGTGGTTGTAGACCACGTCGAGGATCACCTCGATCCCGGCGTCGTGCAGGGCGCGCACCATCTGCTTGAACTCGCCGACCTGCGCCCCCGCCGTGCCGCTCGCGGCGTAGCCGGCGTGCGGGGCGAAGTAGCCGATGGAGTTGTAGCCCCAGTAGTTGCGCAGCCCGCGCCTGAGCAGATGGTCCTCGTGGGCGAACTGGTGGACCGGGAGCAGCTCGACGGCCGTCACCCCGAGGCGCCGGAGATGGCCGATGGCCGCGGGATGGGCGAGCCCGGCGTAGGTGCCCCGCAGCTCCGGGGGGATGTCCGGGTGGAGCTTGGTGAAGCCGCGCACATGCAGCTCGTAGATGACCGAGTCCGCCCACGGCGTCTTGGGCCTGCGGTCCTCGGCCCAGTCGTCGTCGTCATGGACGACGACCGCCTTGGGCACGAAGGGCGCCGAGTCGCGGTCGTCGCGCACGGTGTCCGCGACGTGCTGGTCGGGCCAGTCCCTCATATGGCCGTACACCTCGGGCGGCAGGGTGAACGACCCGTCCACCGCGCGGGCGTACGGGTCGAGGAGCAGCTTCGCCGCGTTCCAGCGGGCGCCGGTCCAGGGGTCCCAGCGGCCGTGCACGCGGTAGCCGTACCGCTGCCCCGGGCGTACGCCGGGGACGAAGCCGTGCCAGATCTCATGGGTGAGTTCGGTCAGCGGGAGCCGGGTCTCGGCACCGTGCTCGTCGAAGAGACAGAGCTCGACGGCCTCGGCCCCGCCCGCCCAGAGGGCGAAGTTGGTGCCGGCCACACCGTCCGGGCCGACCCGGAAGCGGGCACCCAGCGGCATCGGTGCACCCGGCCATACGGGTGGTCTGCCGGAATCGTTCCCGGGGGCCGGTCCGGACGCCCCCACCCGCCCCGCGGTGCGTGGCGCTTCCTCCTGCTCGGCTGTGCTCGACACCTCTCGGCCTCCTGCGGCTCTTCGGACCGGTACCCGGAGAGAGGGCGTACGGCGTCCCGGCCGCGGCCTTCCTGGTGTGGTCCTCCCCCTCTGTTCTGCCCACGGCGGGCCCCGCACTCACGTTTCCCCCGGGCGACGGCATCGTTGGGGGAGCGTGAACCACGTAGCGAAGAGAGCACGGGCGGGTTCGGCCGCCGTGCTGACATGGGCAGGACTGTTCACCGTGCTCGCCGTACTGACGGGCTGCACCGGGACGACGTCGTTCTTCGGGGACGACCGCGCACCCGGGGACGCGATCCGGATCGTCCCCGAGGACGGCGCCGAGAACGTGGGCGCCGGCACCCGGCTGGGCGTGACCGTTCCCGACGGACGGCTCGAACGGGTGAAGGTCACACGGATCGAGGACGCGGAACACCAGGAGGTGCCGGGCCGGATCGCACAGGACGGCCGGTCGTGGGCCCCCCGGGACGGCGGGTACCGGCTCGGGCTGGCCGGGAAGTACACCGTCGAGGCCGTCGCGGTCGACGGCGACGGCCACCGCACGGCCCGCAGCACCACCTTCACCACCCTGGTACCCAAGGACCGCTTCATCGGGTACTTCAAGCCGGAGAACCGCTCCACGGTGGGCACCGGCATGATCGTCTCCTTCGATTTCAACCGGCCGGTCACCAAGCGTGCCGCGGTGGAGAAGGCCATCAGGATCACCACGGAACCCGAGGTGGAGGTGGTCGGCCACTGGTTCGGCGCGGACCGGCTCGACTTCCGCCCCGCCACCTACTGGGAGCCGGGCACCGAGGTCACCGTCGAGGTGGGCCTGCGCGACGTGGAGGGCGCCCCCGGGGTCTACGGAAGCCAGCGCAAGAAGGTGACCTTCCGCGTCGGGCGCTCCCAGACGTCACTGGTGGACGCCGCCGCGCACACCATGGAGGTACGGCGCGACGGTGAGCTCGTCAGCACCGTGCCGATCTCGGCGGGAGCCGAGAAGAGGACCACGTACAACGGGAAGATGGTGGTCTCCGAGCTGCACGACGTGACCCGGATGAACGGTGACACCGTCGGCTTCGGCGGCGAGTACGACATCAAGGACGTGCCGCACGCCATCCGGCTGACCAAGTCCGGCACCTTCCTGCACGGCAACTACTGGGAGGACCCGGACGTCTTCGGGTCCGAGAACACCAGCCACGGCTGCATCGGGCTGCGTGACGTGAAGGGCGGAAGCTCCGGCACCCCGGCCGGATGGTTCTTCGAGCGGACGCTCATCGGCGACGTCGTCGAGGTGGTCAACTCCGCTGACAAGACCGTCGCCCCGGACAACGGCCTCGGCGGCTGGAACCTCGACTGGCCCCGGTGGAAGGCGGGTTCCGCCCTGCGCTGACCCCCGGTCCGACCTGCGCGGGTCCCGGAGGAACGCTCTCCGGGACCACCCGGGGTGCCCGTGGGACGACTTGGGACGGAACAGTGACATTCCGGGGAACTCTTCCTCACGCGCGGTGTGATTATCTTGCGCGGAGCGTGCATGTACAGCGCGCGGGGGTGCGGGCCATGGCGGGGCCAGGCCGTGCGAGGGGAGACGACCACATTGAACGGGCAGCCGATATCGGGGGAGCGGGCCGGCACGAGCGGGGGACGGCGCGGGCGGCGCGGCACCCCCGGACTCCTCGCACCGGTCGTGGGTGTGCTGCTGTTGCTGGTGACCGCCTGCGGCGGTAACGCGGCCGCCGGCGACGCGGACGGCAAGGGCGGGAAGGGGAGCGCGAAGCCCGCCGACACCAGCGCCTCGCAGGCGGTGGTGACCATCGCGCCGAAGGACGGCGCCGACGACGTGGCCACCAGCGGGGCGCTCAAGGTCACGGCGGCCAAGGGCAAGCTGAGCACGGTGAAGGTGGCCGACCCCAAGGGCAAGGCGGTCGAGGGCAAGATAGCCGAGGACGGCCTGAGCTGGGTGCCCGACCGCCACCTGGCCGCCGCGACCAAGTACACCGTGCACGCGGTCGCCAAGGACGACAAGGGCCGCCAGTCGGCCAAGGACACCAGCTTCACCACGCTGGTCCCGCAGAACACCTTCATCGGCCAGTACACGCCCGAGGACGGCTCGACCGTCGGTGTCGGCATGCCGGTCTCGATCCACTTCACCCGCGGCATCACCGACCCGGCCGCCGTGGAGAAGGCGATCAGCGTGACGGCGGAGCCCGCCGTGCGGATCGAGCCCCACTGGTTCGGCAACGACCGCCTCGACTTCCGCCCCGAGAAGTACTGGGCGGCCGGCACGAAGGTGACCCTGCGTCTGGACCTCGACGGCGTCGAGGGGCGCCCGGGGGTCTACGGCAAGCAGGCCAAGACGGTGAGCTTCACCATCGGCCGCAGCCAGGTCTCCACGGTCGACGCGAGCTCCCACCGCATGAAGGTGGTCCGCGACGGCAAGCAGATCAAGGACATCCCGATCTCCGCGGGTGCGCCGGCCACCACCACCTACAACGGCCAGATGGTCATCAGCGAGAAGCTCAAGGTGACCCGGATGAACGGTGACACCGTCGGCTTCGGCGGCGAGTACGACATCAAGGACGTGCCGCACGCGATGCGCCTGTCGACCTCGGGTACCTTCATCCACGGCAACTACTGGGGCGCGTCGGGCATCTTCGGCACGACCAACACCAGCCACGGCTGCGTCGGTCTGCGGGACGTGCGCGGCGGCTGGGACAGCAAGACGCCCGCCGCGTGGCTCTTCGACAACTCCCTGATCGGCGACGTCGTGATCGTCAAGAACTCCAAGGACAAGGTGATCCAGCCGGACAACGGCCTCAACGGCTGGAACATGGACTGGGCGGAGTGGATCAAGTAGATCCCCTCCCGTACGCGGGGGACGGGCCCGGGGCTGTGACCAACGGCACCGGGCCCGTCGCCGTTAGCGACGGTTAACCTGCTCACCATGACCGTAACCCTCGAAGTAAGCGACAACGTCGGCACGATCCGCCTGGACCGGCCTCCGATGAACGCCCTGGACGTCGCCGTCCAGGACCGGCTGCGCGAGCTCGCCGAGGAGGCGGGCCGGCGCGACGACGTGCGCGCGGTGATCCTCTACGGCGGCGAGAAGGTGTTCGCGGCGGGAGCGGACATCAAGGAGATGCAGGCGATGGACCACACGGCGATGGTCGTGCGCTCCAGGGCGCTCCAGGAGTCCTTCACCGCCGTGGCACGCATCCCGAAGCCGGTGGTCGCCGCGGTCACCGGCTACGCCCTGGGCGGCGGCTGCGAGCTCGCGCTCTGCGCCGACTTCAGGATCGCGGGGGACAACGCGAAGCTCGGCCAGCCGGAGATCCTGCTCGGGCTGATCCCCGGAGCCGGGGGCACCCAGCGCCTCGCCCGGCTCGTCGGCCCGTCCAGGGCCAAGGACCTCATCTTCACGGGCCGTCAGGTGAAGGCCGACGAGGCCCTGGCGATCGGCCTGGTCGACCGTGTGGTGCCCGCCGCCGAGGTCTACGAGCAGGCCCGCGCCTGGGCCGCCCGGCTGGCCGGGGGACCGGCGCTCGCGCTGCGGGCCGCCAAGGAGTCCGTGGACGCGGGCCTGGAGACGGACATCGACACCGGGCTGACGATCGAGCGCAACTGGTTCGCCGGCCTGTTCGCCACCGAGGACCGGGAGCGGGGCATGCGGAGCTTCGTGGAGGAGGGGCCGGGCAAGGCCACATTCCTCTGACCGAAAGTGAGTTACGTACAAGGGCGCGCAGGTTCATCCATGCGGGCGGATTAGCTGGACCTTAAGGAAACCTTAAGGCCCGGCGTCCGTTCCGCTGGTGCAATTACTCGATCCATTCATGTCGTCGCAGGTGGCAGTGGGTGCAAGGACCCTCTTTCTGCCCCCGGCATATGCCAGGGAACCAACCCGGAATGACTGGTTCCGGGTAGGGGATTCCGTCGGAACGGTCACGGAGAGCGTTCTGTACGGCCATGATGGTGAGCATGGCGGGCCTGGAGGGTGTGGAGCAGCCGCGACCGCGCAGCAGCGCGACGGCGGCACGCTGGATTACTGCCGGCGATGACGAACAGGCGTTCAAGGCGCTGGAGTTGTTCGGGAATCCGACGGAGGACGAAGTCCGTCTGCCGTCCCGCCCGGAGTCCGCCGCCACCGCGCGCCGGATCACCTCGTGCGTGATGCTGCGTCAGTGGCAGCTGCCCGCGCAGACGGCCGAGCACGGGGTGCTGCTGGTCTCCGAGCTCGTCGGCAACGCGGTGCGGCACACCGGGGCGCGGGTCTTCGGTCTGCGGATGCTGCGGCGCAGGGGCTGGGTCCGGATCGAGGTGCGCGACCCCTCGCGCGGGCTGCCCTGCCTGATGCCGGTCCGGGAGATGGACGTCAGCGGGCGGGGGCTCTTCCTCGTCGACAAGCTCTCCGACCGCTGGGGCGTGGATCTCTTACCGCGCGGCAAGACCACCTGGTTCGAGATGCGCACCTCCGACCGCTGACACGCAGAAGCCCCCGGGCCGGCCAGGGTGGGGGCCGCATCGGGGGCTTCTGAGGGGGCCGTGGAATGGGGGGTGTGTCCACGGCCGCACAGGGGACCTGGCTCGGGTCGGAGGAGGTCGTGCCACCGACTATGGCAGACAGGCGACCGAGGAGCCAAAGCCCCATAACGGGCAAAACCGGATAAATGCTCCCATTCGCCTTCGCAATCATAGGTGCGATGGGTCACTTACCTGGCATTCTTTGCACATTCATCACATTCGCTCGGTGATTCATCGATCACTGCGTGAGGTGTCCCCCACCCGGCCGCGGCCCCCGCCCCGCGCTGCCCCCGCTCCTGGCCGAGATCGGCCGGCGCCGCATGCGCGCGGTGACCGCCTCGGAGCTGCTGACCTGACGCCCGCGTCCCCGCGCACCGGCGCCGCCCCGGCGGGCGGGCTTCACGGAGGGCGGAGCGATGCCTTGGCCGTCCGGGCCGCCGGATAATCTGACCTCCGTCAACAACGCACAACGAAGGGGCGGAACAGTGGCGGACATCGAGTCGGCACGCAAGGCATTCGAGCGCTTCGACCAGAACAGCGACGGCAGCATAACCGCGGCCGAGTACAAGAGCGCCATGGCTCAGCTCGGTGACCCCTACGTCACCGAGACCGTGGCGCAGGCCGTCATCAACGCCCACGACGCCAACGGTGACGGCGAGCTCACCTTCGACGAGTTCTGGGCCTCGCAGAACAAGGCCTGACCCGCGCCCGGACCGGCAGGTGCCGGTCCGGGCGGGGAGGCCCGGCTACTTGATGTAGACCAGGCCGTCGGTGGTGACGGTGGGCCTGCCGCTCGTACCCACCACCACGATCTTGACGGTGTGCTTGGCGGATGCCGACCAGGACTTCGTCCAGATCGCCTGGCGGTACTTGGTGGTGGAGGACTTCAGGTCCACCGTCGCCGCCTTGACCCCGTCCACGTAGACGTACGCCTGACCGGACGTCGACGCCCTGGACACCACCCACGCCGCCGAGCGGCCGGTGAACGTCCACGTCAGGGCGGCGTTCCTGGTGCCGCTCGAATACGACTTGCCGCCGAGATAGCTGGACGAGGACCGCGAGGACCAGGTGCCGCTCTTCGTGGCCGAGGTCTCCTGGAGGATGACGGGCGTACCGGCGACGGAGGCGGCCAGGCTGTTGCCCGCCCGGTCGTAAGCGGTCATCTTCCAGGTCGTCGCGACGGCGGACTTCGCCGTGTGCGACGCGCTCGTGACCGTCGGACCGTAGGTCCTGGCGACCGGCGCGGTCAGGCGCACGTCCCGCAGCTGCACCGCGTCGGACGCCTTCCACTTCAGGGTCAGCGGGACGGCCGTCGTGCTGACCGTGCCGGTGCGCAGCGAGAGGTTGGGCTTCGTGGAGAAGGCCGGCGCGGTCCTGTCGGCCACGACGGTGGCCGCCGCGGACACGGAGGTCTTACCCGACTGGTGGGTCGCCCGCACCTGCACCTTGTGGGTGCCGACGGCCAGGGTGGCCTTGGCGGAGGTGGCGCTGCCCGGCGCGGTGGCGACCGGCTTTCCGTCCACCAGCAGCTCGTACTTCGTGACGAGCACGGCGGGTGTGGTCGCCGACCAGCCGACGGTGATGTCCGCCTTCGTGTAGTACGACGTGCCCGAAAGCACGGCCCCGGTCACCGACTTGACCGCGAGACCCGTGACGGGCCCGGCCGCGTAGCCGCGGATCGTGGGCAGCTGGGCGTACAGCTTGGTGCCGGGGCACTCGGTGTTGTAGCCGTCACGGTGCCCGGAGACGGCGGCGAACGGGTACGCCGTCCCCCCGGTGAACGCCTTCCCTGCGTGGTTGGTGCCGTTGGCGCCCGCCGTCAGCGTGGCCGTGCCCGAAGGGCTGACGCCGTACTGGCCGAGCTTCCACGCGGCGACCCTGGCCACCGCCGTCGTCGCGGCGGTCGCGGCCGCCGAGTCGGTGTACAGCCCGATGACGGCGATGCCCGCCGTCTCGCGGTTGAAGCCGTAGGTGTGCGCGCCGAGCACGGCGCGGTCCACGCCGCCCTTGCGGCCCTCGAAGACCGTGCCGCACTTGTCGACGATGAAGTTGTAGCCGAGGTCCTTCCAGCCGTTCGACTGCACGTGGTAGGCGTGCAGCCCCCGGACGATCGCCGCCGAGTCGGCGCAGGAGTAGGTGTTCGTCTGCGCGGTGTGGTGCACGAACACGGCCTTGACCGTGTCCATGTAGTCGGGGGACTCGTCGTTGAGCGACTCGTCCGCGTTCCAGCCGGCCCGGGAGACGATCGGGGGCTTCGGCGCCGTGGACGGCAGCGGCGGGGGCAGCGTCGCGGTCGGCTCGGCGGTCGCGGACGGCGACTCGGAGGGTGCCGGAGGCGAGGCGCTGCCGGGGTCCGTGGTCGGTGACGGGTCCACCGGGGCGCTGGTGCCCGGCTCCTCCGTCGCCGGCGGCGTGGTCTCCTCCGTGGGCGCTTCGGTGGGTTCGGCGGACGGGGAGGCGGACTCCGTCGTGGTGTCCGTCGGCTCGGCGGTCGGCTCGTCGGTGGCGTCCACGGCGTACGCGATGGGCGCGGAGCCCGCCCGGCCCGGGTCCACGGTGTCGAGCCGCAGGCCGGCGGGAAGCCCGGCGGAGGTGCCGCCCCCGGAAGTCACGCGCACCTCGACGCCGTCGGAGAGCCCGACCCAGCGGGGCTCGGTGGTGCCCCGGGTGCCGGGGCGCCCGGCTTCGGTACGCCCGTCCACCTCGGTGTCGATGGGCAGCCAGGCCGACCAGTCACCGCTCGGCACCGACCGCGTACGGGCCTCGACCGTGCCGGTGATCTTCGCCGACGGGTCGGTCCAGGTGACGCCGAGCATGCTGAACGGTTCGGAGTCGTCCTGTCGCAGGGTGGCGCTCGCCCCGTCCTTCGACACCTTCAGCGCGGACCGGTGCACTTCGGTCTGTGCCGGGCCCGACGAGGAGCCGAGGTCGTCGGGTACGTCGGAGGTGCCGGTGACCCCCTCGAACACCAGGACACCCGCCACGGCCGTCGTCGCGACGGCAGCCGTGGCCCATATTCTTCGCTTCACTCGCACGTGGTCCCCGAGGATGTATGACTGCCGTGGCGGCAGTGAGCAGGATGTGCCCGGCGGTGGGGGGCACCGGGGTTCCGTCCGATCTTCGCTCATGCGCCGCGCCCGTTGCCAGTTCCCAGGACTCGGACCGGTCACAATCGTCGACGCCCGAGGTCCCGCCCGGAGCCCGCGCCGGGCCGGGTCAGCCGGTGAACCAGCCGGACAGGGTCTCCCGCCGGTCGACCTCGACCAGGTCCGGACGCGTGTAGCGCTCCGCGCGCGCGTGGTAGTCGAAGTCGCCCCGCACCAGGCCCCGGTAGTCCCGGGCGCAGCGCTCCAGCGCCGCCCGTGCCGGGCCCTCGATCCCTGCGGCCCCGATCTGCGTGGCCAGCTCCTTCTCGGCGCGCTGGAGGCGTTCGGCGATGCGGGACAGCTGGATGCCGGCCTCGTTCACGGCCTGCTGGAGCGTGTAGCCGCGGTCCCGGTGGACCAGGCGGACGGCGTTGTGCGCGTACCCGACGACGGCCTCCTTCTCGACGGAGCAGATGTCGTTGCACAGCCCCGAGTGGTCGGTGACCGCGTCGCGCAGGGCGGCGTACGCGGGCAGGGCGCGCGCCGGCTGCGGGAGCTCCGGGCCGTCGGCGATCTCGTGCAGGTCCAGGAACGCCCGCATCGCTCCCGAGTCCCTGCGGTGCCTCACGAAGTCCGCCCGGCCCGGCAGCTGTCCGGCTGCCCGCTCGACGGCCTCGGCGTAGTGCGTCCATAGCCAGCGGACGGTGTGCCGCCCGAACCGCCCGGTCCACAGCGGCGACCGGCCTGGGAAGGTCCGCTCCCGCAGGTCGACGAGCGCGTGCTCCATGGGGCTGCGCGGCCCGGCCCCCTGGAAGACCTCGACCAGCCTGCCGATCGCCTTGCCGCACACGTCCGGATCATGGCCGGCCGGCCCGTCGTCGAACTCGTCGTCGACCAGGTACGCCCAGAAGAGCCACTGGCTGAAGAGGTCGAGACGGGCCTGCGGGGCCTCGGGGAACAGGAGCGAGGTCCGCAGCTCCGGGCGGGCCCTGAGCATGCGCGTACGGACGGACGGCGACAGGCCGAGAGCGTGCTCCCCGGCCCAGCGCCAGGCGGCCCTCCCCGCCTCCGCCATGCCCGGATTGCACCCCGCGCTCCGGAACGGCATGTGGAACACCGGCAGAACGATCTGGCCCATCGCCGCCCCTCGTCGAGATCACCACCCGTCAGGCCAGTGAACCCTTCGGACGGGGGAGAGGAAAGCGGCCTCCCGGTCAGCTCTCGGCCTCCGAGGGGTACGTGGCCTCGAAGGATGGCCGGAAAAGGGCCCGGACCTCCTCGCCGCCGAGCCCCTCGGTCCGCGCCCGGTGCGGCCATTCGGCCGGCGAACGCGGCGGCCGGCCGTCGCGGGGTGCGGCCGGCGGACGCGGCTCCCAGGGTCACGCGGTCCACGGACCGCACGCCCTGGGAGCCGGGCTGCCGTGTCCTCAGCCGAACTGGCCGGGCTGGTAGTCGCCCGCGGGCTGCTGGACGATGACGTTCATGCGGTTGTAGGCGTTGATCAGTGCGATGAGGCCGATCAGGGCGGCGAGCTGGTCCTCGTCGTAGTGCTCGGCGGCTTCGGCCCAGACCTCGTCCGTGACGCCACCGGCGGCGTCGGCGATCCGGGTGCCCTGCTCCGTCAGTTCGAGGGCCGCGCGCTCGGCGTCGGTGAACACGCTGGCCTCGCGCCAGACCGCGACCAGATTCAGGCGCGTCGGGGTCTCACCGGCCTTGGCGGCGTCCTTGGTGTGCATGTCGGTGCAGAATCCGCAGCCGTTGATCTGGCTCGCGCGGATCTTCACCAGCTCCTGCGTCGCGGCCGGCAGCCCCGAGTCCGAGAGCACCTTGCCCGCCGAGTTGATGTGCCTCAGGAACTGGCCGGAGAGAGGGCTGCCGAAGAGGTTCAAGCGAGCGTTCATGGTGCACTCCTGTGCCGTCGTCGTTGCTTGCACCACTGGGACGGAACGCCCGCCCCGGGATGTGACACTGCACGGATGTGACGTACGTCTCCCCGTACGGGCGGTCAGCGCAGGATGAACCCGGCGAGGTAGCCGAGCGCGTTGGTCGCCCAGTGCAGGCCCATCGGGGCGAGCAGGCTGCCGCTGCGGCGGCGCAGCTCGCAGAAGACGACGCCGGACGCCCCGGTGAAGAGCACCGCCCCGGCGGTGGCGGCGACCGTGGCGGCGAGGGTCCCGGCGTCCGAGGTGCCGAAGAGGCCCGAGAGCGCGGGCTTGTCCGTGGCCAGGTGCAGTGAGGGCAGGACGTGCCAGAGGCCGAAGAGGACGGAGGAGACGACGGTGGCGGTGACGGTGCCCCGGGCCCGTACGAGCAGACCGTAGAGCACCCCGCGGAACGCGACCTCCTCCAGCAGGACCGTGCCGACCGGGACCTGTACCAGCATGCGTTCGGCGACCTGGGCGCCGGACAGACCCTCGTTGCGCTGATCGGCGAAGAGGTCCCGGGTGGCGGGCAGGAGCCCGCCCACCAGATAGACCAGCCCCACCAGACCGATCAGGACGGCCGCCCAGCGCGCCCCCGCCGCCCAGGTGCCCCTGCCGAGCCCGGCGCCGGGCCAGGAGCCGCCGGACCACTTCCACACGCCCAGCAGGACCGCGGTGACGACCGGTGAGACGACCAGGCCCCAGCCCTGGAGGAGGCGGCGGTTCACGAGGTTGGTGGCGACCAGCACGGCGACGGTCAGCGTGATCGCGGCGTTCAGGGACAGTCGACGCCCTTCGCTCATGCCGTCTCCGTACCTCGTCCTCCGGCGCGGACGGCCGGAGCTCTCCTGGCGCCGGGGCCCGGAAGACCACCTTCGGCGCGGAGCACCGGCCGCACAACTCGTGGCGGGCGTCCAGGGTTCGTCGCAGGGTGTCGCCGGGTGCGCGCGCGTTCCTGCGCCTAGCGTGCCTCTGGAACGGCCGCGGCCGATGTCGAATCCGGGAGGCCCCATGACGGGAAGTGGCGGAGCCACCCGGCAGGACCCCGGCCGGGGCCGCCCCGGAGCCCGCCGGGGCGCGCGGCGCACGGAGCGGTCCGCCGTGGTGCGGCGCCCGCCGGGGGCGGCCGGCCTCCTGGTGGCGGTCCTGTTCTACATGGCCTCGTTCACGCCCTCGCTCATCCCTCGCTCCTGGTGGATCCAGTCGCTGGCGGCGGGGGTCACGGCGGCGGCCGGGTACGGGGCCGGGGCGTTCGTCGGCTGGGCGGCGCGGCGGTGCGGGCTGCGCCCGGGCGCGACGGCGCTCCGGTGGGCCCGGCTGGTGCTCGTGCCCCTCGGGGTGGCGGGCGTCGTGGTGGTGACGGCGCGCAGCGTCCACTGGCAGGCGGATGTGCGCCGCGCGGTCGGCATGGAGCCCGGCATCGTCTGGTGGCAGTGGCTCCTGGTCCCCTTCGCCGCGCTGCTGCTGTGCGCCCTGCTCGTCGGGGTGGCCCGGTCGGTCCGGCTGGGCACGCGCGCCCTGGCGCACGTGATGGGGCTGGTGGTCCCGCGCCCCTGGGCCGTGGCCGGCGCCGTCGCGCTGGCCACGGTCGTGGTGGTGGGCGTCCTCCAGGGCTTCCTGCTGCGCGGACTGCTGAACCTCGCGGAGAGCAGTGCCTCGCTGACGAACGGGTCGACCAGCGAGGGGATCGTCCGCCCCTCGCTGTCGACCCTCTCCGGCAGCCCGGCCTCGCTGGAGAGCTGGTCCTCCCTGGGCCGGAACGGGAGGGACTTCGTCGGCCAGGCCCCCACCCGGGCCGAGATCGCGGCGTTCACCGGTGGCGCGGCGGCGAACCCGATCCGGGTGTACGTGGGGCTGGAGGCGTCCTCCACCCTGCGGGGCCGTGCGGAGCTCGCCGTACGGGAGCTGGAGCGCACCGGCGCGTTCCGGCGCGAGGTGCTGGTGGTGTTCGGCACGACCGGCAGCGGATGGGTCAACGAGAGCCTCGCCAAGCCGCTGGAGTACATGTACGGCGGTGACAGCGCGCTGGTGAGCCTCCAGTACTCCTTCCTGCCGAGCTGGATCTCGTTCCTGACCGAGAGCGAGGCCGCCGAGGCGGGCGCCGCCCTGTTCGACGCCGTGCACGCGCACTGGGCGGCGCTGCCCGCAGGCAGCCGCCCGAAGCTGCTGGTGTCGGGGGAATCCCTCGGCTCGTACGCCACCGAAGGCGCCTTCGACGGCCGGCTCGCCGCCATGACCGCCCGCAGCCAGGGCGCCCTGCTGGTCGGGCCCACACTGCGCAACCCGATGTGGGAGCGGCTCGGGGAGGACCGCGACCCCGGCACTCCGCTCTGGCTGCCCGTCCACGAGCAGGGGCGGACCGTGCGCTTCGCCCGCCGGGCGGACGATCTGGAACGGCCCCCCACCGCGTGGACGACGCCCCGTGTCCTCTATCTGCAGAACGGTTCGGACCCGGTCTCCTGGTGGTCCCCGGGGCTGCTCACCTCCAGGCCCGGATGGCTCGTGGGGCCCAAGGCGCCGGACGTCTCCCCGGGGATGCGCTGGTACCCCCTGGTCACCTTCTGGCAGGTGACCTGCGATCTCGCGGTGGCCGACTCGGTTCCGGACGGGTACGGCCACCGCTTCGGCACCCTGCCGGTCGCGGCCTGGGCCGCCGTCGCCGGGCCCCCGGGCTGGACGCGCTCCGACACCGTCCGCCTGGAAGCGGTCCTCGCGCGGGAATGAGAGGGCCCGCGGCGAGGGCGCCCGGCACGGGCCTCCCCACGCCCGCCGAAGCCTTTTGGCCGAATGGCCAAAAGGCTTCGGTGCATTCTGGCGAATGTTCCCACCCTCGCGCGGGCGCCACTCAGCATCATCGGGGCGACAACCAGTGCGTGGCGAGGGGAGCGGTGCCGTGGAGACGGTCCAGAGGCGTCCGGGCGAAGGCCCGAAGGGCGGCCTGACGCAGAAGCTGACGAGACGGCAGGACGTCTCGGGCGCGGCACCGCCCGGCAGCGGGCTGCGGCGCACGATGGGCATGTGGCAGCTGACCCTGCTGTCCGTCGGCGCCACGCTCGGCACCGGCATCTTCGTCGTCCTCGGCGAGGCGGTGCCCGAGGCCGGGCCGGCGATCATCGTGTCGTTCGTCCTCGCCGGGGTCACGGCGCTCTTCTCGGCCCTGTCGTACGCCGAACTCGCGGGCATGATCCCCCGCTCCGGGTCCTCCTACAGCTACGCGTACGCCACGCTCGGCGAACTCGTCGCCTGGGTGTGCGGCTGGTGTCTCATCCTGGAGTACGGGGTCTCGGTCGCGGCCGTCGCCGTGGGCTGGGGACAGTACGTGAACGAACTGCTCGACCTGGTCCTCGGCGTCACCCTGCCCGACACCCTCAGCGCACCGCCCGGAGCCGGAGGCGTCCTCAACATCCCGGCCGCGGTCATCGTCCTCCTCTCCATGGTGGTCCTGCTGCGCGGTGCCAAGGAGAGCGCCCTTGCCAACGTCGTCATGGTCGGCGTGAAGGTGGCCGCCCTGGTGATGTTCTGCGCCGTCGCCTTCACCGCGTTCCGCGCGGGCAACTTCCAGCCGCTGTTCCCGCTCGGCGCCGCCGGGATGAGCGCGGGCGCGGCCTCGCTCTTCTTCTCGTACATCGGCTTCGACGCCGCGTCGACGGCGGGCGAGGAGGCGAAGAACCCGCAGCGTGACCTGCCGCGGGCGATCATCCTCTCCCTCGTCCTGGTCACCCTCCTGTACGTGCTGGTCGCCGTGGCCGCGCTCGGCGCGATGCCGTGGCGTGACTTCGAAGGGACCGAGGCCACGCTCAGCCAGGTCCTCGTGCAGGCCGTGGGCGGCGGCAGCCTCTGGCCGATCCTGCTGTCGATCGGTGCCGTCGTGGCGACCACGAGCGTCGTGCTCACCGTCCAGTACGGGCAGATCCGCATCCTGTTCGCCATGTCACGCGACGGCCTCGTGCCGCCCGTCTTCTCCCGGGTGCACCGCAAGAGCGGGGTGCCGCGCGCCAACACGGTGATCGTCTCCTCCTTCATCGCCGTGCTCGCCGCCCTCGTCCCCCTGGGAAGCCTCGCCGACGCCACCAGCATCGGCACCCTGTTCGCGTTCGCCCTGGTCAACGTCGCCGTCATCCTGCTGCGCCGCCGCAGCCCCGACGCGCCCCGCAGCTTCCGGGTGCCGCTGTCGCCGCTGGTCCCGGTGCTCGGTGTGATCTGCTGCGTGTACATGCTCTTCAGCCTCGGCACGGACACCTGGATCACGTTCGGTGTGTGGATGGCCGTCGGGCTCGCGGTGTACTGGCTGTACGGGATGAAGCACTCCGCGCTCGGCGCCCCGAAGGAGGAGCAGTCGTGACGCAGGCCCTCGATCTCACCGCCGATGCCGTCGGGCTGACCCGCGCACTCGTCGACATCCCTTCCGAGAGCGGGGAGGAGGGACCCCTCGCGGACGCCGTGGAGGCGGCCCTGCGGGCCCTGCCCCACCTGAGCGTCGAACGGATCGGCCACTCCGTCGTCGCCCGAACCGCACTCGGCCGCCCCGAGCGGGTGATCCTCGCCGGCCACCTGGACACCGTGCCCGCCGCGGACAACCTCCCCGCCCGCCTCGACGGCGAGCGGCTGTACGGCCTGGGCGCCTGCGACATGAAGGGCGGTGTCGCCGTGGCCCTGCGTCTGGCGGCGGCACTCACCGCACCCTCCCGTGACGTCACGTACGTCTTCTACGAGTGCGAGGAGGTCGCGGGCGACCGCAACGGGCTGCACCACATCGCCACGGAGCGGCCGGAACTGCTGCTCGACGCCGGCCTCGCGATCCTGATGGAGCCGTCCGACGCGGGCGTGGAGGCGGGCTGCCAGGGGGTCCTGTGCGCCGACATCACCGTACGGGGCGCCCGCGCCCACACGGCCCGGGCCTGGATGGGGGCCAATGCCGCGCACCGGGCCGCCGCCGTGCTCCAGCGCCTCGCCGACCACACGCCGGAGCGGGTCGTCATCGACGGGCTGGAGTACCGGGAAGGGCTGAGCGCCGTCTCCGTACGCGCGGGGGTGGCCGGGAACGTCGTCCCCGACGTCTGCGAGATCTCCCTCAACGCCCGCTTCGCACCCAGCCGTTCGCCGGAGGAGGCCGAGGAGTACGTGCGCGGGCTCTTCCCGGCGGACCAGTTCCCGCCCGAGGAGTACGAGTTCGTGGTCACCGAGGTCGTGCCGGGGGCCCTGCCGGGTCTGGACCGGCCGGCGGTCGCCTCGCTGGTCGGCCTCCTCGGCGCCGAGCCGCGCCCCAAGCTGGGCTGGACCGACGTGGCCCGGTTCACCGGACTCGGCGTCCCCGCCCTGAACTTCGGACCGGGCGACCCCTCCCTGGCGCACACCGCGGGGGAGTACGTTCCGGTGGCCCAGCTCGGCCGGTGCGAGGACGCGCTGTCGGCCTGGCTGAAGTGACCGGGGGAGCGGCCCGGGTGTCCGGCAGATGGTGCCGGTGGCCGCGGAGACCGGTCCGGCGCCGGTGCGAGCGGTCCGGTGGTACGAGTGGCAGGGAGAAGGGCCGGCGAGGCATCGCGCGGCCGATGGCCCGGCACCGACGCCCGGCCATCGGCTGATCGGGCCAACGCGGGCTCCGGCGCAGGGCCGGCTCCGAGCAGCTCTGGCAGAGTCGACGGGGTCAGGGGGCCGTGGTCGGCGGCGCCCGCACCTCAGCGATTCGGGGAGATGCCATGAGCGGAGAGGGAGGCGGCCCCCGCCCGTACGTGTGCGGAGCCCGTGAGCCCCGCCCGTACGTGTGCGGAGCGCGTGGGCCCAGTCCGCACGCGTGCGGAGCTTTCGTACCCCGCCCACCCATGGGCCCGGGAGGACCCGGAGCGGCAGGGGGCACCGGCCGGGGGCCCGAGCCGCCGCCGTCCTGGCGAGCGCCGGCCGGTCTGCCGGCCCGCACCCACGGCCGTCCGCCGTGGTGGCGCGAAGCCGAGGGGCGACGCTCCCCGGTCGGGCCCGGTCAGGGCGGCATCGCCGCCGCCCCGCCCGTATGAGACAGCCCGAACCGCGCGCCGAGGGTGCCGGGCCCTTCACGACACGGCTCACCTGGCAGCCACCCGGTGGCGGCAGCGCGCTCTGGGAATCCCGGCTCGCCCGGCGGCGCGGGCTCATCACCGTAACGTCACCCGGGGCGGCCACCGCCCATCACGCCCGCGCCGACCGCACCGCCGTCGCACGGCTGCGCAGGCTCAACGCGATCGCCGCCACCGCCTTCGTCCTCGGTGGACTGCTCTTCGCCGCCGGAGCCGCCGTCGCCCAGTTCGGCTCCGGTGACGCCACCACCTGCGCGTCGATCTACTTCGCCGGCGGCCTGTGCTTCAACACCGGCGGATACGTGTCCCTGCTCCAGGTGATCAACGCGCCTCGTCATGTGCCAGGGGGCGAAGGTGCCCTGGTCACCCGGCGCTGGCGCTGGTGGAGCTACGAGCCGGGGCGGGCCGACTGGCTGAGCACGTTCGTGCTGTTCGCCGGGACCCTGGTGTTCGGAATCAACCTGCTCGACTCCTTCCTGCAAGGGCTGAGCGTGCAACAGATCAACCGGCTGATCTGGACCCCCGACATGATCGGCTGCCTGCTCTTCCTGATCTCCGGGCACCTCGCCGTCGTCGAGATCTGCCACGGTCGGCCGCGCCTGCTGCCGCGCGAGCTGGGCTGGTGGATCGTCGCCGTGAACCAGCTCGCTCCGTCCTCTTCATGGTCTCGGCACTCGCCGCCTACACCCGCCCGGCCACCGGCAGCCTGAGCAACGCCGACATCGCCAACTGGGGCACCCTCACCGGCGCCCTCTGCTTCTCCGCGGCCGGGCTGCTGCAGTTCTACGAACGGCCGTGACCTTCAGGCCCTTGGGGTCCCGCCCCCGCGAACCCCCTCGGCCGGAGCGCTACCGGCCGGCCTCGGGCTCCGCCTGCCGGGTGCCGTCCGACAGCCGGGCCCGCAGCCAGAGCACCAGCCGCTCATCGGGGTCGTCCAGATCCAGGCCGACCTGCTCCCTGGCCTGGCGGAGCCGGTAGCGGCAGGTGTTCGGGTGCACGGCGAGCCGCTCCGCGGCCCCCGCCATGTCGCAGCCCGCCGCGAGCCAGGCGTTCACCGTGCGGGAGTAATCCGTGCCGTGCTCCGCGTCGTGCGCCAGCAGCCGCTCCCAGGCGCCGCCCTCGAACTCCCGCTTACCGCGCGTCAGTTCAGCCAGACGCAGCAGGGTCACCCGGGCCTGGACGTCGTCGACGAGCGCGACCGGGCGCTCCGCGTCGAGACAGCGCAGGACCAGGTCCGCGTCGTCACGGGAGTCCACCGCCCGCGCGAGCCCGGCCACCAGGGCCCCCAGCCCCGCCCGCACCGGCATCCGCAGGGCCTGCCCCGCCCGGTCCACGATGGCCTGCGCCAGCTGCCTGTGCCGGGCCGCTCCGCGCTCGCCGGCCGCCGGGAGCAGTGCGTAGACGACCCCGTCGGCGAGGACGCAGGCATGACGCCCGTAACGGGCTTCGCACTGGAGGCGTACGAGGTCGAGCAGGCGCAGCGCCGTCTGCTCGACGTCCGGCGCGGTGCTGACGCCCGCCGGGACGAACGCCGCCACCCGCACCGGATCGGTGCCCGCGCCCAGGCCGAGGCGGTGGGCCGCGGTGTCCGGGTCGACCGTGCCGTCCAGGACCCGGCGCAGCAGGTCACCGCCCAGATGCCGGGCCAGCTCCTGCCCGGCGCGGGCCCGCAGCAGCAGGAGGGCC
This sequence comes from Streptomyces sp. NPDC002125, assembly GCF_053593715.1. Taxonomy (NCBI): domain Bacteria; kingdom Bacillati; phylum Actinomycetota; class Actinomycetes; order Kitasatosporales; family Streptomycetaceae; genus Streptomyces; species Streptomyces sp. NPDC002125. Next base: position 348,675 of record NZ_JBSFDD010000001.1, on the reverse strand, counting down.
GCCGTGGAGGCGCCCTGGGCGAGGGCTTCCACGGCGTCGGGGGCGAGAGTGCCGTCGTCGACGACCCAGAGGGAGCCGAGGGTCTCACCGCCCGCCCGCACGGTGACCGCGAGCCGGGGCAGGTTGTCGCCGTCGAGCGCGGGAAGGCGCAGGGGCGCCCCCGCGGCGAACAGGGCCCGGTACTGCGCGGCGTTCTCCGGGCTGTCGGGGACCTGGAGACCGAGGATGCCCTGGCGGCGGTCCTCGTCCACGGTCTGCCCGGGCACGGTCGAGTAGGCGAGGATGCGCTGGCGCGGGTCCTCGACGGCGGTGGCCCCGCCGACCGCCGCGGCGATGGCGTCCGCCAGGGCGAACAGGTCCCCGGAGGCGCTGGGCGCACCCCCGCCGCCCGCGCCGGCCGCCGAGGAGAGCAGCAGGTGGACCCGGTGCCAGGCCGCGTCCTCGTCGACCGCGAGCAGCGCGATCCCGGCCCGCTCGGCCGCTTCTACGGGGCCGTCCGCACCCCGTACGACCACGGCCGCCATCCGGGCGGCCGCCGCGGCGTGCAGCAGCGGGCCGGCCGCGGCGGCCCGTACCCCGACCGCGAGGAGCACGGCACCGGGTGTGTCCGGCAGGGCCGCGTCGGCGTCGTACAGCAGGACCTCGCCCACCGGCACGCCGAGCCCGGCCGGTGCCGCGACGGCCCGCACGGACGACCCGCCGAGCACATCGAGCAGATCACTGAGAGTGGGGACGTCCATGGGGCCTCTCGGTTCGTGGTCCGGGACCGGCCGGACCGAAGGCACGGGGGCGCTTGGGCATCATCTTTGGCCGATCGCAACATGACTTTAGGCGTCTCTTGTTCCGACGGACAACCAGGCCGGGGCCCGGCCCACGGAGACTCAAGGCATGACAGCAGCACCCGCAGTACGTGACCGCGCGACCGCCGCCGCGCGCACGGCCGGCGTCACGACCAGCACCGTCCACGACGTGTCCGGCATCGCGGCCGTCGCCGACTTCTTCAGCGACGTGTGGCAGACCCCGCGCAGCGTCCCGCCCTACCCGGCCGAGGTCCTGCACAGCCTCGTGCACGCCGGCGGCGCCGTGCACGCCGCTCACACCGGACAGGGCGACCTCTGCGGCGCGGCCGTCGCCGTGTTCGGCGAACCGCGCGCCCGCGACGTGTACTCCCTCGTGGCGGCGGCCCGCACCAGCGACCGGGGCGTGGGGCTCGCGGTGAAGCAGGCGCAGCGGGTGTGGGCCCTGGAGCGCGGGGCCGGCTCCATGCGCTGGACCTTCGACCCGCTGGTCGGCCGCAACGCCCGCTTCAACCTCGTCAAGCTGGGCGCGGAAGGCACCGAGTACCTCGTCGACTTCTACGGGCCGATGACCGACGGCCTCAACGACGGCGACGAGAGCGACCGCCTCACCGTCACCTGGGACCTGACACGGGACCGCCCCCTCACCGAGCGGCCCGAGGAATCGTCCGGGGCGGGGGGGAAGGCCGTCGCCACCGCCCCCGACGGCGCCCCGCTCGCCGTCCGCGCCGGGGACACCCTCCGCTGCCGCGTCCCCGACGACATCGTGAAGCTGCGTGCCGCCGACCCGGCGCTCGCGCTGCGCTGGCGCCACGCCGTCCGTGACGTCTTCACCCAGGCCTTCGCCGACGGGTACACCGCCACGTCGATGTCCCGCGACGGCTGGTACACCCTCACCCCCGCCGGCTCACGCATCCAGGAAGGCGGCCCGGCATGAAGCTGGAAAGCGTCGAACTCCTCCACGTCGCCATCCCCCTGGTGACCCCGTTCCGTACGTCGTTCGGCACGATGACCACCAAGGACACCTTCCTGCTCCGTGTCGTCACCGACGAGGCGGAGGGCTGGTCGGAGTTCGCCGCCGACCCCGAGCCGCTGTACTGCTCCGAGTACGTGGCGGGCGCGGAGACCGTGATCCGCGACTTCCTGCTGCCCCGCGTCACCGCCCGGCCGGACCTGACGACCGCCGCCCTGGCCCCCGCCATGGCGAAGGTCAAGGGCCACGAGCTGGCCAAGGCCGCGCTGGAGACGGCCGTGCTCGACGCCGAACTGCGGGCCCACGAGATGTCCCTCGCCACCTATCTCGGCGCCGTCCGCGACCGGGTGCCCGCCGGGGTGTCCGTCGGCATCAAGGACTCGGTCCCCGCCCTCCTGGACGACGTGGAGCGCTATCTCGCCGAGGGCTACGTCCGGATCAAGCTGAAGATCGAGCCCGGCTGGGACGTCGAGCCCGTCCGCGCCGTCCGCGAGCGCTTCGGGGACGGCCTGCCGCTCCAGGTGGACGCCAACACCGCCTACACCCTCGCCGACGCGGACCATCTGCGCCGTCTGGACGAGTTCGGCCTGCTGCTCATCGAGGAGCCGCTGGAGGAGAACAACCTCCACGCCCACGCCCTCCTCCAGCGCCGCATCGCCACCCCCGTCTGCCTCGACGAGTCGCTGCACAACGCCCGGGACACCGCGTCGGCCATCGCGATGGACGCCTGCCGCGTCGTCAACATCAAGCCCGCCCGGGTCGGCGGCTACCTGGAGGCCCGCCGCCTGCACGACGTCGCCTCCGCCCACGGAGTACCCGCCTGGTGCGGCGGCATGCTGGAGACCGGCATCGGCCGCGCCCCCAACCTGGCCCTCGCCGCCCTCCCCGGCTGCACCCTGCCCGGCGACACCTCGGCGTCCAGCCGCTACTTCGCCGAGGACATCACCGAGCCGTTCGTCCTCGAAAACGGCCACCTGCCGGTGCCGCGCACGCCCGGCATCGGCATCAGCCCGAGGCAGGACGCGCTGCGCCGCTTCACGACGGCGCGCCGGTACCTGTACGGGGGCGCCGCCGGACGGTGACACGAGCCGACGCGAGGCCGACCGGGCGCCGGCGCGGCCTCGCGTCCCATGCGGCACGCGAGCCCCGGTGCCGGGACCGTTCCCTCAGCACTCGATGATGTTCACCGCGAGCCCGCCCCGGGCCGTCTCCTTGTACTTCACGGACATGTCCGCGCCCGTCTCCTTCATGGTCTTGATGACCTTGTCCAGGGAGACCTTGTGGCTGCCGTCGCCGCGCAGCGCCATCTTCGCCGCCGTGACCGCCTTGACCGCGGCCATGCCGTTGCGCTCGATGCAGGGGATCTGGACGAGGCCGCCGACCGGGTCGCAGGTGAGGCCCAGGTTGTGCTCCATGCCGATCTCGGCGGCGTTCTCCACCTGCTCCGGGGAGCCGCCCAGGACCTCGGCGAGGGCGCCGGCGGCCATGGAGCAGGCGGAGCCGACCTCGCCCTGGCAGCCGACCTCGGCGCCCGAGATGGAGGCGTTCTCCTTGAAGAGCATGCCGATGGCTCCGGCGGCCAGCAGGAAGCGGACCACGCTGTCGTCCTTCTCGGCCTCGGTGCAGCCGCCCGCCGCGAAGTTCATCCAGTAGTGCAGGACCGCCGGGATGATGCCCGCCGCTCCGTTGGTCGGGGCGGTGACGACGCGGCCTCCCGCGGCGTTCTCCTCGTTGACCGCCATCGCGTAGAGGGTGATCCACTCCATGGCGTGCGTCTGGGGGTCGCCCTCCGCGCGCAGCTGCCTGGCGGAGTTCGCCGCGCGGCGGCGGACCTTCAGGCCACCGGGCAGGATGCCCTCCCGGGACATGCCACGGGCGATGCAGGCCTGCATGACGCGCCAGATCTCCAGGAGGCCCTCCCTGATCTCGGCCTCGGTGCGCCAGGCCTTCTCGTTCTCCAGCATCAGCGAGGAGATGGACAGGCCGGTCTCGCGGGCGAGCCGCAGCAGCTCGTCGCCGGTGCGGAAGGGGTGCTTCAGGACGGTGTCGTCCGGGACGATCGGGTTCTCCCCGGCCACCGCGTCCTCGTCCACGACGAAGCCGCCGCCGACCGAGTAGTACGTCTTCTCCAGGAGCGGGGCGCCGTCGCGGTCGTACGCGAGGATCGTCATCCCGTTCGCGTGGTACGGCAGGGCCTTGCGGCGGTGCAGGACCAGCTGCTCGTCGGCGTCGAAGGGGATCTCGTGCATGCCGAGCAGGCTGAGGCGCCCCGAGGCGCGGATCTCCTCGACGCGGGTGTCGGCGCCCTCGACGTCGACGGTGCGGGGCGACTCGCCCTCCAGGCCGAGCAGTACCGCCTTGGGGGTGCCGTGGCCGTGGCCGGTCGCACCGAGCGAGCCGTACAGCTCGGCCCTGACCGAGGCGGTGTGGGCCAGCAGGCCCTCGTTCTTGAGGCGGCGGGCGAACATGCGTGCCGCGCGCATCGGGCCGACCGTGTGGGAGCTGGAGGGGCCGATGCCGACCGAGAAGAGGTCGAAGACCGAGAGGGCCACGGGAGTACTCCTAAGGCGTTGGTGGACGTCGTTGTCCGCCGGGTGGTGCGGGGACGGGCCGGTGGGCCCGGGTGCGCGGGGCAAAGGGGTGGGGGCACCGCGCACACAGGTTCAGTGTGCGCGGTGCCCCCACCCGGCGTGCAAATCGCGGGTGACTACTTGACGCCGGGGTACAGCGGGAACTTCTCGGCCAGCGCGACGACGCGGGCCTTGAGGGCGTCGGCGTCGTACGCGGGCTTCAGCGCGGCCGCGATGATCTCGGCGACCTCGGTGAAGTCCTCGGCCTGGAAGCCACGGGTGGCCAGGGCCGGCGTGCCGATGCGCAGACCCGAGGTGACCATCGGGGGCCGCGGGTCGTTCGGGATGGCGTTCCGGTTGACCGTGATGCCCAGCTCGTGGAGCCGGTCCTCGGCCTGCTGGCCGTCCAGCTCGGAGTTGCGCAGGTCCACCAGGACCAGGTGGACGTCCGTACCGCCGGAGAGGACGGAGACGCCCGCCTCGGTGACGTCCGGCTGCACCAGGCGCTCGGCGAGGATGCGGGCGCCGTCCAGGGTGCGCTGCTGGCGCTCCTTGAACTCGTCGGTCGCCGCGACCTTGAAGGAGACGGCCTTGGCCGCGATGACGTGCTCCAGCGGGCCGCCCTGCTGGCCGGGGAAGACCGCCGAGTTGATCTTCTTGGCGAGCTCCTGCGTCGACAGGATGACGCCACCGCGCGGACCGCCCAGGGTCTTGTGCGTGGTGGTCGTGACGACGTGGGCGTGCGGCACCGGGTTGGGGTGCAGACCCGCGGCGACCAGGCCCGCGAAGTGCGCCATGTCGACCATCAGGTACGCGCCGACCTCGTCCGCGATGCGGCGGAAGGCGGCGAAGTCCAGCTGGCGGGGGTAGGCGGACCAGCCGGCGACGATCAGCTTCGGCTTGGACTCCTTGGCGAGGCGCTCCACCTCGGCCATGTCCACGACACCGGTGTCGTCGACGTGGTACGGGACCACGTTGTAGAGCTTGCCGGAGAAGTTGATCTTCATGCCGTGGGTCAGGTGACCGCCGTGGGCGAGGTTCAGGCCCATGATCGTGTCGCCCGGCTTGAGCAGCGCGAACATCGCGGCGGCGTTGGCCTGCGCACCCGAGTGGGGCTGGACGTTCGCGGCCTCGGCGCCGAAGAGCGCCTTGATGCGGTCGATCGCGATCTGCTCGACCACGTCGACGTGCTCACAGCCGCCGTAGTAGCGGCGGCCGGGGTAGCCCTCGGCGTACTTGTTGGTCAGGACGGAGCCCTGCGCCTCCATGACCGCGACCGGAGCGAAGTTCTCCGAGGCGATCATCTCGAGGGTGGACTGCTGACGGTGGAGCTCGGCGTCGACGGCGGCGGCGACGTCCGGGTCCAGCTCGTGGAGGGAGGAGTTGAGAAGCGACATCAGGTGGTCCCTTGGGTCTCAGTTGCCGGAGAACGCGGTGTACTCGTCCACGGAGAGAAGGTCCTGCGGCTCCTCCGTGACGCGCACCTTGAACAGCCAGCCGCCCTCGAAGGGGGCGGAGTTCACCAGCGACGGGTCGTCCACGACGTCCTGGTTCGCCGCGGTCACCTCGCCGGTCACCGGCGAGTACAGGTCGCTGACCGACTTGGTCGACTCCAGCTCGCCGCAGGTCTCGCCCGCGGTCACCGTGTCGCCGACCTCAGGGAGCTGGGCGAAGACGACGTCACCGAGCGCGTTGGCCGCGAACTCGGTGATCCCGACCGTCGCCACACCGTCCTCGGCGGCCGACAGCCACTCGTGCTCCTTGCTGTACCGCAGCTGCTGGGGGTTGCTCATGACCTGAATTCTCCTGTACGCGGGGGAGTGCTGATGAACGGTGGTCTTACGGTGTGAGACACGACTGCGTCACGTGTGCGGCGGTCCGTGTCACTTACGGCGCTTGTAGAAGGGCAGTGCCACGACCTCGTACGGCTCGTGCGTGCCCCGGATGTCCACCCCGACACCCTCGGTGCCGGGCGCGGCGTGCGCCGCGTCCACGTACGCCATGGCGATCGGCTTGCCCAGGGTGGGGGACGGCGCGCCCGAGGTGACCTCGCCGACGACCTCGCCGCCGACGACGACCGGGTAGCCGGCCCGCGGCACCCGGCGGCCCTCGGCGACCAGGCCGACGAGCTTGCGGGGCGGGGCGGTCTCCGCGCGCTCCGCGGCGGCGGCCAGCGCCTCACGCCCCACGAAGTCGCCCTCCTTCTCGAACTTCACGACCCTGCCCAGGCCCGCGTCGAACGGCGTCAGCGCGGTGGTCAGCTCGTGCCCGTACAGCGGCATGCCCGCCTCCAGGCGGAGCGTGTCCCGGCAGGAGAGCCCGCAGGGGATCAGGCCGTAGGGCGCGCCGGCCTCGGTGAGGGCCTTCCACAGCTGCTCGGCGTGGGCGGGAGCCACGAAGAGCTCGAAGCCGTCCTCGCCGGTGTAGCCGGTACGGGCGATGAGCGCGGGCACACCGGCGACCGTGCCGGGGAGGCCCGCGTAGTACTTCAGTCCGTCCAGGTCGGCGTCGGTGACCGACTTCAGTACGGCGGGGGAGTCGGGGCCCTGGACGGCGATCAGCGCGTACGCGTCGCGGTCGTCCCGCACCACGGCGTCGAAGCCCCCGGCGCGCTCGGTGAGGGTGTCCAGGACGAGCTGGGCGTTGCCCGCGTTGGCGACCACCATGTACTCGGTGCCGGCCAGGCGGTAGACGATCAGGTCGTCCAGGATCCCGCCGTCCTCCGCGACGATCATCGTGTAGCGGGCCCGGCCCTCGCCGACGGTGGCGATGTTGCCCACCAGCGCGTAGCTCAGGAAGGCCGCGGCCTGCGGTCCGGTGACGGTGATCTCACCCATGTGCGACAGGTCGAAGAGTCCGGCCCGGGTGCGTACGGCGTTGTGCTCGTCGCGCTCGCTGGCGTACCGCAGGGGCATGTCCCAGCCTGCGAAATCGGTCATGGTGGCGCCCAGGGAGCGATGCAGGGCATCGAGGGCGGTCTGACGGGGGGCGGCGCTCGGGGCAGTGCTCATGGACATGGCTCCAGGGCATGACGACAGGGGGTGGTTCCCTCCCCATCTGTCATCGGAACCTGAGAGGTTCGCCGAGAGCCCCTGAAGGGGTCCTGGAGGGGGCATCCCCTTCAGGGTCGGCTTGCACCTTGGGTGGGGCCGCGAGGCGGCCCGCTTTTCAGATCTGCCTCATCCACGCGGTACGGGGCCTGAGAGATTCAAGGGAGGAACTTGCTCCTTCGGCGCCCGGCGCACACGGTGACCGGGACTCTCCCGCGCGGATTCAAACGGCCGGTATGCAGTTGGCGGGGTCATCATCGCACGCATTGGGGGAGAGTGGGGCGTCCCGGTCGGGACCCGCCCCCACGGCGACGCCTGCGGCCGGAACCGCTTGTGCCGCATTACCCTTTCTTTACACTTCTTGGGCAGGTCAGTGGGTGACTCGGCAGGGGGAGGCGATGACGTTGCAGCGCTACGCGACGAGCGCGGGGGCCGCACACGGTGCGATGCCCCAGCAGGCGGGCGCGCCGGCCCGGGAGGCGCTCGGCGGGCAGGCACCGGTGGTGCGTGATCTCCGGGGCACGGCCGGAGAGGGCGCGCGCAGCCTCGACTTCGCTCCGGGCGACGTGGTCGTGGTCTCCGGGCTGCCGGGCAGCGGGAAGTCCACGCTGATCCGGCGGGCGGTCCAGGAGCACGCGATCGACTCCCAGGACACCCGGGACCGCTGGGCCGCCGCTCTGCCCGGCTTACTCCCGTACGCCCTCTACCGCCCGCTGGTGCGCGCCGCGCACTACGCCGGGCTCCGGCGGGCCCTGCGCTCGGGCGCGTCCGTCGTCGTCCACGACTGCGGCACGCAGGCCTGGGTGCGGCGCTGGCTGGCGCGCGAGGCCGGGCGCCGCGGCGCCACGCTGCACCTCGTCCTCCTCGACGTCACGCCCGAGGCGGCCAGGCAGGGGCAGCGGGAGCGCGGACGGGGTGTCTCCGGTTACGCCTTCGCCCGGCACCGCCGCGCGGTGGGCCGGCTGCTGCGCGAGACCGAGAGCGGTCTGCTGCCGCCCGGGTGCGCCTCGGCGGTACTGATCGACCGCGAGACGGCCGGCGCCATCACCCGTATCTCGTTCCCGGACGCGCGGCCGGGGCAGGAGTAGTACGGAGAACCGAAGAGCGCCCGTCCGGGGACCCGGAAGGGCGGGTTCCGAGGCGTCACCGTTCGCATACGCACAGTTCGCGACGGCCCGGCCGGCTGTCCGGAATCTGGACGGTACGGCCGAGCGGCGTGGGCCCCCGCCTGCGGCGCTGCCCCACGGCCGCGAGCCGGTCTAAGGTTTCTGCCGCACAGCATGGCGAGAAAGGGACACAGACACCGTGGACATTCCGGCCCAGGCACAGGCCCCGACGCATCCGTCGCACGGATGGCCGGCCAACGAGCTCGAAGAAGTGCTCACCGCCTCGCTCGGCGTCCCCGGGGCGGGCGGACGGCTGGTCGAGGTCCTCGGCCGCAGCCGGATCTGGGTGCCCCTGCCCAACGGCGGCGGCCCCGACAGCCCTGACCTCGATCTGCCGGCGATCGAGCTGGAGGGCGGCGCGTACGTCCCCGTGTTCAGCTCCGAGGGCCAGTTCCTCCAGTGCGTCGGCTCCCATGTCTCCTTCACCGTCGCGCCCGCACGCGAGTTCGCCCGCGGACTGCCCCCGCAGCTCGGCATGGCCGTCAACCCGGGCGGCGCCGTCGGCGTCCCCCTGCCCCCGCCCGCCGTCGCCGAGCTCTGCCGGGCCGGACGCACCCCGCTGGACGGCCCCGCGAGCGGCGGCCGGGTGCGGCTGTACGAGCCGGACTGGAAGGAGGACCCCGTCGACTTCCTCTCCGCCGTCGCCGCCGAGTTCCAGGCCACGGGCGTGGTGAGCACCGCCCGCAGGACGCTGGCCAGCATCGAGGGCGACAGCCCCGTCCTCTTCGTCGGCGTCGAGTTCGCCACCTGGGACGGCGCGGGGCAGAGCGCCCCGATGGAGGCGCTGGGCCGTGCGCTGGGCCGCGTCCAGGTGCCCTGGCCGGTCAATCTCGTCCTGCTGGACGTGGCACAGGACCCGGTCGGCGACTGGATGCTGGAAAAGGTACGCCCGTTCTACCGGCGCGAGGGTCACTGACAGCGGGAGTGCCCGCCGCCCCGTGGCGTCAAGACGGTGTCAGGGGCGGCGCATAAGCTGGTTGGATGACGAGGCCGCCCCCGTGTGCCCGGGAGCGGAACGGCAGCACCGCGAAGCACGCGTCAACAGCGGATCGAATGAGGGGCGGGACCCAGGGTGAGTGCGTCAGGCACGGGGGCGGCCGGCGGGGTGTCCCCCGCTCGGGCGGGGGCGGGAGCCGGGGGACAGGTCGAGCACATGCTGCGCCAGGTGGCCCCCGGACGCCTCGACGCGTACGAGGCGCTGCTGCGCTCCCTGGCGGACGGCCAGGTCTGGATGCTGCTCTGGCACGGCACGGCGGGTTCCCCCGACGCCCAGTACGGCAACATGGAGGTCGACGGCCTGGGTTACGCCCCGTGCGTGACCTCCCCGCAGGAGCTCTCGGCGAGCGGCTGGAACAGGGCGCACGAGGTGACCACCGGCCGCGACATCGCCCGCGCCCTCTTCCCCGACCGCTGGGGCATCTGGCTCAACCCGCACGCCCCCGGCGGCGGCGTCGGCATCCCCTGGCTGGACCTGCGGCGCATCGCCACCGGCCTCGACCGGATGCCCGCGGGCCCGCTGCGGCTCACCGAACCCGCCATCGAGATCCCGCAGTTCTACGCCCTGCTGTCGCAGAACGCCCACCGCACGCCCGCCGTCCGCGCGCTGCGCCGCGCCTGGGTGCAGCCCGCGCTCGGTGTCCCGTATCTCGCGATCGGGCTCGACCTCTACGACACCGGACGCCCGTCCGTCGACGCGGTCCGCGCGATGATGCAGCAGTCGATCGGCGTGGTCCCCGACGGGCTCCCCGTCTCCACGGTCTCGATGTCCGACGAGTACGACCCGGTCGCGATGTGGCTGCAGGCCAACTCCCGGCCCTTCTACGACCGCGAGGCGCACGCCCCGGCCCCCGCCGCCCAGGGCTACGGCTACCCGCCCGCCACCGGCCCCGCTCCGTACGCCTACTGACCGGCCGTCCGCCGTCCTCGGCGGGGTCCGGGACCGCCGCCGGACCTGTGCCGGACGTGTGGGGAAAGCGTGCCGATCGGCTGCCGACGGCCCCGGCCGGACAGCCAATTGGTCACTTGATCAACGCTGTTGGGCGTCATGTCCGTTATCGCGGAATAGTGACCGAGAGGTCCGCTCAGTGAGCACGGCTGTCCGGATAACGGAAGCCCCTTGGCAGCATCACGTTTGAGCAAACATTCACCGCCAGGTCTGGCGGGTGATCGCAAAGTGGTTGAAGACTCCACACAGCAGGTGGTCCATGCCCGGCACACCCCTCTTTCAAACAGGGTCTGTTCGGCTGCACATCACCACATGTGTCACATTTCGTAAGAGCCGCTACCGCGGCGGTCACAGGCCGGCCATCCGCCGGCCGAGAGGGGTCTCCAGCGCAATGACGGCACCGATCGAGACCACCGGGGCGGACGCGCGGCCCGAAACGGTGCTGGAAGGCGCCGGGCGCAAGGAGATCGAGGGCCGCTCGCTCGGCCGGATCGCCTGGACCCGCTTCAAGCGGGACAAGGCCGCGATGGCCGGTGGCATCGTTGTCGTGCTGCTGATCCTGACCGCCATCCTGTCCAAGCCGCTCCAGTCGCTGCTCGGGCTCGACCCCAACGCGTTCAACCAGAGCCTCGTCGACCCCGTCATGCTGGCCCCCAAGGGCGCCCTGGGCGGGATGAGCTGGGACCACCCGCTCGGTGTCGAACCGCAGACCGGACGCGACATCCTGGCGCGCATCCTCGAAGGCTCCTGGGTCTCCCTCGTCGTCGCCGTCGGCTCCACGCTGCTCTCGGTCGTCATCGGCGTCGTCATGGGTGTCGTGGCCGGGTTCTACGGCGGCTGGGTCGACAGCTTCATCAGCCGTCTGATGGACACCTTCCTTGCGTTCCCGCTGCTGCTCTTCGCGATCTCCATCTCCGCCTCCCTGCAGGGCAACGCCTTCGGGCTGGAAGGGCTCACGCTGCGGATCGCGGTCCTCATCTTCGTGATCGGCTTCTTCAGCTGGCCCTACATCGGCCGCATCGTCCGCGCCCAGACCCTGTCGTTGCGTGAGCGCGAGTTCGTCGAGGCCGCCAGGTCGCTCGGCGCCCGCGGCCCGTTCATCCTGTTCCGCGAGCTGCTGCCGAACCTGATCGCGCCGATCCTCGTCTACTCGACGCTTCTGATCCCCACGAACATCCTCTTCGAGGCCTCCCTGTCGTTCCTCGGCGTCGGCATCGCGCCGCCGCAGGCGTCCTGGGGCGGCATGCTCACCCAGGCGGTCGACCTCTACGAGGTGGACCCGATGTTCATGGTCATCCCCGGCATGGCGATCTTCATCACCGTGCTGGCCTTCAATCTGCTGGGGGACGGGCTGCGTGACGCACTCGACCCTCGTGGCAAGTAATCGCGGCAGGCAGTGCCGCACCGGACTAGCGAGGGGGCTTTCCTCAGCATGCAGAACAGAAAGACAGCGGCTGCCATAGCCATGGCCGTAGCGGTTTCGCTCGGCGCATCGGCGTGCAGCGGCAGTGACTCGGACAACGAGGGCAGTGGCGGCGGGGGCAACGCCAAGGCCGACGCGGCTCTGTCGAGCATCGTCAACGCGACCGACAAGAAGGGGGGGACGGTCACGTACGAGCACTCCAGTGGCCCGGACTCCCTCGACCCGGGCAACACGTACTACGGCTGGGTGCAGAACTTCTCCCGCCTGTACGCCCGTTCCCTGGTGACCTTCAAGCCGGCCGCCGGCAAGGAGAGCCTGGAGATCGTCCCGGACCTCGCCACCAGCCTCGGCAAGGCCAGTGACGACGCCAAGACCTGGACGTACACGCTCCGCGAGGGCGTGAAGTTCGAGGACGGCACGGAGATCACCTCGAAGGACGTCAAGTACGCCGTCGAGCGCTCCAACTTCGCGCCGGAGGCCCTGTCCAACGGTCCGACGTACTTCAAGGCCTACCTCGACGGCGGCGACACGTACAAGGGTCCCTACAAGGACAAGTCCCCCGAGGGCCTCAAGTCCATCGAGACCCCGGACGACCACACGATCGTCTTCAAGCTGAACAAGCCGTTCGCGGACATGGACTACCTCGCCGCCTTCTCGCAGACCGCCCCGGTCCCGCAGAAGGCCGACACGGGTGCCAGCTACGTCCAGAAGATGGTCTCCTCGGGCCCGTACAAGTTCTCGGCGTATGACGAGAGCAAGGGCGCGACCCTGGTCCGCAACCCGGAGTGGGACCCGAAGACGGACCCGATCCGCAAGGCGCTGCCGGACAAGATCGAGCTCAAGCTCAACGTCAACCCCACCACGGTCGACGACCACCTGCTCAACGACGTCACCACCGCGGACGTCGCGGGCACGGGTCTGCAGTCCAAGACCCAGCCCAAGGTCCTGGTGAAGGCCGCCGAGAAGGCGAAGACGGACAACCCGTACGCCGGCGTCCTGCAGTACCTGGCGCTGAACGTCAACGTGAAGCCGTTCGACAACGTCGAGTGCCGCAAGGCCGTCCAGTACGCCGTGGACAAGCAGAGCCTCATCGACTCCATCGGTGGCTCCGTCAAGGGCGACCCGGCCACCACGGTCATCCCGCCGACCGTCGCCGGCTACAAGAAGTTCGACCTGTACCCGACCGAGGGCAACAAGGGCGACGCCGCCAAGGCGAAGGAGCACCTGACCGCGTGCGGTCAGCCCAAGGGCTTCAAGACCACGCTGACGGCCCGTTCGGACCGTCCTGACGAGATCACCGCCGCCACGCAGCTCCAGGGCAGCCTGAAGGCGATCGGCATCACCGCCGAGATCAAGCAGTTCCCGTCGGACAAGTACTTCACCGACTTCGCCGGTGTTCCCGAGTGGGTCCACAAGAACAACGCGGGCATGATGATGATGCAGTGGGGCGCCGACTGGCCGACCGGCTTCGGCTTCCTCGACCAGATCGTCAACGGCTCCGCCATCAAGCCCTCCGGTGGCACGAACCTGATGGAGCTCAACGACAAGGGCGTCAACGAGGCCCTCGTCAAGGGCATCGGCACGGTGGACACCACCGCGCGTAACGCCGCGTGGGGCGAGGTCGACCAGAAGGTCATGGAGAACGCCTCCCTGGTCCCGCTCGTCTACCGCAAGAACCTGCTCTACCGCCCGGACTCCGCGGCGAACGTCACGGTCACGGACGCCTACCTCGGCATGTACGACTACGTGCTGATGACGTCCACCAAGTAACACCTGTTCATCGACAGCATCCCCTGAAAGGCAGGTGAAGGCGCCGGGCCGGCGGGCGTACCCCGTCCGCCCGCCCGGCGCCGCACGGCTGTGGCTGCGTACATCATCCGACGCGTATTCGCCGCGGTGTTGCTGCTGCTGGTGGTCAGCGCAGTCACGTTCGCGATCTTCTTCCTGGTGCCCCGCCTCGGTGGGCAGACCCTCGACTCGATGGCCGCCCAGTACGTCGGGAAGAGCCCCGACCCCGACGTCATCGCCGCGGTCAAGAAGAACCTGGGGCTCGACCAGCCCCTGTACCTCCAGTACTGGAACTTCATCAAGGGCATCGTCGTCGGCGCCGACTACCAGTTCGGCCCCGACCCGGTCACCTGCAACGCCCCCTGCTTCGGCTACTCCTTCAAGACCCACACCGAGATCTGGCCCCAGCTCGTCGACCGTGTTCCGGTCACGCTGTCGCTGGCCGTCGGTGCCGCGGTCATCTGGGTCGTCTCCGGTGTCGCGATCGGTGTCGTCTCCGCCCTGAAGCGGGGCTCGTTCTTCGACCGCCTCTCCATGGGTGTCGCTCTCGCCGGCGTCTCGCTGCCGATGTTCTTCACCGGTCTCGTCGTGCTCGCGCTGTTCGGCAACGGGGAGTACGTGCCCTTCGCCGACAACCCGGTCGAATGGGCGGGCAGCCTGGTCCTCCCCTGGTGCACGCTCGCCCTCCTGTACTCCGCGCTCTACGCCCGGCTCACCCGGGCCGGGATGCTGGAGACGATGGGCGAGGACTACATCAGAACCGCACGGGCCAAGGGCCTCAAGGAACGCAAGGTGGTCGTGAAGCACGGGCTGCGCTCGGCGCTCACCCCGCTCGTCACGATCTTCGGCATGGACTTCGCGCTGCTGCTCGGCGGCGCCGTCATCACCGAACGGGTCTTCTCCTTCCAGGGGCTGGGTGCCTTCGCCATCCAGGGCGTGACCACCGCCGACCTGCCCAAGGTGATGGGCGTGACCCTGGTCGCCGCCTTCTTCATCGTCATCTGCAACCTGCTGGTGGACCTCGTGTACGCCGCGATCGACCCCCGGGTGAGGCTCTCATGAGCGACGCAATCAAGAAGGACTCCCCGGCGGCGGACACCGTTCCCGCCCCGAGGTCCGGCGACGGCCACGAGTTCCTCTCCGTACGGAACCTCAGCGTCCACTTCGACACCGACGACGGCCTGGTCAAGTCCGTCGACGGCGTCAGCTTCGACCTGAAGGCCGGCCAGACCCTCGGCATCGTCGGCGAGTCCGGCTCCGGCAAGTCCGTGACCTCGCTGGGGATCATGGGCCTGCACACCTCGGAGCGGGCCCGGATCGGCGGTGAGATCTGGCTCGACGGCGAGGAGCTCATCGGCGCCGGCCCCGAGCGCGTACGGGAGCTGCGCGGCCAGAAGATGGCCATGATCTTCCAGGACCCGCTGTCGGCCCTGCACCCCTACTACAGCATCGGCGCGCAGATCGTCGAGGCCCACCGGGTCCACAACAAGGTCGACAAGAAGGCCGCGAAGAAGCGCGCGATCGAGATGCTCGACCGCGTCGGCATCCCCGAGCCGCACCGCCGTTACGAGGACTACCCGCACCAGTTCTCCGGCGGTATGCGCCAGCGCGCGATGATCGCGATGGCCCTGGTCAACAACCCGCAGCTGCTCATCGCGGACGAGCCGACGACCGCCCTCGACGTCACCGTCCAGGCGCAGATCCTCGACCTGATCCGCGATCTGCAGAAGGAGTTCGGCTCAGCGGTTGTCATGATCACCCACGACCTCGGTGTGGTCGCCGAGATCGCGGACCACTTGCTCGTGATGTACGCGGGACGCTGCATCGAGCGCGGCAGCGCCGAGAAGGTGTTCTACGAGCCCCAGCACCCCTACACCTGGGGCCTGCTCGGCTCGATGCCGCGCATCGACCGGGAGCAGACCGAGCGGCTCATCCCGGTCAAGGGCTCGCCGCCCAGCCTCATCAACGTCCCGTCCGGCTGCGCCTTCCACCCGCGCTGCCCGTACGCCGACGTCCCGCCGGACAACATCACCCGCACCGAGCGTCCTGAGCTGCAGCTGGTCAGCGACGGGCACTACTCCGCGTGCCACATGTCGCGCGAGCAGCGTGACCGGATCTGGACCGAAGAGATTGCGCCGAAGCTGTGACTGATCTGAACAAGAAGACTCCCGCGTCCGCGGCCGGGTCGGACGGGTCCGGGTCCGAGCCGCTCCTCAAGGTCGAAGGCCTGGTCAAGCACTTCCCGATCACCAAGGGCGTGCTGAAGCGCAAGGTCGGCGCGGTCCAGGCCGTGGACGGGCTCACCTTCGACGTGCGCCCCGGGGAGACCCTGGGCGTCGTCGGCGAGTCCGGCTGCGGCAAGTCGACCATGGGACGGCTGGTGACCCGGCTGCTGGAACCGACCGGCGGCAAGGTCGAGTTCCAGGGCCGCGACATCACGCACATGTCGGCGGGGCGGCTGCGGCCGATGCGCCGCGACATCCAGATGATCTTCCAGGACCCGTACGGCTCGCTGAACCCTCGCCACACGGTCGGCGGGATCGTCGGGACCCCCTTCCGGCTCCAGGGCGTCAAGCCCGAGGACGGCGTGAAGGCCGAGGTCCAGCGGCTGCTGGAGCTGGTCGGGCTCAACCCCGAGCACTACAACCGCTATCCGCACGAGTTCTCCGGCGGTCAGCGCCAGCGCATCGGCATCGCCCGCGCGCTCGCCCTGAAGCCGAAGCTGGTCGTCGCGGACGAGCCGGTCTCGGCGCTGGACGTGTCGATCCAGGCCCAGGTCGTGAACCTGCTGGACGACCTCCAGCAGGAGCTCGGCCTCACGTACATGATCATCGCGCACGACCTGTCGGTCATCCGCCATGTCTCGGACCGGATCGCGGTCATGTACCTCGGCAAGATCGTCGAGCTCGCGGACCGCAACTCGCTGTACGAGGCGCCTATGCACCCGTACACCAAGGCGCTGATGTCCGCGGTGCCGGTGCCGGACCCGCGCCGGCGTGGTGCCAAGAGCGAGCGCATTCTGCTCAAGGGCGATGTGCCGTCGCCGATCTCGCCGCCCAGCGGCTGCCGGTTCCACACCCGGTGCTGGAAGGCCACGCAGATCTGCGCGACGACCGAGCCGCCGCTGCTCCAGCTGAAGACCGGGCACCAGGTGGCGTGCCACCACCCGGAGAACGGCGAGGACCAGGCCCCGGGGGACGCTCCGCTGGTCGCGGACGTGATCACGGTGAAGTCGGCGGAGCCGGCCGCGGCGAAGCCGGAGGCGGAGAAGACCGTCGCGGCCGAGCCGGTCGCGGAGAAGACCGTCGCGGCCGAGCCGGTCGCGGAGGAGCCCGTCGCGTCCGGTAAGACGGAGGAGGCGGCCGAGCCCGCGTCCGACGAGGCGGCCGAGCCCGCTTCGGACGACGCCGAGCCCGCTTCGGACGACGCCGCCGAGGAGTCCGCCGCACCGTCCACCGGTACCAAGGCGGAGCCCAAGGAGTAGGACCGGCACAATTGCCCGGTGCTCAACGAACTCTTCACCCCCTCCGTCCAGCATGCGCTCGACATCGTCGGAATCTTCGTCTTCGCGATCTCGGGTGCCCTGCTCGCCGTACGCAAGAACTTCGATGTCTTCGGCATCGCGGTCCTGGCCGAGGTGACAGCGCTGGGCGGAGGGATTTTCCGTGACGTGATGATCGGCGCGATCCCCCCGGCCGCCTTCACCGATCTCGGCTACTTCACGACGCCGCTGCTCGCCGCGGGGCTGGTCTTCTTCCTGCACCCGCACGTCGAGCGGATCCAGGTCGGCGTCAACGTCTTCGACGCGGCGGGGCTGGGGCTCTTCTGCGTATCCGGCACGGTCAAGGCGTACGACTACGGCCTCGGCCTCACCGCGTCCGCCGCCCTCGGGCTCGCCACCGCCGTCGGCGGCGGTGTGCTGCGCGACGTGCTCGCCAACGAGGTGCCGTCACTACTGCGCTGGGACCGCGACCTGTACGCCGTGCCCGCGATCGTGGGCGCCACCATGGTGGTGCTCTGCATCCGCTTCGACGCCCTCAACGCCTACACCAGCGGCACCGCCGTCATCACCGCCTTCGTTCTGCGGCTGCTGTCCATGCGCTTCCACTGGCGGGCGCCCCGCGCCTACAACAGGCGCTCGGCCACGGCCGAGGAGACCCCGGCCGTCATCTGACCGCAACACAAAGCTACCGCTCAGTAATACGATCGGTGTACCGTGCATGCCATGGCACAGGCAGCAGCGCAGGAGTCGCGCACACAGGCGACCATCGGTGACAGCGAATTCGACCGCGACACCGCGGTCACCCTCCGGGAGGATGGCGTCTACGACGCGGAGCTCTCCGCGGGCTGGACGATCATCCACGCGGTCAACGGCGGATACCTCCTGGCCATGCTCGGCCGCGCGCTCGGCGAGGCACTCCCGCACTCCGACCCCTTCTCGGTCTCCGCGCACTACCTCACGGCGTCCGTGCCCGGCCCCGCCGTGATCCGTACGCAGGTCGTCCGCACCGGCCGCACGCTCTCCACCGGCGAGGCGTCGCTCTTCCAGTACGCCGAGGACGGCAGCGAGATCGAGCGCATCCGGGTGCTGGCCACCTACGGCGACCTCGACGGCCTGAGCGAGGAGATCCGCACCTCGGCCGAGCCGCCCGCCATGCCGCCCCTGGAGCAGTGCCTCGGAGCGAGCGACGGCACCGCCCCGATCCCCGGCAGCTCCGCCATCACCGAGCGGCTCGACATCAAGCTCGACCCGGCGACGGTCGGCTGGGCCATCGGCGCACCCTCGGGCAAGGGGGAGATGCGGGGCTGGTTCGGTCTCGCGGACGGCCGCGACGCCGACCCGCTCTCGCTGCTGCTCACCGTGGACGCGCTGCCGCCCACCTCCTTCGAGCTCGGGCTGAAGGGCTGGACGCCCACCATCGAGCTCACCGCCCACATCCGCTGCCGCCCCGCTCCCGGGCCGCTGCGCGTCTCCATCACCACCCGCAACCTCGCCGGCGGCTTCCTGGAGGAGGACGCGGACGTCTGGGACAGCGCGGGCCGCCTCGTCGCCCAGTCCCGTCAGCTGGCCCGCGCGCCCCGGGGCTGAGCCCCGCGCCATGATGGTGCGGTGAAGTCGGACCGGTTGCTCTCCATCCTGCTGCTGCTCCAGACCCGCGGCCTGGTGTCCGCCGGTGAGCTCGCCGAGCGCCTCGAAGTCTCCGTACGCACCATCTACCGGGACGTCGAGGCGCTCTCGGCCTCCGGGGTGCCCGTGTACGCGGAGCGGGGGCGCAACGGGGGGATCGCGCTGCTTCCGGGCTTCCGTACGGATGTCACCGGGCTCACCGCCGACGAGGCGCGTGCCCTGTTCGTCCTGGCCGCGCAGGGCGCCCACGCGGCGCTCGGGCTCGACGCCGCGCTCGGCTCCGCCCTGCGCAAGGTGATGGCAGCGCTCCCGGCGCCGCACAGGCCGGCCGCCGAGCAGACCAGCCGCCGCATCCTGGTGGACCCGGTCCGCTGGATGAGCGGCCCGCGCACCGCCGTCGACGTGGGCGAGCTCCACGACGCGGTCTTCGCCGACCGCAGACTGCTGCTCCACTACCGGCACAGCGGCACGGACTCCCCGCGCGTCTACACCGTCGACCCGTACGGCCTCGTGGTGAAGGCCGGGGTCTGGTACCTGATCGCCGACCTCGACGGCGCGCCCCGGCTCTTCCGCGCGGACCGGGTGAAGCACGCCGCGCTCACGGAGGAGCCCGTGGTGCGCAGGGAGGGCGTGGAGCCCGCGGGCATGTGGGAGGAACTGCGCAGGCAGGTCGAGGAGCGGCCGGGGGCCGTGCGGCTGCGGGTGCGGGTACACCGCTCCAGGGCGGACCTCTTCGTACGTCTCCACACGGCGGTGCTGGCCGGGCCGCCCGAGCCGGAAGCGGAGTCCGCGGGGGAGTGGCTGCGCGCCGAACTCGCCGTGCCCGAGCTCGGGTGGGCGCGTTCCCTGCTCTCCTTCGGTGCGCACCTCGAAGTGCTCTCGCCCTCCGAGGCGCGCCGCGTCCTCGCCGAAGCGGCGGCCTCCGTCACGGAGCTGTACGCAGAAAGCGGGTGAGGGCCGCCGTCAGCTCGGCCGGGGCGTCCTCCTGCACGAGGTGCCCGGCCCCCTCGATCAGTCTCAGCTCCGCCCCCGGGATCAGCCCGGCCAGCTCATGGCCGCGGGCCACCGGGATCCAGGTGTCGTCCGTCCCCCAGCAGATCAGCACGGGCAGGTCCAGCTCCCCGTAGCGGTGCTGGATCTCGTCCGTGAACCGCATGTCGTTCTGGGCGATCTGGCGGTAGAAGGCGGGCTGCCCCGACGCGGTGCACCAGGGCGCGACGAGCCGGTCCAGCACGGCGGGGCTCAGCCCGCGGTGGCTCGCCGAGCTCACGTACTCGGCCACCAGTGCCCGGTGCAGGGCGGGCGGCAGTTGTTCGAATACCTCGACCCTGCCGCCCAGCAGCCGGTAGGCGGGCGAACCCCACGGGGCCAGCGCCACCGGGTCGACGAGAGCCAGCCGCCGGTAGCGGGCGCCGTGCAGCAGACGGGCGCGCAGGGCGACGCAGCCGCCGAAGTCGTGGGCGGCCACGGCGGGTTCCGCCAGCTCCCAGTGGTCGAGGAGCTCGGTGAGCACCCAGGCCTGGGCGCGCAGGGTCACGTCCTGGCCGGCGTACTGCGCGGAGGCGCCGTAACCCGGCAGGTCCCACACGTACACCCGGTGGTCCTGGGCCAGGGCCCTGGCGACCCCGCGCCAGACGTACGAGGAGAAGGGCGTGCCGTGCACCAGGACGACGGGCGGAGCCTGCTCGGGGCCGAGCGCGGCCCAGCGCACCTCGCCGGAGGAACTGGTGAAGGTCCGGTCCAGGGTCCAGTCGCTCATGGGACCGACCCTACGGCTTGTCCAGCCAGTGGGCCCGGCCCACCGTGACGAGGCGCAGCCTGCGCCGCGCCTCCCGGACGACCTCCCGCTCGCCCTCCGGCCCCGCGTCCAGCAGCGCCGACGCCGTGAGCACCATGTGGTCGACGTAGAGCCCGCCCAGCATCAGCAGGTCCTCGGGCTCCCAGCCCGCCGACTCCGGCTCGGCGCCGAGGACGTGCGCGACCTCCTCGGCGAAGCCGCGCAGCTGGGCGGCGATGGCCTCGCGTACGCGCGTGACACCGCCGTGCTGCTCGCGGGCGATGAAGCGGAAGTGGGCGGGCTGCGCCGTCACATGACGGGCTATCAGGCCCACGCTCCGGTCGAGGCGCTCCTCGCTGTCCCCCGTGTCGGCGAGGATCGCGCCGATCATGCCGTGCAGGCTGCCGAGGGTCTCCTCGACGAGCGCGACGCCCAGCGCCGCCGTGTCGTCGAAGTGGCGGTAGAAGGCGGTCGGGGCCACACCCACGGCGCGCGTCACCTCGCGCAGGCCCAGGCTGCTCAGGCTCTGGTGCTCCAGCAGCCGGAGCGCCGCGTCGAGCAGCGCCTGACGCGTCTTCAGCTTCTGTGCCTGGCGGATGCCGATGGTGTGACTCATGCCATTCAGTAAACAACCGTTCTCCGAGTCTTGGAAGGGCGCAGGGGTTTAGACTCATCAGTCAGTGAACAGTCGTACTCTCAAGCTCGCAGAAAGGCCGGACATGTTCGTCCTCGTCGCCGCACTGCTCCTGCTGGGGGTGGTCCTCGGGGCGGTCGCGCACCTTCCGCTGCCCGTGGCCCTGACCGCCGCGGCCGTGATCGGTCTCTGGCTGGCGGTCTTCGGTGTCCGTGAACACCTCGCCCGTCGCACCCGCTGACGAACCCGTCACTTGCTGACGAACTCGTCGCACCGTGACGAACCCGTCACCCGCTGACGAACCCGTCACCCGCTGACGAACCCGTCGCCCTCTGACGAAGGAGCCCGCACCATGACACTCACCGCCGCACGCACCACCACTCCCGCCCGGACGGCCACGCGTGAGGCCGACGGGCTGGCCGTCGCCTCCTTCGTGCTGGGGCTGCTCGGCCTGCTGGTGATGAACATCCTGCTCGGGCCCGTTGCCATCGTCATGGCGCTCCTGGCGCTCGCCCGCTCCACCGCCCGCCGGGGCCGCGCCCTGCTCGGACTGGGACTCGGCATCGCCGACCTGGTCGTCCTCGCCGTCCTGGTCACGGGGAACGGAACCGTCTCCTGGAGCCTGACCGGCTGACCGGGGCGTCCTCATGCGCGTACCGGCCTATGCGCGGACCGACCGCCAGATCTGTTCCGGCAGGAGGCGCGCGGCCTCGTCGAGGTCGATGTCGTCGATGCCCGACAGCGTGCGCCGCGCGACGGCGACGACCGGGCCGAGCACGAGGGACTCGATCAGCGGGAGGGGGAGCGGGGCCAGCTCCCCGGAGTCCACGCGGAGCTGTATCCAGCCACCCAGCTCCGAGACCCTGGCCTCCTGCGCGTCGCGGAGTTCCCTGCCCCGCGCCATGCCCTTGCGGTCGGAGAGCGGGGAGTGCAGGAGGAGCGCGGGGCCGCTGTGTTCCCGTACGAAGGCCAGATACGCCTCCACGACGGCGGCGATGCCCTCCTCGGCCGTGCCGGAGTCCCCGAGCGCCTTGGCCAGTTCGCCCAGCAGCCGGTCCAGCCAGCGGTGGCTGAGGGCGGCGATGAGGCCGTCGATGCTGCCGAAGTGGTGGTAGAGGCTGCCCAGGCTCACGCCACTGGCCTCCACGACGGCGCTGACGGTGAGGCCCTGCTCGCCCGACGCGACGAACACACGCAGGGCGGCGTCCAGGAGCAGGTCCGAAGTGACCTCGCCGCGATGCTGCTTGGGGCTCATCCGGTGACCGTCCCTGGGTTCGTGAGGCGGGGTTCCTCCGCGGTGAACTTCTGGAGGCAGTGAACTTCTAGAGCAGTTTTCTAGAAAGTGCCTCCACGGCCAGTATCCACTGGTCAGACTTCGCCTCGTACGTAAATCGTGTGTCACGGGGAGACGGTGCGGGCGTGTCAGATCTGGCGGGCAGCGGAGCCAAGCCACTGGAAGCGGATGATCCACGGCAGATCGGTGGGATTCCGCTGGCGGGCCGGCTGGGCTCCGGCGGAATGGGGCGGGTGTTCCTCGGGGTCCACGAGGGGCGGTACGTCGCCGTCAAGCAGGTGCTGCCCTCGATCGCGGGTGAGGACCAGGACTTCGTACGCCGCTTCGGGCACGAGCTGGACAACCTCTCCCGCCTGCCCGCCGCGGCCACCGCGCCCCTGCTGGCCAGTGACCGCGACGCCCGGCCGCCGTGGCTGGCGACGGCGTACGTGCCCGGGCTCACGCTGAGCAAGGCCCTGGAGCTGCACGGGGGTCCGCTGCCCGCGAAGACCCTGTGGCTGCTCCTGCGCGAGGCCGCAGCGGGGCTGGTTCCCGTGCACGAACTGGGCATGGTGCACAGGGACCTCAAGCCGTCCAACGTCATGCTGACGGTCGAGGGGGCCACGGTCATCGACTTCGGCGTGGCCCGGGCGACCGAACAGAGCCAGCTGACCCGGAGCGGCATGGTGATCGGCACGCCCGCCTACATGGCTCCCGAACAGGCCACGACGAGGCGGGACCTGAGCGGTGCCGCCGATGTGTTCGCCCTCGGCTCGGTCCTCGCGTACGCGGCCAGCGGCACACCGCCCTTCGGCGACGAGTCCGGCCCCGCGGTGCTCTACCGCATCGTGCACGAGGAGCCCGACCTGGCGGCGCTGCGGGAGCTGGACCCCACCCTCGCCGATGTCGTCGCGGCCTGCCTCGACAAGGACGCCGGGGCCCGGCCAACGGCTGCGGAGCTGGTGCGTCGCGCGGAGGAGCACGGGCCGTTCACGGCCCCCCTGTGGCCGGACTCCATCAGCGGCGACCTCGCGGCGAAGGCCGCCTTCGCCGCGCACGTCCAGGAGATCGAACTGCCGGGGCCCGAGTCGGTGGAGACGCTCCGCCTGGGGCGGAAGGCCGGCCCCAGGACCCCGGAACGCCTGCGGCGCAGGCGGGGCTTCCTCGCCGTCATCCCCGTCGTCGTGACGGTGGGCGGAGCGACGCTCGCCGTCCAGTTCCTGCCCCATGTCTCCGCTCCGGACGACCGTTCGGCCTCCGCGGGCCCTTCCGTCTCCGTGACCGCCCCGGCGGTGCCCACGGCGTCCTCGGCGAGCCCGTCCCGCTCCGCCTCACCGGGGAAGTCGCCGACGGACAAGAAGAATGACGACGACAAGGCGGGGGAGAAGCAGGAGGACGGGACTCCTTCTCCCGCTCCGGGGGCCGGTGACACGGGTGGCGGCCCCCAGGACGGCTCCGGCGGGTCCGGCTCCTCGGGCGGCACCTCCGACAGCTCCTCGGGGGGCTCCAGCGCCTCCGGAGGCTCCGGCTCCGGCTCCGGGGGGACCGTGCCCTCCGGAAACCACCGCTATCGCAACGGCGGGAACGACAGGTGCCTCATCGCCCCGTACAACGGCTACCCGATGACCGGCGACTGCGACGTGCCGGGTTCCGTCTGGGGCGTCCGGGCCGTGTCCGGCGGAGCCTTCCAGCTCGTCCACGAGTCGGGCAGGACGTGCCTCAGCGCGGGCGCCGGAGGGATTCTGCTGCTCTCGTGCGAGGAGGAGGCGTCACGCCTCTGGCGCGCGGGGTCGGGCGGCACCTTCGTGAGCGTCGGTACGGGCGGCTGCCTCGGAGCGGGCAACGGCGGACTCGCGGCGAGCAACTGCTCGGGCGCGGCGTCCCAGCGCTGGACGGCCGTCTGAGCGCCGCCGGGGCTCTCGGAGGTGCCGGGCGGCCGTGCCGGTCGGCCTTTTGAGCGCGGCCGTACGCGGCGGGGCGGGCGGTGCCTCCGAGTGCGGCGCGGCGGTAGCCGCCGCGACGGTCTTCCCGGGCGCAGCCCTGCGCCGCAGCGCCGGACAGCCTCCCGGCGCGGTCCTGCGCCGCAGCGTCGTGACTGTCCTTCCGGGCGCGAGCCCGAGCCGCAGCGCCGGACGGCCCCCGGGCGCGGCCCTGCGCCGCAGCGCCGCGACGGTCCTCCCGGGCGTGAGCCCGAGCCGCAGCGCCGGACGGCCCCCTGGCGCGGCCCGAAGCGGGGCTGGCCGGCGGGCCGGGGCTGCCACGGGCCCGGGGCCCGGTGTGCTGGGTGCCGCCCTCGGCACGCTTCGCTCCCCGGGCTCGTAGAATCGTCTCCACCATGGCTTACCTCGACCACGCCGCGACCACGCCGATGCTTCCGGAGGCGATCGCGGCGATGACCGCGCAGCTCGCCGTCACCGGCAACGCGTCCTCTCTGCACGCTGCCGGGCGCCGGGCCCGCCGTACCGTCGAGGAGTCCAGAGAGACCCTCGCCGAGGCGCTCGGCGCACGCCCCAGTGAGGTGGTCCTGACCTCCGGGGGTACCGAAGCCGACAACCTCGCCGTGAAGGGCCTCTACTGGGCCCGCCGCGACGCCGACCCCCGGCGGACTAGGGTCCTCGCCAGCCCGGTGGAGCATCACGCCGTGCTCGACGCCGTGGACTGGCTCGCCGAGCACGAGGGCGCCAACGTCGAGTACCTCCCGGTCGACACGTACGGACGGGTGCACCCGGAGGCGCTGCGCGAGGCGCTCGTCCGCAACCCCGACGACGTCGCCCTGGTCACCGTGATGTGGGCCAACAACGAGATCGGCACCATCATGCCGATACGTGAACTCGCCGAGGTAGCACGCGAGTTCGGCGTGCCCATGCATGCCGACGCGGTGCAGGCCTTCGGGCAGCTCGAAGTCGACTTCGCCGGCTCGGGGCTGGCCGCGATGACCGTCAGCGCGCACAAGATCGGCGGGCCCTTCGGCATCGGCGCGCTGCTGCTCGGCCGCGACCAGACCCCGGTGCCCGTGCTGCACGGCGGCGGACAGGAGCGGCATGTGCGCTCCGGCACCCTCGATGTGCCCGCCGTCGCCGCGTTCGCCGTGGCCGGACGGCACGCCGCCGAGGGGCGCGAGGGCTTCGCCCGTGAGATCGGCGCCCTCCGCGACGAGCTGGCCGCCGCCGTGCACAAGGCGGTGCCCGACGCCGTTCTCGGCGGTGACCCGGCCCCAGGCGGCCGGCTGCCCGCCAACGCCCACTTCACCTTCCCCGGCTGCGAGGGCGACTCCCTCCTCCTGCTGCTCGACGCCCAGGGCATCGAATGCTCCACCGGGTCCGCCTGCACGGCGGGCATCGCCCAGCCCAGCCATGTGCTGCTGGCCACCGGCGCCGACCCGGGCCTGGCCCGCGGCACGCTGCGCTTCTCGCTCGGCCACACCTCCACCGCGCGGGACGTCGAGGAGCTCGCGCGGGCGATCGGCCCCGCGGTCGAGCGCGCCAGGACGGCAGGGCTCAGCTAGCCCGCGAGCCGCCGGTGGATGCCGCGCGCACCAGCTTCATGTAGCGGGGCCAGTCCCAGTGCGGTCCGGGATCGGTGTGGTCCGTGCCGGGCACCTCGACGTGCCCGATGATGTGCTCGCGGTCCACCGGAATCCCGTACCGCTCGCATATCGCTGCCGTCAGCCGGGCCGAGGATTCGTACATCTGTGTGGTGAAGTCCTGCGGGCGGTCGACGAAGCCCTCGTGCTCGATGCCGATGCTGCGTTCGTTGAAGGAGCGGTTGCCCGCGTGGTACGCCACGTCGAGCTCGCGGATCATCTGTGTCACCCGGCCGTTCTGGCGCACGATGTAGTGTGTCGCCGCCTGGTGCGCCGGGTCCTGGAAGACCTTGACCGCGCTCGCGTAGCTGCCCTGGGTGACATGGACGATCACACGGTCCACGCCGTAGTCGTCGGGCCGGTCGGCGCGTCGCCAGTTCGCCTCGGAGGCCGCGATCCAGCGCGCCGGGGTGTAGTCGAGCTCACCTGGCGTGCGCGGCTTCTCCACGCCCGGCACCCGCCACCAGACGCGCCTGATCTCCTCGGCCGCCAGCAGGGCCGTGCCCGCCGCCGCGACGCCGCCACCGATCAGCAGTGAGCGCCGGCTGATGCCGTGACCGGGGGCTTTACCCGATCCGCCGGCACTCCCGTTGTTTCCCATGTCGTCCTCAACGCTTATCCGCGAGCATTCGGTTCCCCGCGCCCCGTACTCTGGAGAAGCTATGACTCAGACCTCCCAGCGCCCCCTCCGTGTGCTCGCCGCCATGTCGGGCGGAGTCGACTCCGCCGTGGCGGCGGCCCGTGCCGCCGAGGCGGGCCACGACGTGACCGGTGTGCACCTCGCCCTCTCCGCGAACCCGCAGTCCTTCCGCACGGGTGCGCGTGGCTGTTGCACCATCGAGGACTCCCGTGACGCCCGCCGCGCGGCGGACGTCATCGGCATCCCGTTCTACGTCTGGGACCTCGCGGAACGCTTCCGCGAGGACGTCGTGGACGACTTCGTCGCGGAGTACGAGGCGGGGCGCACACCCAACCCCTGCCTGCGCTGCAACGAGAAGATCAAGTTCGCCGCGCTGCTCGACAAGGCGCTGGCCCTCGGCTTCGACGCGGTCTGCACCGGCCACTACGCCACCGTCGTGCTCAACGACGACGGCACCCGGGAGCTGCACCGCGCGTCGGACATGGCCAAGGACCAGAGCTACGTCCTCGGCGTACTGGACGAGAAGCAGCTCGCCCACGCCATGTTCCCGCTGGGCGACACCCTGACCACCAAGGACGAGATCCGGGCCGAGGCCGAGCGCCGGGGCCTCGCGGTCGCCAAGAAGCCCGACAGCCACGACATCTGCTTCATCGCCGACGGCGACACCCAGGGCTTCCTGGCCGGCCGTCTCGGCGGACCGGCACAGGGCGACATCCTCGACGAGGCCGGAGCGAAGGTCGGCACCCACGAGGGCGCCTTCGGCTTCACCATCGGCCAGCGCAAGGGCCTGCGCATCGGCCACCCCGCCCCCGACGGCAAGCCGCGCTACGTCCTGGACATCTCCCCGGTGAACAACACGGTCACGGTCGGCCCGGTGGAGGCCCTGGACGTCACGGCCCTCACCGCGATCAGGCCCCGCTGGTGCGGCCTGGCGCCCGAGGGCCCCGGCACGTACACCGCGCAGCTCCGCGCCCACGGCGGCGAGACCGAGGTGACGGCGGAACTGACCGACGGCACCCTGGCCGTCACCTTCACCGAGCCCGTCCGGGGCGTGGCCCCCGGCCAGGCGGTCGTGCTGTACGACGGCACACGGGTCGTCGGCTCGGCCACCATCGCGACGACGGTACGCCGCGAGAGGGCCGCGGCGGGCTGACGGGCCGGGGCTGGCACGCCCGGTGCCGGCGTCATAGGCTGCGCATGCGGATCGTCCGCATGCGGTGTACGTACGACGGGGCCAGCCTCCCCGTCCTGTCGGGAGGCCGAGGGTGCTACTGCGTTTCCGGGTGGCCAATCACCGCTCGATCCGCGACGAGTGCGAGCTGTCGCTCATCGGGTCGGCATCCGGTGACGGCAATGCCCGTGCGACAGGGCTCCGCCACGACCGGCAGGACGTGTCCGCCCTGCCCGTCCTGGGCGTGTTCGGCGCCAATGCCGCGGGCAAGAGCAACCTGCTCAGCGCGCTGCGGGACATGCGCCAAGCAGTCCGTACATCGTTCGCCGACTGGACGAAGTCGCCCGGCGTGCCCCGCAAGCCCTTCAAGCTTGACTCCGCGTGTGCGGACGAGACCAGCCTGTACGAGGTCGACCTCACCCTCGGCCGCAGCCGCACCCGGTTCACCTACGGCTTCGAGCTCTCCGACGACCGGGTAGAGGCGGAGTGGCTGCACGCCTATCCCCAAGGGAAGCGCGAGACGTGGTTCGACCGTGAGGCGGGACGCCCTGAATCCGAGGGTGGCGAGTTCGTCTTCGAAGGCGACGGCTTCACCGGCCGGCGCGAGGACTTGGTGGCCCTCACCCGTCCCGACGCCCTGTTCCTCTCCACCGGCGCCACGCTCAACGATCCCCAGCTCTCCGCCTTGCACCGCTGGTTCCTGGACAACCTGTGGCTCGTGACTCCGGGCGAGGACGTCGCGCACCGGACGAAGTGGACCCAGGAGCTGATCGAGCCCGGCGGCAAGTACGACTACCGTGAGCGAGTCCTGCACCTGCTCACCGTCGCCGACCTCGGGATCACCGGCATGGAGACCGACCCGGACACGGGCCGAGTCCGGTTGCGGCACCGCACCGCCGACGGCGGGGACACCCCCCTGGACTTCATCACAGAGGAGTCCTTCGGCACGCACGCCTGGTTCGCCTTCCTCGGCCCCATGCTCTCGGTGCTCGACAAGGGCGCCGTTCTACTCGTGGACGAGATCGACTCCAGCCTGCACCCGACCCTGGCCGCGGAAGTCGTACGCATCTTCCAGGACTCGCAGGCCAACCCGAACAACGCACAGCTGATCTTCACGACGCACGACGCCACTCTGCTCGGTGAAGAGGTGCTGGACCGCCCGCTCGGCCTTGACCAGGTCTGGATCGCCGCCAAGGACCGGTCCGGTGCCACCGAGCTGTACCCGCTGGCGGCCGCCCACCCGGCGGACGGTGAGAACCTCGAACGCGGCTACCTACGTGGCCGCTACGGCGGAGTGCCGCGCGTCAGTGCGGGGGAGATCGCCCGCGAAGTATCCTGGCAGGAGGCGAAGGCGACAGCGTGAGTACGTGGGGCGGGCAGCAGGGGAACACCGATGACGAGGGCCGGTGCGACGCGCCCAAACGGCCGAAGCGCAAGAGCCGCAAGGGCGAGGAGAGGCCCTTGGTGGCGCCTGCGCCACCGCCTCCCGCCGACACGCGGGCACAACGAGTGCTGTACGTCGGCTGCGAGGGCGAGTCGACCGAGCCCGACTACCTCAACTACCTCAACGAACGGTTCGGGGACGGTAGCGTCACCGGCGGACGACGGTTCCGAATCCAGCCGGTGTACGAGAAGAACGGCCTGACGCCGGCCAGAGTGGTGGCCAAAGTCCAGGCGACCGCCGGGGAGGACGAGGCCTGGGCCCTGTTCGACCGTGACCAGCACCACGACATTCCTGAGGCTCTGGAGAGGGCGGCCGAGAAGGCCACCCAGGTCTGTTTCTCTCACCCTTCGTTCGACCTGTGGCTGCTGCTTCACTTCCAGGCGTTCGGAGGCAGGCGCAGCGGCAGCAGCAAGGACGTGGTGGAAGCGTTGCGGCAGGCGGACCCGGCCTTCAAGGATTTCGACAAGAGGAACGACAAGAGCGTCAAGGGCGGGCGTCGCACGGCGCTGGACAAGAAGGAGTCCGACGCCGTCAACTGGGCCCGGAGCATGGTCCGCCAGTGCGAGTACGGCACGTGCAGGGCGAAGTCCACCAGGAAGGATCGCCACCAGTGGGAGGGCGCCCCCGAGCGGCCCGATCCGATGATCCCGCAGTCGGGCCACGCGGCCGACTGCCCGGTGCTGGACCGCGACCCGTCCACCGATGTCTGGCGGCTGCTGGTGAGCCTGGAGATCGTCGACGCCTGATCACGGAACGGTGCGCGATCCGGCCGTTGGTCATCGGTGCACCCATGCGGCGTCTAGGCTTTCCTGGCATCCGGACCTCCCCACCATATGTACGAAGGAATGGCGCGTGGCCAGAATCACCCTGCCCGAGCTCGAACGGCACCTCTTCTCGGCCGCCGACATCCTGCGCGGGCGGATGGACGCCTCCGAGTACCGCGACTACATCTTCGGGATGCTGTTCCTCAAGCGGGCCTCCGACGAGTTCCAGCCCGAGTGGGAGCGGGTGTACGACGAGGCCGTGAAGCGCACAGGTGATGCCGTGAAGGCGCTGCGGCGGGCAGACGACCCCGACGCCTACCCCAGCGTCTTCTACGTGCCGCCGCGCGCCCGCTGGTGGAGGGGCCCGCACACCGACCCCGAGTCCCCGGACAGGCCGTTGCCGGGGATCCAGGCACTCACGAGTCAGGTGGGTGAACGGCTAGACGAGGCGATGGTCGCGCTGGCCGAGGGTAACGACCGGCTGGCCGGGGTCACCTCGCACATCTCGTTCAACGAGATCGTCGGGACCAAGCCCCGCTTCAGCGACTCCGAACTCCGCACCTTGATCCGCCACTTCAGCCTCTACCGGCTGCGCAACGAGGACTTCGAGTTCCCCGACATGCTGGGAGCGGCCTACGAGTACCTCCTCGGCCGGTTCGCGGACTCGGCGGGGCAGAAGGGTGGCGAGTTCTACACCCCGCGCGCCGTCGTTCGGATGATGGTCCGGCTCGTCGACCCGAAGCCGATGGAATCCGTCTACGACCCCTGCGCCGGCTCCGGCGGCATGCTGATCGCGGCCCGCGAACACGTGGAGGAACACGGCGGCAACCCGTCCGAGCTCTCGGTCAACGGCCAGGACAAGAACGGTCCGTCCTGGTCGATGGCCAGCATGAACATGGTGCTGCACGGCATCCGCGAGTTCGACCTGCAACACGGCGACACCCTCACCGAACCGCTGCACTTCCAACCGGGCACGACGCGCCTGCGCCACTTCACCAAGGTCCTCTCGAACCCGCCGTTCTCGCTGAACTACGACGCCGAGCTGGTGGCCAAGGCCGACGCCATCCACGGAACGCGGATGAAGCACTGGGCACCGGAGGGCGGCAAGAAGGCCGACCTGATGTTCGTCCAGCACATGGTGGCCGTGCTGGAGGAACGAGGCGTCGCGGCGATCGTCATGCCGCACGGCGTGCTCTTCCGGGGCGGCAAGGAACGCGACATTCGCGAGCAACTGCTCAACGACGACTGCATCCAGGCGGTCATCGGTCTCGGCCCGAACCTGTTCTACGGCACGGGAATCCCCGCGTGCGTGCTGATCCTTCGCCGACCGCACCAGAAGCGGGGCAAGAGGGAGAAGCAAGTCCTGTTCATCAACGCGGACCGGGACTTCACGGCGGGCAAGAACCAGAACGAACTCCGCCCCGAGCACGTCGAGAAGATCGTCACCACCTACCAGGAGTGGCGCGAAATCCCGGGCTACTCGCGTGCCGTGACAACGGACGCGCTGCTCGCGGCCGAGGCCAACCTCAACATCCGCCGCTGGGTCGACAACTCACCGCCGGCCGAGCCCCAGGACGTACGGGCGCACCTGTACGGGGGAGTGCCGGTGACCGAGGTCGCGGCCCGGGCCGACCTCTTCCAGGCGTACGGCGTGGACGCCGCCCAGCTGTTCGCGGTGAGGGACGGGGACCCGGACTACTATGACTTCCTGACGGAGGGGCCGGACGTGACGGCGGCCCGTATCCCGCGGCTGGCGGCCGAGCGGGAAGGCGCGCTGCGGGAGGTCTACGAGACGTGGTGGACGCGGCACGCCCCGTTGTTCGCCCGTCTCGCGGCCGACCGTGAGCTGATGGTGTTGCGGAGCGGTCTGCTGGATTCGTTCAAGCAGGCGGTGGGAGACGTCGGGGTGATCGACGAGTTCACCACAGCGGGCATCATTGCCGACTGGTGGGCGACCAACCGGTACGACATGAAGGCACTGGCGGCCGGTGGCTTCGAGCGTGTGCTGGACGGCTGGGTCGACTCGGTCGAGGCGATCGTCGAGCCGGCGACCCCGGCCGGCGGTGCGGACTCGGGCAAGAAGGCCACGGTCTCCGCCGCCGACCGCCGCCGCGCGATGGACCACCCGGTGGTACGCGTGATGATCCCCGAGTTCCTGGACACGGTGGCTGCGGCCGACGCGGCGGTGGTGGACGCCGAGGTGGCGCACAGGGCGGCGCTGGAGAAGCTGGCCGAGGCGAAGGGGCCGGAGGAGCCGGACGAGGACGACACGGAGGCGGCGGAGGAGGCGGACACCGAGCCGCAGCCAGACGCCGAGGCGGCCTCCCCGGAAGAGATCGCGGTGCTGTCCGGTGTGGTCACGGCCCGTAAGAAGGACGTGACGGCGGCCAAGAGGAAGCGGAAGGCTCTGGACGACCTGTTCCTTCCCCAGCTACGGGCCGCACGCGATGCGGTGCAGGCGGAGGAGAGCGGCCCGGAACGGGTCGTGCTCGAGGTGCTGGACGGTGACCTGTCCGCCCGCCTGGAGGCCGCGATGGCTGCGGGCCGACGGGAGCTGGTGGCGGCGTTCCGGGGGTGGGCGAGCAAGTACGGGGTGTCGCTATCCGAGCTTGAGGCGGAGAGCGGGGCGGCTGCGGAGGAGCTGGGGACGTGGCTGGAGGAGCTGGGTTATGCGCGGTGACGAAGCCGTGACTGCAACGCGCCCCACGGTGCCGTTGAAGAGCCTGCTGAAGAAGGTAGAGACCGGATGGAGTCCGGTCTGTGACGCAGCACCTCCCGCACTGGATGAATGGGGTGTCTTGCGCCTCAGCGCGGTGACGTCTGGAACGTTTGTTCCGACGGAGGCAAAGCGGCTTCCGCCTGCGGTGGCTCCCCGCCCGACGTTCGAGGTGAAGACCGGAGACGTGTTGGTCTCCCGAGCCAATGGAGTGAAAGCTCTGGTAGGGGTGGCCTGTTTCGTCGGGGACGTACGGGCGAGGCTGCTCTTGCCGGACCTCGTTTTTCGGCTTACCGCTGACAACGGGAAGCTCGACTCGCGGTTTCTAGGCATCGCGTTGTCATCCGCTGGGCTGCGGCGGCAGATCGACGCTGTCATGAGGGGCACGAGCGGTCAGTACAAGATCTCCAAGGCCGATATTCAACGGCTGGAGTTGCCTAAGGTGCCGCTGGCTGAGCAGCGCCGCATCGTCACCGCGCACGCTGCCTTCGAGCGGCGGATCGGTGCGCTGGAGCGGTCGCTCGACAAACTGAGCCCGGTCGCCGAGGCGCTGGCGGCGGTGGCTCTCAATCAGAGCCAGACAGATTGGGACCGAGTCCCGCTCGCGGATATCGCAACCGTTGCCGCAGGCGTCACTCTCGGGTCCGAGCCAGTTGGCGACGGGACTGTTGAGCTGCCCTACCTACGCGTTGCAAACGTGCTGGATGGGCGTATCGACACGAAGGAAACCAAGACTGTCCGCATCCTGCGGTCGCAGTACGAGCGGTTCGCCCTCCGTAAGGGGGACCTGCTGCTCACCGAAGGCGGGGACCTGGACAAGCTCGGCCGAGGTGCGGTCTGGGACGGCCGTATTGACGCTTGTCTCCACCAGAATCACGTTTTCCGTGTCCGGTGTGGCGAGCGGATGACACCGGATTTCTTGGCCTTGTACACGTCTTCACCCGAGGGGCGCGCCTACTTCCAGAGCGTCGGCAAGCAGACGACCAACCTCGCGTCGATCAATTCAACGCAGGTGAAACAGATGCCTGTGCCTGTACCCCCAGTTGCGGAGCAGGTGCGTCTGCTTGGCCCTGTCCATGCCGTGCGTCTCCGAGCGGCTGCGCTTGAGCATCAGATCAGGAAGCTCCGCACAGTCCAGCAGGGTGTCGTAGAGGATTTGCTGAACGGACGAGTGGGTGCCTCCGCGTAGCAAGCTGAACTGCTGGTCAGCTGACCTCGGTCTGGTCAGCCTTCAGCCTCAGCACAAGCGCATGCAGTGCGGCTCGGTTTGTCGATATGACCGCTGCGGGGCTTTCGCTCTCGCGGAGGGCGATGCCGTTCGTCTCCACCGACGCGACCTCGACACAGTTGTTGCCCGAGGCCTCCGAGAACGACGACTTGAGCCACTTCAGTTCGGACAAGGCTGACACCTCTTACAGGTCTCTGGCGATGGTCAGGATGGCATCCCGCGACTGCGTCGGATTCAACGCCGCCTGTTCGACCGCGTCCAGTCGCCGCCGGAAATCGGCCAGTTGGGTGGGCGAGTCGAAGTAGACGGCCCCGATAGGGGAGTCCACCTGCACGGTGTCCAGGTGGGGGCTCTGGGCGGCGGCATACAACACCGAGTCGCCTGCCATCGGGAAGCCGCCGATCGAGAACGGGACCACCATGAGTATCACGTTGTCGCGCTCGCTCTCGTCGAGCAAGCGCGACAACTGGGCCTTGGCGACGCGGCGGCCACCCACCTGCATCCGAAGCGCCGATTCGTGAATTAGCCCCGTGTATGTGACGGCGGGTTCGTTCGTGAGCACTTGGTGACGAGCCAAGCGATGGGCGATGCGCAACTCGATCTCCAAACGGGCAAGAGCAGGGATGAACAGGTCGAAGAGAGCCCGTGTGTGATCCTCGATCTGGAACATGCCTGGCAGGTGCGCGGTCTGGAGCGTCCGGAGGCTCGATGCGTGGTGTTCGAGTTCGGACACCTCAAGGAAGTCCGGTGGGATCTTGCCCCGGTACTCGTCCCACCACCCTCGCTCACGGCCGCCCGTCATCGTGGCGAGAGCCTCGATCAGTGCCGGGTCGTCGCACTCGTAGATGCTGCCCAGCCGACGTAGGCGCTCCTCACTGATGCCGAAGCGGCCGGCCTCCACGTTGGAGATGGTCGTGCGATCGGTACCCAACAGCTCCGCCGCCTTCGGGGCGGACATCCCTGCTGCTTCGCGTAGTCGGCGAAGTTCCGTACCGAATCGACGTTGCCGAACAGTTGGTGCGTGCCGTGGTGCCATGCGTCCTCTCCTGGTCGTGCTCATTGTCTCGGTGTCGTGCGCGCCCGGCGACGTATCTCGAAATTCCAACCCGTTGAGGTGAAAGTGGTATCACGGGTTGGATATGTGTAGTTACCGTGTGTCTCGCACCGCTCACGTTGCCGTCACCACGGAAGCGCACCGATCCGCCCCGCCCGCCCGGGAAGGCGGCCACCGGACCGGCATTGCCACCACCCGACAGCAATCGCCCGTGGCGCTCGCCCACTTGTCACCGCTCGCACGCACCCCAGGAGGTGCCCGTGAGGACCGAACCCGCCCCCACTCCCGACGTCGAGGACCGCCCCCATCCCCTCCCCATTGCCTTCACCGACCCCTGGAGCTACGAACTCCGTTTCCCCTGCGATCCGCGCAGCCCCCGTATTGCCCGTACCACCCTCAAGGTCATCCTCGGAGCTCATGAGCTGACCGAACTCAGCTACCGGGCCGAGCTGCTGATGTCCGAACTGACCACCAACTCTGTCCGGCACACCAATGGGCCCGCCTCCGTACGGCTGCAATGGCGCCATCCGGTGCTCCGGATCAGCGTGTGGGACATGAGCCCGGACCTGCCCGAGCCGTACGCCCCGCACGCATCCCACGATGCCGAAGCCGGGCGGGGGATGGCCATCGTGCAACTGGTCGCGGACCGCTGGGGCGGATGTGCGATAGGGGAGGGAGAGTACGGACCGGGTGGCAAGACCGTCTGGTTCGAGCTCGGTCTCGCGCTCGGAGCCTGACGAGCTCGTGACGCCGTCCGGAAAGCATCGGCGCGACTGATCACGCCTCGGCCCGGCAGCCCCCGCAGGTACAGTTCCGCGTACACCCATACGGGTGCGGGTGGAACGTACGGTGACGGGCGCGCGGGGAGACCAGGGATGGGTCAGCCGGAGTACGACAAGACCGAGCAGCCGCTGATCAAGCAACTGGTCGCCATGGGATGGACGCATCTCCAGGGCGGGCCTCCTGGCGGGCCGGCCACCGATGCCGGGGCCTCCGGCCGACAGGACTTCGGGCAGGTCGTCCACGCGGACCGTTTCCGTGCGGCGGTGTCGAGGATCAACCCGGGAACCGACGGCAAGCCCTGGCTGTCGGCAGCCCAGCTGAACCACCTCTTCGCCCTCGTCCAGGGCACCGCGCCCGGTCAGGGGCCGACCGGGCGAGGGGTCGCGGGGAATCTCGAAGTGACCGCCCTTCTCCGGAAGGGGGTCAACTCCCGCACCGTGCCCGGGTGGACGAAAGGGAAGCCCGAGCACATCAGGCTCGTCGACTGGGACGCCGAGTTCACGCCCGGCAACGACCTCCTGGCCGTCTCGCAGTTCCGGGTGGAACGCAAGGACGCGGAACCTGTCACGCTGGACCTCGTGTTGTTCGTCAACGGACTGCCGTGGGTCGTCATTGAGTGCAAGGCCCCGCTGGTCTCCGGCAGGCAAGAGCAGCGCGCCGCCCTGGACGCCGCCGTGGAGCAGGTGGTCGATTACGCGGGTGTCGGCGCTCCGGCGCCCGTCACCGAGTTCGTACGGTTCGCACAGGTGCTGATCGGTACCGACCGTGACCACGCCGAACTTGGCACGGTCACCGCCGAGACGCGGCACTTCGCGCCCTGGCGGACGGTCGAGCCCGCCTCCGAGGACCTCGTACGTCAGGAGACCAGGAAGCGCGCCGGGCAAGCCCTGACCGCGCAGGACGTCCTGGTCGCCGGGGTGCTACGCCCGCAGCATCTCCTTAGCCTGGTCCGGGACTTCACGACCCAGGCGGGACGCGGGCCCCGGACGGTCAAGGTCTTCGGCCGGTACCCGCAGTTCAAGGCCGTATGCCGGTTGTCACGCAACCTGGAGGCCCGTCGCAGGAAGGTCGCGGCGGGGGAGCCGGTCGACCAGCGGGGCGGAATCATCTGGCACACCCAGGGTTCCGGCAAGAGCCTGACCATGGCGTTCCTCGTACGCCATCTGCGCAGCACACCCGGGCTCGCCGGGTACAAGGTGGTCGTCGTCACCGACCGGCTGGACCTGGAGAAGCAGATCCGGCAGAGCCTCGGCGCGAGTGACGAGAAGATCCACAGGGCGCCCAGTGTGGAACAGGCCCACGCCTATCTCGCGGTGGACGTGCCGGACCTCGTCCTCATCACCCTGCAGAAGGCGCGCAGGGACGACACCGCGTACGACGGGCGTGAGGAGAAGCTCGGCGAGGAGCCGGGCGAGGAGACGCATGTCCACAACCACGTCCAGAACGCGAGCGCCGACATCGTCGTCCTGATCGACGAGGCGCACCGGGGTAACGCCCGCTGGCAGCACGCAAGACTCCGCGCGATGCTGCCGAACGCCGCCGTGGTCGGCTTCACCGGAACCCCGGTGCTCAGCGGTGCGCAGAAGTCGACCGAGGAGATCTTCGGCGGCTACGTCGACACCTACACCCTGCGGGACGCCGAGCAGGACGGGGCCGTGGTCCCGGTGCGCTACGAGGCCTACAGCGTGCCGATGGAAGTGATCGAGAAGGCGGCGCTGGACGCCGGGTTCGACGAGGAGGCGCCGCGCGATCCCCAGCAGCGACAACGGGTCCTGGAGAGGTTCGCCCGCCGCAAGGAGATCCTCGAAGCACCCTCGGTGATCACCGCGAAGGCCGACTACATACTGCGGCACTGGGCGCGTCACGCGCTGCCCGACCGGTTCGGGGCACAGGTGGCCGCCGCCTCCCGGCTTGCCGCCGTCCGCTACCAGGAAGCCCTCATCGAGGCGCGGAACAGACTGGTGCGACGCATCGACGCGCTCGACCAGGACCTGATCCACGACCCGCTCGCCGCGCAGTCCGCCTCCGACGAGGAACGGGAGCTGCTGGACCTGGTCTCACACCGGGACCTGCTGGACTCCATCGACGCCGCTGTGGTGATCTCCAAGGCGCCGTCGAGCAGCGGACGCAGGGATCCGAAGGAGTGGCACGACTGGACGACGAAGTCCAAGCAGGACGCGCACATCGAGCGTTTCAAGAAGGGTATCGGCTCCTACCTCGCCGCTGCGGACGATCCCTCATGGGACGCGGTGACGCACGGGTCCGCGGCATCCGGCTGGGGCGTGCCCGGCGGGGGAACCGGCGAGATCTGGCATCCGGATGGACTCGCCCCGGCAGTGCCTGAAGTAGGCGTGAGCGCGTCCGACGAGAAGCCGATGGCCTTTCTGGTCGTGCAGTCGATGCTGCTCACGGGCTTCGACGCCCCTGTGGAACAGGTGCTCTACCTCGACAGCGCCCTGTCTGGCGTGGGGCTGCTACAGGCGGTGGCCCGGACGAACCGCCCGTACATGCCCAAGCAGTGGGGGCAGGTGGTCGACTTCATCGGGATCGGGCCCGAGCTCGCCCGCTCCCTCAGCCTGTACGAACAGGCCCACCTCCGTCAGGTCTACGGCTTCGCCGACGCCTCCGTGGACCACCTTGACGCCAGGACCTTCCGCGGACCCCAGCCCGTCGCGGATGGACTTCTCCTCCAGACCGACGCGGCAGCCGACGCGCTGCTCGCCGATCTGCGTACCCGTATCGACGGCTGCCTCGCCGGGCGGCACGTCACCTCGCTTTCCGACGAAGCGCAGCGCGAGGATCTGCTGGCCGCTCTGGAGGACCCTTTGCTGCGCGGCGAGTTCGACGAACTCGCGCGAGACTTCCTCGGCGCGCTCAACGCCGTACTGCCTCGCCCGGAGGCACTGAAGTACGAGGCCTTCGCGGGC
The DNA here is from genome assembly GCF_053593715.1 of Streptomyces sp. NPDC002125. Taxonomy (NCBI): domain Bacteria; kingdom Bacillati; phylum Actinomycetota; class Actinomycetes; order Kitasatosporales; family Streptomycetaceae; genus Streptomyces; species Streptomyces sp. NPDC002125. Next base: position 309,841 of record NZ_JBSFDD010000001.1, on the reverse strand, counting down.
AGACTTGGCGAGATCCAGTATCTGGTGCGCCGCCGCTACCTGGACGGGCGTGACGACTTCAGCCCGCGCCGCTACGGTGCCAAGATCCGGCAGCTGATGGCACGCCACCTGAAGGTCACGGCGATCGAACTGCGGGTGCCGCCCGTCGAACTGACCGCACCGGACTTCATGGAGCGGGTCAACGCCAACCGTGATCCGCGCGCCAGGATCTCGTACATGACCAGCTCGGCCCGGGTACACATCACGGCCAACATCGCCTCGGACCGTTCCCGCTACGCGCGCTTCAGCGAGCGGCTGGAGGAGATCGTGAGCCGGATGGGGCAGGACTTCGAAGAGGCCGCCGCCGCCCTCGCCAAGCTGATCGGCGAAATGAACACGGCGGAGGATCGGGAGCCGGGACCGGATGACGTGCTGGACCCGCAGACGGAGCGGCCGGTCCACGGCCTGCTCCAGCAGGAGCTGGCCGGCTATGCGGCCCATGCGTCGGATGTCGACCTCCACGAGGCGGCGCGTGCGCTCAGCATGGACATCGCGGACCTGGTGCGCCCTCCGGACATCGTGTACCTCGTGGATACGAGGAACCGGGTGCGTAAGACTCTGCGCGAACGTGTAGAACTTCATGTCCACATCGACTGGAGCGACACGGGCCACCTGGCCGGACTGCTGGTGGAACTGGGAGTCGAGCGCCGCGAGGAGTTCATTCGGTACGGGGAACAGAGGGGCCGCTGAGCCTGGCCGGGCGGGGCGCGCGGGCGTGTACCGGGACCGGCTGGTAGGAAGGGGCCGTGAGCACTCCCGTCCAGCAGGCGATCGCAGGCCTTCCCGTGCCTCGGGACTGGGTGTGGCACGTCGTTGTCCGACCCCGGCGGCGCACTCTGGGTATCGATGTCGCGGACGACGGTGAGGTTCTGTTCGCCGTCCCGCCGAACGCGGATCCCACAGCTGTCGCGGAGGCCGTCAGGTCGAGACTGCCGCGTCTCGCACTCGAAGTGCGGCGAAGACAGCTCCGCCCAGCGGAACCTGTCAAGGAACTGATCGGCGGCGCCAGCTTTTCTTACCTGGGCCGCCGGTACCGGCTGAAGACCGTGCCGCCGGCCCCCGAGCAGCGGGTGCGCATGCGGCGTGGCTGGCTGGAGGTGCCGCGGACCGACAGTGCGGAAGACGGGGCGCGCAGGATCGCTGAGTGGTACGAGGTCTGCGGTACTCGCTGGCTGTCCGCCCGCTTCCCGTCGTACGCGTCTCGCACAGGCGTCGTAGCCTCTGGGATTCAGGTAGGCGACCTCGGCCGCCGATGGGGCGCGCGGGATCAGGACGGACTCATCCGGGTGCATTGGGCAGTCATGCAACTGCCGTCGGCCTTGGTGGATCTTGTGCTCGTCCACGAGCTCTGCCATCTGCGGGTGGACGGGCACGGCGCGGCGTTCCGCCGTCAGGTCCGCCTCGTCCTGCCGGATGCCGACGCGCGCGAAGAGGTATTTGCACGGACCGAACCCGGGTTGTGGCGGGGAGCCGTCCGGTAGTGCCACCCCAGTGCCCGGTCCGACGTTCCTCCCGCGCGGGCCAGGTCCGACCCCTGTACGGACCTGGCCCGCGCGAAGTCATGGGGACACCCGGCCGGCGAACACGTCCCGGCCGAAGAAGTCCGCCAGCACCGGCGCGATCACATGGGGTGCGACCTCGCGGGTCTGGCCGGTCAGGGTGCGGTGCCTGGCCCTGGGGATCGCGGCGGCGAGGGCGCGGGTCGTCCCCCGGGCCTGCGCGGTGCTGAAGCCGCCCGTCACCACCAGGGTGCGTGCCGTGAGGGAGGCGAACCTCGCGGCGGGGACCGACCCGTCGCCCAGCAGCACGTCGTCGTAGGCGAGGGTGTGGGCCACCGCCTCCAGACCTCGCCACAGCGGGGCCACGCGCATACGGGCGATCACCGCCTCCGGCACCCCGGTGCGGGACAGATACAGCTCGACGGCGCCGCCCCGGTCACCGGCCGCCAGCAGCCGGTGCAGCCGCGCCGTGCCGCGCGACTTGGTGAGCAGACCGGCGGTGCCCGGGGTGTACGGCGGCTCGTAGACCGCGAGCAGCTCCACCGGCAGCCCCGCGGCGTGCGCCTCCAGGGCCAGCGCCCCGCCCGCCAGCATGCCGAACAGCGAGACGGGCCCGCCCACCCGCTCCGCGACCGCAGCCAGGTCCTCGATCTCGCGGCGGACCGTGTACGGCCCGCCGTCACCACTGGCGCCACGGCCCCGGCGGTCGTACGTGACGACCGTGAAGCGCGGAGCCAGCAGAGCGGCCAGAGCAGCCTCGTCGGCGGCGGTGCTCAGAGCCCCGCCGACCAGGATCACCGGCGGCCCGTCGCCGTGGCGGCGGTACGCGATCGACGTGCCGTCACGGGAGAGAGTCTTGTCCATGTGAGAGGGGACTGCCGGGCCGCCCGGAACTCATCGCCCGGGCGGAGAAATATTTCTGACGGTCAGCCGGGGACGACCTCGGTGACGTAGAAACAGAAGTGCCCCTTGATCGCCGCGACGTGCTCCTTGGGCTCCTGGTAGCTCCAGACGAGGTCCTGGGCCCCCGGCACGGACCAGTACGAGGCGTCTCCCTTGAACGGGCAGTGCGTCCGGGTGTCCGACGGCGTCAGCAGACCGGTGCGGACGTCCTCGGGCGGCAGGTAGTAGCGGTCGGGACAGCCCGTCTCGCGCAGCACCAGCGGGCGGCGGCTCTCGGCGAGCACCTGCCCGTCGTGCACGGCGCGCACCCGCACGTCCTCGGGCCCGACGGTGATGGTGTGTCCTGTGGCGGAGGTCATATCCGTTTCAGCCGTCCGGGAGCCCGGTTTCTTCCCGCCCCGGAGGACGGCCGTACGGTGTCCGTATGAACATCTGCGTCTTCCTCTCCGCCGCCGACCTCGACGACCGCTACACCGTGCCCGCCCGCGAATTCGCCGAGCTGCTGGGCCGCGGCGGGCACACCCTGGTGTGGGGCGGGTCGGAGAGCGGGCTGATGAAGGTCGTCGCCGACGGTGTGCAGGAGTCCGGCGGGCGGCTCGTCGGGGTGTCCGTGGACTTCCTGGCGGCGAAGGCCCGGACGAACGCCGACGAGATGGTGATCGCCAAGGACCTCGCCGAGCGCAAGGCGCTGCTCCTGGAGAAGTCCGACGCGATCGTGATCATGGTCGGCGGGACGGGCACGCTCGACGAGGCGACGGAGATCCTGGAGCTCAAGAAGCACGGCAAGCACACCAAGCCCGTCGTCCTGCTGAACACCGCCGGGTTCTACGACGGCCTGCGCCAGCAGTTCCAGCGCATGGAGGACGAGGGCTTCCTGCCGCTCCCGCTCACCGACCTGGTCTTCTTCGCCAAGGACGGCGTCGGGGCGCTGGCCTACCTGGAGGAGTCCGCCGGCCACCAGTGATGCGAGCATGAGGGCATGACTGCTCACCTCATCACCGGCGCGGGTTCCGGCATCGGCGCGGCCGTCGCGCGCCGCCTCCTGGAGCGCGGCGACGAGCTCGTGCTGCTGGCCCGGGACGCGGGACGCGCCAGGGAACTGGCCGCGCTGCACCCCGGGGCCACCACGCTCGTCGGCGACCTCGGCAACCCCGACCGCCTCTCCTGGGCGTTCGGCCAGCAGCCGATGCCCGAGCGCCTCGACTCCCTGCTGCACATCGCGGGCGTCGTCGAGCTCGGCGGCGTCGGCGAACTCACCCCCAAGGCCTGGCACTTCCAGCTCAACGCCAACCTGGTCTCCCCGGCCGAGCTGACCCGCCTGCTGCTGCCGCAGCTCCGCGTCGCCAAGGGGCACGTCGTCTTCGTGAACTCCGGCGCGGGGCTCGCGGCGCACGCGGGATGGGGCGCGTACGCCGCGAGCAAGCACGGCCTCAAGGCGCTCGCCGACTCGCTGCGCCACGAGGAGCACGGCAACGGGGTCCGGGTCACCTCCGTCTACCCGGGCCGCACCGCCAGCCCCATGCAGGCCAAGGTCCATCAGCAGGAGGGCAAGGAGTACGACGCCTCGCACTGGATCGACCCCGAGTCGGTGGCCACCACGATCCTGCTGGCGCTCGACCTGCCGAGGGACGCCGAGATCAACGACCTGACGGTGCGCCCCGGCCGCTGAGAACCCGTGGTCCCGGGCCCGTAGGCTTTGCGCGTGAGCGAGAAGAGCGGTTTCAGCGGGAGCGCGGCGACGGGGATCGGTTCCATGCCGGGGGGAGACGCCCGGGAGGCGGCCAAGACCGTCACCGGGTCCTTCGCCGACGGCCAGGGCATGCCGTACCTGGCGGAACTGCCCGCCCGGGGCCCCGGAGCGGACATGATCGGCCGGACCGTCGGCCTGCTCGTCGAGATGTACGGCCATGTCGAGCCCAGCGGCTGGCGGATCAGCGACCGGCCAGGACGTGACACCCGCAGGGCCCGCTCCTGGCTCGGCGAGGACCTCGACGCGCTGGAGGAGTTCACCCAGGGCTACGAGGGCCCGCTCAAGGTGCAGGCCGTCGGCCCCTGGACCCTGGCCGCCGCGCTGGAGCTGCGCGGCGGTGAGGCGATGCTCGCGGACGCCGGCGCCTGCCGTGACCTGGCGGGTTCGCTGGCCGAGGGACTGCGCGCCCACCTCGCCGAGGTGCGCCGCAGGGTCCCCGGCGCCGAGGTCGTGCTCCAGCTCGACGAACCCTCCCTGACCGCCGTGCTGCTGGGGCGGGTCAGGTCGGCCAGCGGCTACCGCACCTACCGCGCGGTGGACCGCCAGGTCGTCGAGGGCACGCTGCGCGAGCTGCTCGCAGTGAACGGCGACGGGCCGACAGCCGTCCACTCGTGCGCCCCCGAGGTGCCCTTCGCGCTGCTGCGCCGCGCCGGGGCGGGCGCGGTCTCCTTCGACTTCTCACTGCTCACCGAGCGTGAGGAGGACGCGATCGGGGAAGCCGTCGAGGGCGGCACCCAGCTCTTCCTCGGCGTCGTCCCCGGTCTCGACGGCGCCTCGACGGCATTGTCGGACCCGGGCGGTAGCGTCATGGGGGTCAGGACGTTGTGGAGCAGGCTGGGGCTGAATCCGGGGACTCTCGCCGAGTCCGTCGTGATCACCCCCTCGTGCGGGCTGGCGGGAGCATCCCCCGCCTACGCACGTGCCGCGCTCGCCCACTGCGCCCGGGCCGCGAGGTCGCTCGCAGACAACCCTGAGTGACGGGGTCGGGTTTTCGACGGGGCAACGGGAGGAACGGACGATGGCCGGCGAAGAGCAGCCGCAGCAGCTGACGGGTGTGCCGGCGGAGGTGCGGGAACAGCACGCACTCCTCGCCGAGCAGATCGAGGAGCACCGCTTCCGGTACTACGTGAAGGACCAGCCGGTCGTCGACGACGCTACGTTCGACCGGCTGATGCGCGAGCTGGAGGGCATCGAGGAGGCGCACCCCGAGCTGCGCACCCCGGACTCGCCCACCCAGAAGGTCGCGGGCCCGTACACCACGGAGTTCACCTCCGTCGAGCACCGCGAGCGCCTGCTCTCGCTGGACAACGCCTTCGACGACGAGGAGCTCGGCGCCTGGGCGGAGCGCGTCGCCAAGGACGTGGGCAGGGGCGGCTACCACTTCCTGTGCGAGCTCAAGGTGGACGGCCTCGCCGTCAACCTCACCTACGAGCACGGCCGGCTGACCCGCGCCGCGACCAGGGGTGACGGCCGCACGGGCGAGGACATCACCCCCAACGTCCGTACGATCGCCGAGATCCCGCACCGCCTGAAGGGCGACAGGATTCCCGCGCTCGTCGAGATCCGCGGCGAGGTCTTCTTCCCCATGGAGGCCTTCGAGGGACTCAACGCCCGGCTGGTCGAGGCCGGTGACAAGCCCTTCGCCAACCCGCGCAACGCTGCGGCGGGATCACTGCGCCAGAAGGACCCCAAGGTCACCGCCACCCGCCCGCTCCACATGGTGGTGCACGGCATCGGAGCCCGCGAGGGCTTCGACATCGACCGGCTCTCCCAGGCGTACGGCCTGCTCGGCGAGTGGGGCCTGCCGACCGCCCGGCACAACAAGGTGGTCGAAACCCTCGACGAGGTGCGGGAGTTCATCAGGTACTTCGGCGAGCACCGTGACTCCGTGGAGCACGAGATCGACGGCGTCGTCGTCAAGCTCGACGAGATCCCGCTCCAGGGCAGGCTGGGTTCCACCTCCCGCGCTCCCCGCTGGGCGATCGCCTGGAAGTACGCCCCGCAGGAGGTCAACACCAAGCTGGTCAACATCAGGGTGGGCGTCGGCCGCACCGGCCGGGTCACGCCCTACGCGCAGGTCGAGCCGGTCCTCGTGGCGGGATCGGAGGTCGAGTTCGCCACCCTGCACAACCAGAACGTCGTCAAGGCCAAGGGCGTCCTCATCGGCGACACGGTGGTACTCCGCAAGGCGGGCGACGTCATCCCGGAGATCCTCGGGCCGGTCGTCGACCTGCGGGACGGCGGCGAGCGGGAGTTCGTCATGCCGTCCCGGTGCCCCGAGTGCGAGACGCCGCTGCGCCCCATGAAGGAGGGCGACATCGACCTCCGCTGCCCCAACGCCCGCTCCTGTCCGGCCCAGTTGCGGGAGCGCGTGGCCTATCTGGCGGGCCGCAAGTGCCTCGACATCGACCACTTCGGCTATGTGGCCGCGGCGGCCCTGACCAAGCCGCTGGAGCCCGCCGAGCCGCCCCTGCTGGACGAGGGCGACCTCTTCGGGCTGACGGTCGAGCAGCTGCTGCCGATCCGGGCGTACGTCCTGGACCCCGACAGCGGGCTTCCCAGGCGCGACCCGAAGACCGGCGAGGAGAAGATCGCCACGGTCTTCGCCAACCAGCAGGGCGAGCCGAAGAAGAACGCCCTCGGCATGCTGGAGGGCATCGCGGCGGCCAAGCAGGCGCCCCTCGCCCGGATTCTGACGGGACTCTCGATCCGCCATGTCGGCCCGGTGGCAGCTGTGGAGCTGGCCCGTCAGTTCCGCTCCGTCGACCGGATCGACGAGGCGTCCGAGGAGGAGCTCGCGGCGGCGGACGGGGTGGGGCCCATCATCGCCGCGTCGGTCAAGCAGTGGTTCGCCGAGGACTGGCACCGCGAGATCCTGCGCAAGTGGCGCGAGGCCGGGGTCCGGATGGAGGACGAGGGCGCGGGCGAGGACGAGGGGCCGCGTCCGCTGGAGGGGCTGACCGTCGTCGTCACCGGCACGCTGACCGGCCACACCAGGGACGGCGCCAAGGACGCGCTCCAGAGCCGGGGCGCGAAGGTGACCGGGTCCGTCTCGAAGAAGACCTCCTTCGTCGTGGTCGGGGACAACCCGGGGTCGAAGTACGACAAGGCGATGCAGCTGAAGGTGCCCGTCCTGGACGAGGACGGATTCGCCGTGCTCCTCGAACAGGGCCCGGACGCCGCCCGGGAGGCCGCTGTTCCCGCCGAGGCCTGATCGAGGCGCGATCGAGACACCGGCGACGCGTGGCGGTGCGCGGGCGGGGAAGTAAGCGGACGAGGCGGGGCAACAGGGGGCCACGGCCCCCGTCCGGCCCGCCCGCACCACCCGTTCGGCGCATACCAGACAGTCAGGGAGGCGAGGTCCGCATTCGGGCAAGAGCTGCAGAGCGCTGCCCGCGCGGGCCCTCGGCGGCCTACTGTTGAACGAGCACCTGCCGTGCCCGGCCGCGTGGTGGGAATTGGGTCGTGGTGGCATGGGAGCGGGGGCCACCGTGTGACATCGGCACCGCCGGCTGTGAGAGGGACGGAATGAAACCGACCGAGAGCGCCGCAGTGGTGTCGCGGCTGCAGGGTTTCGCGGGCCTCACGTCAAAAGTGGGAGCCGTCGTCGTGGCGGTCGCCGCCGTGCAGCTCGCGACCGGGTTCTACCGAACGGTCCGCGACGGCCACGCACTCTTCCCGGACGGCACGGCGGGCTGGTCGCTCGCCCTGCTCACCGGGATCATCGTGGGCCATCTGGTCGCCCTCGGGCGTGACCGCTGGTGGGGTGGCACTGGTTCCGGCGCCGCCCTCACCCTCGCCGTACTGCTGCTCTACGGCTGGGTGGCCGCCGGCCTCGTCAGCCTCGTCGTCGTGGTGCTCGTCGGCACGGCCAGGCGGCACCGCTGGTGGCAGGGGCTGCTGCACGGCGCGGTCGACATACTCGGCATAGGGGCCGCCGCGCTCGTCCTGGCGGCCTTCGGTGACGTACCCACGGTCGAGACCCCCTGGCGGCCGCTCCACTGGGGCATCGACGCCGTGCCCGAGGTGGTGCTCGCCGCCGGCGTGTATCTCCTCGTCACCCGTGTACTCCTCTGGTACGCCAGGGCCTCCCAGACCGGAGGGCTCACGACGGTCGCGCGCACCGCGCTGCTGCGCCAGTGCCTCGTCGCGGTCGCCCTGCTCGGCATCGCCCCCCTGATCTGCGTGGTGGCCTCGGCGATGCCCGTCCTGCTGCCGCTCTTCGCCGTACCCCTGATCGCCCTGGACTCCACGCTCTGGATCGCCCGCGCGCGGGCCGAGGAGCAGCTGCGGGACCCGCTGACCGGTCTGCCCAACCGCCAGTGGCTCCTGGAGAGAACGTGGACGGCGCTGGAGGAGGCGGGGAGCACCGGCACCAGGTCCGCCCTCGTCCTCATCGACCTCGACCGCTTCCGCGCCGTCAACGACACCCTCGGCCATCTGGCGGGGGACCGGCTCCTGCTCCAGATAGCGGAGCGCCTCCGGCTGGCCCTGCCGCGCGGTGCGGAGGCCGCGCGGCTGGGCGGCGACGAGTTCGCCGTACTCCTGCCGACGGCCGACTCGACCACCAGCGCCCAGCGCGTCGCCCGCCATCTGGTCGCCGAGCTCTCCTCGCCCCTCGACCTCGACGGGCTCACCCTGGTCCTGGAGGCCAGCGCCGGGGTCGCCGTCCACCCCGACCACGCGCTCGACGCCGAAGGGCTGCTCAGGCGGGCCGACGTGGCGATGTACCAGGCCAAGCGCGACCGCACGGGCGTCGAGGTGTACGAGTCGAAGCGGGACAGCAACACCCCGGACCGGCTGGGCCTGCTGGGCGACCTGCGCCGCGCCCTGGACGCCAGGGAGGTCGAGCTCCACTACCAGCCGAAGGTCCGCTTCGACGGCCAGGTGGCCGGCCTCGAGGCGCTCGTGCGCTGGGTGCACCCCGAGCGCGGCAGGGTCCCCCCGGACGAGTTCATCGCGATCGCGGAGTCCTCCGGGCTGATGCCCCACCTCACCGAGTACGTGCTGGAGACCGCGCTCGCCCAGGTCGCCCGGTGGCGCGCGCAGGGGCTGTTCGTGCCCGTCGCCGTCAACGTCTCGCCGCGCGACGTCCACACCCCCGGTTTCGCGGGGAGCGTCGCCGCCCGGCTGGCCCGGCACGGCGTCCCGGCCGGGGCGCTCCAGCTGGAGATAACCGAGCACGTCCTGCTGGAGGACCCGCAGCGGGCCGCCGACACCCTCGCCGGGCTGACGGGGCACGGCGTGAAGATGTCCCTCGACGACTTCGGCACCGGCTACTCCTCACTGGTCCACCTGCGCAAGCTGCCGGTCAGCGAGCTCAAGATCGACCGTTCGTTCGTGGCGCGGCTGGCCGTGGACAACGAGGACGCGGAGATCGTCCGCTGCACCATCGACCTGGCCCACTCGCTCGGGCTGCTGGTGGTGGCCGAGGGCGTCGAGGACGACGAGACCTGGGAGCGGCTGCGGGACCTGCGCTGCGACGCGGTGCAGGGATGGCTCGTCGCCGCCGCGATGCCGCCGCAGGAGACGACCGCCTGGCTCCGGGCACGCGGCGAGCACGGCTGGCGCAGGCCGGCCGAGCTGGAGGCGGCGGCCAGGGCGGCCGTGGCGATGCAGCCCGAGACGGAGCAGCAGCAGCGGCCCGCCGGGCGCGCGGTCTCCGGTCCCGCGACGGCCTGACCGGGGCCGTTCCCGCGGCCGGCGGGAGGACGGGCGATGCCCGCGCGGGCGCTCCGCGACCGTTTTGTCCTCGATCGGCGGGCGGACCCGGCGCGGCAGGACCGGGATCGTGGGGCCGGGGGTGAGGGAGCAGGCGGGGCAGTGGGCCGCGACCCCATAGGATTGGGGGCCGGTGGCACACACCGGCCCCCGGCCAAGACCACACACACCGAACCCTGAGGATCGCTGCATGCCTGGCATCACGCGCGAGGAGGTCGCCCACCTCGCCCGGCTGGCGCGTCTGGAGCTGAAGGGCGAAGAGCTCGAACACTTCGCCGGTCAGCTCGACGACATCATCGGCGCGGTCGCCCGCGTCTCCGAGGTCGCCGACCAAGACGTACCGCCGACCTCCCACCCGCTGCCGCTGACCAACGTCATGCGCGCGGACGAGGTCCGTCCGTCGCTCACCCCCGAGCAGGCGCTCTCCGGCGCCCCGGCCCAGGAGCAGCAGCGTTTCAAGGTGCCGCAGATCCTGGGGGAGGACTAACAGCCATGACGGACATCAGCACCATCATCAAGCTCACCGCGGCCGAGATCGCCGCGAGGATCGCCTCCGGCGAGCTGACGGCCGTCGAGGTCACCGAGGCCCACCTGGCCCGGATCGACGCCATCGACGAGAAGGTCCACGCCTTCCTGCACATCGACCGCGAGGGCGCGCTCGCGCAGGCCCGCGCCGTCGACGCCAAGCGCGAGGCGGGCGAGAAGCTCGGCCCGCTGGCCGGAGTCCCGCTCGCGCTCAAGGACATCTTCACCACGCAGGACATGCCGACCACCGTCGGCTCGAAGATCCTCGAGGGCTGGGTCCCGCCGTACGACGCGACCCTCACCAAGAAGCTCAGGGCCGCCGACGTCGTCATCCTCGGCAAGACCAACATGGACGAGTTCGCCATGGGGTCCTCCACCGAGAACAGCGCCTACGGCCCGACCGGCAACCCCTGGGACCTCACCCGCATCCCGGGCGGCTCCGGCGGTGGCTCCGCTGCGGCGCTGGCGTCCTTCGAGGCCCCGCTCGCCATCGGCACGGACACCGGCGGCTCCATCCGCCAGCCCGCCGCCGTCACCGGCACGGTCGGTGTCAAGCCCACCTACGGCGGCGTCTCCCGCTTCGGCATGGTCGCCTTCTCGTCCTCCCTCGACCAGGGCGGCCCCTGCGCCCGTACGGTCCTGGACGCGGCGCTGCTCCACGAGGCCATCGGCGGGCACGACCCGATGGACTCGACGTCGATCGACGCCCCCGTCCCGCCGGTCGTCGAGGCCGCGCGCAACGGCTCCGTGCAGGGCATGCGCGTCGGTGTGGTCAAGCAGTTCGCGGGCGAGGGCTACCAGGCCGGCGTCGTCCAGCGGTTCAACGAGTCGGTCGAGCTGCTGAAGTCCCTCGGCGCCACCGTCGTCGAGCTGGACTGCCCGTCCTTCGACCTCGCCCTTTCGGCGTACTACCTGATCGCGCCGTCCGAGTGCTCCTCGAACCTCGCGCGGTTCGACGCCATGCGCTACGGCCTCCGGGTCGGCGACGACGGCACGCGCTCCGCCGAGGACGTCACCGCCCTCACCCGCGAGGCCGGCTTCGGCGACGAGGTCAAGCGCCGCGTCATCCTCGGCACGTACGCGCTCAGCTCCGGCTACTACGACGCGTACTACGGCTCGGCGCAGAAGGTCCGCACGCTCATCACGCGGGACTTCGAGAAGGCGTTCGAGCAGGTGGACGTCATCGTCTCGCCGACGACACCCACCACCGCCTTCCCGATCGGCGAGCGCGCCGACGACCCGATGGCGATGTACCTCGCGGACCTGTGCACCATTCCGACCAACCTCGCCGGCAACTCCGCCATGTCGCTGCCCTGCGGCCTGGCGCCGGAGGACGGGCTGCCGGTCGGGCTGCAGATCATCGCCCCCGCCATGAAGGACGACCGGCTGTACAAGGTCGGAGCCGCCGTCGAGGCCGCCTTCGTGGAAAGGTGGGGACACCCGCTGCTTGAGGAGGCTCCGTCGCTATGAGTGCAATGGCTAAGAAGGCCAAGAACTTCAAGAAGTCCAAGACCGGCGCGTACGTGTCCATGGGCACCACCGCCTTCGGCGCGCTCAGCGTCTACAAGCAGGTGAAGATGGCCCGCCAGGACGACGACACGCTGCGGCTGATCGACGCCGCCGTATCCGCCGCCGCGATCGTGACCGGACTCGCGATCCTCTACCGCGAACTCAAGCGTCTCGGCGACGACGACGTCCTGCTGGGCTGAGAGGGAAAGTTTCACCGTGACTGTCATTGACCTGGAGTCGTACGAGGACGCCCTCGCGACGTACGACCCCGTCATGGGCCTCGAGGTCCATGTCGAGCTCGGCACCAAGACCAAGATGTTCTGCGGGTGCTCCACCGAGCTCAAGCAGGACGCCAACTCGCAGACCTGCCCGGTCTGCCTCGGACTGCCGGGCGCGCTCCCGGTCGTCAACGAGATCGGCGTCGAGTCCGCCATCAAGATCGGGCTCGCGCTGAACTGCGAGATCGCCGAGTGGTGCCGCTTCGCCCGGAAGAACTACTTCTATCCGGACATGCCGAAGAACTTCCAGACCTCCCAGTACGACGAGCCGATCGCCTACAACGGCTATCTGGACGTCCAGCTGGAGGACGGCGAGATCTTCCGCGTGCAGATCGAGCGCGCGCACATGGAGGAGGACACCGGCAAGTCGACGCACGTCGGCGGTGCCACCGGCCGCATCCACGGCGCCTCCCACTCGCTGCTCGACTACAACCGCGCGGGCATCCCCCTCATCGAGATCGTCACCAAGCCGATCGAGGGAGCGGGCGCACGCGCCCCGGAGGTCGCCAAGGCGTACGTCGCCGAGCTCCGCGAGCTCATCAAGGCGCTCGGCGTCTCGGAGGCCCGCATGGAGATGGGCCAGATGCGCTGCGACGTCAACCTGTCGCTGCGCCCGAACGGCACCGAGACCTTCGGCACGCGTTCCGAGACGAAGAACGTGAACTCGCTGCGCTCCGTCGAGCGCGCCGCCCGCTTCGAGATCCAGCGCCACGCCGCGGTGCTGAACTCCGGCGGGACGATCGTGCAGGAGACCCGGCACTTCCACGAGGAGGACGGTTCCACCACGGCCGGCCGCATCAAGGACAACGCCGAGGACTACCGCTACTTCCCCGAGCCGGACCTGGTGCCGGTCGCCCCCGCGCGCGACTGGGTCGAGGAGCTCCGCAAGGGGCTTCCCGAGCTGCCCCGGCTGCGCCGCAAGCGGCTGAAGGAGGAGTGGGGTGTCAGCGAGCACGACATGCAGTCCATCCTCAACGCGGGCGCGGTCGACCTGATCGTCGCCACGACGGACGCGGGCGCCCCGTCCGACCAGGCCCGCAAGTGGTGGATGGGCGAGCTCGCCCGTAACGCCAACGAGACCGGCCGCAGCCTGGACGAGCTGCCCGTCACCCCGGCGCAGGTCGCCCGGGTGGCCGAGCTCGTCGCGGCCGGAGACCTCAACGACAAGCTGGCCCGTCAGGTCCTCGAGGGCGTCCTCGCGGGCGAGGGCGACCCGGACACCGTCGTCGAGAAGCGCGGCCTGAAGGTCGTCTCCGACGAGGGCGCGCTGGGCACGGCGGTCGACGAGGCGATCGCGGCCAACGCGGCGATCGCCGACAAGATCCGCGGCGGCAAGGTCGCCGCCGCGGGCGCGCTGGTCGGCGCCGTCATGAAGGCGACCCGGGGCCAGGCGGACGCGGCGCGCGTCCGTGAGCTGATCCTGGAGAAGCTCGGCGTCGAGGGCTGATCCCCGTACGCCTGAGGGGCGGTGCACCCGTGGCCGGGTGCACCGCCCCTTCGCGTCACCCGGCGGCCGTGCATCCGTGGCCGGGTGCACCGCCGCTCGCGTCACCCGGCGGCCGTGCGCCCGCGGCCGGGTGCACCGCCCCTTCGCGTCACCCGGCGGCCGTGCGCCCGTGGCTGGGTGCACCGCCCCTTCGCGTCACCTGGCGGCCGTCGTCACGTTCACCGGCAGGCCCCGCCGCCGTCTTCCGCGGGCCATCCGGGCTGACTAGTTTCCGCCGTAGATACGGAACCGGGAGGCTCACTTGACCACGGACATGTCACGGCGGCGGCTCTTCGCGCTCGGCGGCGGCGCACTCGGCGCCGCGGCGGCGGGATCGTTTCTTCCCCCGTCGCTCCAAGCGGCCATCGCCGCGGATGCCACCGGCGGGACGTCCGGTGGTGAAGGGCTGAAGGACATCCGGCACGTGGTGATCCTGATGCAGGAGAACCGTTCCTTCGACCACTACTTCGGGACCCTGCGCGGCGTCCGCGGCTTCGGGGACCGCAACGCGGTCGTACTCCCCTCCGGCACGTCCGTCTTCGAGCAGCCGGGCCCGTCGGGGACCACCGTGCTGCCGTTCCCCGTGCGCGAGGCGGCCGAGGCCCAGCAGAAGGACCTCCAGTACATCGGCGCCCTCGACCACTCCTGGAACGGGGGTGCCAAGGCCTGGGCGGGCGGCTGGATGAACGGCTGGATCACCGCGAAGTCCGCCGCGACCATGGCGTACTACGACCGCCGGGACATCCCGCTGCACTACGAGCTCGCCGACACCTTCACCGTCTGCGACGCCTACCACTCCTCGATCCACACCTCCACGAGCCCCAACCGCAACCACCTGTGGAGCGGGAGGACGGGCGACGAGCCGGACGGCCGGCGGGCCGTGGGCAACGACGCCTACGACGAGGGCTCCCATCCCGGATACGACTGGGGCACCTACGCGGAGCGGCTGGAGAAGGCCGGGCGGAGCTGGAAGACGTACACGGAGTGGGAGAACTTCACCGACAACCAGATCGAGTTCTTCACCACCTTCAAGGCGATAGCCCGCAAGGCGCTGGTGAGGACCGGCGGGCACACCTACATGGAGTCCTTCTACGCGGCGGTGCGCGAGACGGAGGACGCGGGTGAGCGCGAGCGGCTCCTCGGCCTGCTCGACGAGGGTGTGGCCACCCTGACGACGGCCGAGCGCAGCCTGTTCGAGCGGGGGCTGCGCCGGGTGGAAACGGGCGCCCTGGCCGACGCGTTCGCCGCGGACGTGGCGGCGGGGACGCTGCCCGAGGTCTCCTACCTCGTCCCGTCGGCCGTGGACTCGGAGCACCCGAGCGTCTCCTCGCCGGTGCACAGCGCGACGGTCGTCTACAAGATCCTGGACGCGCTCGGCAGGCACCCCGACGTCTGGCGGCACACCGTCGTCCTCGTCAACTACGACGAGAACGACGGCTTCTTCGACCATGTGCCGCCGCCGGTCGCCCCCGCCGAGGTGACCGAGGAGCAGTGGGAGGGCAGGCCGACGGGGCTGGGCGTCCGCGTCCCCCTGCTGGTCGTCTCGCCCTGGACCGTCGGCGGCCACGTCTGCTCCGAGGTCTTCGACCACACGTCAGTGATCCGCCTCCTGGAGCGCTGGACGGGCGTGGAGGAACCCAACATCGGGGCCTGGCGGCGCCAGGTCACCGGCGACCTCACCTCCGCCTTCGACTTCACCCGCGCCCGGCGGCAGCCCCAGGCGGAGCCGCCCGCCGCGATCCCGCCGTTCGGCGGGCGCTGGCAGCCGAGGCCCCCGGCCGTCCAGCACATGCCCGTCCAGGAGCCGGGCACCCGCCCCGCCAGGCCCCTGCCGTACCAGCCCGACGCACAGGCACGGTGCGTCGAGGGGGAGCTGCGGGTCGCCCTCAGCAACACAGGCCGGTCCTCCGCGCACTTCGCGCTCTACCCGTACGCGAACGAGTTCCCCGCTCCGCAGCACAAGGACGTCAGGCGCACCGGGCAGTGGACGGTGCCGCTGACCGGTGAGGGCTACCGCTTCACGGTGACCGGCCCGAACGGTTTCCGCCGGGAGTTCGAGGGAGCGGCCGACGGCGCGGCCGAGCTCGCCTCCCGTATCGACGCCCACGAGCGCGACCTGCACCTCACGCTGCGCAACAACGGCCGGAGGACGCTGACCTACACCGTCCGGCCGCTCGGTTACGTCGACGAGGACGACCTGCGGGACTGGAGCCGCACGGTGAAGGTCAAGCCGGGGCGCAGCCGCACGCTCGTGCACTCGGCGGCCGACGCCCACGGCTGGTACGACCTCCAGGTGACGGCAGACGGGGAGAGCTCCTTCAGGCGCCGGCTGATGGGACACATCGAGAACGGCAGGGCGAGCGTCACCGGCTGAGCGCACGACGTGGCCAGGGCGCCTCCAGGAGTTCGCGTACGCGAAGTCCGTACGTGTGACCCTGGCCACGAATGCGGCCGAGGACGGCGATCGGCTGTCAGAGTGATGGTTCTCAGGTCATGTGAGGTTTTCCATGAGTTGTCCCATCAACTCCTGACAAATCTCCACGAACCATCAGGAGCACCTCCGTTGGCAGCCCTCGCACGCTGGTGTCTCACGCACCGCCTCGCCACTGTCCTCATCTGGCTGATCGCCCTCGGGGGCGTGGCCGCCGCCGCGGTGTCCGCGGGTTCCTCGTACTCCAACGACTACGAGGTCCCGGGCACCGAGTCGGGCCGCGCGGGGGAGCTCCTGCAGTCCGGGTTCGAGGACCTCGGGGGCGACACCGGCACCGTCGTCTGGCACACCCCGGACTCCACCGTCCGGGACGCCGGCGTCGAGCGCACGATGACCAGGACGCTCCACGCGATCGGGGCGCTGCCCGGGGTCGGTGATGTCGCCGGGCCCTACGGCGCGACCGGCCAGGCGCAGATCAGCGAGGACGGACGCACCGCCTACGCCACGGTCACCTTCGACCACCGCTCCGGCGAGATCCCGCCGGAGCGGGCCGCGGCCGTCGTCGACACCGCGAAGGCGGCCGAGACCGACGGGCTCCGGATCGAGCTCGGCGGCACCGCCGTCGCGGGGACCGGGGCGCCGTCCCTCCATCTGGGCGAGGCCGTAGGTGTGGCCGTCGCCGCGGTCGTCCTCTTCCTCGCCTTCGGCTCGCTCGCCGCCAGCCTGCTGCCCATCGCCACCGCCCTCGTCTCCGTCGGCACGGCCTACGCGGGCACCGTGCTGCTCGGCCATGTCATGACCGTCGCCGACTTCGCGCCGATGCTGGGCATGCTCATCGGGCTCGGCGTCGGCATCGACTACGCCCTGTTCATCGTCACCCGGCACCGGCGTGGACTGAGACGCGGCATGTCCGTGCACGAGGCGGCGCGGAACGCCGTCGCGACGACCGGGCGCGCCGTCGTCTTCGCGGGAGCCACCGTCTGCGTCGCCCTGCTGGGCATGCTGATACTGCGGCTCGGCTTCCTCAACGGGGTAGCGATCGCCGCCTCGCTCACCGTCGTCCTCACCGTCCTCGCCTCGGTGACCCTGCTGCCCGCGCTCCTCTCCTTCATCGGCATGCGGGCGCTGGGCCGGCGCGAGCGCGTACGGCTCGCCGCGCACGGGCCGCGGCCCGAACGGCCCACCGGCTTCGCCGTCCGCTGGTCCGCCTTCGTCGAGCGGCACCCCAGGCTGCTCGGAGCGGTCGCCGCCGTCGTCATGGCGGTCCTCGCGATCCCCACCCTCGGGCTGCACCTGGGCACCTCCGACCAGGGCAACGACCCCGCCACCGCCACCACCCGGCAGGCGTACGACCTGCTGGCCGACGGGTTCGGCCCCGGCGTCAACGGCCCGCTGACGATCGCCGCCCGCCTCGACGGCGCCGACGACCGGCTCGCCCTGGACGGCCTCCCCGCCGTGCTGCGGGCCACCGACGGAGTCGCCTCGGTGAGTCCGGTGACCTACAACGCGGGAGGTGACACGGCGTTCGTCACCGTCGTCCCCGACTCCGCGCCCCAGTCGAAGCGGACCAGCGAACTCGTCGACCGGCTGCGCCACGACGTCCTGCCGCAGACCGAGGAGACCTCCTCGCTCCAGGCCCATGTGGGCGGGGTGACGGCGAGCTACGACGACTTCGCCGGCATCATCGTCGGCAAGCTCCCGCTCTTCGTCGGGGTCGTGATCACTCTCGGCTGCCTCCTGCTCCTGCTGGCGTTCCGCTCACTCGCCGTACCGCTGAAGGCGGCCGTGATGAACGTGGCCGCGGTGGCGGCCTCCTTCGGCGTCGTCGTCGCCGTCTTCCAGTGGGGCTGGGGCAGCGAGCTCCTCGGGCTCGGCAGCGCGGGCCCCATCGAGCCCTTCCTCCCGGTGATCATGGTCTCGGTGCTCTTCGGGCTCTCCATGGACTACCAGGTCTTCCTCGTCGGCCGGATGTACGAAGAATGGCTGGAGACGGGGGACAACCGCCGGTCGGTGCGGGTCGGCCTCGCCGAGACCGGCAGGGTCATCAACTCGGCCGCGGTGATCATGATCTCGGTCTTCCTCGCCTTCGTGCTGAGCGGCGACCGCGTCATCGCGATGTTCGGCATCGCCCTCGCCGCGGCCGTCGCCCTCGACGCCTTCGTCCTGCGCACCCTGCTCGTGCCCGCCCTGATGCACCTGCTCGGAGGCGCGAACTGGTGGCTGCCCGCCCGCCTCGACCGGCTGCTGCCGAGGATCAGCATCGAGCCGCCGGACAGCCCCGTACCGCATGCGAAAATCCCGGAGGAGCGCGCCGACGGCCTCGACCGGCAGGTCGCGCAGCGCGTCCACTGACCCGTCGCGGCACACCGGCACAGGACGTCGCGCAGACCGAGGAGAGCCATGTTCACGGTGTCACTGGGGAACGACGGCGCGGAGCTCCGGCCGCTGGAGCCCTGGCAGGCGGAGGAGTTCCTCGCCCACACGGACCGGGCGCGCGCCCTGGTCGACCCCTGGATCCCGTTCGCCGCCGCGGCCACGGACCTCACCTCCGCCCGTGCGCTGCTCCAGCGCTACGCCGACAAGCAGGCCGCCGACACCGGACGGATCTACGGGATCTGGTGGGAGGGCACGCTCGTCGGCGGCGTCCTCTTCCGGATATTCGAGGCCGAGGCCGGGAACTGCGAGATCGGCTGCTGGCTGGAGGCCGCCGGGGAGGGGCATGGCCTGGTGACCCGCGCCGCACGGAAGCTGATCGACTGGGCCGTCGACACGCGCGGCATGCACCGGGTGGAGTGGGTCGCCTCCTCCGCCAACACCCGCAGCATCGCGGTGGCCGAACGGCTCGGCATGACCCGCGAGGGCGTTCTGCGCGAGGCCTACGCCTACCGGGGCAAGCGCCACGACCAGGAGATCTGGGCCGTCCTCGCCCCGGAATGGCGCGCCGCGAAGGACCGTGACGCCCGGCGTTAAGGAGGTTCTCATACGGGACCCCTAGCGTGCGGCGCATGAACACCACCCCCTCGACCGCGACCACAGACGACACAGAGGAGAAGGAGACAGCGGGCGGGACCGCCGCCGTGCCGGACGTGACGAAGAAGGCCGCACCCGAGGAGGACGCCGTCCCGGAGGGCGTCGCACCGGGCGTGACCGCGTCGGACGTGACCGAGATGGTCGTCGCCGCGACGGACGCCGCGGCGGAGGACGGCATCGAGACGGAGCTGGAGCCCGACCCCTACGCCGAGGCCGAGGCGGCCGCCGCCGCCGGGGCCGGCACGGGTGCCGCGGCCGTGGTGGCCGCGGGGCTCGGCATCGTCTCCCTCACCGGAGCGTGGACCGGCCGGGTCGCCGCCGAGCGCGAGACCCTGATCGGCCAGATCAAGACCTCGGGCGGCGGCAGCGCGGCCCAGCAGATCTCCGAGATCTACGGCGACGCCTGGCACAGCACGGCCCTGGTCAACGGGCTCTTCGCGCTCCTCGCCCTCATCATCGGCGTCTTCGTCCTGGTCCGCCCCGCCTTCGGCGCCCCCTCCGCCCGCCCGCAGGCCGGATGGGTCCGCTCCGTCGCCCGCGCGGGCGTCGCACTGGGCGTGCTCGGCGTGCTGATCTCCGTGGCGATGTACTTCGACCTCATCGTCTCCCTGCCCTCCGCAGCCGGCTGAGGACCCGGCGGCAGCCGCCTAAGGCATCCGCCACCCGGGCCTAAGGCCCCTCGCACGCAGAGATGCGGCAGTCGCCCGATGTGGCGGCACCCCCTGGCGGACGAGAGTAGGGGCACGGCAACGAGCCGTGCCCCTACTCGCGTTCCACACCAGGGAGATGACCATGTACGCGTACGAACTCCACCAGCTCAACGTCGCCGAGCTGATCCGCCGGGCCGACCAGCAGCGCACCGTCCGCCAGGCCGTGCTGGCCCGTCGTGCCGCCCGCCGGGCACGCCGCCAAGACACCGAAGGGCAGGTGGGAGCGGAGCGGAGCGGCTTCGTCCACGCCGCGTAGCGGTGGACGCCCGGCAGAAAACCGGCGCCGGGGTGTCGTACACCTATGCGATGCTCAGCGGCGTGGAGACCAATACCGTCAGCCCCGTCTTCGTCGGCCGGGCCGCTGAGCTCGCCGCGCTCACCGAGACGCTCACCCGCGCCTGCGCGGGTGAGCCGCAGGCGCTGCTCATCGGCGGCGAGGCCGGGGTCGGCAAGACCCGGCTGGTCGAGGAGTTCCTCACGGCGGCCTGCCGCCGTGAGGCCGTGGTGGCCGTCGGCGGCTGTGTGGAGATCGGGGCCGACGGCCTGCCCTTCGCCCCGTTCGCCACCGCGCTGCGGGCCCTGCGCCGGGCGCTGCCGGAGGAACTGGCCGAGGCCGTGGCCGGCCAGGAGGGCGAGCTGGCCAGGCTGTTGCCCGAACTGGGTGAGGCCGAGCGGGCGTCGAACGACGAGCACGGCACCGCCCGCCTCTTCGAGCTCACCGCCCGGCTGCTGGAGCGCGTCTCCGCCACCCGTACGGTCGTCCTCGTCCTGGAGGACCTGCACTGGGCCGACGCCTCCACGCGTCATCTGCTCGCCTACCTCTTCCGCACCCTGCGCAGCGGCCGTCTCGTCGTGATCGCCACCTACCGCGCCGACGACGTCCACCGCCGCCACCCCCTGCGCCCGCTCCTGGCCGAGATGGACCGGCTCCGCACGGTTCGCCGCATCGAACTCGACCGCTTCAGCCGCGCCGAGGTCGGCCGGCAGCTCACCGGCATCCTCGCGGTGCTCCCCGACGCGGCCCTGGTCGACGACATCTTCGACCGCTCCGACGGCAACGCCTTCTTCGTCGAGGAACTCGCCCGGAGCGTGGAGTGCTGCGGCGGGGACAGCTCCGGCCTCTCCGACTCGCTGCGCGACCTCCTGCTCGTACGCGTGGAGGCCCTGCCCGAACACGCCCAGCGGATCGCCCGCGTCCTGGCCGAGGGCGGCTCCACGGTCGAGCACCCGCTCCTCGCCGCCGTCGCCGGACTCGCCGAGGACGAACTCGACGGGGCCCTGCGGGCCGCGGTCGGCGCCAACCTGCTGCTGCCCGCGCCCGACAGCGAGGGATACCGCTTCCGGCACTCCCTGGTCCGCGAGGCCGTCAGCGACGACCTGCTGCCGGGCGAACGCACCCGCCTCAACCGCCGGTACGCCGAGGCGCTGGAGGCCGACCCCTCCCTCGTGCGCGCCGACGAGCGCGCCGCCCGCCTCGCGAGCTACTGGTACGCCGCGCACGACCCGGTCAAGGCGCTGCCCGCCGTGCTCCAGGCGGCCGTCGAGGCCAGGCGCCGCTTCGCGTACTCCGAGCAACTCCGGCTGCTGGAACGGGCCATGGAGCTCTGGGACGACGTCCCCGACGAGGTGCGGGCCACCCTGCGTCCGCTCGACTACGCCGAGGTCTACCCGGCCTGCGGCTGCGAACCCCGTACCGACGCACTGCGCTACCTCGACCTGATGGCCGAGGCGGCGGTGGCCGCCCGCTTCGGCGGCGACCGCGAACGCGCCCTGACCCTCACCAAGAAGGCCCTGCGCATCCTGGACACGGGCACGGACCCGCTGCGCGCCGCGTGGTTCTGGGTGCAGCGCTCCTATCTGATGCAGAGCCTCTCCCGGGGTGACGGCTGGCAGGAACTGGGCACCGCCCAGGACCTGGTGCGCGGCACGAGCCCCTCCGCCGTGCACGCCGACGTCCTGGCGGCGGCCGCCAGCTGGGGCGCCCTGCACCGGCCCGGGCCCGAGACGCTGAAGGCCGCCGACCGGGCGGTGGAGTACGCCCGGCTGGTCGGCGAGGAGTCCATCGAACTGCACGCCCGGCTCACCCGCGGCTGGCTCACCATCGACGCGGGCGGTGTCGAGGAGGGCCTCGCCGAGATGTACGCCGTCCGGGACCGGGCCGAGGAGCTGCACCTGGTCGGCGTGATGAGCAGGGCGAGCATCAACCTCCCCTCCTCGCTCGAATCCACCGGCCGTTCCCTGGAAGCGGTCTCGGCCGCCGACCACGGCATCGAGATCTGCCACACCCACGGACTCCCGGACTCCGAGGCCTGGGTGCGGGCCAACCAGGCCCAGTCGTACTTCTCGCTCGGGCACTGGGAGGAGAGCCGGGCCGCCGTCGACGTGGCCGCCCCGCTGGCCAGGTCCCGCAAGGCGCACGGCCTCGTCGCCTCCCGTCGGGCCGATCTCGCACTGGCCCGCGGCGACTTCGAGGAGGCGCAGGAGCAACTGGTCCTGAACCGCCGCCATCTCGGCCTCCACGACCCACAGCCGCAGCATCTGATCAGCCCCGTCCGGCACGCCGTCGCGCTCGCCGCCCAGCAGGGCAGACTGCCCGACGCGCGGGCCGCGTTCGAGGCGCAGTCCGAGATCGGCCTGCCACCGGGGACCCAGCGGTACTCCCTGCCGCTCCTGCACACCGTCGCGTCGGCCGAGGCCGACGCGCGCGGGCTGCCCGCCACCGATCCCGGCCGGCCCGCGATCCTGGAGCGCGTCCGCACCCATCTGAGGCAACTGCCCATGCTGGTGCCGGTGTGGGCCGCCTACGGGGTGCTGGTCGAGGCGGAGCTCGCCCGTGCCGAGGGCGAGGACACCCCGGACCACTGGCGCCGCGCCGCCGAGGCGTTCGGCCCGCTCCAGCGGCCCTACGAGCTGGCCCAGGTCCGGGTCCGCTGGGCGGAGTCGATCCTCACCGCCACCGGCGAGCGGACACCTGCGGCTGTACTCCTGCGCGAGGCACACGCGGTGGCGGCACGGCTCGGGGCGAGACCGCTCGCCGAGAGCATCGAACTGCTGGCGGGCCGGGCCCGGATCGCGCTCGCGGGAGCCGGCGACGAGGCCGCGGACGAGGAGGAGCCCTCCGACGAACCGGGCGCCGCCGTGGACGTGATCGAGTCCTTCGGGCTGACCTCGCGCGAACAGGAGGTGCACCGGCTGGTGGCGGCGGGATACACCAACCGCCGGATAGCGGAGGAGCTCTACATCTCCCCGAAGACCGCGAGCGTGCACGTCTCCAACATCCTGGCCAAGCTGAGCGTCTCCAGCCGGGGCGAGGCGGCGGCCGTCGCGCACCGCTTCCGGCTGTACACCGTGGGCTGAGACCCGGCCGGGCCGCTCCCGGCCGTACGCCGTGGGCCGGGACCCGGCCGGGCCGCTTCCGGCCGTACGCCGTGGGCCGGGACCCGGAGGGCCGCTTCCGGCCGGTCCGGAGTGCTGGGACCTCCGGGAGTGCCGGGGCCTCCCGGGACCCGGCAGGGTCCGGGAGTGCGGGAGCTTCCGCCGGGCCCCTACCGCACCTTCAGCAGCAGGACGCGGTCGTCGCCCGCCTCCGGGTCGCCTCGGCCGTCCGTGTTGCTCGTGACCAGCCAGAGCAGGTCGCCACCCGCCGCGAGCACCGTGCGCAGCCGGCCGTACTTCCCCTCCAGGAACGCCTGGGGGGCGGCCAGCGGCTCACCGTCCGCCTTGTCCGACAGGGGGATCCGCCAGAGCCGCTCGCCCCGCAGCCCCGCCATCCAGATCGACCCCTCGGCGTACGCGATGCCGCTCGGCGAGGCCTCGGAGGTCTTCCACTGGGCCACCGGGTCGACGAACCCGGCCTCGCCCTCCTTGCCCTCGACGTCCGGCCAGCCGTAGTTCTTGCCGGCCTCGATCAGATTCAGCTCGTCCCAGGTGTTCTGGCCGAACTCCGATGCCCAGAGCCGCTTCTCACCGTCCCAGGCCAGGCCCTGCACATTGCGGTGCCCGTACGTGTAGACCAGGGAGTCGCCCTCGGGATTGCCGTGCACCGGTTCGCCGTCGGGCGTCATCCGCAGGATCTTGCCCGCGACCGAGGACTTGTCCTGGGCCAGGCCGGTGTCACCCGTCTCGCCCGTGCCCACGTACAGCATGCGGTCGGGGCCGAAGGCGATCCGCCCGCCATTGTGGATGGAGCCCTTCGGGATGCCCCGCAGAATGGTGTCCGGTGCTCCCAGCTGCTGCCCGGCGGGCTTCTTCTCGTCGTACAGGAGGCGGGCGACGCGGTTGTCCGACGCGGTGGTGAAGTACGCGTAGACCAGATGGTCCGCGCCGTACGTCGGGGCGACGGCGATGCCCAGGAGACCGCCCTCCCCGTCGGGCGCGACCCCGGGCACCGAGCCGAGCAGCGTCTTCCTGCCGCTCTCCCCGTCGATCCGGGTGATCGTCGCCTCGTCGCGCGAGGAGACCAGCAGATCGCCCCCCGGCAGTGCCGCGAGGCCCCAGGGAGAGGCGAGGCCGTCCGCGAGCGTCTTCACCACCTCGACCGACCCCTTGGCCGGAGCCAGGTCCGCCGACGGGCTCGCGGAGGCCGCCGGCGCCGATGTGGCGCCCGCCGAGGGCGACGACGAGCCGTCGGCCGCCGGGGCGCCGCCGGACGAGCAGGCGGACAGCAGGAGGGAGGCCGAGGCGAGCAGGGCCACCGCCCCCTTGCGCAGCACGGGTGTGGGCACAGCACCGATCCTTTCGACGGTCGCGGTCGCTACTGTGCCTACCCCGCTGCTCCCCGTGAGGTTCCCGGTCCCGCCGATTCTCCCGCCGCGGAGTCAGTCCCACGACTCCCGGGCGCGCGGCAGCCCGGCGATCTCGGCGAGGTCCCGGTCCGTGAGCACCAGCTCCGCGGCTCCCGCGTTCTCCACGGCCCACCGCTCCCGCTTCGCGCCGGGCACGGGCACCACATGGCGGCCCTGCCGCAGGACCCAGGCCAGGGCCACCTGCGCCGGAGTGGCGCCGTGCCGCTCCGCGATCCTCCGCAGCCCCACCACCACCGGCTGGTTGGCCGCCATCATCTCCGCGGTGAAGCGGGGATGCCTGGCCCGGGGATCGTCCGGCTCGAAACCCTGGCCCGGTTTGAGCGTCCCCGTGAGGTAGCCGTTGCCCAGTGGCATCGCCGCCAGTACGCCCACACCCCGGGCCGCGCACCACGGCAGCAGGCCGTCCAGCGCCTGCGGGGACCAGACGGAGAGCTCCGCCTGGACCGCGCTCACGGGGAAGACCTGCTGGACCCGCTCCAGCTGCCGGATGGTTCCGTCGTGCATCCGCGCCCCCGGCCCCCGCCCGGCACGCGCGCCCACCGCGCACAGCCCGAGCGCCCGCACCTTGCCCGCGGTCACCAGGTCGGCCATCGCGCCCCAGGTCTCCTCGACCGGAACCTCGGGATCGGCCCTGTGCAGCTGGTACAGATCGATCACATCGGTCTGGAGCCGCCGCAGCGAGGCGTCGCAGGCCCGTCGCACATAGCCGGGGCGCCCGTTGGCCACGATGTGCTGATCACCCACCAGCAGACCGCACTTGGTGGAGAGGAACGCCTCGGAGCGGCGGCCCCTGAGCGCCCTCCCGATGAGCAGTTCATTGGTGAAGGGGCCGTACATGTCGGCCGTGTCGAGCAGTTGGACGCCCGCGTCCAGCGCCGCGTGCACCGTGCGCACCGAACGGTCACCGCGCTGCTGCGACGTGCTGTAGGCCCAGCTCATCGGCATACAGCCCAGCCCGACCGCACCCACGGCGAGCGCCGCCGCACCGATAGTCCTGCGCTCCAACTCCCCGAACCCTCCCTCGGCCCATGATCACGGGCCCACCAGCACCCCAAACTAACCTCTGCCGCTCCCGGGCCTTCGCATAGCCTCCTGACCATGACTTCCGCATCTGCCAACGACGTATGGCTGCCGTTCGCGGCCGAGGACATCGACGGACTCCCCGAGGGTCTCAACTACCTTTTCTGGGACGGCGGCCGGGAGTACCCGGCGGACCCGTCCGACTGCGCTTTCTATGTCGTTCCGTACATGAAGGGCTCCGAGGTCGCGGTCCGCCCACTCGGCGGGATGGGCGCGGTCCAGGTCGTCCAGACCCTCTCCGCAGGCATCGACCACGTGCAACCCGGGCTCGGGCTGCTGCCCGCGGGGGTGCGGCTGTGCAATGCCAAGGGGGTCCACGAGGCGTCGACCGCGGAGCTCGCGCTCGCGCTGGTGCTGGCCTCGCTCCGGGGGATTCCCGGCTTCGTGCACGGCCAGGACAAGGAGGAGTGGCGGTCCGGCTTCTATCCGGCCCTCGCCGACAAGTCCGTTCTCATCGTGGGTTACGGGTCGATCGGCGCGGCCATCGAGGACCGGCTCGCGCCCTTCGAGTGCGCGCGGGTGGTGCGCGTCGCACGCTCCGCACGGACAACCGGGCGCGGCCCCGTACACGCGATCGACGAACTGCCCGCGCTGCTGCCCGATGCCGACGTCGTCATCCTGTCCACCCCGCTGAACCCGTCCACACAGGGGCTGGTCGGCCGCGACTTCCTCGCCGCGATGCCGGACGGAGCGCTGCTGGTGAACGTCGCGAGGGGGGCCGTGGTCGACACCGAGGCCCTGCTGTCCGAACTCGAGTCCGGGCGGTTGCGCGCCGCGCTCGACGTGACCGACCCGGAACCCCTGCCCGCGGGCCACCCGCTCTGGCATGCTCCCCACACGCTGATCAGTCCCCATGTGGGCGGCAGCACCTCAGCGTTCCTGCCCCGCGCCAAGCGGCTGCTCGCCGGACAGCTCACCCGGTTCGCCGCCGGGGAGCCGGTCGCCAACGTCGTGCTCACCACCGGCTGACCACGCTGCGATGCCGCCCGGGCGCACTCCGTACCGGTAACTCCCCAGGTCGTCACGGAGAGTAGAGAAGCTATGTCCCTGAGTGACGGCTCTGGTGTATCGTCCACAAGAGGGCAGCGCCGTGGAAGGGACGGCGCCGGGGCGGCAGCGGAACGCGAGGGGGCGACGGGCGATGTGCGGCCAGTGGAGAGACGATCCGACCGGGCGGGACGGCCTGCGGTGCTCAGCTGTGCCGGGGACACCCCGGCCGGGCCGTGGAGCTCTCCGGTGAGCGCCCCCGGAGCCCTGCTCTCCGGACGCACGGCCGCCGCCGGACGGAGTGCGGGGCTGCGCTCCCGGCTCGTCCTCGCCGCGGTCTGCGCCGGATACGCGGTGGGAGCCGCGTTCGGCTGGGGCTCACCCGCACTCGCTCTGTTCATGGGCGACTTCGGTCTCAGCGTCGCCGCGCTCATCGCCGCGGTGTCCTGCTTCCTCTACGCCCGCGCGGGAGGCATCCGGTTCCGGCCGGCCTGGCTCCTCTTCTCGCTCTCCTCGGCCATGGCCGCCGGAGGCAACGCGATCTGGGGATGGTACGAGGTGGTGCTGGGCCGCTCCGTGCCCACCCCGTCCCTCGCGGACCTGTTCTTCCTCTGCTTCGCGCCGCCCGCCATCGTCGGGCTGCTCGTCCTCGCCAAACGGCCCTTCACCAGGGCCGGATGGGTCTGCCTGGTGCTGGACGCCTGGCTGATCGGCGGATCGCTGCTGACACTCTCCTGGAGCCTCGCCCTCGCCCACACAGCCGAGGTGGCGAACGCCGCGGGGGAGAGCGTGGCCAGGGCCGCGCTCTCGCTGGCCTACCCGCTCCTGGACATCGTGCTCGTCTCGATGGTCCTCGCCCTGCACTTCCGGCGCTTCAGCACCAACCGCTCCTCGGTGAACACCGCCATCGCGGGCCTCGCCCTGACCGTGCTCTGCGACGCCCTGTTCACCGCACCGCTGCTCCGCTCGGCGTACGAGTCGGGCCAACTGCTGGACGCGGGCTGGTTCGCCGGTTCCCTGCTCCTCGCCTACGCCCCCTGGGGGGCCGGCCGCAGGGAGGACAACGCTGTCGAGGACATCCCGGAGCCGTCTCCCCTGAGCCGCCCGATCGCCGGGTCCCTCGCCGCGCTCACGCCCTATCTGGCCGCCGCCGTCTGCACCCTCGGCATCCTGTACAACGTGGTCGAGGGCCGCAGGGTCGACCGGGTGGTGGTCCTCACCGGCTGCACGGTCGTGCTCGCCCTGGTGGTCCGGCAGGCCATCATGCTCCTCGACAACATCTCGCTCACCCAGGAACTCGCGCAGAAGGAGAACCACTTCCGCTCCCTGGTCCAGGGGTCGAGCGACGTCATCATGATCGCCGAGCCCAGCGGAGTCCTGCGCTACGTCAGCCCGGCGGCGGCCGGGGTCTACCGCCGCGACGCCGAGGACCTCGTCGGTACGGAGCTGGCGTCGATCATCCACCCCGACGACCTCGGGGGAGTCGTCCACGAGTTGCGGCGCTTCCTCGCGGCCCCGCCCCGGGAGGAGCCCACCACCCGGATCGAGTGCCGCTTCGGATCGGGCACGGGCGACTGGCTCCACGTCGAGTCCACGGTCAACCGCCACCAGGGCGGGCTGCTGCTCAACAGCCGCGATGTGACCGAGCGGGTCAGACTCCAGGCGCAACTCCAGCACAACGCCGAGCACGACCCCCTCACCGACCTGCCCAACCGGGCCCTGTTCACCGCACGTGTCGGGCAGGCGCTCGGCGGCCGGCGGGCCGGGGACCCGGGCACCGCCGTGCTCTTCATCGACCTGGACGGCTTCAAGGCGGTCAACGACAGCATCGGCCACCAGGCGGGCGACGAGCTGCTCATCCAGGCCGCCAGGCGCCTCCAGGACTCCGTCCGCACCTCGGACACCGCGGCGCGCCTCGGGGGCGACGAGTTCGCCGCGCTCATCGTCGGGGACGGCACCCGCGACCAGGCCGCCCGGGAGTACCAGGTCCACGAGATCGCGGACCGGCTCCGCCTCAGGCTCTCCCAGCCGTACCGGATCGGCACGTCCGAGGTGCGGGTGGCCGCCTCCATCGGGGTCGCCTTCGCCGAGCCCTCCATCACGCCCAAGGACCTCATGCGCAACGCCGACCTCGCGATGTACCGCGCCAAGGCGAGCGGCAAGGACCGGGTCGAGCTGTACGCCCCCCAGATGCAGGCCGACGTGGTGCGCCGCTCCGAGCTCGCGGCTCGGCTGCGCACCGCCCTGCGGGAAGGTGAGTTCGCCCTGCTGCACCAGCCCGTCGTCCATCTGGCCAGCGGGACGGTCGCCGCCGTCTCCGCCCAGGCGCGCTGGCGCTCCTCCCAGGGCATCCTCTTCACCCCGGCCGAGTTCCTCCGGGTGTCCGAGGGCAGCGACCGTGCGGCGGAGCTCGGCAGCTGGCTGCTGGAGGAGGCCGTGGAGCAGGCCGCCGAGCGGGCCGGAGCGGGGCATCCGGTCGCCGTCTCCGTCCGTGTGTCGGCCGCCAGGCTCCTGGACAGGACCCTGCCGCCGGGCTCCGTCGAGGCGCTCCTCACCCGGTACGGCCTGCCCTCAGGCGCCCTGATGATCGAGGTCGCCGACAGCGACCCCCGGATCTCCTTCGACGAGCTCGAACAGCGCCTGGTGGCCCTGCGGCGCCTCGGCGTGCGGATCGCGCTCGACGGCTTCGGCAGCGGGTACGCGGCGGTCAACGCCCTGCGCCGTCTCCCCATCGACGTACTGAAGCTCGACCGGTGCCTGGTGGAGGGCGTCGTCGAGTCGGCGAGGCTGCACAAGATCACCAGCGGGCTGCTGCGCATCGCGGGCGATCTCGGCATGCAGTCCGTGGCCGACGGCGTCGACGTGCCCGAGCAGGTGCGGGCGCTGCGGGCCATGGGGTGCACGCACGGCCAGGGGATGGCCTTCAGCGGGCCGCTGGACGAGTACCGGCTGCGGCGCACACTGATCCGGGGGCAGTATCCCGTCCCGGGCATCGGCCCGGCCGCTCAGCCCGTGCTGGCGGGCGGCTCGATCCCGCTCCAGTGCCGCTCACATAATGAGACTCCCGTCCCACCCACTTGACACCGCACGCGTGCCGGAGAGAGGGTCAATGCCATGCGCACCCGAATTCTCGTACTTGGAAAGCGCGTCGGCTGAAGCAGGGTCACTCATGGACACCTTGCAGACCGCACCGGCGCGCTCCCCTCGCTTGCCTCACGGCACGAGGGGTTTTTTGTTGCACCGGGACCTTTCAAAACCCCGCAAAAACACCGCATAAACCCTCAGCTTCGAGAAGAGAATGCCGATGACCGAGCAGGCAACCGGGGCCCAGCACCCGCAGCCGCGGGCCCGTAACGGCGGACAGGCCTCCGCCTCCGTTGAGCACCTCACGGGCGCGCAGTCCCTCATCCGTTCTCTCGAGGAAGTCGGCGCCGACACCGTATTCGGCCTCCCCGGCGGTTGCATCCTCCCGGCGTACGACCCGCTGATGGACTCCACCCGGGTCCGTCACATCCTGGTCCGCCACGAGCAGGGTGCCGGTCACGCGGCCACCGGTTACGCCCAGGCGACGGGCCGGGTCGGCGTCTGCATGGTCACCTCAGGCCCCGGTGCCACCAACCTGGTCACCCCGATCGCGGACGCGGCCATGGACTCCGTGCCCCTGGTCGCGATCACCGGCCAGGTGGCCTCCGCCGCCATCGGTACGGACGCCTTCCAGGAAGCCGACATCTGCGGCATCACGATGCCGATCACGAAGCACAACTTCCTGGTCACCCGCGCCGAGGACATCGCCCACACGATCGCCGAGGCCTTCCACATCGCCTCCACCGGCCGTCCGGGCCCCGTCCTCGTCGACATCGCCAAGGACGCCCTCCAGGCGAAGACCACCTTCAGCTGGCCGCCGACCCTGGACCTGCCCGGCTACCGCCCGGTCACCAAGCCGCACGCCAAGCAGATCCGCGAGGCCGCCAAGCTCATCACCCAGGCCCAGCGCCCGGTGCTGTACGTCGGCGGCGGCGTCATCAAGGCCGGTGCCACCGCGGAGCTGAAGGTCCTGGCAGAGCTCACCGGAGCGCCCGTCACCACCACGCTGATGGCGCTCGGCTCCTTCCCCGACAGCCACCCGCTGCACGTGGGAATGCCCGGCATGCACGGTTCGGTCACCGCCGTCACCGCGCTGCAGAAGGCCGACCTGATCGTCGCGCTCGGGGCCAGGTTCGACGACCGCGTCACCGGCAAGCTGGACAGCTTCGCCCCGTACGCCAAGATCGTCCACGCCGACATCGACCCGGCCGAGATCGGCAAGAACCGTGCCGCCGACGTCCCGATCGTCGGTGACGCCCGGGAGGTCATCGCCGACCTCGTCCAGGCCGTCCAGGCCGAGCACACCGAGGGCAACACCGGCGACTACAGCTCCTGGTGGAAGGACCTCAACCGCTGGCGCGAGACCTACCCGGTCGGCTACGACCTGCCGGAGGACGGCAGCCTCTCGCCGCAGCAGGTCATCCAGCGCATCGGCGAACTCGCCCCCGAGGGCACGATCTTCGCGGCGGGCGTCGGCCAGCACCAGATGTGGGCCTCCCACTTCATCGACTACGAGCAGCCCGCCACCTGGCTCAACTCCGGCGGCGCGGGCACGATGGGCTACGCCGTCCCGGCCGCCATGGGCGCCAAGGCCGGCATGCCGGACCGCGCCGTCTGGGCCATCGACGGCGACGGCTGCTTCCAGATGACCAACCAGGAACTGACCACCTGCGCGCTCAACAACATCCCGATCAAGGTCGCGATCATCAACAACGGCGCGCTCGGGATGGTCCGCCAGTGGCAGACCCTGTTCTACAACCAGCGGTACTCCAACACCGTGCTGCACTCCGGCCCGGACGCCGACGGCAACGCCGCCAAGGGCACCCGCGTGCCGGACTTCGTCAAGCTGTCCGAGGCCATGGGCTGCTACGCCATCCGCTGCGAGGACCCGGCCGACCTGGACAAGGTCATCGCCGAGGCCAACGCGATCAACGACCGCCCGGTCGTCATCGACTTCATCGTCCACGAGGACGCCATGGTGTGGCCGATGGTCGCGGCCGGCACCTCCAACGACGAGGTCATGGCAGCGCGCGGCGTCCGCCCCGACTTCGGCGACAACGAAGACGACTGAGAGACAGAGAGAGACAGACTCCATGTCCACCAAGCACACGCTCTCCGTCCTGGTCGAGAACAAGCCCGGTGTCCTCGCCCGGATCACGGCTCTGTTCTCCCGGCGCGGCTTCAACATCGACTCGCTCGCGGTCGGTACCACCGAACATCCCGACATCTCACGCATCACCATTGTCGTGAACGTCGAGGGCCTGCCCCTGGAGCAGGTGACCAAGCAGCTCAACAAGCTGGTCAACGTCCTGAAGATCGTCGAACTCGAGCCCACCGCAGCGATCCAGCGGGAGCTCGTCCTGGTGAAGGTCCGCGCAGACAACGAGACCCGCTCCCAGATCGTCGAGATCGTCCAGCTGTTCCGCGCCAAGACCGTGGACGTCTCCCCGGAGGCGGTCACGATCGAGGCGACCGGGGGCGCCGACAAGCTGGAGGCCATGCTCAAGATGCTGGAGCAGTTCGGCATCAAGGAGCTCGTCCAGTCCGGCACCATCGCCATAGGGCGCGGCGCGCGCTCGATCACCGACCGTTCCCTGCGCGCACTCGACCGCACGGCGTAACCCTCCGGGTCCCTCGCCGCTCGTATGGCGAGACCCGGCAACGAACCCCACGCACCCCGCCGTACGGTGGGACGCAACACCTGCACACCAAGGAGAAGACCCAGTGGCCGAGCTGTTCTACGACGACGATGCCGACCTGTCCATCATCCAGGGCCGCAAGGTCGCGGTCCTCGGATACGGCAGCCAGGGCCACGCCCACGCGCTGTCGCTGCGTGACTCGGGTGTCGACGTCCGTGTCGGTCTGCACGAGGGCTCGAAGTCCAAGGCCAAGGCCGAGGAGCAGGGCCTGCGCGTGGTGACCCCGTCCGAGGCCGCCGCCGAGGCCGACGTCATCATGATCCTCGTCCCGGACCCGATCCAGGCCCAGGTCTACGAGGAGTCCGTCAAGGACAACCTCAAGGACGGCGACGCGCTGTTCTTCGGCCACGGCCTGAACATCCGCTTCGACTTCATCAAGCCGCCGGCCAACGTCGACGTCTGCATGGTCGCCCCGAAGGGCCCGGGCCACCTCGTCCGCCGCCAGTACGAGGAGGGCCGCGGCGTCCCGTGCATCGTGGCCGTCGAGCAGGACGCCTCGGGCAAGGGCCTGGAGCTCGCGCTCTCCTACGCGAAGGGCATCGGCGGCACCCGCGCCGGCGTCATCAAGACGACCTTCACCGAGGAGACCGAGACCGACCTGTTCGGTGAGCAGGCCGTCCTCTGCGGTGGCACCGCCGCCCTCGTCAAGGCCGGTTTCGAGACCCTGACCGAGGCCGGCTACCAGCCGGAGATCGCGTACTTCGAGTGCCTCCACGAGCTGAAGCTCATCGTGGACCTCATGTACGAGGGCGGCCTGGAGAAGATGCGCTGGTCCATCTCGGAGACCGCCGAGTGGGGCGACTACGTCACCGGCCCGCGCATCATCACGGACGCCACCAAGGCCGAGATGAAGAAGGTCCTCGCCGAGATCCAGGACGGCACCTTCGCCAAGAACTGGATGGCCGAGTACCACAACGGTCTGCCCAAGTACAACGAGTACAAGAAGGCCGACAGCGAGTCCCTCCTGGAGACCACCGGCAAGGAGCTCCGCAAGCTCATGAGCTGGGTCGACGACGAGAACGCCTGAGTCCCTGCCGGGGGCGGGTCCGCACGGGCCCGTCCCCCGGCGCACGGCCGGCCTCACCCCCGTGTCACTGCGGGGGCGAGGCGCGTGGCGGGTAAGCGCGACCGTACGTCTGTACAGACCGTCCACCCCGTGCGGGTGATCCTTCCACCGGGGCGCAGTGTGTGCCCGGCCGCATGACTACACTTCTCACCAACACATACACGCGTCAGGGCCCACAGTGTCGTGCGTCTTCCACGCGGCTAGCCCCTCCACCGCCTGCGGCCGTCGGGACGGCCGTCCGCACTGGACTTGTGAGGACACACGTGAGCTCGAAACCTGTCGTACTCATCGCTGAAGAGCTGTCGCCCGCCACGGTCGACGCTCTGGGTCCGGATTTCGAGATCCGGCACTGCAACGGCGCTGACCGCGCCGAACTCCTCCCCGCGATCGCCGACGTCGACGCGATCCTGGTGCGCTCCGCCACCAAGGTCGACGCCGAGGCGATCGCCGCCGCGAAGCAGCTCAAGGTCGTCGCCCGCGCCGGCGTCGGTCTGGACAACGTCGACGTCTCCTCGGCCACCAAGGCCGGCGTGATGGTCGTCAACGCTCCGACGTCCAACATCGTCACCGCGGCCGAGCTGGCCTGCGGCCTGCTCGTCGCCACCGCGCGCAACATCCCGCAGGCCAACACCGCTCTGAAGAACGGCGAGTGGAAGCGCTCCAAGTACACGGGTGTCGAGCTCAGCGAGAAGACCCTCGGCGTCGTCGGCCTCGGCCGCATCGGCGTGCTGGTCGCGCAGCGCATGTCGGCCTTCGGCATGAAGATCGTGGCGTACGACCCCTATGTGCAGCCCGCGCGTGCCGCGCAGATGGGCGTCAAGCTCCTCACGCTCGACGAGCTGCTCCAGGTCTCCGACTTCATCACGGTGCACCTGCCCAAGACCCCCGAGACGCTCGGCCTGATCGGCGACGAGGCGCTGCACAAGGTGAAGCCCTCGGTGCGCATCGTCAACGCCGCACGCGGCGGGATCGTCGACGAGGAGGCGCTCGCCTCCGCCCTCAAGGAGGGCCGCGTCGCCGGCGCCGGTCTGGACGTGTACACCAAGGAGCCCTGCACGGACTCCCCGCTGTTCCAGTTCGACCAGGTCGTCTGCACCCCGCACCTCGGCGCCTCCACCGACGAGGCGCAGGAGAAGGCGGGCATCGCGGTCGCCAAGTCCGTGCGCCTCGCCCTCGCCGGTGAGCTCGTGCCCGACGCGGTCAACGTCCAGGGCGGTGTCATCGCCGAGGACGTGCGCCCCGGCCTGCCGCTCGCCGAGAAGCTCGGCCGGATCTTCACCGCCCTCGCGGGCGAGGTCGCGGCCCGTCTCGACGTCGAGGTCTACGGCGAGATCACCCAGCACGACGTGAAGGTGCTGGAACTCTCCGCGCTCAAGGGCGTCTTCGAGGACGTCGTCGACGAGACCGTCAGCTACGTCAACGCCCCGCTCTTCGCGCAGGAGCGCGGTGTCGAGGTCCGCCTCACCACCAGCTCCGAGTCCCCGGACCACCGCAACGTGGTGACCGTCCGCGGCACGCTGTCGAGCGGCGAGGAGGTCGCGGTCTCCGGCACGCTGGCCGGCCCCAAGCACCTCCAGAAGATCGTCGCCATCGGCGAGCACGACGTGGACCTGGCGCTCGCCGACCACATGGTCGTCCTGCGCTACGAGGACCGTCCCGGCGTCGTCGGCGCGGTCGGCAAGATCCTCGGTGAGGCCGGGCTGAACATCGCCGGCATGCAGGTCTCGCGCAAGGACGCGGGCGGCGAGGCGCTGGTCGTCCTCACCGTCGACGACACCATCCCGCAGTCGGTCCTGACCGAGATCGCCGAGGAGATCGGTGCCGCGTCGGCCCGCTCGGTGAACCTCACGGACTGATCCGCAGTCCCACCACGACCGCGCCCGGCGGACAGAGACGCTCTGTCCGCCGGGCGCGGTCGTTCGTGGTTCCGGGGGCCTATCCGTCCACCTGGCCGGTGAAGAGCGCGATCAGGAAGATCACCCACCCCATGGTGGAGATCAGTGCGGGGAACCAGGTGGCGATCGCACAGCCGGAGAGGACGAGACCGACGCGCCGCTGCCGACGCGCGGGGGTGCGTGCGAGGAACCAGCTGGGCAGGATCAGCGCGTAGGAGAGCAGCAGGCCCCCGACCAGCAGGAACGTCCTGTCGGCGAAGGCGTTCTCCGTCGAGGAGACGGCGGTGGCCAGCGCCGGTGCCAGCGTGGCTCAGAGCCGGGCCTGCTTCAGCGCCATGTGCAGCAGCAGCCGGTCCTCGCCGTCGTTGAGGTCGAGGCCGGTGAGCTGCTGGACGCGGGCGAGGCGGTAGTAGAGCGTCTGGCGGTGGATGCCCAGCTCGGTGGCCGTACGGCTCGCCTGGCCCGCGAGGTCGAGGAACACCTCGGCGGTACGGGCCAGTTCGGCGTGGGGCGGGGCGAGCAGAGGGCGGACGGCCGGGTCGGGGGCGGCGTCCGGGGTGCGGGGCAGGGAGGCCAGGAGGCGGTACGGGCCGATGGCCGACCAGGCGGCGACCGGGCCGAAGCGGGATTCCGCCGCCGCCGCGCGGGCGGCGGACAGCGCTTCGTGCCAGGAGTCGG
Organism: Streptomyces sp. NPDC002125; assembly: GCF_053593715.1. NCBI lineage: Bacteria > Bacillati > Actinomycetota > Actinomycetes > Kitasatosporales > Streptomycetaceae > Streptomyces > Streptomyces sp. NPDC002125. The sequence continues at coordinate 273,666 of NZ_JBSFDD010000001.1, read as the reverse complement.
CCAGCTCGGTCAGGCCCCGGCGGGGTGCGGCGATCCCGCCGGTCGAGGCGGGCCCCGCCGCGGAGCGCAGCCGGGTGGCGGCCGTCGTCGCCGGGTCGAGGGCGTCGGGGGCGCGTAGCCGGACCAGCGCGGCCAGGGCGTGGGTGCCGCCCGGTCCGGCCGCGGTGGCGAGGGCCGCCGCCGACGGCACCGTACGCACGGACGGGGTCTCGCCGGGCCAGGGGGTCACGCAGACCACCGTGTGCAGCCCGTCGGCGTCGGCGCCCAGGGCCTCGTGCAGGGCGGCCACCGCCATGTCGCGCTGCCATCCGCGCCCCGCGACGAGCACCGCGCCGAACTCCCGGGACAGGTCCGCGCCGGCCCGCTCCTCGTCGGAGAGCAGGGCACCGATCCTGACCGCCACGTCCATCGCGGCGGTGAGCTGCTCGTCGGTGGGCCCGGGGTCCGCGTCCAGCAGCCACACATAGCCCAGGACGACACCCCGATGGCGTACGGGAAGGCAGATCCTGTCGCGGTAGACCCCGGCCTCGGGGGCGGCCGGGATGCGGACCGGGCCCGTCGCGCGGGTGATGCCGAAGCCCTCGAACCAGGCGCGGACCGCAGGGGTGGAGCGCCGGGTCAGGATCGAGCGGGTGCGGACCGGGTCCATGGCCGTGTCGTCGTCGCTGTCATGGGCTCCGAAGGCGACCAGCCCGAAATCGCGGTTCTCCAGGGTCGCGGGTGCGCTGAGCAGGGCGGAGATCTCGTCGACCAGCTCCTGGTAATCGCCTTTCACCCCGCCATTCTCGCACCCCTTCAGACATATGTCTGAGATCCAGTACACGGATGCGTGACAGCTGTCGATGGCACGGGTGTACGGGGATCCCTAGATTTCAGAGTGGTTCTCCGTGCCGTCCCGGTCTGTTCATGTATCTGCCGGTCCGGCCTCATTCGTACTCCGTGGAGGTGCCCCGTGCTGGGTCCCGTGATTCTCGCCGCGTCCCGCAGCGACACGATGCGTCGTTTCATCTCGGCCGCGCCGGGCACCAAGCAGGTCGTCGACCGCTTCATCGCCGGTGAGAGCGTCGACCAGGTCGTGCCGGTCGTCCAGGACGCAGCCGACAAGGGCCTCGAGGTCACCCTCGACGTCGTGGGCGAGGACATCACCACCCCGGAGCAGGCCGCCGCCGCCCGTGACGCCTATCTGGAGCTGATCGGCCGCCTCAAGGAGCTCGGCCTCGGTACCCGTGCCGAGATGTCCGTCAAGCTGTCGATGTTCGGCCAATCCCTCCCGTCGCCCACCACCGCCCTCAACGGAGAGCCCTCCGGGCCCGCCCCCGAATTCCCGGGCGGCCACGAGCTCGCCCTCGCCAACGTCCGGCCCGTCGTCGAGGCCGCCGCCGCGATCGGCACCACGGTCACGCTGGACGCCGAGGACCACACCACCCTGGACTCGATGTTCGCCATCCACGAGGAGCTGCGGAAGGACTTCCCGCAGACCGGCTGCGTCATCCAGTCCTACCTGTTCCGCACCGAGGCCGACGCCCGCCGCCTGGCCGCCGCGGGCAGCCGGGTCCGCCTGGTGAAGGGCGCCTACAAGGAGCCCGCCTCCGTCGCGTACCAGAGCAAGCCGGAGATCGACAAGGCGTACGTCCGCATCCTGAAGACGCTGATGCAGGGCGAGGGCTACCCGATGATCGGCTCCCACGATCCCCGTCTCATCGCCATCGGCCAGGAGCTCGCGCGCCAGGCCGGGCGCAAACTGGACGAGTACGAGTTCCAGATGCTGTACGGCATCCGCAGCGAGGAGCACATCCGGCTCGCGGCCGAGGGCCACCGGATGCGCGTCTACACGGCGTACGGCACCGACTGGTACGGATACTTCATGCGCCGCCTCGCGGAGAAGCCGGCCAACCTGCTCTTCTTCGCCCGCTCCGTCGTCACCAAGGGCTGACCTGCCCGGCCGACCACCCACCTCAACCAAGGAGACAAGGCACTCATGGACGCTGTCACCCAGGTCCCCGCGCCGGTCAACGAGCCGGTCCACTCCTACGCCCCCGGCACCGCGGAGCGCGCCCGTCTGGAGGCGAAGCTCAAGGAGCTCGCCGAGAACCCCATCGAGCTGCCGATGACCATCGGCGGCGAGAAGCGGATGGGCGGCGGAGCCCGCTTCGACGTCGTGCAGCCGCACAACCACCGGTCCGTCATCGGCACCGGCGCCGCCGCCACCGAGGCCGACGCACAGGACGCGATCGACGCGGCCCTCGCCGCCGCCCCGGCCTGGCGCGCCATGTCCTTCGACGACCGCGCCGCGATCATCCTGCGCGCCGCCGAGCTGCTCTCCGGCCCCTGGCGCGAGACGCTGGCCGCCTCCACGATGCTGGGCCAGGGCAAGACCGCCCAGCAGGCCGAGATCGACTGCCCCTGTGAGCTCGTCGACTTCTGGCGCTTCAACGTGCACTACGCGCGCCAGATCCTCGCCGAACAGCCGCCGGCGAACTCTCCCGGCGTGTGGAACCGCATGGACCACCGCTCGCTGGAGGGCTTCGTCTACGCGATCACGCCGTTCAACTTCTCGGCCATCGCGGCCAACCTGCCCACCGCGCCCGCCCTCATGGGCAACGTCGTCGTGTGGAAGCCGTCCCCGACACAGACCCACGCCGCCGTGCTGCTCATGCGGCTCCTGGAGGAGGCCGGGCTGCCCAAGGGCGTCATCAACCTGGTCACCGGCGACGGCATCGCCGTCTCCGAGGTGGCGCTGAACCACCGCGACCTGGCCGCGATCCACTTCACCGGCTCGACGCCCACCTTCCAGCACCTGTGGAAGACGGTCGGCAACAACATCGCCAACTACCGCACCTACCCGCGTCTGGTCGGAGAGACCGGCGGCAAGGACTTCGTCGTCGCGCACCCCAGCGCCGACCGCGCCGTACTGAAGACCGCGCTGACCCGGGGCTCGTTCGAGTACCAGGGCCAGAAGTGCTCGGCGTCCTCCCGTGCGTACGTGCCCGCCTCCATCTGGAACTCCGGTTTCAAGGAGGAGTTCGCGGCCGAGGTCGACGGCATCACCATGGGTGACGTCACCGACCTGTCGAACTTCATGGGCGCCGTCATCGACGAGCGTTCCTTCGCCAAGAACAAGGCCGCGATCGACCGCGCCAAGGCCGACCCGACCTGCACGGTCATCGCCGGCGGCACCTACGACGACTCCGTCGGCTACTTCGTCCGCCCGACCGTCATCGTCTGCGACGACCCGGCCAACGAGGTCTTCACCACCGAGTACTTCGGCCCGATCCTCGCCGTGCACGTCTACGAGGACGAGAAGTACGACGCCATGCTGGAGCAGATGGAGTCGGTCTCCGACTACGCGCTGACCGGTTCCGTCATCGCGGGCGACCGCGCGGCGGCCGCGTACACGATGGAGAAGCTCCGCTACGCGGCGGGCAACTTCTACATCAACGACAAGTCGACCGGTGCCGTCGTCGGCCAGCAGCCCTTCGGCGGGGGCCGTGGCTCGGGCACCAACGACAAGGCGGGCGCCCCGCAGAACCTGCAGCGCTGGACGCTGACCCGCGCCATCAAGGAGACGCTGGTCCCGCCGACCGAGTACACCTACCCCCACCAGGGCTGACGCCCCCGGGGCGCCCGTCGAGGGCGCCCCGCACCGAACTCCGCCTCCCGGCCGGCTCCCCCCGCCTGCCGGGAGGCGGTTTCCATGTGCGCGGACCCCTCGCGGGCCCGGCTTCAGCCCTTCACGGTGAAGCCGGCCCGCAGGAGCGCGTCGTCGGCGGAGGACGGGCCGACGAGCAGCTCGAAGGCGCCGGGCTCGACGACCCGGCGTCCCGCCACGTCCACCAGGGTGCAGTCGGCGACCGGCAGTTCGAGGAGCACCTCGCGGGCCTCGCCCGGGGCGAGCGTGATCTGCCGGTAGCCCTTCAGCTCCTTCTCGGCCCAGGTCACGGACGTCACGGTGTCGCTGACGTACATCTGGACGGTCTCCAAGGCCGGCCGCGTCCCCGTGTTGCGCAGGGTGACGTGTGCCCGCAGCGTGTCGCTCTCCCCGACGCTCGCGGTGAGCACCTCCAGACCGGAGTACTCGACGGTCGTGTAGCTCAGGCCCTCGCCGAACACGAAGGCCGGCCGCTGGGTCAGGTCGGCGTAGCGGGAGCCGTGCTGGCCCCGGATCTGGTTGTAGTACGTCGGCTGCTGGCCCGCGTGCCGGGCGAAGGAGACGGGCAGCCGGCCCGAGGGCTCGACCAGCCCCAGCAGCAGCTCGGCAACCGCCCGGCCGCCCTGCATGCCCGGGTTGAAGGCGTGCACGATCGCCGCGGCGCCGTGCGCGGACGGCGGCAGCACCAGGGGCTTGGAGCTGATGACGACGACGACCAGCGGCTTGCCGGTCGCGGCCAGGGCGTCGAGCAACGCGACCTGGCCGCCGACGAGTTCCAGGGTCGCCGTGGAACGCCCCTCGCCGACCAGCTCGATGCGGTCGCCCACGACGGCGACGACGAAGTCGGCGGCCTCCGCGGCGGCCACGGCCTCGGCGATCAGGGCCTCGGAGGGTTCGGCCGGGACGACCACCTCCGGACGGGGCTGTCCGTCGGGGAAGTACGCCCCCTCCGGGTCGGGGCCCACGGACAGGATCTCCGCGCCCCGGGCGTGGGTGACGCTCCAGCCGTCCGGGACGTGCTCCCGGAAGCCGTCGAGCACCGTACGGATCATGGCGCGCGGATGGCCGTCCGGCAGCCAGTCCGCCTGGCCGGACGAGCCCGCCCAGTCGCCCAGCTGGGTCTGCGCGTCGTCGGCGTTGGGCCCGACGACCGCGACCGTCCGGGGAGCCGAGCCCGGGGCGGCGACGGCGCGGCCGTCCACGCCCGCCACGAGAGAGCCGGCCAGCGGAAGGGTGCCGTCGTTGGTGAGCAGCACCAGGGAGCGGCGGGCGGCCTCCAGGTTCAACGCGGTGTGAGCGGCGCTGCCGATGACCGCGGCCTGGCGGGCGGCGTCCGGGTGGCGCGGGTTCTCGAAGAGGCCGAGCTCGAACTTCAGGGTCAGCACGCGCCGTACCGCCGCGTCGATCTCCGCCTCTTCCAGGGTGCCCGAGGCCACCGCGGCCTGGGCGCCCTCGAAGAACTGCGGGGTGGTCATCACCATGTCGTTGCCCGCGCGGACGGCCGCTGCCGCCGCCTGGGTGTGGTCGGCGTAGATCTTCTGCTCCCACACCATGCGGCCGACGTTGTCCCAGTCGGTGACCAGCGTGCCGGTGTAGCCCCACTCGCCGCGCAGCACCTCGTTCAGCAGCCAGTCGTTGACGGTGACGGGCACCCCGTCCATGGACTGGTAGCCGAGCATGAACGTACGGCAGCCCTCGCGGGCGACCCGCTCGAACGGGGGCAGGAACCAGGAGCGGAGCTTGCGCCGGGAGATGTCGGCCTCGCTCGCGTCACGGCCACCCTGTGTCTCGGAGTACCCCGCGAAGTGCTTGGCGCACGCCAGGACCGCCGTGGGGTCGTCCAGTCCCTCGCCCTGGTAGCCGCGCACCATCGCCGAGGCCAGCTCGCCGATCAGGAAGGGGTCCTCGCCGAAGGTCTCGCTGACCCGGCCCCAGCGCAGGTCCCGGGTGATGCAGAGCACCGGCGAGAACGTCCAGTGCACGCCCGTCGAGGCGACCTCGACGGCGGTGGCCCTGGCGACGCGCTCCACGAGCTCCGGGTCCCAGGACGCGGCCAGGCCCAGCTGCGTGGGATAGATCGTGGCCCCCTCCCAGAAGGAGTGGCCGTGGATGCAGTCCTCCGCCACCAGCAGCGGGATGCGCAGCCGGGTCCGCTCCGTCAGCGCGGCGGCTTCCAGGACGCGCTCGGGCGAGGCGTGGAGGATCGAGCCCGCGTGGAGGTCCTCGATGAGGTGGCGCACCCCGTCCTTGGCGTTCAGCTGGAGCATCTGGCCGGTCTTCTCGGCCAGGGTCATGCGGCCGAGGAGGTCGCCCACCCGCTCGGCGACGGACAGCTCGGGGTCGAGATAGGGCAGGGAGGGGGCCACGGTGGGTCCTTTCGCGACATGGTTCGTCTTCACCATAGAGTCAATACCGACCACCTGGTAAGTATCTCCGGGAGACCGAAGGACAATCCGATGCACCGAACAGCCGGCCGGACCCGAACCGGCGGACCGGGGAGTGGCGAGTGACGGCCGAAGCGCGGCGCGGCTACGCGAAGGGCCGTGCGAAGCGGCGCGAGATCCTCGACCAGGCCATGTCCCTGTTCGGCGAGGCGGGTTACCGGGGCGCGTCGCTCCGGGTGATCGCGACCCGCAGCGGCATCTCGCACACCGGACTGCTGCACCACTTCCCGACCAAGGAGGCGCTGCTGCTCGCGGTCCTGGAGCACCGCGACGAGGTGGACGACGAGTGGCTCTCGCTGGGCGGCACCGCGGGCGTCGAACGGCTGCGCCGGTTCGCCGAGCTGGCGGTGCTGAACTCCACCCGGCGCGGGATAGTCGAGCTGTTCTCGGTCGTCTCCGCCGAGGCCACCGCGGCCGACCACCCCGCGCACGGCTACTTCGTGCGCCGCTACGAGAACTCCGTGGCAGGGGCCCAGCGGGCGTACGCACAGGTGCGCGACGAGGGCGCGCTGCGGGACGGGATCGATCCGGAGGCCGCGGGCAGGCAGCTGATCGCCCTGATGGACGGCCTTCAGGTGCAGTGGCTGCTCAGCGACTGCGCGACGGACATGGCCGGCGTGCTCCGCGCCCATGTGCAGGCCCAGCTCACCGCGGACTTCTGAGCTCTCCGGGGACCCCGTGACGGCCGCCGCCGGCGGGGCTCCTGGACCGCGCCGTCTCAGATAGTAGGAAGTCCGAGTATCTGTAGAGACAGATGGCTCCGCCTGTCCTAGCTTTGTAGGAGCCGAACTACTCGCATGACCAGCGACCGGCGGTCGTGAGCGCGTGCCCCGAAGCAGGCAATCCCTGCGGCATCCGCTCCCCGCCCCTTCCGGCGCCTCGAAATCCCGATCTCGACATCTGTTGTGCGAAGTCCCGATCTCGAAATCCACGCGATCTCAAGGAGTCGATCCGTCATGGCCGAGACCACCGCCCGCCGCGTCCGCCGCGCCCCCCGCTCCGCCGAGCCGGAGCGCAAGAACGCCGCCGCCGCCCTCCAGCGCGCCCTCGACCGCCGGGACAACGGCGGATCGACGGGCCACTGAGCCCGGCGTCCCGCCCCGTGCGCACGCCCTCCGGATGTCCGTATCGTGGACGTCGGATGTCATGGGGTGGGACGGAGGGCTAGGCTGCCCGCATGTCTCGCAGCATCGATCTCGCAGTGATCCCCGGCGACGGTATCGGCCAGGAGGTCGTCACCCAGGGCCTCAAGGTCCTCAACGCTGTTCTCCCGCAGGATGTGAAGCTGGAGACCAAGGAGTACGACCTCGGCGCCCAGCGATGGCACCGCACCGGTGAGACCCTTCCCGACGCGGAGCTCGAAGCCCTCAAGGGCCACGACGCCATCCTGCTCGGAGCGATCGGCGACCCGTCCGTCCCGTCCGGTGTCCTGGAGCGCGGTCTGCTGCTGAAGCTCCGCTTCGCCTTCGACCACTTCATCAATCTGCGGCCGTCGAAGCTCTTCCCGAACACCGCGACGCCGCTGGCCGGCCGTCCCGAGATCGACTTCGTCGTCGTCCGCGAGGGCACCGAGGGCCCGTACACGGGCAACGGCGGTTCCCTGCGCACCGGCACGGAGCACGAGGTCGCCACCGAGGTCAGCGTCAACACGGCCTACGGTGTCGAGCGCGTCGTGCGTGACGCCTTCGCGCGTGCCGCCGCGCGCCCCCGCAAGAAGCTGACGCTGGTCCACAAGAACAACGTCCTCGTGTACGCCGGCCACCTGTGGAAGAACACCTTCGACAAGGTCGCCGAGGAGTTCCCCGAGGTCACCACCGACTACATCCACGTCGACGCCGCGACGATCTTCTTCGTCACCCAGCCCGAGCGCTTCGACGTCATCGTCACCGACAACCTCTTCGGTGACATCCTCACCGACCTCGCCGCTGCCGTGACCGGCGGCATCGGCCTGGCCGCGTCCGGCAACATCAACCCGACGGGCGCCTTCCCGTCCATGTTCGAGCCGGTGCACGGCACCGCGCCCGACATCGCGGGCCAGGGCAAGGCCGACCCGACGGCCACGGTCCTCTCCGTCGCCCTCCTGCTGCGTCACCTCGGTTACGAGGCCGAGGCCGTGCGCATCGAGGAGGCCGTCTCCGCCGACCTCGCGGAGCGTGACGGACAGAGCGCGCGCACCACCGACGAGATCGGCGACGCGCTCGCGGTACGAGTAGCGAGCTGACCCGACGTCTCCACTTCGAAGCCGCCGGGTCGCACATCGCACCCGGCGGCTTCTCCTCGCGGTCCCCGGGTGCCACCATCGACCCCTGGACCGCGTTCTCGCGACGCCGTGCGCGTCACCGTGAACGACATCTCGCATTCACACCATTTCGTACAGGGCCGCCCCCGGGAGATAATCGAACGCGGGGCCGCGGCTCGCGGCAGAGCTCGGACGTCCTACAAAACGTCCGGCCGCTGCCGGGCGCGAACGGGCGTGAGCGCGGTCCATCACACACAAGACCGGTGAAGGACACGCACTCATGACGACGCCCACGATCGAGCTCAAGCCCTCCTCGAACCCGCTGTCCGACGCGGAGCGCGAGGCGATCCTGGCCAGCCCCGGCTTCGGCCGCTACTTCACCGATCACATGGTGACCATCAGCTGGACCGAGGGCCGCGGCTGGCACGACGCCCAGCTCGTCCCCTACGGTCCGCTGTCGATGGACCCGGCCAACATGACCCTCCACTACGCGCAGGAGATCTTCGAGGGCCTCAAGGCCTACCGGCAGCCCGACGGCACGGTCGCCACCTTCCGCCCCGAGGCCAACGCCGCCCGCTTCCAGCGCTCCGCCGCCCGCCTCGCGATGCCCGAACTGCCGGTCGAGACCTTCATCGAGGCCTGTGACGTCCTGGTCCAGCAGGACGAGGCATGGGTCCCGGCGCACGGTGGCGAGGAGTCCCTCTACCTGCGCCCGTTCATGATCGCCTCCGAGGTCGGTCTCGGCGTCCGCCCGGCCAACCAGTACCTCTTCCTGGTCATCGCCTCGCCCGCCGGCGCCTACTTCCCGGGCGGCGTGAAGCCGGTCTCCATCTGGCTCTCCCAGGACCGGGTCCGCGCCGTTCCCGGCGGCATGGGTGACGCCAAGACCGGCGGCAACTACGCCGCGTCCCTGCTCGCCCAGGCCGAGGCCGCCGCGCAGGGCTGCGACCAGGTCGCCTACCTCGACGCCGTCGAGCACAAGTGGGTCGAGGAGCTGGGCGGAATGAACCTCTACTTCGTGTACGGGCAGGAGGACGGCAGCAAGCGGATCGTCACCCCCTCCCTCACCGGTTCGCTGCTCGCCGGTGTCACCCGTGACTCCCTCCTCACCGTCGCCCGCGACCTCGGTTACACCTCCGAGGAGGGCCGCGTCTCCATCGACCAGTGGCGCGCGGACACCGAGAACGGCAGCCTCACCGAGGTCTTCGCCTGCGGCACCGCCGCCGTGATCACCCCCGTCGGCACCGTGAAGTCCGCGGACGGCGAGTGGACGCAGGGCGACGGCACGCCCGGCGAGGTCACCCTCAAGCTGCGCGAGCGCCTGCTGGACATCCAGCGCGGTATCGCCGAGGACACCCACGGCTGGATGCACGAGCTCGGCTAGTCACCGCATCCGTACGGCGAAGGCCGCGCCCCCACGGCGGTTTCCAGGGGCGCGGCCTTCGGCGTTCCCGGGGCCCGCTCCCGCCCGTTCCCGGGCCCGCCCGCCCCGAGTTTTGAGCGCCGCTCAAAACCTGGTTAGAGTGCTGCTCCAACCAGGAGGTGCGGTGACGTGCGACTGACCCCGACCGAACGCGACCGGCTGCTGCTCTTCGGCGCCGCCGAGCTGGCCAGGGCCCGGCGTGCCCGTGGCCTGCGGCTCAACGTCCCCGAGGCGACCGCCCTGATCGCGGACACCGTCTGCGAGGCGGCCAGGGACGGCCGCAGGCTGGCCGAGGCGGTCGAGGCCGCCCGTGCCGTGCTGGGGCCGGACGATGTGCTGCCCGGTGTCGCCGACGTCGTCACCGAGGTCCAGGTGGAGGCCGTCTTCGACGACGGCTCCCGGCTCGCCGTCGTCAGCGCCCTCTTCGGCGGCTCCACGCTCGGTGACGAGGCCCCCGGAGCGCTGCTCCCGGGTCCCGCCACGCCCGAGCCGGAGCCCGCCGTGCGGCTCACCGTCCGTAACACCGCGACCGTCCCGGTCAGCGTGACGTCCCACTTCCACTTCTTCGAGGCCAACCCCCGGCTCGACTTCGACCGCGCGGCGGCGTACGGCATGCGGCTGAGCGTGCCGGCCGGCTCCTCCGTCCGCTTCGGCCCGGGGGAGAGCGCCGAAGCGGCGCTCGTGCCCATCGGCGGGGACCGGGTCGCGATCGGGTTCGCCGGGCTCGTCGACGGCCCGCTGGACGCGCCGGGCGCCAGGGCGGAGGCCCTGCGCAGAGCGGCGGCCTGCGGCTACCTCGGGGCGGGGGAGGAGAGCTGATGGACCCGTACGAGTACGCCTCCGTGCACGGGCCGCGCGCCGGGGACCGGGTCAAGCTCGGCGACTCCGGGCTGACCGTGCGCGTGGAGTCCGACTCCCAGCGGCAGGGCGACGAATTCCTCGCCGGCTTCGGCAAGACGGCCCGCGACGGCCTGCACCTCAAGGCGGCGGCGGTCCGGGAGACCTGCGACGTCGTCATCAGCAACGTGCTGGTCATCGACGCCGTGCTGGGCATCCGCAAGGTCTCCGTCGGCATCCGCGAGGGCCGCATCTCCGCGATCGGCAGGGCGGGCAACCCGGACACCCTCGACGGGGTCGACGTGGTCGTCGGCACGGGCACGACCATCGTCTCGGGCGAGGGACTGATCGCCACCGCCGGAGCGGTCGACCCCCACGTCCATCTGCTCTCGCCGCGCATCATGGAGGCGTCCCTCGCCTCGGGCGTCACCACGATCATCGGCCAGGAGTTCGGCCCGGTCTGGGGGGTCGGCGTCAACTCCCCGTGGGCCCTGCGCCACGCGTTCAACGCCTTCGACGCCTGGCCCGTCAACATCGGCTTCCTGGGCCGTGGTTCGTCCTCCCGCGCGGCGCCGCTGGTCGAGGCGCTCGCCGAGGGAGGGGCCTGCGGCTTCAAGGTCCACGAGGACATGGGCGCCCACACCCGCGCCCTGGACACCGCGCTGAGGGTCGCCGAGGAGTACGACGTCCAGGTCGCCCTGCACAGCGACGGCCTGAACGAGTGCCTCTCCGTCGAGGACACCCTGAGCGTGCTCGAAGGCCGCACGATCCACGCCTTCCACATCGAGGGCTGCGGCGGCGGGCACGTCCCCAACGTCCTGAAGATGGCTGGCGTTCCGAACGTCATCGGCTCCTCCACCAACCCCACGCTCCCCTTCGGCCGCGACGCGGTCGCCGAGCACTACGGGATGATCGTCTCCGTCCACGACCTCAAGACCGATCTGCCCGGTGACGCCGCCATGGCCCGCGACCGGATCAGGGCCGGGACCATGGGCGCCGAGGACGTGCTGCACGACCTGGGAGCCATCGGCATCACCTCGTCCGACGCCCAGGGCATGGGCCGGGCCGGGGAGACCGTGCGCCGCACCTTCGCCATGGCCGCGAAGATGAAGGCCGAGCTCGGCCCGATGGAGGGAGACGGCCCCGGCGACGACAACGCCCGGGTGCTGCGCTACATCGCCAAGCTCACCGTCAACCCCGCCATCGCCCACGGCATCGCGCACGAGGTCGGCTCCATCGAGACGGGCAAGCTCGCCGACATCGTGCTCTGGCGCCCCGAGTTCTTCGGAGCGAAGCCCCAGCTGGTCCTGAAGTCCGGCTTTCCCGCGTACGGCGTCACCGGCGACCCCAACGCCGCCACGGACACCTGCGAACCCCTGGTCCTCGGACCGCAGTTCGGTGCGTACGGGGCGACGGCCGCCGATCTCTCCGTGGCCTTCGTCGCGGAGGCCGCCACCCAGCTCGGCTCCGACCTGATGCCCACCCGCCGCCGCAGGGTCGCGGTCCGGGGCACACGCGGCATCGGCCCCGCGGACCTGCGCCTCAACTCCCGTACGGGACAGGTAGCCGTGGACGGCGACACCGGGCTGGTCACCCTCGACGGCGACCCGCTGCGCTCACCGGCGGCCGAGTCCGTCAGCCTCAACCGCCTCTACTTCCTCTAGGACCGCCATGACCTTCCGCATGCCGCCCGAATGGGCCCCGCACGAGCGCACCTGGATGGCCTGGCCGGGCCCCAACCCCACCTTCGCCGACGGGGAGGAGCTGGAGGAGGCGCGCCGCGCCTGGGCCGCCGTCGCCCGCGCCGTACGCCGCTTCGAGCCCGTCACCGTGGTCGTGGGCCCCGGCCAGGAGGACAGCGCCCGCGAGCTCCTCGGCCCGGACATCGAGACCGCCGTACGCCCCCTCGACGACGCCTGGATGCGCGACATCGGCCCCACCTTCGTCACCGACGGCCGCCGGCTCGCCGCCGTGGACTGGACCTTCAACGGCTGGGGCGCACAGAGCTGGGCCCGCTGGGAGCACGACCGGCACATCGCGCGCGGCGTCGCCGAGCTGGCCGGGGTCCCCGTGCACGGCTCACCGCTGGTCAACGAGGGCGGGGCCATCCACGTCGACGGCGAGGGCACCGTCCTGCTCACCGAGACCGTGCAGCTGGGCGAGGAGCGCAACCCCGGCTGGACCCGGCAGGCCGTCGAGGACGAGATCCACGCCCGGCTCGGCACCGAGAAGGCCATCTGGCTGCCGCGCGGGCTGGCCGGGGACTACGGCACGTACGGCACCCTCGGGCACGTCGACATCGTCGCCGCCTTCGCCCGTCCTGGTGTCGTCGTCGCCCATGTCCAGCCCGACCCCTCCCACCCGGACCACCTGATCACCCGTGAGACGGTACGCGTCCTGCGCGCCGCCACCGACGCCCGGGGCCGCCCGCTGGAGGTGGTCGAGGTGCCCGCGCCCACGGTGCTCAGGGACGCCGACGGAGCGTGGGTGGACTACTCCTACATCAACCACTACCTCTGCAACGGCGGCGTGGTCCTCTGCGCCTTCGACGACCCGAGGGACCAGGAGGCGGCGGACGTCTTCGGGGAACTGTTCCCGGACCGTACGGTGACGCTCGTCGACGCCCGTACGATCTTTGCCGGCGGTGGAGGCATCCACTGCATCACGCAGCAACAGCCCAGGATCTGACACCGTGCCCCGTACCCCGCGCCGCCGCAACATCGCCCCGCCCCGGGAGGACGTGCTCGCCGCCGTCATGGCCACCGTCGCCGAGCGTGGACTCGACGGGCTGACCATGGCGGGGCTCGGCCGCGAGGTCCACATGAGCAGCGGCCACCTCCTCTACTACTTCCGCACCAAGGACGAACTGCTGCTCCAGACCCTGGAGTGGAGCGAGGCCAGGCTCGGGGCCGAACGCCGGGCCCTGCTCACCGGGCCCGGCACCGCGCGCCGGCGCCTGGGCGCCTACATCGCGCTGTACGTCCCCGACGGCCACCGGGACCCGCACTGGACGCTCTGGCTGGAGGTCTGGAACCGCTCGCAGGACGCCGACGACGACGCGCGCGCCCGGCAGGCCGCGATCGAGGACGCCTGGCACCGCGATCTGGTGGAACTGCTGGCCGACGGCGTCGCCCGCGGGGAGTTCGCAGCCGTCGACCCGGACCGGGCCGCGACCCGCCTGCGGGCGCTGATGGACGGCTTCAGCGTCCATGTCACCGTCGGCATCCCGGGGACCGGGCGGGAGCGGGTCCTCGACGAGATGAGCCGGTACGTGGACGAGACGCTCGGGCACGGGCGTCCCTCCACCGGTGCGACGGACGTCACGCCCGCATCCTGAGACGACCGGGGACCCGGGAGTGCCGCTGTGCCAGACTGCTGCCGTGTCCTCGTTCGCCATGATTATCGGCAGCAGGCGCGCCGGTCCGCAGTGACCGTCCCGTACGACCACGTACGGAACGGACATCGTGCCCCAGACCCGCGCGCAGACCTCTCGCACCCGCGAGGGGTTTTTTCGTTTTCCGGCCCACACCACGGCCGGAGCGAGGCACGCGAGATGATGGGGGCAAGTGGAGCCTAGTCTTCCGGATCCGCTCACCCGACAGGAGTCAGATCAGCATGACCACCAAGGCCACGGCCCCCGACGACACGTTCCATGTCTTCGACACCACGCTGCGCGACGGTGCGCAGCGTGAAGGCATCAACCTGACGGTCGCGGACAAGCTGACCATTGCCCGGCATCTGGACGACTTCGGCGTGGGCTTCATCGAGGGCGGCTGGCCGGGCGCCAACCCCCGCGACACCGAGTTCTTCGCCCGTGCCCGGCAGGAGATCGACTTCCGGCACGCCCGGCTCGTCGCCTTCGGCGCGACCCGCAGGGCGGGCGGCAAGGCCGCCGAGGACCCGCAGGTACAGGCGCTCCTGGACTCCGGCGCCCCGGTGATCACGCTCGTCGCCAAGTCCCACGACCGCCATGTGGAACTGGCCCTGCGCACCACGCTCGAAGAGAACCTGGAGATGGTCCGCGACACCGTCGCGCACCTCACGGAGCAGGGCCGCCGGGTCTTCGTCGACTGCGAGCACTTCTTCGACGGCTACCGCGCCAACGCCGAGTACGCCAAGCAGGTCGTGCGCACGGCGCACGAGGCCGGCGCCGACGTCGTCATCCTCTGCGACACCAACGGGGGCATGCTCCCGGCGCAGGTCCAGGCCGTCGTCTCCACCGTCCTCGCCGACACCGGCGCCCGGCTCGGCATCCACGCCCAGGACGACACGGGCTGTGCCGTCGCCAACACCTTGGCCGCCGTGGACGCGGGCGCCACGCATGTGCAGTGCACCGCCAACGGCTACGGCGAGCGGGTCGGCAACGCCAACCTCTTCCCCGTCGTCGCCGCGCTGGAGCTCAAGTACGGCAAGACCGTCCTGCCCGAGGGCGCGCTTGCCGAGATGACCCGGATCTCCCACGCCATCGCCGAGGTCGTCAACCTCACGCCCTCCACCCACCAGCCGTACGTGGGTGTCTCCGCCTTCGCCCACAAGGCCGGACTGCACGCCTCCGCGATCAAGGTCGACCCCGACCTGTACCAGCACATCGACCCCGAACTCGTGGGCAACACCATGCGGATGCTCGTCTCCGACATGGCGGGCCGCGCCTCGATCGAGCTCAAGGGCAAGGAGCTCGGCATCGACCTGGGCGACGACCGCGCCCTGGTCGGCCGGGTCGTGGAGCGGGTCAAGGAGCGCGAGCTCAAGGGCTACACCTACGAGGCGGCCGACGCCTCCTTCGAACTGCTGCTGCGCGCCGAGGTGGAGGGCAGGCCGCGCCGCTACTTCCGCGTCGAGTCCTGGCGGGCCATCGTCGAGGACCGCCCCGACGGCACCCACGCCAACGAGGCGACCGTGAAGCTCTGGGCGAAGGGTGAGCGGATCGTCGCCACCGCGGAGGGCAACGGCCCGGTCAACGCACTGGACCGGGCGCTCCGCGTCGGCCTGGAGCGGATCTACCCGCAGCTCGCCAAGATGGAGCTGATCGACTACAAGGTCCGCATCCTGGAGGGCCGCACGGGCACCGAGTCCACCACCCGCGTGCTGATCACCACCGGCGACGGGAACGGCGACTGGGCGACGGTCGGCGTGGCCGAGAACGTCATCGCCGCGTCCTGGCAGGCACTGGAGGACGCGTACACCTTCGGCCTGCTGCGGGCCGGGGTGGAGCCGACCGACTGACGGCACCACGACCGGAGCCGCCGTGCCCGGGGCCCGGAATCGCCGCGGCCGGCGGACGGCCCCCCGCCGTCCGCCCCGCAGGTCAGAGCCGCATGTGATCGCCCTGGTCCAGCGGCAGCCAGTCCCAGAAGTTGTGGTCGTCGGCGGGACGGTAGCGGGCCACCCCGGGGGCGTGCGGAATCCGTACGAGCCCGTGCCCGGCGGCCTCCTCGGCCGCCGCCTCGAAGGAGGCCGACACCGGGCCGTGCCAGTAACCGGCGTCGAGCACCGGGTCTCCCGTCGCGTCGTGCGCCGGCTCGACGCAGCACGGCACATAGAGCTGACCGGGGCCGTCCGGAGCAGCGAGCGCCCGCCTCAGGGCCAGCCCCGCCAGCTGGGCGGTCCACGAGCCCCCAGCCTCCGGGGCGGCGTGCGCCAGCATCACGATCAGCGGCAGCGCCCCCACACTCCTCCACGCGTGAGGGAACGCCGTGGCGGGGCCGCCGGTCTCTCCACTGCTCAGGGGCTCGGCGCCCGGCGGACGGGTCAGGCCGCCCGGCCCCTCCTCGCGTACGGGCCGCAGCCGCCAGCCCTCCGCCTTCCCGTCGGCGTTGCCCGCGGCCGCGCCCTCGGCCCACGCCTTCATGAAGCCGGCGACGCGGACGGACGGAGTGGCGGGCACCCCGTCCGGGGAGCCGATCCCCGCGTCGTAACCCGCCTGCCAGCCACGGGCCTCGTGCGACGGGCCGAAGTCGTTCTCCACCCCGAGATGAGGGTTGGTGTGCGGCATGGCCGCCTCCGTGGTCCGCTGCCCCGGGTCGTCCGCGGTGCGGTGCGCCCTTCGCAGTCGCGCACGGATCGGAGGTGCCCCGGGGCGCCGAGTCGTTGCGTGCTCAACACCTGGTGCGAGCCGCACTGTTGGGTCGATCCTCGATGACATCAGTCTAGGCCCGGCCCTTCCCCGTCGCACGTCTTGAAGATCGGGAGCGGTGGACGGTTGCAGGTGTACAGCCGTGCCCGGACCCGCGCTCCGCCGGCCGGCGGCCCGACCCGGGCTTGAGAGAGGTATGCGTTCAAGAGGTGAACGGAAGCGCTTCCGGAGCTGCTTCGATCATGGGTACGGACCAATCTCGGTGTGAAGTGTTGACGCCTCTGTTCCAGCGGGGTTAACTCCAGCCGCAACGCCGGTACCGGTTCCGGTACCGGTTGCGGAACCGGTACCGAAGCCCGTTCCGTACCCCCTGTCCTGCCTTGCCCCTGGAGGCTCCGATGCGCGTCACCATCGCCGATGTCGCCCGTGAGGCCGGCGTCAGCAAGACGACGGTGTCGCGGGTCCTCAACCTCAAGGGCGACGTGGACGGTTCCACGGCCGCCCGCGTTCGTGAAGTGATCGCGGACCTCGGTTACGTACCGAGTTCGGGCGCCGTCGGACTGGCCCGTGGCAGCAGCCGTACGGTCGGGATGCTGGTGCCCTCGCTCACCTGGCCGTGGATGGGTGAAGTGCTCCAGGGGGTCGTCGACACCGTCGAGGCCGCCGACTACGGGCTGCTGCTCTTCACCTGCAACCGGGGTGCCGAGTCCGTCGAACGCTTCACCACCCAGGTGTCGGCGCGCGCCTTCGACGGCCTCGTCGTCGTGGAACCCGAGAACACGCTCGACCAGCTCACCGCGCTGCACAGGTCCGGGCTGCCGATCGTGCTGATCGACGACCGGGGCCACCACCCGGAATTCCCCTCCGTCGTGACCACCAATCACGAGGGGGGCGCGTCCGCCGCCCGCCATCTGCGGGACTCGGGACGCACGAGACCCCTGGTCGTCGCGGGGCCGAAGCACTTCGGCTGCGTACGCGACCGGCTCGCGGGATTCCTCTCCGTCCTGCCCACCGATCTGGTGGTGGACGGGGACTTCACCGAACGCCGGGGCCGTCTCGCCGTCGAGGAACTCCTCGCGTCGGGCACCGAGTTCGACTCCGTCTTCGCGCACAACGACATCAGCGCGGCCGGCGTCCTGCGGGCCCTGCGAGCCGCCGGCCGCCGCGTACCCGACGACATCGCGGTGGTCGGCTTCGACGACATCCCGATGGCCGAACACACCGAACCCCCGCTGACCACCGTGCATCAGCCCACCCGGCAGATGGGCGAGGCGGCGGCCCGCCTGCTGCTCTCCCACCTCGGCGGCACCGCCGTACCGGACGGACCGGTCGTGCTGCCCACCGAACTGGTCGTGCGCCACTCGGCGCCGTAACGGACCCGGCCTCCCCGCCGGTCACCCGCCCGCATCCCCGAAACCGCCGCCACCGGCACCCGCACCACCCGCCCGGCGCGTCGAGCGCTGTCCACACCACGGGATCTCCCAGACCCGCAGTCCTCCTGGAGTCGCCATGTCCGTACGCCGTCGTCACACTCTGAGAGCGCTCTCAGTCGCCACTGCCGTGGTCGCGCTCGCCGCGGGCTGCTCGTCCGCCAACTCGGGCGCCAACAAGGGAGGCGGAGCCGGTGCCTCCGGCGTGCTGACCATCGGAAAGCCGGACGGACCGCAGACGAACAACAGCAACCCGTTCCTCGCCACCTCCGCGAGCGCCACGCTCGGCTACCGCTACATGATCTACGAGCCGCTGGCGATGACCAACATGATCCGCCCCACCGACAAGGCGGACCCCTGGCTCGCGACCGCGTGGGGCTGGGAGTCCAACTTCACCAAGCTCACCTTCACCCTCGACAAGAGGGCCAAGTGGGCCGACGGCAAGCCGCTCACCGCCGCCGACGTCGCGTTCACCTTCGAGCTGCTGAAGAAGCACCCGGCGCTCAACGGCAACGGCATCCCGTACGACGGCATCGCCGTCGAGGGCGAGAAGGTCGTCCTGACTTTCAAGGAATCGCAGTTCGTCAACCAGAACAAGATCATCTCGACCTATGTCGTGCCCAAGCACATCTGGGAGAAGGTCGAGAACCCCGAGACCTGGCCCAACCGCACCCCGGTCGGCTCCGGCCCGTACAAGCTGAAGACCTTCACCCCGCAGACCACCACCCTGACCGCCACGCCCACCTACTGGAAGGGCAAGACCAAGGTCAAGGAGCTGCGCTACAGCACGTACAACGACAACAGCGCCGCGACCACGGCCCTGGCCAACGGCAAGCTGGAGTGGTCGTTCGTCTTCATGCCGAACTACAAGCAGCTGTACGTCGCCAAGGACCCGAAGAACCACAAGCTCTGGTTCCCCTCGGGACTCGGCATCCACGGCCTGTGGTTCAACACCGCCCGCAAGCCGTTCGACAACCCGGCGCTGCGCAAGGCGATGGCCATGGTCGTCGACCGCAACGCGATCCACGTGCAGGCGCAGGCGACGCTCTATCCGGAGATCACCAACCCGACCGGCATCCCGCTGCCCGCCGGTGAGCCGTTCCTCGCACCGGAGTACAAGAGCGCCACCACGAAGCCCGATGTCGCGGGGGCCAAGAAGATCCTGGACGAGGCCGGCTTCAAGCTCAGCGGAGGCGTCCTGAAGGACCCGAGCGGCAAGCCCGTGAAGCTGACCTTCACCGACCCGGCCGGCTGGAACGACTACATCACCGGGCTCTCGATCATCAAGGACAGCATCAAGCAGCTCGGCATCGAGGCCAAGGTCAAGACCCAGACCGCCGAGGCCTGGACCAACGATGTCGCCGTCGGCAACTTCGACGCCACCCTGCACTGGACCAACAGCGGCGCCACCCCGTACGACATGTACCAGAACATCATGGACGGGGCGATCCTCCAGCCCATCGGCAAGGCCTCCCAGCTCGGCAACTTCGGCCGCTTCAAGAGCCCCGAGGCGACCGCCGCGCTGAAGGAGTACGCCAACGCCACGGACGACGCGACGCGCACCGAGGCCATCAACGCCCTCCAGAAGATCATGGTCGAGCAGGCGCCGGTGATTCCGACGGCCGCGGCCCCCATCGGTGCCGAGTACTCCACGAAGAACTGGGTGGGCTGGCCGACCGAGGAGGACCCCTACGCAGCCCCGCAGCACACCCAGCAGGACGCGCTGGAAGTCGTGCTGAACCTGAAGCCCGCCAAGTAAGTAACGGGAAGAACCGGCCATGACCACCGAACAGTCCGAAGACGTGCGCACCACGACGGATGTGGTGCTCGAAGCACGCGGAGTCACCAAGCACTTCCCCGTACGGCGCACCGGCAAGGACCTCCTCGCCCGCAGCCGCCGTACCGTCCACGCCGTCGACGACGTCTCGCTGAAGCTCCGGCGCGGCACCGTCACGGCTCTGGTGGGGGAGTCCGGCTCGGGCAAATCCACCGTCGCGCGGCTGCTCGCCCAGCTGTACCCGCTCACCGCGGGGGAGATCGAGCTGGGCGGCACGGCGGTGAAGGCCGGGCGTGGCCGGTCCTTCCGCAGATACGTCAAGCAGGTCCAGCTGATCTTCCAGGACCCCTTCGCCTCGCTCAACCCGGTGCACACCGTGCGCTACCACCTCACCCGCGCCCTGAAGATCCACGGCAGGGCGGGGGACGGCGAGGCGGACCTGGAGAAGAACCTGACCGCTCTGCTCGAACGCGTCCAGCTGACTCCTCCTCATCAGTATCTGGACAAGTTCCCGCACGAGCTGTCGGGAGGGCAGCGCCAGCGCGTCGCGATCGCGCGCGCGCTCGGCGCCGACCCCCAGGTGCTGCTCGCCGACGAGCCGGTGTCGATGCTGGACGTGTCGATCCGGCTCGGCGTCCTCAACCTGCTCCGCGACCTCAAGGAGCGCCTGCACCTGGCGATCCTCTACATCACCCACGACATCGCGTCCGCACGCTACTTCGCGGACACGACCCTCGTGATGTACGCCGGCCGGATCGTCGAGGGCGGCGACAGCGAGACCGTCACCCAGCACCCCGCACACCCCTACACCCAGCTGCTCATCGCCTCCGCGCCCGACCCCGACCGGGTGGCGGACACCGAGGCGCAGGAGGAGACCGGGAGCGGCGAGCCGCCCTCACTGATCACCCCGCCGGCCGGCTGCCGCTTCCATCCCCGCTGCCCCAAGGCCATGGAGCGCTGCCGCACCGAGTTGCCGCCGCGCTTCGACCTGGCCGATGGCCAGTGGGCCGCCTGCTGGCTGTACGACGGCACCACCGCCGAGGGAGCAGCGAAGTGAAGTACATCCTCCAGCGGTTCGCCTTCTACGCGGTCACCGCGTGGGCCGCCATCACCATCAACTTCCTGATCCCGCGCATGATGCCGGGCGACCCCGTCGACGCCCTGATGAGCCGCTACCAGGGGCAGCTCGACACCACCGCCATCGCCTCGCTGAAGGCGCTGTTCGGACTCGACGAGAAGCAGTCCGTCTGGGCGCAGTACACCGACTACTGGTCCCATCTGCTCGACGGCGACCTCGGGCTCTCCTTCACCTTCTTCCCGACCCCGGTCGGCGAGGTGATCTCCCAGTCGCTGCCCTGGACGCTCGCCCTGGTCGGGATCACCACCCTGATCAGCTTCCTGCTCGGCACCGGCATCGGCGTCTACAGCGGCTGGCGGCGAGGCTCCTGGCTGGACGGTCTGCTGCCTGTGACCACCTTCATCTCGGCCATCCCCTACTTCTGGCTGGGCCTCATCGCGATCGCGGTGTTCGCGGTGAAGTGGCAGATCTTCCCGGCGGCCGGAGGATACGACAACTCCCTGGTCCCGGCCTTCGACTGGCCGTTCATCTCCAGCGCGCTCTACCACGGGGTGCTCCCCGGGGTGACGATCGTCCTGAGCGCCATCGCCGGCTGGATCCTCGGCATGCGCAACATGATGGTGACGGTCTCCTCCGAGGACTACGTCATGGTGGCGCAGGCCAAGGGGCTCTCCGAGCGGCGCGTGATGTTCTCCTACGCCGCGCGCAACGCCGTCCTGCCCAACATCTCGGGCTTCGCCCTCTCGCTGGGCTTCATCGTCGGCGGCACCCTGCTGGTCGAGATGGTCTTCTCCTACCCGGGCATCGGCTACCAGCTCTTCCAGGCCGTCGGAGCCAAGGACTACCCGCTCATGCAGGGCGTCTTCCTGATCATCACGCTCTCCGTGCTCGCCGCGAACCTGCTGGCCGACATGGCCTACGCCCTCCTCGACCCCCGTACCCGCAAGGAGGCATGAGCCGATGTCCGTCACCACCACCACCGACGTCGTCGTCAGCGACGCCGCGCCCGCCGCCTCGCGGGTCAGGTTCCGCTTCCTGCGCGGAGGGAAGACCCGCACCGGACTGCTGATCCTCGCCTTCTTCGTGCTCCTCGCCGTGGCGGGCCCCTGGCTCGCCCCGTACGACCCGGACGCGATGAGCGACCAGCTGCTGCAACCGCCGTCCTCCGAGCACTGGTTCGGGACGACCCAGACGGGACAGGACGTCCTCTCCCAGATCCTGGTCGGCACCCGGGGCGTGCTGCTCGTCGGATTCCTCGCCGGCATCCTGGCGACCGTGCTGTCCGTGCTCATCGGGGTCAGCGCGGGGTTCCTCGGCGGCGCCGCCGACGAGGTCCTCTCGATGGTCTCCAACATCTTCCTCGTCATCCCCGGGCTGCCGCTGATCATCATCATCGCGAGCTTCGTCGAGGACACCGGGGACCTGCTGATAGCCGCCGTCATCGCCCTCACCTCATGGGCCTGGGGCGCCCGCGTGCTGCGCGCCCAGACCCTGTCGCTCCGGCGCCGCGACTACGTGGAGGCCGCCCGCGCCACCGGCGAGTCCACCTGGCGGATCATCCTGTTCGAGGTCATGCCGAACCTCACCGCCGTCATCGCCTCCGGCTTCGTCGGCACCGTCATCTTCGCCGTCCTCTCGGAGATCACCCTCGCCTTCATCGGCGTGGCCGACATCTCCCACTGGAACTGGGGGACCGTCCTCTTCTGGGCGCAGTCCAACCAGGCCCTGGCCCAGGGCGCCTGGTGGTGGTTCGTCCCGGCCGGTCTGTGCATCGCCCTGCTGGGCACGGCGCTCTCCCTCATCAACTTCGGTATCGACGAGTTCGTCAACCCGCGTCTGCGCACCGCGACGGGCTCCTCCCGGAAGGTCCGGATGCGGGTCGGCTTCACCCCCGTGGTCCGCACCGCCGAGCCCGGGTCGCCCGGCGCCTCCGAGCCGCCCGCGTTCACCCCCGTGGTCCGCGAGGGCGCCCCCACGGAGCAGGCGTCGTCCGGTGCTCCCACGGAACCGGCGTCGTCCGGTGCCCCCACGGAACCGGCGTCGTCCGGCGCCCCCGAATCGCCCGGCACGTCCAGCAAGGAGCACAGCGCATGACCGCCGAGCCGATCCTCACCATCAGCGGCCTGAACGTCGACTACGGCACCGGCGAGACCGGTGTCCGCGCGCTGCGGGACATCGACCTCACCCTCCACCGGGGTGAAGTCCTCGGCCTGGCGGGGGAGTCGGGTTCGGGCAAGTCCACGCTGGCGTACGCCGTCACCCGGCTGCTCTCCCCGCCCGGGGTGATCACGGGCGGGGATGTCCACTACCACCGGCCGGGCGGGGAGGCCGTCGACATCCTCGCCCTGAGCCCCGACGAGCTGCGTGCCTTCCGCTGGCAGGAGCTGTCGATCGTGTTCCAGGGGGCGATGAACTCGCTGAACCCGGTGCACACGGTCCACAGCCAGCTCACCGACGTGCTCGCCGCGCACCGCCCCGGCATGCGGGCCGCCGAGCGGACCGCGCGCGCCGAGGAACTGCTCGGCCTCGTCGGCATCTCCGCGGACCGGCTCGCCGCCTATCCGCACCAGCTCTCCGGCGGCATGCGCCAGCGCGTGATGATCGCGATGGCGCTCGCCCTGGAGCCCGAGATCGTCATCATGGACGAGCCCACCACCGCGCTCGACGTCGTGATGCAGCGGCAGATCCTGCGCAAGCTGGTGGAGCTGCGCGAACGCCTCTCCTTCTCCGTCGTGTTCATCACCCACGACATCTCGCTGCTCATCGAGTTCTCCGACCGCATCGCGATCATGTACGGCGGACGGATCGTGGAGCAGGCGGGCGCCGCCGAGATCTACCGCGACCCGCGCCACCCCTACAGCGAGGGCCTGCTGCACTCCTTCCCCGCGCTGCACGGCCCCCGGCGCGAGCTCACCGGCATCCCCGGCTCACCCCCGCACCTGTCCGCGATGCCCGCCGGCTGCGCCTTCCACCCCCGCTGCGGCAAGGCCTTCGACGCCTGTTCCGCACGGGTGCCGGTCCTCGCCGCACCGGACGCCGGCCAGGACCGCGAGGTCGCCTGCTGGCTGCACCACTGACCGCACCACCGCTCACCACCCCACAGCACCCGGAGTTACGGAGACCCATGAATCTCGTCACGCCCCGCAGCAGCCTGCAGCCCGCCGCCGTCCAGGGACTCCCTGCCGACTTCCGCTGGGGCGTGGCCACCTCCTCGTACCAGATCGAGGGCGCCGTGGCGGAGGACGGCCGCACCCCCTCCATCTGGGACACCTTCTGCCGCGTGCCGGGCGCCGTGCACCACGCGGAGCACGGCGACGTGGCCTGCGACCACTACCACCGGATGCCCGAGGACGTGGAGCTGATCGCGGGCCTCGGCGTCGACACCTACCGCTTCTCCCTCGCCTGGCCGCGCATCCAGCCCGGCGGCCGGGGCCCGGCCAACGCCAAGGGCCTCGACTTCTACAAGCGGCTGGTCGACGAACTCCAGGGCAGGGGCGTCACGCCCTGGATCACGCTCTACCACTGGGACCTGCCGCAGGAGCTGGAGGACGCGGGCGGCTGGCCGGCCCGCGACACCGCCCTCCGCTTCGCCGAGTACTCCATGCTCGCCTACGAGGCCCTCGGCGACCGGGTCGAGCACTGGACGACCCTCAACGAGCCGTGGTGCTCGGCGATGCTCGGATACGCCTACGGGGCGCACGCCCCCGGCCGCACCGACATGGGCGATGCCATGCGCGCCGTCCACCACCTGCTCCTGGGCCACGGCCTCGCCGCCCGGCGGATGCGCGAGGCGGCGGGCGGCAACCCGCTCGAACTCGGCATCACCCTCAACCTCGGCACCGCGACCCCGGAGACCGACAGCCCGGCCGACCGGGAGGCCTGCCGCCGCGCCGACGGCATGGGCACCCGCCTGTACCTCGACCCGGTCGTCCACGGCCGCTACCCGCAGGACGTCGTGGACGACCTCGCCGCCCAGGGCATCGAACTGCCTGTCAAGGACGGCGACCTGGAGGCCATCGCCACACCCCTCGACGTCCTCGGCGTCAACTTCTACCGGGGTGCCATGTTCTCCGGAGTCACCGAGGACGGATCGCCCACCGACGCCGACGGGCTCCCCGTCGTCCGGGGGGTGGAGCGCGACCTGCCCCGCACCGCCATGGACTGGGAGATCACCCCCACGGAGCTCACCGATCTCCTGCTGCGGCTCCAGCGCGACTACGCGCTGCCGGTCGTCATCACCGAGAACGGCGCCGCCTTCGACGACACCGTCGCCGCCGACGGCACCGTGCCCGACGCCGACCGCACCGCCTACCTCGCCGACCACATCGCCGCCCTGGCCGAGGCGCGCGCCCAGGGTGCCGATGTCCGGGGCTACTTCGCCTGGTCGCTGATGGACAACTTCGAGTGGGCGTACGGCTACGACAAGCGGTTCGGCATCGTCCGCGTCGACTACGACACGCAGGCGCGGACGCTCAAGGACAGCGCCAAGTGGTACCGCGACACGATCAGCCTCACCCGGAACGCCCGCACCGACTGAACCTCACCCGGAACGCCCGCAACGACTGACCTCGCCCGCGCAGAACCGCCACCGGAGCAGAGAAGAGCCGCACATGCCCCGTACACCGCACGCCCGCGCACGCCATCGCGCGAGACCGGCGACCGCCGCGCTCGCCGCCGCCACCGTCCTCGCCTCACTCCTCGCCGGGGCCGTCCCCAGCGCGGCGGCCGGTGCCGAGGACCCGGCCCCCGTCCTCGTCGACCGCTTCGAGGGCGAGGTGCCCCTCGGCAACCCGCCCGCCGACTCCCTGTTCACCTGGGGCGGCGACGCGGACGACCACCCGGCGCTGGAGTTCAAGGAGCGCGCCGACGCCCCCGAGGGCTCCAAGGTCCTCCAGGGCACCTACGACATCAGCGCCTGGGGCGGACTCAGCCATGAGTTCGCCGTCGACCAGCCCCCGAAGGACTGGACCGCCCACAAGGGCATCCGCTTCTGGTGGTACGGCCAGAACACCGCGCCCCTGCCGCCCGGTTCGGGCAAGCGGATCAACTTCGAGATCAAGGACGGCGGCGCGAACGGCGGCGCCTCCGAGCTGTGGACCACCTCCTTCACCGACGACTGGGAGGGCTGGCACCAGGTCGAGATACCCTTCGCGGACTTCGTCTACCGCGCGGACTACCAGCCCGTCGGCGGCATCGACCAGGTCCTCGGCCTGAACGAGATGTGGGGCTACGCCGTCACCCTCCCGACCGGCGCCCCCGGCTCCTTCGCCATGGACGCCGTCGAGCTGTACGGCAAGGCCGAACCGGCGCTGAAGTCGAGCGTCGTCGTCGACTCCGCCGTGCACACGGTGAAGGAGGGCGGGACGGCGGACATCCGGATCTCCGTCGCCACCACCGGCTCCGCTCCCATCGAGGAGCCCGTCACCGTCGCGTACACGACCAAGGGCGGCAGCGCCGAGTCCGGCAAGGACTACACCCCGGTCACCGGCACCCACACCTTCCCCGCCGGCACCGCGTCCGGCACCACGCACACCGTCTCCGTGGCCACCGCCAAGGACAGGGGCGCCGAGTCCGCGGAGACGATCCCGCTGGAGCTCACCGTCACCGGGGCCCGGGCGCCCAAGGAGAACCCGCAGGTCGTCATCGACGCCCACGGGCTGCCGTACCAGAACGCGAAGCTGCCGGTGAAGCAGCGGGTCGCCGACCTGCTGGCGCGGATGTCCCCCGCGGAGAAGGCCGGGCAGATGACCCAGGCCGAGCGCAACGCGCTGAAGTCGCAGGGCGACATCGCCGCGTACGACCTCGGTTCGCTGCTCTCCGGCGGCGGCTCGGTGCCCACCCCGAACACGCCCGAGGCCTGGGCGAAGATGGTGGACGCCTACCAGCTGCGGGCGCAGGCCACCCGCTTCCAGATCCCGCTGATCTACGGCGTGGACGCGGTGCACGGCCACAACAACGTGATCGGCTCGACGATCATGCCGCACAACATCGGCATCGGCGCGGGCCGCGACCCGAAGCTCGCCGAGAAGACCGGCGCCGTCACCGCGAGCGAGGTCCGCGCCACCGGCATCCCGTGGGACTTCGCCCCCTGCGTCTGCGTCACCCGTGACGAGCGCTGGGGCCGTTCCTACGAGGCGTACGGCGAGGACCCCGCCCTGGTCGAGGCCATGGAGACGGTCATCAACGGCATGCAGGGCCACCCCTCGGGCAAGGACCTCGACCGCAACGACAAGGTGCTGGCCAGCGCCAAGCACTTCGTCGGCGACGGCGGCACGGAGTTCGGCTCGTCCACCACCGGCTCGTACACCATCGACCAGGGCGTCACCAAGGTCACCCGCGAGGAGCTCGAAGCCGTCCACCTCTCGCCCTTCGCCGAGTCCGTGAAGCGGGGCGTCGGCACGGTCATGCCGTCGTACTCCTCGCTGGACGTCCTCGGCGACGACGCCGGCCCGGTGAAGATGCACGCCAACGCCGAGATGATCAACGGTGTGCTCAAGGACCGGATGGGCTTCGAGGGCTTCGTCATCAGCGACTGGCAGGCCATCGACCAGATCCCCGGCGACTACGCGAGCGACGTCCGCACCTCGGTCAACGCCGGCCTGGACATGATCATGGTCCCGACCGCGTACCAGGACTTCAGCAGGACGCTCCAGAGCGAGGTCACCGCGGGCCGGATCAGCCAGGCCCGGATCGACGACGCCGTGTCGCGCATCCTCACCCAGAAGTTCCGCCTCGGCCTCTTCGAGAAGCCGTACGCCGACACGTCCAACCTCGACGAGGTCGGATCGGCCGGGCACCGCGCGGTCGCCCGTGAGGCGGCCGCCAAGTCCCAGGTGCTCCTGAAGAACGACGGCCCGGTGCTCCCGCTCAAGGCCTCGCAGAAGGTCTACGTCGCCGGCTCCAACGCCGACGACCTCGGCAACCAGGCCGGCGGCTGGACCGTCAGCTGGCAGGGAGCCTCCGGTGCCACCACCACGGGCACGACGATCCTGGAGGGCATCGAGAAGAACACCTCGTCGGCCACCTTCTCCCAGGACGCCTCCGCCCCGACCGACGGCTACGACGCCGGTGTGGTGGTCGTCGGCGAGAAGCCGTACGCCGAAGGCATCGGGGATGTCGGCAACGGCCACGACCTGGAGCTCACCGACGCCGACAAGAAGGCGATCGACACGGTCTGCGCCGCCATGAAGTGCGCCGTCCTCGTCGTCTCCGGCCGCCCCCAGCTCATCGGGGACCGGCTCGGTGACATCGACGCGCTGGTCGCCTCCTGGCTGCCCGGCACCGAGGGCGACGGCGTCGCCGACGTCCTCTACGGCAAGCGGGCCTTCACCGGACAGCTCCCGGTGACCTGGCCGAAGTCCGAGGCGCAGCTGCCGGTCAACGTCGGTGACACGGTGTACGACCCGCAGTACCCGTACGGCTGGGGCCTCACCACCCTGAAGAAGGTCCCCACGGGCGGTGAGGCCACGCTCACCGGCCTCGCTGTCGCCGCCCAGCTCGCCGAGCGGGCGGGTCTCGGGAAGACCGCGGCCGGCAAGGAGATCGTGGACCGGGCGAGGCTCCTGGTCCAGCAGCGGGCCGGGGGCAAGCTGACCCAGGCGGTCTCCAAGCCGTTCGCCGAGGCCGACCACCTGCTGCTCACCGGCGATCTCACCGGAGCGGTGGCGAAGCTGCGCGCGGCGTACCGCGCGGTGTAGCCGCATAACAGCAGGAAAGGGACCCGGGCGGGTGGCGCATTTGTCACCCGTCCGGGTTACTTTCGGAGTATGCGGAACAGGCTGTTCGCTCCCTTGTGGGCCTGCCTGCTGCTGATGCTCTCGGCGGCACTGCTGGCCATGTCCTCCACCGCCCATGCCGCCCCCGCCACGATCGACGACGCCGCCCGCGCCCTGCGCCAGGGCCCCGTCTTCGTCGACCCGGCCGCGTCCGGCCAGCTCTCGGCGGCCCAGGAGGCCGCCCTGGAGAAGAAGATCACCGACGCCGACAAGCCGGTCTTCGTGGCCGTCCTGCCGGCGACGTCCGAGTACCCGGCAGACAACCTCCTCCAGAACCTGCGGACCGACACCGGGATCACCGGTGTCTACGCGGTCCGCCTCGGCGACGGCTTCGACGCGGGCGCCGACCCGCAGGTGATGCCGGTCCGGGCGGTCGACAACCTCACCACCGCCGTGAAGGCACCCGGCACCGGCACGAACGCCGCGACCCAGCTCAACGCCTTCGTCGACCGGGCCGTCAAGGAGGCCAAGGGCAGCGCCCCGGCCTCCTGGTCCGGCGGTGACAACGCCGGTGACGGCGCGGCGAACGGCGTCCCGGTGGGCGGCCTGATCGTCCTCGGCGGCGTGGTCCTGATCGGAGGTGGCGCCGCCTTCGCCGTCGTCCGCCGCAACAGGAAGCGGAAGGAGGAAGAAGAGCGGGCCGCCCTGGAGAAGCTCAGGGTCGTCGTGGACGAGGACATCACCGCGTACGGCGAAACCCTGGACCGGCTGGACTTCCACCCGGGGGAGAAGGGCGCCGACGACGCGATGCGCGTCGACTACGAGCGGGCGCTCGACTCCTATGACGACGCCAAGTCCCGCATGGGCAACGCCCAGCACCCCTCCGACGTACGAGGGGTGACCCAGGCCCTGGAGGACGGCCGCTTCTCGCTCGCCGTCCTGGAGGCCAGGCGCACCGGCCGCGCGCTCCCGGCACGCCGCCCGCCCTGCTTCTTCGACCCGCGCCACGGCCCCTCGGTGGCGGACGTCCTGTGGACGCCGTCCGGCGGCGCGGCCCGCGAGGTCCCGGTCTGCGGCGCGGACGAGGTCCGGCTGCGCGAGGGCGAGGACCCGATGAGCCGTACGGTCGACGTCGGCGACGGCCGCCGCCGCCCCTACTGGGAGGCGGGCCCTGCCTATGGCCCCTGGGCAGGCGGCTACTTCGGCGGCGGCCTGCTCCCCGGCCTGCTGGTCGGCACCATGCTCGGCTCGATGCTCTCCACCCCGGCGTACGCGGCGGAGTACGGCGGCGGTGACTTCGGCGGGGGCGGTGAATGGAGCGGCGGTGACGTCTCCGGCTCCGACTTCGACTCGTCCGGCTTCGGCGGCTTCGGCGACGGGGGCGGCTTCGGGGACGGCGGCGGTTTCGGAGGCGGCGGCTTCGACGGCGGCGGCGGATTCTGACGGACCGGCGCCGGAATCTGATGGACCGGCGCCGGACGCCGCCCGGGCGCCCGCGCCGGTGACCGGCCCGCGCCCATCGGCTCGCCCCGGCGGATCAGCTCACCGCGCGGACGCCGGCCGCGCCGCCTTCTTCGCCGGCTGCTCCTCCCAGGTGTCGGGGGCCCACACTCCGGAGCGCTTCAGCGAGGCCGGGCAGTGCAGGTATATCTCGTCGATGTCCACGACCAGCGCCAGGTCGGGGCGCCGGCCCTTGACGGCCATCTCGTCGAAGAACGGGGCGTCCGTGAGGATGCGCGCCCGCCCGTTGATCCGCAGGACCGTCATGACACCGGGTATCAGGTAGAGCAGACCCACGTGCGGGTTGGACAGGATGTTGTGGAAGCTGTCCCCGCGCCGGTTGCCCGGCAGGTCGGGCAGCACGAGGGTGCGTGGGTCCAGGACCCGGGTGAAGCCCGGCTCGCCCCCGCGCGGGGAGGTGTCGCAGTTGCCCTCGGCGTCTGAGGTCGACACGGCGCAGAACGGTGCCCGGGCCAGGAGGTCCAGGTCCGCCTCGGTGAGCTCGTCGTGGACCTTCTCGATGACGATCGGCCACGGTTCGCCCAGGATCTCGCGCAGCTGCTCGGCCGACTCCAGGGGCACGGCTCCGGCCAGAGGGTCGCCGACGGGGGAGGGGGCGGTGCCGGGGGCCATGGACGGGGCATTCGACAAGGGGTTCTCCGACCTCAAGGGGGCACACCAGAGGAGCGCTGACCTGGCACTGTTAGGTGCACCTTACTTAAACGCGCGGGTGTTCCCCGTGCCGGGGCAGGGAGCAGGGCCGGAAACTGTGCGTCGGTGCCGCGCCACCTGGTGGCGCGGAACCCGAACGGGTGCCACGCTGGGCCTGATGAAGCGCGACGAGCTGGAGAAGCAGCTGCTGGACGGCCTGACCGTCGACACCAGCAGGCCGGAGCAGCCGATCCTGCTCGACGAGGCGGGCAGGCCGATCAAGACCTGGCGGGAGAACTACCCGTACGACCGCAAGATCCGCCGCAAGGAGTATGAGCGGATCAAGCGCATCCTGCAGATCGAGATGCTCAAACTGCAGCGGTGGACCAAGGACACCGGGGCGCGGGTCGTCGTGGTGTGCGAGGGGCGTGACGCCGCGGGCAAGGGCGGCACCATCCAGCGCTTCACCGAGCGGCTCAACCCCCGTGGCGCGCGGATCGTGGCGCTCGACAAGCCCACGGACCGCGAGCGGGGCCAGTGGTACTTCCAGCGTTACGTGGCCCACCTCCCCGCGCCGGGCGAGCTCGTCTTCTTCGACCGCTCCTGGTACAACCGGGCCGGCGTCGAACGGGTCATGGGCTTCTGCACCCAGCCCGAGTACGAGCTCTTCCTCCAGCAGTGCCCCGCCTTCGAGCGGATGCTCGTCGACGACGGCATCGTCGTCGTGAAGTTCTGGTTCTCCGTCTCCCGGGCCGAGCAGCGCACACGTTTCGCCATCCGCCAGGTCGACCCCGTACGCCAGTGGAAGCTCTCGCCGACCGACATCGACTCCCTCGACCGGTGGGACGACTACACGACGGCGAAGATCGACATGTTCCGCGCCACCGACACCGAGCACGCGCCGTGGACCGTCGTGAAGAGCAACGACAAACGCCGGGCCCGTCTGGAAGCCATGCGCAGCCTGCTCGCCCGGGTCGACTACACGGCCAAGAGCGCCGAGGCGGTCGGCAAGCCTGACCCGCTCATCGTGGGCGCTGCCGCCACCCTGCTGGAGCCGGGCGAGGAGGACACCGCCCTTTCGCCCACCCGCCTCGCCCCGTACGCCGACGGGCCGGGGGAGCACCCCTGAGGGGTCTCAGTCACGCACGGCGGTGACGTCGCCATTGACGGTGGACAGGCGCATCTCGTGGCCGTTCTCCCGCGTGGCGGCGGGGACGGCGACCGACGTCCGGCCGTTCCGCGTGGTGGCGGCGACGTCGTAGGCGGGCGCGGCGTGGGGCAGCGACACCCGCACCGAGCCGTTGACCGTGGCCGCGGTGACCCGGGCCGGCGAGGAGGCGTTGCCGAGCGCCACGTCCCCGTTCTCGGTCTCCGCGTGCACGCCCGCCGCACGCAGGGTGCCGGTGCGCACCGAGCCGTTGCGGGTCACCAGGCGGACGGTGGCGTCGTCCTTGCCGGACCGGGTGACCGTCACGTCCCCGTTGACCGTGGTCAGGTCCAGCCCCGCCGCGATACCCGTCGCGTCGATGCCCGCGTTCCTGGCGGTGACCGTGACGGAGACTCCGGCCGGAACGCCGACCGCGGGCATGCGGGGGCACCGGCCGTCCTCGTGACCCTCGTGGCGCGGGCAGGACAGGTCGAGGGCCCAGAAGCCGTCGCGGTGGGACCAGCCGCTGCCCATCCGGGCCTCCGTGACCGCCCGGTCGCCGTCGGCCGGCCGCAGCCGCACGCCGTTGCCGGTCGTGATCACCAGGTGCGCACCCGGACGCAGTACCGGCGGGGACCCGTCCGCCGGTGCGCCGGGAGCGGCGTGCCCGCCGCACGCCGCGACGAGGGGCCCGGCCGCCAGCAGTGCGGCCCATCGCCGTCCGCGCGTGAAAACCGTGATGTTCATGCCTGCCCGCCTTCCCTGACCGGGGCCCTCCCATGGCACCCCGCGATGAACTGCCTCTTCGACGAGGTGTGTTGACAGCCCGGGCATCACTAGAGTCCTATAGTGCTAGGAACCTAGATGAATAGAGGAGACGGTGATCGAGTTTCACCTCGATGCCCGGTCCGGTGTCGCGCCGTACCTGCAACTGGTCCACCAAGTGCGTCAGGCCATGCGCCTGGGGCTGCTCTTCGAGGGGGACCGCCTGCCCACGGTCAAGGACGTCGCCGCCAAGGTCGCGATCAATCCCAACACCGTGCTCAAGGCCTACCGGGAGCTGGAGTACGAGGGCCTGGTCGCCAAGAAGCCCGGCGTCGGCACCTTCGTCTCCAGCACCCTCAGCGACGCCTCGCTGTCCGAACACGAGCCGTTGCGACGCGAGTTGCAGGGCTGGCTGGAGCGGGCGCGGGGAGCGGGACTGGACGAGGAGAGCATCGAGGCCCTGTTCCTGAGCACCTTCCGCACACCCACCGAAGAGGAGCGATGACAGCCATTCTGGAAGCGAAGGGCCTGAGCAAGCGGTACGGCCGCCGCCAGGCCCTCTCGGACTGCACCATCAGCGTGCCGTCCGGCCGCGTCGTGGGCCTCGTGGGGCCCAACGGGGCCGGAAAATCCACCCTGTTACAGCTGGCCTGCGGACTGATCGCCCCCACCTCGGGCACCGTCGAGGTCCTCGGCGGACGCCCCGCCTCCGGCCCCGCGCAGCTCGCCAAGGTCGGGTTCGTCGCCCAGGACACCCCGACGTACGCCGGGCTGTCCGTCGCCGACCACCTGAGGCTGGGGCGGCGGCTGAACCCCGGCTGGGACGCGTCGCTGGCGGACGAGCGCGTCAGGAGCCTCGGCCTGGACCCCGCGCAGCGCGTCGGCAAGCTCTCCGGCGGCCAGCGCGCCCAGGTCGCGCTCACCCTCGCCGTCGCCAAGCGACCCGAACTGCTCATCCTCGACGAGCCGGTCGCGGCCCTCGATCCCCTGGCCCGGCGCGAGTTCCTCCAGGGACTCATGGAGTACGTCGCCGAGCACGGCACCACCGTCATCCTCTCCTCGCACCTCGTCTCCGACCTGGAGCGGGTCTGCGACCACCTGATCTCGCTGGTCGCCTCCCGGGTCCAGATAGCCGGGGACGTGGACGAGCTCCTCTCCACCCATTTCCGGCTCACCACCGCACGGCGCGAGGCCGGCAGCCTGCCGGACGGGATGACCGTCCTCCAGGCCACGCACACCGAGCGGCAGAGCACCTTCGTCGTCAGGGCAGCCGCCCCGGTCCCCGACCCGGCCTGGGTCCTGGAGCCCCTCGGCCTGGAGGACCTCGTCCTCACCTACATGGCGGGGGGCACGTCCGGCCCCGCCGGCCGCACCGTCCTGGAGGCACAGCGATGATCTGGCTCACCTGGCGCCAGTACCGTGTCCAGACCCTGGTGGCCCTGGCCGCACTCGTCGCCGTGACCGCCACCCTGGTGATCACCGGCTTGCAGCTCCGGGACACCTACGACAGCACGGTCGCCGTGTGCGGCAGCGACTGCGGGGCGGCGCGGAACGCGTTCGTCACCCGCTACGCCACCCTGTCCTCGTTCGTCACCGGCCTCCTGATCGCCGTACCGGGTCTCATGGGCGTCTTCTGGGGCGCGCCCCTGATCGCCCGCGAACTGGAGACCGGCACCCACCGGCTGATCTGGAACCAGAGCATCACCCGCACCCACTGGCTCGGCGTCAAGCTCACCGCCGTCGGCCTGGCGGCCGTCGCCGTCACGGCCTTGCTCAGCCTCATGGTGACCTGGTGGGCGTCCCCGCTCGACGAGATCAACAGCGACCGGTTCACCCCGGTGATCTTCGACGGCAGGGGCATCGTCCCGCTCGCGTACGCGGCCTTCGCCTTCACCGTCGGGGTCTGTGCCGGACTCCTGATCCGCAGGACCGTGCCCGCCATGGCGGCCACCCTCGCGGTCTTCGCCGCCGTCCAGGTCCTCATGCCCTTCGCCGTACGCCCCCACTTCATGGAGCCGGTACGCACCGAGATCGCCCTCAGCGCGCTCACCCTGCGCGGCGGAGGTCCGGACGAGGCCGGGGACGGCACCGCCGCGTCCGGGGCCGGCTGGGAGGCGACGAACATCTCCCTGACCGGCGAGGGCGACGCCGCGCAGGTGGAGGTCGGCGTGGCCAGGCCGGGCGCCTGGGTGGTGTCCGGCAGCGGCCCGGTGCTCGATCACTCCGGCCGGGAGGTCAGGGGGGCCGAGGGCTGCGCACAACGTGACATCGACCCGGCGGAATGCTTCGCGAAGGCCGACCTCCATGTGGAGGTCGTCCACCACCCGGCCGGCCGCTACTGGACCTTCCAGTGGATCGAGACGGGCGTCTTCCTGGCCCTGGCCGGGCTGCTCACCGGCTTCTGCACCTGGTGGCTGCGCCGGCGCCTGAACTGACGCGGCCACGAGAGGCGGCCATCGCACACGCGAGGCGGCCGAAGCCGACGCAACCGGCTTCGGCCGCCCACGCGGGCCCGGGGAGCGGGCCGCACGTCACCGACGACGGCCACGTTCCCTGGGCAGGAAGGGGTTGGCGTCGCCGTGGACGTCCTCGTCCCACTCCGGCTCGGCGTAGCTGCTGGGGACGAAGGTGTTGCGCCCGCTGTCCGTGATGAACGGCGTCCGCGAGGACGAGGGCCGGCTGCTGCGTCCGCGATCACGCCGCGGCTCGGCGTCGATGGGCCCGGCCCCGTACGAGAAGTCGTCGCCGATCTCGATGGGACGGCTGCTGGACATGCCCGCGGGGGGCCGGGTCGACCTGCGGCGGCTGCGGCTGCGGCTGCGGCTGCGTTCCGGCTCGGGTTCGGGCTCGAACCTCGGTTCGGGGCGGCGGCTCCGGCTCCTGTGCCGGCGCTCCCGCTCGGGCTCGGGTGCGAAGCTCGGTTCGGGGCGGCGGCTGCGGCTCCTGTGCCGGCGCTCCCGCTCGGGTTCGGGCGCGGGCTCCATGACGTAGCTGGGGGCGCGCCTGCTCCGGCGGTGCCGGTGACCGATGCTCTCCTCGGGCTGCTGGCTGCCGAAGATCTCCTCCTCGTCGTCCACCGCCGCGTAGTTGACGGGGGCGGCGACCTGGGGGCGGCCGATCGTGCTCACCGGCGGCCGGCTCGGCCTGCGCCGGCGGCTGGGGGCCTGGGGAGCCTGGCTCGCGCGGCTCCTGCTCTTGCTCCGGCTGCGGTACGAACGGTCCTCGTCCTCGTCCGGGCTGTTGCTGCGCCGGTCCGGCTCCATCCGATAGGTCTTCCGGCGATCGGCCACGGCGGCGCCCACGTCCCTGGTGGACTGGCGGTGACCGTAGCCGTAGTCCTCGAGATCGGCGTCGTCGTCCGAGTGCTCCCCGGTGATCCTCATGCCCTCCGGCACGCCCTTCCTGTTCTCCATGCCGTAGAAGCCGTTGTGCGTCCCCGGCCTCGGGTACTGGGATGGATGAGGCGTGGTGACGCTCACCGTCACGTCGTCACGGCCGGCGCGACCGGGCAGCCGTCCGGTGTCCCTGACGAGCTCCCGGGTGGAATAGCCGGGAGTTCCCCGCGGCACGCGCGGCATCTGGAAGTGCAGGTTGGCGTTCGGGCCGACGCCGCTGAGGCGGTCGGCGGCCTCGGGGCGGCTGAGGTCGACGTTGTTGAGGACGGGAACACCCAAGCGCCGCAGATCCTCGCGGTTGTCCTCGTACCCCTCGTAGTCGGGCCGTTCCTCGAACGTGGTGGCGGCCATCCTGCTCGCCGCCCCCGGGTCCCGTCGCACCTGCGCGCGTACCCTGGACAGGTCGGCCTCGGACAGGGAGATCTGGTTCCGGTCCCGCAGATTCTCCTCGGGTGGGCGGGTCCGGCCCGGCGGGTGGATGCCGCCCACCGTGGCCCGGGGACCGAGAATCTGGTCGGAGGACACCTCGATGCGCTCCTGGGTGGTGTCGAAGATCTCCCTCCCCTCCGACGACGACCCGACGTACCTGCCGACGACCGGACCGTGGGAAACGGCGATCTCGAACAGCTGGCCGCGGTCCTTCCTGTGCATCCTCCGGCCCCGGCCGGACACCATGCGGGCCACCGTGATCCCGCCGCCCTCGTGCACCTCGGCGGGCGTGCCGGTGGAGGCGCCGGATCCGGGTCCCGTCAGGTCCGGCATGGACCCCTGGGCCATCCTCCGGCCGTTCGCGGAGGCATGGCGCTCGAAGGGATCGTCCTGGTGGGAGACCGCCACGCCCGACCCGTTGTCCGTCCCCGCGACGGGGCCCAGGGACTGCTGGCGGACGTGGTCGAGCTCGTGGAACATCGTCTCGTCGTCCGCACCCTGGGGGCCGATGACGATGTCGTGGCCCGTGGTGTAGGCGCGGGCGCCGAGTGCCGCGGCCGAGCGCTGCGCGACCGGGTCGCTGTGGACCCGCACATGGCGGAAGGACATCCCGTAGCCCTGCTCCGCCTTCTCCATGACACGGGAGTCCAGCGGACGGCCCGGGGAGCGGACGGCGTCGACCACGGACGACTGCTGTACGGAGGCGTCGGCGGCCGGCGGCTCGGCGGTCTCGTGACCGCACCCGGCGCCGTGCTCGTGCCGTTCCTCCTCGACGGCGCGGGCCACGACCGCGTTTCCCGCCGAACGCTGGAGAGCCAGGACGCGTTGGGCGAACGTGGCAGGCGCCTTCGCGCGGTGGCCGCTCTCGGGGCCACGGGCCTGCTCGGCCGGTGCTCTGTACGCGCGCACGGTACTCCTCGCCACTCAAAGCCTGATCAGGAATCGTCACCCGTCCCGCGCGGGCGGCGGGAGGGCCGCGGGGGCAGGATGCCGGGCCGGGCGGGTGAGCGGGAGGACCGCGAGGGCAACGGCCCTTGCGGGGAACGCCCTTGGCGGTCCGCCCGCCACCCGGGCCCGCCGCCCTGGCCCGCCGTCCGGGCCCGCCCTGCGGGCCCGCCCTGCGGGCACGTCCGGGCATGCCCGCCCGCACCGCCGGTCATGTGCTCTCCTCCGCGCCGCTGTTCAGCGCGGCCGGGAGGTCCCCCCGCCGTCGTATGCCGAGTTTGCGGTAGGTGCTGGTCAGATGGGTCTCCACGGTTCGCCGCGCCAGATGCAGCAGTTCGGAGATCTCGGCGTTCGTCCGTCCGTCGGCGGCCAGCGCGGCGATGCGGCGCTCACTGGCGGTCAGTGAGCCGCTGCCCGTGAAGGGGGCGTTCCTCCGGCGGGCGCCGCTGGCACGCAGTGCCTGCTCCGCGCGGTCCGACAGCAGGACGGCGCCCATCCGTTCGGCTGCCGTCGCGGCCTCCCTGAGCAGCGGGCGGGCCCTGCGGGACTGTCCGGCGGCCGTGAGCTGGAGCCCGTGGGTGATGAGCGCGGGGATCAGCTCGACGTCGAGCGACGCGCCACGCAGCAACCCGACGGCCTCGGCGGTGAGTTCGAGACCGCGGCGGCCGCCGGTGGCCGAACCGAGGACGCGCAGGGCGCGGCCCCGGACCCGGGGCGTGCCCCACACATCGGCGTACCGGCTCTCCTCCTCGGCGAGCGCCAGGGCCTCCGGTGTCTCCCCCAGGATGAGAAGGCACTCGGCGGCGGCCGAACGCCACGGTGTGACGACGGGACTCTCCACGTCGCGGACGGCCTGACGCCTGCCGCACTCCCGGAAGTCGGCCAGGGCGCCCGCCGGATCGCCGGCGGACGCGCGCAGCACACCGCGTGCGTAGAGGAAGCGATTCTGCTCCCAGCCGTCCTGCGTCCGGCCGACGTCGACACCGGCGACGAGCCGTTCGGCCTCGGCGGAGCGGCCGCACTCGACCAGTGCGAGGACTCGGTGGGCCAGGAAGTTGCTGGCACCGGTGGGGGACGGGTCACCCGGAGTCCGTGACCGCTGGGCGGTCTCCTCCAGTACCCACCGGTGACGGCCGCCCGCGGCGGCGGTGTCCAGCCGGGTGTTGAGCAGCGACCCGTGGATGGGGTGCAGCGGCGACACCCAGTGCTCGGCGAGTCCGGTCCTGATGATGCGTTCGGCGTCCTCCGGCGCATCGGCCCACTGCGCCACGGCGGCGGCCGTACCCAGCAGATAGGGCACCAGCAAGGGGTCCTCGGGAGCGGTCAGCAGCCAGCGGATCTGCCGCATCGCCGTCTCGGCGGACAGCAGCCCGGCCGTCGACTCGTAGCGGATCAGCAGGGCGCGCAGGGCCGGGCTGATCCACTCGGGGGATCGCTCGGCGCGCTCCCGCAGCCGGGTGTAGACGGTCCGCCGGATCTCCGGGTCGTGGTCCGAGAAGAAGGCCGACGCCGTCTGGATGGTGCGGGCGAGGACGGGCTCCCCGTCCAGCGGGCCCAGTTCGCGCATGACGTCCAGGGCGGCGTGCGGCTTGCCCCGGTTGGCCAGGGCGTTGCCCAGGTGGACCGCGGCCAGCACCCGGTCCCGGGGCTCCTGCTGGAGGCGCAGCGCCTCGGCCAGGCGGGGTATCCCTCCGGTCCGCAGGGTGGCGAACTCCAGTTGGCCCAGCTCCGTGAGGACGGCCGCCCGGCGCCCGGGTGGCATCGGTTCGTCCAGCGCGCGGCGCAGATAGCGCGCGGCGGCGCTCGCCCTGCCCGCCCGGGTCGCGTCGGCCGCCGCGTCCAGGAGGGCCTGGGCGACACGCTCCGTGCCCCCGGGGGCGGTACGCAGCAGATGCCCGGCCACCGCCTCGACCCCGTGGCCCCGGCGCTGGCGCAGCTCTGCCGCGCGGAGGTGCAGGGCCTGCCGGTGCGAACGGGGCCGGCCGTCCAGGACCGCTCCGCGCAGCAGCGGGTGCGCGAAGCGCGGGACGCCGGTGCCGGGGGAGCGGCGCAGCAGCCCGAGCCGGACCATCGCGGTGATCCAGCCGCCGACGCGGTCGGGGTCGGTGTGGGTGAGCTCGGAGAGGAAGTCGGTGAAGTCGTCGCCGGGTTCATGGCCCGGGGCGTGAACACCGGGCCCGACGGGTCCCGGGCGGGTGCCCGGCGTCCCCGGACCGCCGTGGGACCCGTACTCCCTCTCGTCGCGTGCCGAGACCTCCAGTTCGGCGAGGGCGCGGGCCACCGTGGTGCTGCCGGGGCCCGCGCTCCGCAGCCACCACGAGACCGCCGCCACGAAGGCGCCCGGATACAGCTCGGCGACGTTCTCGGGAAGTCCCGGCTCCGGGCCGCCGCCGTCCGCCACCCCGGCCCGGCCGCCGTGCGGGAAGACCGCCCGCAGGTCGTCGAGCAGGGCGCGCAGCAGCAGCGGGTTGCCCGCGCCGGCCCGCACACAGCCGTCCACCCAGCTGCGGCAGATGTCCTGGCCGAGCGCCCCGCGCACCATGTCCTCGGCGGCGGGACGGCTCAGCGGTGCCACCGCGTGCATCCGGACCACACCGGGTGGCAGGGAGTACGCGAGGCCCGGTGCCGCCGGGGCGATGTCGTACTGCCCGCGCTCGGTCACCACCATCAGGACCGGCATCCCGGCGAGCCGCCTGGCGCCCTCCGCGAGCCAGCGCAGGGAGGCCTGGTCGGCGAGGTGCGCGTCGTCCACGGTCACCAACAGGGGGGACTCGGCGGCGCGTTCGCACAGGGACTGCCACAGACGGGACGAGAGGGCCAGGTGGTCCGAACCCTCCGGGGCGTCGTCGTGGAGAGCGCCGAGCCCGTGCGCCGGGCCGAGAAGCTGGCGTACGAGGGCGAGAGGCACGCCGGAACTCTCGGCGGAGGCGTGGGCCC
Organism: Streptomyces sp. NPDC002125; assembly: GCF_053593715.1. Classification (NCBI taxonomy): domain Bacteria; kingdom Bacillati; phylum Actinomycetota; class Actinomycetes; order Kitasatosporales; family Streptomycetaceae; genus Streptomyces; species Streptomyces sp. NPDC002125. Next base: position 233,232 of record NZ_JBSFDD010000001.1, on the reverse strand, counting down.
GCAGGACCCGCATGCCCAGCCCGGCGCCCAGTCCGGCCGCGGCCTCCAGCAGTGCGCTGCGGCCCGTGCCGGTCGGCGCGCGGAACAGCACGAGCCGTCCCGACCCGTCCACGGCCCGTGCGGCCTCGGCCGCCAGCAGGGCCAGCGCCGGCCCGCGTTCGAGCAGTCCGGCGGAGGCGGGGTCCAGGTCCGGCGCCGGGGCGGGGAAGGGGAGGCAAGGAAAGGGCTGATTCGATAACGCGGTCATCGTGACGTGCCGCCGATCTCGTGGTCGGTCTCGTGGTCGGCCACGTTGGTGGGGGCCTGTCGGCACAGGAAGGATGGGAGGAGCACGAACGGGTGGTTCCGTTGAGGCAAGACACGAGGACGTACAGGCATGGTTGTTCGAGCCCCGGTCAGAATCCCCGTGGAGGTCCACGCGTCGGACCCGCTGTCCATGGACGGAGCGGTCAGCCAGCTGCGCAGGCACTCCGAGGTGGAGCTGATCGAGGAGGGCGCGGGCCGGCCGGGCACGGTCGCGGTCCTGCTGGCCGAGGCCCTCGACGAGCCCACGCTGTCGAGGCTGAGGCGGCTGACCCGCGCGGACGGCACCAAGGCCGTCCTCGTCACGAGCCTGATCCGCGAGGCGGAGCTGCTCCAGGTGATCGAGTACGGCGTCGGAGCGATCGTCTGGCGGCGCGAGGCCACCGGCCACCGTCTTCTCCGAGCGGTGCTCGCGGCCTCCCGGGGTGACGGGGATCTGCCGTCGGACCTGCTGGGGCGGCTGATCGCCCAGGTCGGGACGTTGCAGCGCGGCACGACCAGCGTGTCGGGCGCCACGGTGTCCGGCTTGGCGCCACGCGAGGTCGACGTGCTCCGGCTGGTGGCCGAGGGAATGGATACCGGGGAGATTGCCAGCAAGCTCTCGTACTCCGAACGCACGGTCAAGAACGTGATGCACGGTCTGACGACCCGGCTGCAGCTCCGCAACCGTGCCCATGCCGTGGCCTATGCCTTACGCGAAGGCTACATCTGACGGTTCGTACGGTGTTTCAAGGGCCCTGCGGACAGGAGATCGGCGACGCGAGGGCAGCGAGGATGCCCTGTGCTCGTCCCCCGGGTGCCTCGCGGGGCCGGTGCCCGCACGGCGACGATGGGCTGGGGGCACTCCGTGCCGAGGGGCCGTGTCCGGCTGGTCCACGCGCGGTTGGGCCACGAACGGCCAGCCCGGTGACAGGCCGGCGCCCCCCGACGGGCCCCTGTCCACGACGGGCGGGCCCGGCAGGCCGGTCCACCGCGGGCCGGCCCACGAAAGACCGATACGGAACAGGTCGTCCCGGCACGGTGCGTTCGGCGACGAGCGCCCCGTGCCGGGCAGCGACGGTGAAGGGCAGGCGCGACCGTGATCCACGAGGTGGATGACATCCTGAGAGGGCTGCTCGTCCGCGGCGCCTTCGCCGGGTCCGACGTCGAGGTCACCTTCGACGCCCCGACACGCGACTGGGCGGCCCGGCGCAACGCCCCGACCATCGACGCGTATCTCTACGACATCCGCGAGGACACCAAGCGGCGGCAGCGCGGCAAGATGTCGGTCCGCGACGAGCAGGGGATCGTCCTCAGACAGCACCAGCCGCCACGCTGGTTCCGGCTCTCCTATCTCGTGACGGCCTGGACCAAGCGCGCACAGGACGAACACCGCATGCTCTCCGCCGTGTTGCACACGCTCCTGCCCAAGGAGATCCTCCCGCCGGAGGACCTGACCGGCACACTCGCCGGGCTCGGCCTCTCCGTCCCGCTGACCGTGGCGGGGCTGCACACCGAGGCCCGCTCGCTCGCCGACATCTGGTCCGCGCTCGGCGGTGAACTCAAGCCCTCGCTCGACGTGGTGATCACCGCGCCCTTCCTGGCGTCCCCCGACTACCAGGTCGGCCCGCCCGTCACCGAAGGACTCGGCGTCCAGGTCAGCCGGACGGACGGCCCGCGCGACGACAGCCCCGAGCGCTACCACAGCGAGGACAGCGTCCAGGCCGCCAAGGAGGACTTCGCGAAGCGGCACGGCGCGACGGGCACGCTCCAGGAGCGGCGGGCATGAGCGACTCCGCCTCGCCCCTGCTCGAACGGCTCGCGGGGCTGCGCGAGCGGGTCGCGTTCCTCGTCGAGGAACGCAGCGCCACCGACCCGACGGCGGCCGATCCGATGCGCGGGATGTATCTGACGGACGACGCGGTCCGTCATCTGCTGTTCCGGAGCACGGAGAGCGCGGCGTATCCGCCCGGCGCGGACGAGCCGGACGGGTCCGCGACGCCCGAGCCGCCCGGCGCTGACGAGCCGGACGGGTCCGCCGCACCCGAGCCGCCCGACGACGACCGCCTCCATTGGCTCGCCCACTGGCTGCGCCTCGGCCCGCTCGACACCCAGATCCTGCTGATCGCGCTGGCCCCCGACCTCGACCGTACGTTCGAGTCGCTGTACGGCTACCTCAACGACGACGTCACGCGCCGCAGGGCGACCGTCGCCCTCGCGCTCGACCTGTGCGGGGTGCCCGCGCACTCCGCCGCGGGACGGTCCCGCTTCCATCCGGCCGCGCGGCTGCTCGCACGCGGGCTGATCGAGGTGGAGGACCCCGAACGCCCCTTCCTCAGCCGCTCCTTGCGTGTCCCCGACCGGGTCGTCGCCCATCTGCTCGGCGACGACACCCCGGACCCCGCGCTCGACGGGACCGTACGCCCGCTGCCGTACCGGCCCGTGGCGGCGGACGGGGAGACGGAGGGCACCGGGGCCGGGCCGCTCGCGGGGAGGCTGGCCGAGCAGCTCTCGGAGAGCCCCCTCACGGTCTACCTGCGGGAGCACAGGGAGGGCGACGGCCTCGCCCTCGCCACCGTCGCCCTGGGAGCGGCCGGCATCCCGGCCCTCCACCTCGTCCCCGGGGAACGGCCGGGGCCTCACCGCCCCGAGGACCGGACGCCGGACGACCGCACGACGGGGCCGCGCCTCCCGTACCGGGAGCTGCTCCGCGAGGCGCGGCTGACGGGCCGCGCGATCGTCGTGAGCCCGCTGCCCGAGAGGCCCGAGGAACTGATCAGGGCGCTCGCGGTGAACGACGTCCCGGTGCTGTTCACGGACCCGCGCCCCTACGACCCGCAGTGGTGCGACCGGGGGCGTGACCCGGTCGTCCTGGACGCGCCCCGGCAGCGGGCCGGCGATCTGGACGCCTGGCGGGCCGCGCTCGGCCCCGGGGAGCCGGACTTCGATCTGGCTCCGGTCGTCGCCGCCTACCGGCTCGGACCCGGCGGGATCGACCGCGCGTCCCGTGCGGCGCTGGACCTCGCCGCGTTCGAGGGTACGGAACTGTCGGCCGCGCACCTGCGCCTCGCCGCCCGGCAGCAGTCCGCGTCGGGCCTCGAACGGCACGCCCGCCGCATCCGGCCCGACGTCGGCTGGAGCGATCTCGTCCTGCCCGAGAGGCCGCTGGGGCAGCTGCGGGAGCTGGTCCTCCGCGCCCAGCACCGCGACCGGGTGCTCGGCGACTGGCGGTTGAGCGCGGGCGGCGGACGGGGCCGGGGCGTGGTGGCGCTGTTCGCGGGCGACTCCGGCACCGGCAAGACGCTCTCCGCCGAGGTGGTGGCGGGTGAACTCGGCCTGGATCTCTACGTCGTACAGCTGCCGTCGATCGTGGACAAGTACGTCGGCGAGACGGAGAAGAACCTGGAGCGCATCTTCACCGAGGCCGACCGCACGGACGCGGTGCTGCTCTTCGACGAGGCGGACGCCGTCTTCGGCAAGCGTTCCGAGGTCAGCAGCTCCAACGACCGGCACGCGAACATGGAGAGCGCCTACCTCCTCCAGCGTCTGGAGTCGTTCGACGGCATCGCGCTGCTGACCACCAATCTGCGCGCCAACATCGACGAGGCCTTCACGCGCCGGCTGGACCTGGTGGTCGACTTCCCGTTCCCCGACGAGCAACAGCGCCTGGCGCTCTGGCGGCACAGCCTCGCCCACGTCCCGTGCGCCGACGGCATCGACCCGGTCTCCTGCGCGGCGGACTTCGAGCTGGCGGGCGGGTCGATCCGCAGCGCGGTCGTCACGGCCGCGTACGCGGCGGCCGGCCGGGGCGACGGCGTGTCGACGGCGGACCTGCTGGCGGGCGCCAGGCGCGAGTACCGCAAGGCGGGCCGGCTGGTCCTGGACGACGCGTCCTGGTAGCCGGACGCACCGCGGGCCCGTGGTCCACCAGGACGGTGGACCACGGGCCCGCGGCGCGGCTGCCTAATCGATCGGTGCCGGGAGCCAGCCCTTCGCGATCACCGTGCCCGGCTGGTCCTGCCCGTTGATCCAGCCCAGCTTCAGCTTGTTGAGCGTCAGCTCGTCCAGGACGCCGGTCTGCTCGGCCTGGAACTGGCGCTGATACTCCTTGATCCTGTCGAAGAGGCCCTGGGAGGGCTTCTCCTTGGGCTGTATGCCCTTGCGCAGATAGTCGATGTTGGCCTTCGTGGCGTAGACCGCCAGGTCCATGTCCCCGTCGTCGATCTCGGCCTGCGTGCCCCAGAGCAGCGCGTTGCGCGCCCACAGCACCTCCGGGCTGAGCTCGCCCGGCTTCAGCTCCACCGTCTTCACGGCGGCGAAGTGCGACGCGAGGAGCGCCGTCATCGTGGAACGGCCGATGTTTCCGGCCCCGTCGTTCTTCACCAGCTGGCTGAAGGCGCCGTACTTCGAGTCCTGGGACTCCTGGAAGCACTTCACGGCCTTCTGGGTCGCGTCGTCCAGCTTGCCGACCGTGTGCGTGGCGGTCAGCTTGCAGCCGTTCGCCCCCGCCACCAGCCGTACCTGTGCGAACTGCACGAAGAGGTTCGGCTTGTCCTCCGAGGTGATGGGAAGCGGGCCCTTCTCGACCTTCTTCTCCTCCTCCTCGGGCTCCTTCTCCTGACCTCCGCCGCCCGACGCCTCGGGCTGTTCGGACGGCGCGGCCTCCTGCGTGGGCTTCTCGGTCGGCTGCTCCGGCGGCTCCTGGGGCAGCTCGGCTGCCGCCGCCTGCTCCATCTTCGGCTGCGCGAGGGTGCGGACCGGTGCCTTGTAGGTGAACCAGAGCACGAGACCGGTGATGGTGAGAGCGAGCAGCAGACTCAGCGTGGTCATCATCCAGAACGGCAGCACACTGCGCTGGACGTACGTCCCGTTCACCGCCAAGGGTTCGAACCCCGAGCGCCGCACCGACAGTTCGTAGGGCCGCTCCTGCTTGCTGCCGGCCCAGGTGATCTGCCGGGGCTTGAGCGTCGCGTCGACGAACGCGGCGCGGCCGGGCTGGATCTGGACGTTGGACGGGACGATCTCGTACGAGAGGTCGTCGCTGGCCTTGTCGCCCCCGCCGATCGACGCCGTGAGCACGGTGTTGCCGAGGTTGTCGACGGCCAGCTTGGGCCGGCCCCTGAAGCGGCCCTTGACGGTCTGCGGGACCAGCTCGGCCCGCACCTCCATGAAGGTGGTGAAGGTGACGTTCCCCTCGGCGACCGTGGTGGCCTCGGGGTGCTCGGTGGGCAGGACGCGCACACCGTACGGATGCGGCCCCGCGGTCGCGTCCGGGGTTCTGGGCGGAGCGAACGTCAGCTCCACGACCCCGGTGGTACCCGGGAAGAGCCTGATGGACGGAGGTTCCACCGAGACGTACGGTGCGACGTCGCCGACCGCCTCGAAGCGGTACTCGTCGACGACATCGCCGGTGTTGTGCAGGCGCAGTCGAACGGTGGTGCTGCTGCCCGGGTCGACCGTGGTCGAGGCGGGTTCCAGGGATGTCCAGGTCGTCACCCGACGACGCTACTGCTCACGGGAGAGGCGCTGTCAGAGGCCGCAGGGTACTCCCGGTGCCCGAAAGGTATCGCCCGCTGCCCTCGAATCCCCTCGTGTGCGGCACCGCTCCGGAGGGCGCGCGGCCGTGCCCGCGCCCGCACCGGGCCGTGCGGCGCCCGCGCACGGGGCGGGAGCCCTGCTGGCGTGAGAAGCCCCGGGAATCCTCACGCCGTTGCCCCTGGGGGCATGACCGGTGCCCTCGACAAGGCACCGGAGGACGTTTACCCGTACGTCGCCGGGGAGCGAGGGTGAGTCTGGTCTTGTATCGGTACCCCGAGGAGAGCAGAGCATGCCGTCTTACCTGTCGCCGGGCGTGTACGTGGAAGAGGTGGCCAGCGGCTCTCGCCCGATCGAGGGGGTCGGCACCTCGGTGGCCGCATTCGTCGGGCTGGCGCCCGACGGCCCGCTGAACGAGCCGACGCTGGTCACCAACTGGACCCAGTACGTCGCGTCCTTCGGCGAGTTCACCGACGGTTACTTCCTGGCGCACTCGGTGTACGGCTTCTTCAACAACGGAGGCTCCGCCGCCTACGTGGTCCGCGTGGGCGGTGCCCCCGGCGGAGTGGCGGGCACGCCGGGCGAAGGCGCCGGCGCGGCAGGCGCGCAGCGCGGCCGGCAGGCCGTCGCGGGCGGTGCGGCACCCGCCGAGCTGACGGCCGGTGAGCCCGCGGCCCTGGGCACGTTCAAGGTGTCGGCCGTCGCGCCCGGCGAGAGCGGCACGCTCAGCGTCGAGGTCGCGGACGCCGAGGGCGAGGGCCCCGCCGAGCGCTTCCGCCTGGTCGTCAGGGACGGCGCCAAGGCCGTGGAGACCTTCGACGTCTCGGCGAAGAAGAGCGCCCGCAACTACGTGGTCACCCAGGTCAAGGAACGCTCCAAGCTGATCTCGGTGCAGGAGGGTGCGGCGGCCTCGCAGCTCGCCCGCCCCGACAACCAGACGGTCGCGCTGGAGGCGCCCGCGGCCGCCGCGCAGGCCCCCGCGGTCCCGGACGCGGCGGAGGGCGAGTCGGTCGGTATCGCCGAGTACCTGGGCGACTCCTCGGACCGCACGGGCTTCGGCGGTCTCGAAGCGGTGGACGAGATCTCCATGGTCGCCGTCCCCGACCTGATGGCCGCCTACCAGCGCGGCGCGATCGACCTGGAGGCCGTGAAGGCCGTCCAGCTCGGTCTGATCGCCCACTGCGAGCTGATGGGCGACCGGCTGGCGATCATCGACCCGCCGCCCGGGCTCAACGCCCGGCAGATCCGGGTGTGGCGCCAGGAGACGTCCAACTACGACTCCAAGTACGCCGCGCTCTACTACCCGTGGATCAAGGTCTTCGACCCGGCCGGCGGCCAGACCCGGCTGATCCCGCCGAGCGGTCACATCGCCGGCATCTGGGCCCGCAACGACTCCGAGCGCGGCGTGCACAAGGCCCCCGCCAACGAGGTCGTACGCGGCGCCGTCGACCTGGAAATGCAGATCACCCGGGGCGAGCAGGACCTGCTCAACCCGATCGGCGTCAACTGCATCCGCACCTTCCCCGGCCGCGGCATCCGCGTCTGGGGCGCGCGCACCCTCTCCTCCGACCCGGCCTGGCGCTACCTCAACGTCCGCAGGTACTTCAACTACCTGGAGGAGTCGATCCTCAACGGCACGCAGTGGGTGGTCTTCGAGCCCAACGACCAGGCGCTCTGGGCCCGGATCAGGCGGAACATCTCCGCGTTCCTGGTCACCGAGTGGCGCAGCGGCGCGCTGTTCGGCGCCACGCCGGAGGACGCCTACTACGTGAAGTGCGACGCGGAGACCAACCCGCCGGAGTCGGTGGACCTGGGCCGGGTCATCTGCCAGATCGGTGTCTCCCCGGTCAAGCCCGCCGAGTTCGTGATCTTCCGGCTGGCGCAGTTCTCCGGCGGCAGCGGCGAGCTGGAGGAGTAGCCGCCGCAGCCTCCCGCCCCGCCCGATCTCCCGCACCGCCGCAGGCCCCGGCTCAGGTCCCAGCCCGAGCCCCGGGTCCCGGCCTCAGTAGAAGGAACGGCTTCTCATGAGTCTCTCCCAGGGTGACGCCCTCACTACCCACAACTTCGGCCTCCAGATCGACGGAGTCATGGTCGAGTACCTCCACGCCGTCGGCGAGGTGGGCATGGAGCAGGACGTCATCGAGTACCAGCAGGTCTCGGCGAACGGCCAGCCGATCACCAAGAAGATGCCCGGCGTGAAGAAGGCCGGCGAGACCACCGTCACGCGCGGCATGGAGCAGTCCACGGCGTTCACCGAGTGGATCAACGCCTCGCTCCGCGGCGACATGGCCTCGGCCCGCAAGAACGCCAGCATCATCTACATGGACTACCAGTACAACCCGGTCCGGCGTCAGCACCTGCGCAACGCCTGGTGCACCAAGGTGATGGGCGCTGCGGCGACGGCGGGCGAGGCCTCCGTGATGACCGAGACCGTCACGATCGTCTACGAAGAGCTGGTCACCGAGTAATGCGCCGCGGACCTGCCAGGCCCGCCACCGACGCCGTAGCCGCCACCTCCGCTCCGGCGGACGTGGCGGCCCCGGCCGTCGCCCCGGCGGAAGCACAGCCCGTCCGGCGACAGTTGCAGACCGAGTTCGCGTTCGAGCTGCCGCGCGGGTACGTGGACGACATGGGCACCGTGCACCGCGAGGGTGTCATGCGACTGGCCACCGCCCGGGACGAGCTGATCCCGCTGCGGGACATGCGGGTTCAGGAAAACCCCGCGTATCTCTCGGTGGTCCTGCTCGGCCGGGTCATCACCCAGCTGGGCACCGTGGCCCACATGCACGACGGCGTGGTGGAGAACATGTTCGCCTCCGACCTCGCCTTCCTCCAGGACTTCTACCGACAGGTCAACGCCGAGGGCCACACCAGGGCCGGCGTGTCCTGCCCGCACTGCGAGCAGCCCTTCGAGGTCGAGCTCGGCGGGAGCCGCCTGGGGGAATCGTGACGTACGCGACCGACCGCATCCATGAGGAGATCGCGTACATCGCCTACCACTTCCACTGGAACCTCGACGACATTCTGGACCTGGAACACCGTGAGCGGCGGCGATTCGCCGATCAGATCGCCACGTTGGTGACGCGTGCTGCAACGGAGCGGTGATGGGCATGTTCGACCGGCTCAAGGGCCGGGGCCGACTCGGTGACCAGCGCCGGGAGCGCGGTGCGGGCGGGGACGGTACGACACCCGGCCCCGCCGCCCGCGCTCCCGGGGCTCCCGGCGTTTCCGGAGCTCCCGCGGGTGAAGGAGCCGGCGTGGGCGGCGCTGCCGGTGTTCCCGGCAGGGGACAGGGCTGGGCCGCTCTTCCGCCGATCCGGCTCGCGTCGCGGGCTCCGGAGCGTCAGACGGTCGCGTCGGCGGAGTTCGGCGGTTCGCTGACCGCATGGCAGAACCCCTCCTTCTCCGGCACGCTCTCGCACGCCGTCCTCGACGACGCCCCGACCGGACTCATCAAGGACACACGGTCGTTCACCCTGGGGTCCGGGACGGCCGGTCCCGGCGAGCCCAGGACCGTCCCGGCCGCCGTCGTGGCCAACGGCCACGGTGACGGGGAGCCCGGCGGCACGGCCGGCTCCTGGCAGGGGCCGTCGGTCCAGCGCGCCCTGGGGCCGCAGGTCGCTCCCGTACGGCCACGGCAGGCGCCTCCGGCGCTGACCCGCGCTACGGCCCCGGGCACCGCGCAGCGCAGGGTGCTTCCCGCAGTGGCGCCGAGCAGGGCGACACCGTCCCCGCAGGCTGCCCGGGCGGCCACCCCGGCGTCCGTGCCGTCACCCCCGGCCGGCCCCTCTCCGGCCTCCGCCTCCCGCTCTCCGCTTCCTCCTTCCTCCGGTACTCCGGCGCCCGCTCCTGGCCCGTCGCTCCCTCCGGCTCCCGCTGTCCGTGGCCCGCGCCCGGAGGGGGACCAGGACGGCCCCCGGGGCGGCTCCGCGCGGACCGGGCCGCCGGCCCCACGGCAGCCAGGACCGCCGGCCGCGCCGAAGGCCGCCCCCCGGCCGGACCCGGCTCCGCCGGCCCGCGCCTCCTCACTCCCCGTGCAGCGACGCGCGGCGGGGCCCGCCGCGCCAGGGCGTGAGCCGGGCGTGCCCGGACCGGCCGCCTCAGCGCCGCGCCGGCGCCCGCTGCTCGGGCCCCCGCTGCCGGGACCGGCCTCCCCGCCGGCCCCACCGGCCTCGCGGACCTCTCCGGCGCAGGGGCGTCCCGGTGGCGCCGGTCCCGCAGCGCGACCAGCCCCGCAAGGACCGGCATCACCCGCAGTCCCGCCCCCGGGCATCCCCGGGGGCGCAGTGCCGTCGGGGCGCTCCGGTGCGTCCGGCGGCGCGGACGCCGGGCCGGCGCCCGCACGGCCGGTGCCGGTCGCCCGTCCGGCCGGAACAGAGGCGACAGGCCCGTCCGGAGCCGGTGCGGGTGCGGGAACGCATGGGCCTCTTCCGGCCGTCAGGCCGAGGCTGGGCGCCCCGTCGAGCGGGCCCGTCGGCGGACCGGCGGTGAGCCCGGCGGCTGCCACGGCTCCCGGCCGGGCACCCCGCGTCCAGCGTTCCCCGGCAGTCGGCAGGCCGTCGACGGGACCGGTGCCCGCCGCACCGGCACCGGCGCAGCCCGTGCAGCGGCGCGAGGCCGCCGCTGACGGCGGGGCGCCGGGTGTGCGCCCGCCCACGGCCACCGGGGCTGCTGCGGACTCCCGGCCCCTCTCCTCCGGTTCGCCCGGTGCCGCGACCGGTGCGAGCGGTGCGGGCCCGGGGCCTGGCACCGCCCCCGGGCGCCCCGTCGCCCCGACGCGCGCGTCCACGGGCGCGGCCGGTCCGGGCGCGGGGACGACCGGGGCCCCGGGACCGGTGCGGCGGACCGGGGCCCCTGGCCCGTCCGGCAGCGGGGCCGTTCCCCCGAGCGGCACGGTCACGCCGGGACCGGCGGTCCGGCCTCCGGTGCACCGACTCGGCGCACCCTCGACCGGGCCCGCGCCCGCCTCCGGCCCCCGTGCCCAGGCCCCCTCGGCTTCCACTCCCGCGGCTCCCGCCCGCCGCGCCGTGTCCCCGGCCACCGGTCCGGCGCACGCCGCCGGCGCGCCCGTGCCCGGCGTGCCCGACCGGCCGCTGAACGGGTCCGACGCGGGCCGCTCCGGCCACGTCGCCCCGCCGGTGGGTCCGACACGGCCCGTGGTGGCCGGAGCACCCGGAGCCGCCACCCCGGCCGCGGCGCCTTCGGTGCAGCGGTCGGCACTTCCCCCTGTGCCGGTGCGGCGGCAGTCGGCGGCTCCGGCCGTCCCGCCGGTGAGCCCCACACGAGGGGCGCCGGCACCCGGACCCGGACGTTCTTCCGGGCCGGGTCCCGTGGAGCGGGGGCCGGTGCGACCCCTGGCGAACACCGCGTCCGGACCCGGGCGTTCGGACCGTGCGCTGCCCGTGCAGCGGTCGTCCTCCGCCCAGCCCACGCCCCGGACACCGGACCAAGTGCCCACTCCTGCCTCGCAGTTCTCCCCTGCTCCGGCGGATCGTCCCGCAGCGGCACCGGCCGGAACCCGTCCGCCCGGGGAGCGTTCCCCCGCCGGAAAGCCGGCGCCCGCCGCACAGCCCGTGCCCGTGGCCCCGCTGCTGGGTTCCTCGCGGCCCGTCACGGCCGCCGGTTTCACGCCGCCGGGCGGAACGGAGGCCGTGGCCCCCGCCGTGGGCAACGCTCCGGCTGCCGCCCCGCGGCGACATGACGCCGCCCCCGTGCCCCCTCCCGTCGCCGTGCAGCGGGCCGCCGCTCCTGGCGCACCCGCACTCCCGGGCGCCCGTGGCGCCGCTCCACGGCCCGCGCCGTCACCGGCCCCCACGCCGGCGATGAGGAGTCCTCGGGCCCCCGCGTCTGTGGTGAGGAGCGCCCAGGCCCCCGCGCCTGTGGTGAGGACCGCCCCGGCCGCCGTGCGTCTGCACCGTGTCCCGACTGCCGCACCGGGTGCCGTCCCGGCAGCCGGCGGTGGTGCCGGTGCTCGTCCTCATGCCGTACAGCGTTCAGCGGCGTCCTCACCGCCGCCCGCCGCCGTCCGTACTCCGCCCGCGACGGCACCCCGCCCCGCAGTCGCGCCCGCGCGCCCCGGCGACGAAGGACGGCGTCCCGGCTCCGAGACCACAGACGCCCCGGTCGTCCCACGCTCCACAGCCATCCCGGTGGTCCCACGCTCCACAACCGTTCCGGCCGTTCAGCGCTCCACGGCCGTCCCGCTCGTCCAGCGCTCCCGAGCCGTCCCCGTGCCCGCACCCGCCCCCGTGCCGAACGTCCCGTCCGTCCCCGTGCACGCGCCCGGCGTCCCGGGGCGCGGCGCCCGTACCCCGTCGGCCGATTCCCTCGGCCTCCCCGGAGCCCCCCGCGCCCACCTGGCTCCGGACGCCCCGGCCGCCTCCGTACCCCGGCCCGTCCGGAGCCCCGTCGTGGCCCTGGCGCCCGCCCGGCCCGCTCCGCCCGTCGCGCTCCCCGTGCAGCGGGCGCCCACCGTCCCGGCCGCGCGGCCCACCCCGCCTCCCGCGCCCCCGATTCCGCCCCGGTCGCCCGCGCGGGTGACCGCACCGTCCGGCGCCACGTCCGTCGCGGTGCAACGCGGCGGAGGCGGCGGCCAGAGCTCCGCGGAGAAGCCCGCGCCGTCCGTGACGAGTCAGTTCGCCCCGCGTGAGCTGAAGGAGGACCAGCTGGCGGAGCTGGTCCACCGGCTCATCGGGCCGATGACCCGTCTGCTCCGCACCGAGCTGCGGCTCGACCGCGAGCGGATCGGCAGGCTGCGCGACCCGCGCCACTGACCGGACCCGAAGAACGCCCGTACGTCAAAGACCGCCGCACCACCCGCCCCGACCGCACGTGGAACCGCAGGAAGGCCCCACCCCGATGCCTCAGGAACTCGACGCAGGCTCCACCATCTTCTTCAACCTCACCATCGACGGTGAGAGCCTGGGCAACTTCAACGGTTGCGAAGGGCTCTCCTCCCAGGTCGAGATCGAGCAGCGGCAGGAGGGCGGCAACAACGGATTCGTCTGGCAGCTGCCCTCCCGTGTCACCTTCTCCAACATCACGCTGACCCGGCCCCTCACCGAGGAGACCGCGAAGGTGGCCGAGTGGATCTCCTCCGTGACCACGGGGGTGACCCGGCCCACCGGGCAGATCGCCGCGCTGCGCGCGGACGGCTCGCTGGTAGCGCAGTGGGGGCTCATCGACGTACTCCCCGTGAGCTGGCGCGGTCCCTCCTTCGACCCGGCGAGCCCCGCCGTGGCCACCGAGGTGCTGGAGATCGCCCACCACGGTTTCACGGACGCGGGGGAGGCGTAGCCGATGAACCTCTCCAGCTTCGGCATCGGCGACAGCCTGGTGCGGGCGACCCTCGCGATCCACCAGCCGCCGATCGGCAGCAGCACCAGCCCCGGCGCGCTGATGAAGACGTTCAACTTCGACTTCAACCCGTCCCAGCTGTCCCTGACCCGCAGGGCGCAGTGGAAGACCACGCCCACCGCCGCGGTCCGCGACGGCGCGGTACCGGAGTTCATGGGGCCCGAGCCCCGGGAGATGTCGGTGGAGATCTTCCTCGACCGCTCCGACGACCCGGACAGCAACGATGTGCGCAAGAAGGTCGAAGCTCTCTTCTCCTGCTGCGAGACGACGACCGCCAGCATCGCCGCGAACCAGCCGTCGACCCCGTGGGTGGTCTTCGAATGGGGTGCCTTCTCCACGGCCCGCTTCAACGCGTACGTGAGCTCGGTGGAGGCCCAGTACACCCTCTTCAACACCAACGGGATGCCGATCCGGGCCGTCTGCCAGGTGAACCTGCACGAGATCCCGAGCAGCACCCCCGGACAGAACCCGACCTCCGGGGCGCTCACCACCCGCCGGGTGCACCGGGTCGTGGCCGGTGACTCGCTCCCGCTCCTGGCCTGGCGCGAGTACGGGGACGCCACCGTGTGGCGCACGATCGCCGAGGCCAACGGCATCGACGACCCGAAGTCGCTGACACCCGGTTCCGAACTCATGCTCCCCGCCGCCGAAGAGGTCGGCGTCTGATGCCCGACATAGGTTTCTCCAACATCCTCGCGGTGCAGATCGCCGGCACCAAGCTCAAGTCCCCGGAGAACACGAAGCTGGTGGCGGGCCGGGTCGACTTCGGCGCGGGGGTGCCCGGGGCGTTCCACCTCACCTTCCGTGACGACAAGAAGGACATCCTCGCCCGGCTGAACGTCGAGATCGGCGTGCCCGTGGTCATCTCCCCCATGTCCGACGGCAAGGGCACGCCGCTGATCACCGGCGAGGTCACCGCGCTGGAGACCGACTACGACCGCACCGGCACGTTCACCGTCATCCGGGGCTACGACAAGGGCCACCGCATGCTCCGTCAGCGCAGGGTCGCGGCCTACAAGAACAAGACCGCCACCGAGATCGCCGTCGAGCTCGCGCGCAAGAGCGGCATCCCGCTGGGCAGGACCCAGCGGACCAAGGGGCAGTACGAGTTCATCAGCCAGGCCAACGTCACCGACTGGGACTTCGTCCAGCGGCTCGCGGACGAGAACGAGATGGTGATGTCCATCAACTCCAAGGGCCGCTTCCAGTTCGTCAAGCGTCAGCTGGCGGCGACGGCTCCCCCGGAGAGCATGCAGAGCGCACAGAGCGCGCTCCTGCTGAAGGGCGGCGAGGAGATCCTGCGCTGCCGCGCGGCGGTCACCTCGGCCGACCAGGTGACCACCGTCGAGGCGCGCGGCTGGAACGTCACCACCAAGCAGCCCCTGGTCTCCAAGGCGCCCGCCCGGACCAACTCGGGCTTCGCCATCGGCACCACACCGGCCGAGGTCTCCAGGACCTTCGGCAAGGCCGAACTCGTCGTCACCGACACGCCCTACGACAAGCTGGACGAGGTCAAGCACGCCGCCGACGCCGTCGCGGACGACGTGACCTCCTCCTTCGCCGAGGTGGAGATCACGGCACGCGGCAACACCGCACTGCGCCCCGGAGTCGCCGTCACCCTCAAGGACGTCGGTAAGCCGTTCCAGGGGAAGTACACCGTCACGGCCGCCCGCCACACCTTCGGCGACCAGGAGCACTACGAGACGTTCCTGAACGTCAGCGGGCGCCAGTGGCGGTCCCTGTACGGGCTCACCTCCGGGGGCGGCGGCGCCGGGGCGGCCGGGCTGCCGAGCGTCGCCAACGCCCTGGTCACCGACATCAAGGACCCGCTGAGGCAGGGCAGGGTCAAGCTGAAGTTCCCGTGGCTGGACGACATGTACGTCAGCGACTGGACCCGCACCGTCCAGTTCGGCGGGACCAAGGGCGGCAGCATGATCTCCCCCGACGTCGACGACGAGGTGCTGGTGGCCTTCGACCGGGGCGCCCTGGACCACCCGTACGTCATCGGGGGCCTCTACAACGGCGTGGACAAGCCCGACCCCGTCGACGTGCCCGTGTACGACCCGACGCGCGGCAAGGTCACCCGGCGCACCCTGTCCGACCGCAGCAACAACCGTCTCGACCTGCTCGACCAGAGCGTCGGCCTCAAGCGCGGGGTGCGCCTCTCCACCGGCGACAACCGGCTCACCATCAATCTGGACCGCACGAAGACCGAGATCGTGGTGGACAGCAAGGGGAAGGTCTCCATCCGGGGGACCGGCGCCGTGGCCGTCAACGCGGGCGGCAACCTCTCGCTCAACGCGGTGGGCTCCATGACGATCCGCAGCGGCGGACCCATGAACATCAACGCGAGCGCCCTGTCGGTGCAGGCAGGGGTGACGTCCGTGAACGCGAGCGCGCTGAGCGTGTCGGCCGGTGCCGCCATGACGCTGACCGCGGGACTCGCCGTGAAGATCAACTCGGGCGTGGAGGTCGGCCTGAACGCTCCCCTGGTCCTGTCCAAGCTGAAGCCGGTGCTGACGGTGGGAGGCATCTGATGGCCGAACAGTTCGTGGGCTCCGGATGGGCCTTCCCGCTGCGCATCAGCCCCACCGGCGGCATCGCGCTGGTCAGCGGGGAACGCGAGGTCGAGGAGGCCATCCGGCTCGTCCTCTCCACCGCGCCCGGCGAACGGCCGATGCGCCCCGAATTCGGCTGCGCCATCCACGACATGGTCTTCGCCCCCGTCAACGAGGCCACCGCCGGCCGCATCCAGCACGAGGTGCACAGCTGCCTGGACCGCTGGGAACCGCGCATCGAGGTGGACGACGTCGCGGTGACGGCCGGCGCGGAACAGGGCGTGCTCCTCATCGACGTCCGCTACTCGATCACGGGGACCAACAACCCGCGCAGTCTGGTCTTCCCGTTCTACGTGATCCCCTCCCACGACGGGCCCGAGGGGTCCGGCACGCCCGACGAGCACTTTGGAAGCGACCGCTGATGGCCCTGCCCTCCCCGAACCTCGACGACCGGCGCTTCCAGCAGTTCGTCGACGACGCCAAGCGCTACATCCAGCAGCGCGCCCCCGAGTGGACCGACCACAACGTCTCCGACCCGGGCGTGACCCTCGTCGAGACGGTCGCGCACATGGCCGACCAGATCGTCTACCGGCTCAACCGGGTGCCCGAGAAGAACCACCTCGCGTTCCTGGACCTCATCGGGATCACGCTCTTCCCGCCCTCCGCGGCGCGCGCCGACGTCACCTTCTGGCTGTCGGCGCCGCAGCAGCAGCCCGTCGTCCTTGCGACGGGCACCGAGGTCGCCACCGTCCGCACCCAGACCGAGGATGCGGTGGTCTTCGCCACCGAGCGCGAACTCACGGTGATTCCCTGCGAGTTGTCGTACCTCGTGGTCCAGTCGGTCGACCAGGAAGCGGTTGACCGCACCTCGGACCTCGCCGAGTCCAAGGACGTGCACTGCTTCACCGAGGCCCCGCGCCCCGGCGACCGCATGCTGTTCGGGCTCAGCGCCGCCGTACCGGAGTGCGTGGTCGTCCTGGAGCTCGACAGCCAGGTCGACGGCGTCGGCGTCGACCCCAGGCAGCCGCCGCTCGTCTGGGAGGCGTGGACCGCCGACGGCTGGGCCGCCTGCGACGTCGACCGGGACACCACCGGCGGTCTCAACCGCCCCGGCGAGGTCGTGCTGCACGTCCCCGGCGGGCACGCCCTCTCCCGCACGGGGCGGCGGGAGGCGGGCTGGCTGCGCTGCCGGGTCACCGACCCGGAACAGGGCCAGCCCTTCTACACCACCTCGCCCACCATCCGCTCCGCCGAGGCGTTCAGCATCGGCGGCACCACCGGCGTCGTGCACGCCGAGACGGTGCGGGACGAGGCACTGGGAGAAGCCACCGGGCTCCCGGGACACCGGCTGCGGCTGGCCAACAGCCCCGTGGTCGGCGACGCGCAGCCGCTGCTCCTCCAGGTCGCCGAGCGCGACGGCTGGGTCGACTGGGAGACCGTCGGCCACTTCGCCGCCTCCGGCCCCGCCGACCGGCACATCACCCTGGACGCCACCACCGGCGAGATCGCCTTCGGCCCGTCCGTCCGCGAACCGGACGGCACCCTGCGCCAGTACGGGGCCGTGCCGCCCAAGGGCGCGCCCATCCGCGCCCGCCGCTACCGGACGGGTGGCGGAAGGGCCGGCAACGTCGCCAGGGGCGCTATCCAGGTGCTGCGCGACTCCGTGCCGTACGTCTCCGACGTCGTCAACCGGGAGGCCGCGCGCGGCGGCGTCGACGGGGAGACCGTCGAGGAGGCGAAGCGCAGGGCTCCCATCGCGCTGAGCGCGCAGGACCGCGCCGTCACCCTGCGGGACTACGAGGAGCTCGCGCGGCGCGCCGCGCCCGAGACCGCGCGCATCACCTGCCTCGCGGCCGACCCGGACGAGCACGGCGCGCACGCCGTACGGGTACTGGTCGTCCCGCAGGCCGTCTCCGACCCGGGCGGCCGGCTGCGCTTCGAGCAGCTCGTCCCCGGGGACGCCCTGCTCGGGCGCATCACCCGCTACCTGGACGAGCGCCGCCTGATCGGCACCCGGCTGGCGGTCGGGCCGCCGTTCTACCAGGGGGTGACGGTCGTCGCGACGGTCCACGCCTTCCGGGGCGCCGACACCGACCGGGTCAGGCGGCAGGCGCACGACGCCCTGTACCGCCATCTCGACCCGCTGACCGGCGGCGCGCACGGCACGGGCTGGCCCTTCGGCCGTCCCGTACAGGCGGGCGAGGTGTTCGCCGTGCTGCAACGGGTCCCCGGCGTCGAGCTGGTGGACGAGGTGCTGCTGCACCCCGCCGACCCGCTCAGCGGCAAGCGCGGCGACCCCACGGAGCGCATCGACCTCGAAGCCCCCGCGCTCGTCTTCTCGTTCGACCACCGCGTCCGGGTCATCGGGGACGCCTCGTGACCACGAGCGGGAGCACGCGAGGCTCCGTCGACGGGCTCGGCTCCTCGGCACCGCTGGGCGTCATGCTCCCGGCGGTGTTCGCCGACGACGACCTCGCCCAGCGCTTCGTCGCCGGTCTCGACGAGGTCCTCGCGCCGTTCCACAACGTCCTCGACAACCTGGACGCCTACTTCACGCCATCGCTCGCCCCCGCGGACTTCACCCGCTGGCTCGGCAGCTGGGTGGGCGCGGAGACCGAGGCGCCCGACACGGCCGGGGCCGACGGCCCGGCCACGAAGGCCGCCCTCACCGCCTCGGCCGCCGCCCACCCGCAGGACACCGAGGAGACGGCCGCGCTGCGCGCCGCGGTGACCGCCGCCGTACGGCTGCACCGCATCCGCGGCACCCGGCGCGGACTGTCCGAGGCGGTACGGCTCGCCTTCGGCGTGGAGCCGGAGATCACCGAGAGCGGCGCCGCCTCCTGGGACGCCAGGCCCCTGGGGCCCGTCCCCGGCGAGAGCCGCCCGCATCTGCACGTCACCCTGCGGCTGCCGGACCCCGGTCCCGCCGCCGAACACCGGCTGGAGCGCCTCGTAGCGGCAGCCCGCCCCGCCCACATGCCTTACACGGTCCGAGTGACCACCGCCGAAAGGACTTCCGACAGGTGACCAGTCAGCAGGCTTCCTCCTCCACGCCACCCCCGACAGGGGCCGCCGCGGACACGGGGGACCGGCCGCGTCACTGTGCCGAGTGCGGTGCGCGGGCGACCCCGGGCCAGTCCTTCTGCGACGACTGCGGCGCGGTCCTGAGCTGGACCCCGGGCCCGGCCGCGAGCACGGAGCCCGCACGCGAGCCCGAGCGCGAGCCCGAACCCGTACGCGAGCCCGAGCGCGCCGACGCGCCGCCCTTCGCCCCCGAGGAGGACGACACCCTCCCCACGATGCCGGCGGCCACCGGCGCACCGGACCCCGCCCCCGCCACGGACGCCGACGCGAGCGCCCGGGCCAGGGCGCTGCTCGTGCCGGTCGCGGACCAGGGCCCCGCCGCACCGGTACCGGACGTCGCCCCGGTCCTTCCCGGCGTGCCCGCCGCCGCCCGTCCCCAGGTCCAGGCCCCCCGAGGCGAACCGGCCGACGAGACGGGCCCCCCGTGCCACTGGTGCGAGACCGGCAACCGCCCCGACCGGCACTTCTGCCGACGCTGCGGCATGTCCCTGGACGAGCGCCCCGGCGTTCCGGAGGCCCGGCGCCCCTGGTGGCGACGGATGCGGGACTTCGGCAACGGCCCGGCGCCGTGGGCGGGCGACCGCCCGAGGCTGCGCCGGGGCATCGGCCGCATCTTCACCTGGGTCGCGTACGGCCTCGCGCTCGGGCTGGTGATCTACGCGGCGTTCAACGTGGGTACGGCGTGGAACGCGGCCCGTGACCACTTCGCGAAGCGGGCGCAGATCAGCCCGGACTCCGCGGCGGCGTCCCGCTCCTTCGGCGGCCACCCGCCGAAGGTGCTCTTCGACAAGGTCAACAACAGCTGGTGGGGCCCCGGGGTCGCCGAGACGGCGGAGGGGGAGTGGGTCGAGGCGCGCTTCCAGGAACCCGTCCGACTGCTGGACATCCTCATCACGTCCGGCATCTCCGCCAAGGCATCCGACCTCTCCGAGGCCGCGCTGCCGCACCGCATGGACGCGGTCATCACCACGGCCGACGGGAAGAAGACCACCCGTCAGATCAAGCTCGACCAGATGAGCGGCCCTCAGCAGCGGAAGTTCCGTGCGCAGAACGTCGTCAGCGTACGGTTCGTCATCCGCTCGGCGTTCAACACCGGCCCCGACAAGCAGGTCTCGATCGCGGAGATCGAGTTCTTCACCCGCGCCACGACCAGCGGCACCTAGCAGGCGTCAGCTGAGTCCCGCTCCGGGACTGACAGGCGGGGTGTCCGGAACGCGTGGAGCCTTCCGGACACCCCGCCTCACCCGAGGCGGCCGCGTCCCCGGACCGGGCCGGGCCCCCGGGGCGTCAGCGTTCGAGGAGGGCGATGCGGATCGCCCGCTCCACCGGCGCCGCCGTGTTGGCGTGGCCCTCGGTGTTGGGGTGGACCAGGGTGACGCGCTTGCCGATGGGGCCGCAGTTCAGCAGGGTGCCGGGCAGCCTGGACGGCCAGTGGTCCGCGGCGTCGCCACAGATCCCCTCGACCCACTTGGTGTCGGCCGGCTGGCAGGCGTCGTGGCCCACGCTGGACGAGTAGATGTCGACGTAGCGGTCGCCGAAGAAGTTCGTCACCCGCTGGATCGTGCTGTTCAGCTGCTTGAGGACGTCGTCACGGAGCCAGTCGATGTCGGCGTGCTTGATCGAGCCGAGCTCGGTGAGGGAGAGGCGGTTGCAGTCACTTGCCTCGTCCGGCAGGACCGCCGGGTACCCGACCGTGATCACCTTGGCGTTGGGCGCCGCCTGGTGCACCTCGGCCAGCACCTCGATGTACTCGTCCTGGACCCGCGCGAGCTTGTCCTGGATGCTCTCCTCCCCCTCGGGGGGATTGGTGTAGTGCTCACGGCAGGACTTCGTGCCCACGCCTTCTTCGAGGCACTTGATGAGCATGCCGCCGAAGGGAAGGCTGTTCCCGCCGACGCCGATCGTGACGATGTCGGTCTCGTCGTTGAGCTGGGCCCGCTTGATCTGCGGGTCCACCTCGGACCAGCCGTCGACCGGAGGCTGGACCGGGCTGATCGGCTTCTGCTTGTCCTTGGCGATGTGGGCGATGGTGGCGTTGCCGCAGCTGACGTCGGTCAGGTGGACGGGCTTGCCCGGCGGGAACTCGGCGAGTTCCCCGTTGACGACGTCGGGATAGGAGTTGGTGCTCCGGTCGCAGCCGTCCCGCGACGCGTCACCGAGCGCGGGCAGCGGGTCTCCGACGAACCCGCCGGCGGTGTACGAGTCGCCGAGCGCGGCCCACTCGTACTGGTCGGCTGCCGCTTGGGCGGAGCCGGAGGGCGAGAGCACGGCCGCTGCCAGCACGAGCCCCACGGCCAGTGCGCGGGTGCGGGAGACAGGGTGTCGCATGGGATGGATCCTCCAGGATCTGTGGAGGGCACCTGGGCCGAGGTGGCAGGCGCCTCGGCCAAGATCATCCACGCCGTCGGACCGCCCCTTCCGGAATCGGGACCGGCGTCCCTCGATCGAACCAAATGGTCAGATCTTCGTGTTTCCCCCGGTCGCGGGGCCCGGCGAACAGGTCACTGACCGCACGGTCGTGAACCCGAAAAGCCCTTTCTCTCCTACCGGTTGGCAATCCTCTTGCGATCGCCGGGCAGGCTGCTCCGTCCGGGCCCGTCGGGGGTGACCGTGTGTAGCCCACGCCCCACGCGCCCCACGCCCCACGGCCGGTGCGTCGTCGTCAGAGGATCAGGCCCTTGGCGCGCAGGAACGGGACGGGGGAGACGTCCGACCCGAAGCCGGCCCCGGTGCGCACCTCGAAGTGCAGATGCGGCCCCGTGGCGTTGCCGGTGTCGCCGGACCAGCCGATGAGCGTGCCGCCCTGGACGCTCTGGCCGACGACGGCCTTCACCTGGGAGAGGTGGGCGTACTGGCTGAACGTGCCGTCCTCGTGACGGATGACGACCTGGTTGCCGTAGTCCCCGCCGTCCCCGGCCGTGACGACCTCGCCGGGGCCGATCGCCTTGACCTGCGTGCCGGTGGGGACCACGAAGTCGACGCCGGTGTGCAGACCGGTCGACCAGGAGGTGCCCCTCTGGTGGTACGGGGTGCCGGCCGGTCCCTCGACGGGAAGGGTCCAGCCGCCGGACACGGCGCCGCCGACCGGCACCACCATCTTCGGGTAGGACTTCATGACGGCCTCGACGTATGCGTACGTCTCGCCGTCCGCTCCGCTCGCCCGCGGCACGCCGCCGTACTCCTCGACCGTCTTCCATCCCAGCCGGTAGCCCGCCAGGGCCAGTTCGAGGGGGGCGCCCCGGTAGCCGGGGTGCTCCTTCGCGGTCTCCAGGAGCTCGCACATCTTCCTGCCCTGCGCCGGTATGGCGTCTGCCGGGTCCAGGACGTCCTTCACTCCGTCGTTGTTGCCGTCGATGCCCTCGGCCGCCCAGTCCGCGTCGGAGAACTGCGCGATGCCCCTGGTGACGGGCCGTTCGGCCTTGGACGCGTCGGCCAGGTCCCCGCCCGGGGAGCCGTCCTCGGAGCCGGGGCCGGTGGTCGCCTCCTCGTCGGAGAGGCCGTCCCCGCCGGCCTTCTCGTCCTTCGCCCGCTGCTCCGCGCTCCGCGGGTCCGTCAGCGAGCCCTCGTCGTCAACCGGCTCGCCGGCCGCGAGCGATCTGGCCCTCGCGTTGAAGTTGCTCTCCCGCTTCAGCTGCGCGGCCAGCACGGGCGCGGTGAGCAGCTTGTCGCCGCAGTCGTCCGCCGCGTCGCGTATGAGCTTCGCGTACATGACGGGGACGCCCACGTCGCCCGCTTTCAGCTCGGTGCTCATCGGTGCGGGGACGCCCGTGCCGGCCGCCTCGCTGTCGTCGGAGCCCAGTAACAGCGTCCCGATCCCGATGGACACCGGCGTCACCACACCCACGGCAACGAGCGGCACCAACCAGCGAGCGATCCTCACGAGCCCGAACTCCCCCACTCGAACACCCCGTTGGGGATCACTATGCCATTCGTGACGCACGGTCCTGAATGAACCCCGTGCGTCCCGCGATGTGCGGGAGGCGGCCGTACGACACCCTCCGTGCCGAGGGCGATCCACCTCGACCGGTCAGCGGGACAGCACGTCGATCAGCTGGTAGGGCACGAGGAAGAACCCGATGACCAGCAGGAACGTGCCGCCGAAGGCCACCCCGATCGTCCTGAGCACCCAGGTCCGCACCGGCAGGACGGCCTTGACCCGTTCGACGTGCCGGGGGTCGTAGTGGGCGGCCACCCCTTGCGGTGCTGTGCCGACGGGCTCAGCCGCGTGGTCGGGTTCGAAGAACCGCCGCACTCCCTCCGCGTCGACGAAGCCGAAGATCTGCTTCTTGCCCTCGGTGTGGTCGAACGTCGCCACCACGGAGATGCCGCGACGGCGCAGGAGCCACCGGTCGTACAGAGCCTTCGCCGACGCCCCGTACAGGACCAGGCCGAAGGCCAGGGGCTTCAGACCGAGGAGCCAGAAGATCACCCCGAGCACGTCCCCGTGCGCGATCAGGACGACCAGCCCCGCCACGTAGAGCGCCACGGGCGTCAGGAGAGCCGCGATCACCAGCCAGTCGCGGGCCGACCTCTTGTCAGGGTCTTCCGCCGGCGGAAGCACGACGACCCGCGCCCCGCCGTCCTCGCGCGGTGCGTCCGCCTCTCTCACGGGCAGCGCCCGGCCGGCCGCCTCCACGAAGGCTGCCGCGGACGCGGCGTTGCGGCAGCCGACCCGGAAGACCGTGCCCGGCGTGCCCGCGGGAGCGGTCAGGACGACCTGTACCGCAGGCCGGCGCTCCCCGTCGTCCACGCGGACCACCTCGATGGCTTCCAGCGGTATGCGCCGTCGCACGCTGCCCTCTGTGAGCAGTATCGATCGTCGCTCCAGTGCGAAGGAGCCGGAGCGGTTGCCCGCGGTCAGGGAGGGCGGGGTGGAACCCGGGTTGGCGGTCATGGCGGGACCTTAGCGACGATGTCCGCGAGAGTGCATCCGATTCTGTCGCGGGCTGGGGAGTTCCTCCCCCGCACCGCGTGAACGGCCACCGGACCCGCACCTCCCCGGCACCTCACCGCGCCGGCACCTCACCGGCCCCGCGCGGGACCCGGCGGCGGGAGCGGTCCCGTCACCGACAGCGGGGCCCCGGCGCGGCCGGGACCCCGCCGGACGTCAGCTCGTGGGGAAGCTGTCCGGAGTGCTGATACGGCTCTTGAGCAGTGCACCGGACTCCGTGAGCACGCCACTGCTGCTGTAGTCGCTGCCGGCGCAGGTGCCCGGCCGGAACGCCGCGCTGCTCTCGTCGGCGTCGGAGTAGGTCCAGTTCGCGTAGCTGATCTTCAGCTGGTCGAGCAGGTCCAGCCAGGCCGTGGTGCTCGACCGGTCCATCGCCCCGCCGCCGGTGGCGCTCACCGTGCCGAACTCCGTCACGAACAGCGGCAGCTGGGAAGCCGCCCGGCTCAGAGTGGCGCGGTAGTTGTCCTTGTGGCTCGCGGCGTAGAAGTGGAACGCGTACATGATGTTGGTCGCGTTCACCGGGTTGTTGACGACCTCGCTCTCGCTGGAGCCGTCCGAGACGCCCAGCGAGGACCAGCCACGGGTACCGACGATGACTACGGCGTCCGGGTCGGCGGCGCGGACCACCGGGATGACCTGTTCCGCGTAGTTCTTGATGCCCGACCAGCTCACCCCGTTGGGCTCGTTGGTGATCTCGTAGATCACGTGCTTCTTTCCGGCGTTACGGGCGGCGACGGAGGCGAAGAACGTCTTCGCGCGCTCCAGGTTGTAGTTCGGGTCGCCCGGCGTCAGCGTGTGGAAGTCGATCAACGCGTACATACCGCGCGCCTCGGCCGCGTCGACGAGCTCGTTCACCCGCCTGGTGAAGCCTGCCGGGTCGGTCTCGTAGCCGTCCTCCTGCACGTATATGGAGATGCGCAGCAGGTCCGACTTCCAGTCGTTCGCCAGCGCGTCCAGGGAGGCTGCGTTGTAGCACGCGTCGAACCACTGGATGCCGTGCGTGCTCATGCCCCGCAGCTGGACCGGGCGGTTGTACTGGTTGCACAGGTTCACGCCGCAGACGTGGAGCGGGCCGTTGATGTCCACGGGGGTGCTGCCGACGGGATCGGGGCCGGGAGGTGTCTCCTCGTCGACCGAACCCGTACAGGCGACGCCGTTCAGCGTGAACGCCGTGGGCTTGGGGTTGGCGCCCGTGAAGGTGCCCGTGAATCCGAGGTCCGCCGACGCGCCGGTGGCCAGCGTGCGGTTCCAGTCGACACCGGTGACGGTGACCGCCGAACCCGACTGCGACCAGGTGGCGTTCCAGCCCTGGGCGATCTTCTGGCCCGGGTCCGGCATGGTGAACGCGAGCGTCCATCCGTTGACGGGGGCGCCCAGATTGGTGATCTTCACCCCGCCCTGGAAACCGCCCGTCCACTGGCTGGTGACCGTGTAGTCGACCTTGCAGCCGGTGGCGGCAGCCGCCTGTGGGCCCAGTGCGGCTGTCAGGCCCAGGATCGTCGCGCAGGTCGCCAGTAAGGCGAGCAGGCGTTTCATGTCGTTCCTCCTCGTGCGGAGCGGAAACGGTGGGGGGCTGGGGAGTGGGAGCGCTCCCAAGGCCATCGGCCCGAGAACGTACACCGAAGCGCCGATGCGCGTACAGACATGCGACAGGCATCGGTGAAGAGCCGCGCGGGAGGCGCGGCGCGAGTACGGGCGGTCAGCGGCGAGCCGTGGCGGACAAGGCCTCGTCAGGCGGTGTGCGAGGAGAGGGCCCAGGACGAGGTGCCGTGCACGGTGTCGGCCGACAGCACGGGGCACCCGATGAGCTCCACCGCCGCCAGCACCGCGCGCCGCGCCGACTCGCTGTCGGCGGGCGGGAACGCGACACGGAGCTGATGGCCGTAGGCGGACTCGTACGTCATGAGCCAGCCGGTGCCGTCGACGGCGAAGTGGTCCTGCCGCTGACCGTCGTGCGCGAAACCGCCCCGGTCCGACGTGGGGGCGAACGCGTCGCGCAGGATGCGCAGCCGCTCCTCGTACGGGAGGGCCCCCTCGCCCAGCCGGACGTACACGTGGTCGAGCGGGATCGCGGGGTCGAACCAGGGGGCGAGCTCCGGGTCGTGGTGCAGGAGCTCCGAGGTGATGCTGCGGCTCGTCAGCCCGTCGAGCAGCGCACCGGCCCCGCAGTCGAACCGCTCGTAGTCGTCGTCCCGTGACCAGATCACCACGGGCCAGGACTCGGGAGGCCCCTCGGTCAGCCAGCACACGTGCGCCGCGCTCTCCGTCACCGCCCAGGCGAGCAGCCCGCCGGGCTCCGGGAAGAGGGGGTACGGATAGTACTCGGGACAGTCGTCGCGCAGCGGACCGAAGTCCTCCAGCAGGTCCGCCCGGAGCGGGACCGGGTTGCCGGCGCCGAACGGCGTGCACAGACACAGCGCACCCCAGAAGTCCCCGCGCCCGTACGCCGCGACCAGCTGCTTGAAGTCCTCGGGCAGCGGGGTGCCCAGGGCGCGCTCGGCCTCCGCCCAGTCTCCCTGCCCGTCCACCGCCGCGACGGGAGGCGGGACGCGCTCGATCACCCGGGCGACGGAGCTGTGCGGAACGGTCACGTGACCCTCCATGCGGGACGTTCGGCGGGACCACGTCCACCCCTCGGGCGAACGTCGGGTGCGGGCAGCATCCCAGATCCCCCGGCCCCCGCACCGGCCGCCCTCCGGCGGGCGGACCGGGGCGTCTGCGGCGGATCTGCACACGGTGTCCGCAGGCGGCGGGGCACACGCCGGGGCTCTCCGGACGCGCGCCGGAATCAGGGCACCGGCGGACGGCTATGTCCCTTTCGTGGCGTATCGATGAACGGGCCGGCGGAACGTCCGTCGGCCGGACCAGTGAAGGAACTGTACGGGTCCATGAAGCGATGTGACCGTGCCGTCCCGGAAACACGTGCGGAATTTCCGGAGGGTGGCTTCGCGGCGGCCCCACGTGTTTACATCCCTCACATCGCGGAAGTTGCAAGGAAATTCGACGCCTCCGGGCGAACGGCGAATCCGTTCTTGTGACCGTGACAGCGGCAAGGCCCATTCCCCACTGCGGAGTCGGGCCGGGCCATTCCAAATTAATGCGAAGGGAATTCACCTCATGAGCTCCACCCCCCAGATAGCGACCCAGGAAATCTCCGACGCGGACCTGGACGCCGTGTCCGGCGGCCTCGCCGGCGCCGCTTCCGTCGAGGCGCCCCTCGTCGGTGGCATCTCGGGTGGGCTCAACGCCGACCTGCTCTCCGGCAGCGTCTCGGGCGCAGTCGGCGCCAACGTGCTCGGTGTCGCCGGGCTCGGCTCCGCCGCCACGCTCTCGGTCTGACCCGAGGCTCTCGGTCTGACCCGACGCCGAGCCCGTGTGCCCCCACCCCGTCCTGCCGGATCGCGGGGCACACGGGCGAGTCGGGCAACCCTTGCTGACGCACATCGGACCCGAAACCACGGACCAGAGGCTGTGAACGTGAGCGAGCCGAGCACCGCTCCTCGTCCAGGTGCCCCGGGCAACCGGTGGGAGCTCATCTGGAGTCACCGGGACGAACTCCTGGAGATCGCGCGCAGCCGGTCGTCGAGCGCCGAGGAGGCGGAGGACGCCGTCCAGGAAGCGATGATCCGCGCGGTGGAGGAACCCGGCGTCCCGTACGGCAGGATCCGCCCGTGGCTCAGGCACGCGACCGTACGCGCATGCGCCGACCGGCAGAGGCAGGTCGCCCGAGACAGGGAACTGGGCGCGGCTCCGTCTGCCGCGCCCGCCGCATCCTCCCTGGTCGAGGAGGAGGCCTGCGACCGCGCGGAGGCCAGATGGCTGGCCGACCGCACAGCCGAACTCCTCCCCGCCCGCCAGGCACAGGCGCTCCGGCTCCAGGCACAGCACCTCGACGTCGGACAGGTGGCCCGGACCATGGGGCTGAGCTACCGGGCGACCGAGTCGCTGCTGTCCAGGGCCCGGAGGTCGCTGCGCGGCACCCTGGCCGGAAGCCTGGCACTGGCTGCGGCAGCATGGCTGTGCGCACGCAGATTTCCCCGTACGGGCACCGTGCAGTCCGCAGGAGCGGCCACGGCGGCGGTGACCCTCGCCGTCGCGGGAGCGGTGCTCCCCGCCGGACCCTTCGACCGGCCGGACGGCCCGCCTCCGGGCAACAGGTCCGAGGCCCTGCCGCCCGCCGCGCCGGAGTTCCCTGCGTCCCGCGCTTCCCGGGCCCGTCCGCACCCGACGTTCCCCTCCACGGACCAGCACACCGGCCGGGGGAGCCAGGTCGCCTCGCGGCCCGTCCCCGAGAAGCCGTCGGACACCTACGATCCGCCGGGCCGGGTGGCCGTGGAGATATCGATCGGGACCGCTTCGCCGGTGCTGGAACTGACCTCGGTGGTCACACCCACGTCGATACCGGAACTGCCGGTGGATATCCCGGATGCCGGCCGTCCGGAATTGCCCTCGGTGCGGACGGATGTCCCCGGCACTGGGCTCGGCGTGGCGGTCGATCTGCCATAGGGCGCGCGTTGTCATCCCAATGCCCGGCCTCACTCTTTTCCGGACGAAGAGGTCGTGGGTGCAAATCCCCTCCCCCTGACAGCCGGTAAGACCAGCTCAGGGGTTTCCGGGGTCGGCTTGGGAGCCGACTTCGGGTCCGGCACCGTCAGTCAGGCCGGGCCATGAGTCGGTGACGCATGCCGGGGGTGACGTGGGCGCAGCGGGCCGGGACGGAGCCGTCGATGTGGCCCACGCGCTCGTCCGTGAGGACCTTTTCGGTGCCGAGGTCTTTCGTCATTGAGCCTCTTCAGCGACGTCACCCGATCGTGGCCCTATGGGCGCCTCCGCGGTACGCAGCGGAAATCCCGTGACCTGCGTGGACAGGTCGTGGCACAGTCGCCCGCATGTCCAACGACATTGCCTACCCCGTCTTCCGCACTTCCGACCTGGGCCTGGCTCTCAGCACCGCGCGCCGTCTGATGGAGTTCGGCCGCCGAGAGGACTCTCGGGTCACCGCGTATGCCGAGCTCTGCTCGGTTGCCGAGGTGCAGCGGGTGGCGAGGGAGCTGCCCCAGGGGCAGTACGCGGGGGATTTTGATCATCGAGAGGTCGGCGGAGTGCCACGGGAGCAGTGGCCCCCGCTGGTGGCTGGCCTCGCAGGGCGTGATCTGCCGACCGATCCGGCGGTGTACGAAGGACGGCTGCCGGTGACGTGCGAGTTCGACAACCTGCCGATCGGGGGAATTGAGGACGTCTTCGCAGCGGCGATTGGCCCGAGCAGGGGCTGGATCAACTGGGAGTGGCTGTGCTGGCCGGATGCACCTGAGCTGGATTTCCTTGGCGAGCGCAAGCATGCCGAGGTGTCGCTCCTGTTCAACGCACGCACCCGCGAACTCGATGAGCCTGCCGACGATCACACCGTCCTACTTCACGTTCGTAGCGTCTGCATTGACGGCAGCCAGGTGAGGGAGCCTTACGCACACTGGCTTGCCGAGCAGGTGGGACTCACTGTCATAGGACCTGGAGAGCTCTGGTAAATCCGGAGCGCTGTGACTGACCGGACCGGCCAGCCGTAGCGCTCGGTCACGCTTCGCTCTACCCCCTGCCCTTCTCGATCTTCGCGTTGTTCGTCGAGCTTTGTCAGCGGTGCCGCTCCAGAGTGAGGACGGCTTTGGCGATTGACGTCATACGGTTCGGACTGCATCGGGCGTGACGGAAGATTCGCCAGTATTTCAGGCGGGCAACACCGCGTTCGACCGGCGCCCGGGTGCAAGCTAGGGCCCGGTTGAGGGTCTGGGCGGTCGGAGTGAGGTTGTAGTGCGGCCGACGCTTGATGCCCGTGGTGACCCAGGGTCCGCCGCCCTGGTAGGCCAGGTCGGCAAGGATCGGGACGCCCTGGCGCTCACAGATCCGGATGATCCTGTGGGTGCGAGCGGCAGTCAGGTCGTGGCAGCGTCCTGGCAGGGCCGGCGAGAGCCACAGCAGCTGGCCGCACGGATCGGTCACGATCTGGACGTTCACCCCGTGGCGGCGGTGCTTGGCGGAGTAGTCGGCCCGGCCGTCGCCGACGCGGTCGCACTCGGCGAGGGTGCCGTCCAGCAGGACGAAGTCCGGATCGCTTTCCCGCAGCACCTTCAGCAGGCCGGGTGCCCGTTCGGCCAGCAAATCGATGACCGCGGTGGTGTAGGCGTGGGCGGTGGACTCGCTGATCCGGAACCCGGCGGCGATTTTGGCCAGAGTGGTGTGCTCGCGCATGTACACCAGTGCCACCATCGCGCGCTGGGACGGGCGCAATTTGCACCGCCGGTCGCCCTCACGGGTGACGATGAGCATCGTCACCCACTCCACGAGCGCATGAGGCAGGTCGAGACTGGCAGGATAGATGACCAACGAGGCCCCCAGGCTGATCGGTTGAGACGTCAGACATCTCGATCAACAGCCCGAGGGCCTCGCTTGTTACGCCTCACAGCCGTCACCCGATCAGGGGCTAGTCCGAAGAAGCTCATTGTCCGGTGGGTATGGCGCAGCTCGCACGGAGTGATCCCCTTGGCGATCGGGACCCAGCATGCGACTGCTCGGGCCGTGACGTTGCGGCCCCGGACGGGCCTCCTGGCGCGCCTTCTTTGGGTACCCAGCCGGAGACGGTCGTCTCAGCCCTTGAGCGGCACGTCTCTGGCCGCGTAGTAGGCGTGCAGTGCAGCTTCGCTGCCTGATCCCAAGGCAGTCATGATCCGCTGGAAGCGGGCCGACCGGAGGTCGCCGGCCACGATGACGCGGGGATGCTGGTCAGCCGGAGGGCAGTATCCGTCCGGCCCGCGGGTCAGGTCGCCGGTCGGGGCGGTCGGGGCGTTGCCGATGCTGAGGTAGGCGGCGTCCGCAGTGATCGTCCGCCGACTGCCATTCTGGCCCACCCCTTGCGCCGACACCGGGGTGCCCTCTGCGGGCTCCAACGCCAGGTGCTCGACGGGAACGAGCACGACGCGGGGATCGTCCCGGATTTCCTCGATCTTGTACGTGTCGGCCGCCGGGTACGCCACGAGCAGACGCGTATCTGTGGCCGGGTGGGCCCGCAGGAACGTGCCGATCGGGCGGTCACCGCCCAGTACGAGGAGGGTGCGACCCTGGGCGTCGTCGGCTCGGGCCTCCCAGAGCGGGGGCAGGGCGAGGTCGCTGGGGGCCGTGATCCAGGCGACGTCGTGGGGCTGGAGGGGGCC
Source organism: Streptomyces sp. NPDC002125 (assembly GCF_053593715.1). Taxonomy (NCBI): domain Bacteria; kingdom Bacillati; phylum Actinomycetota; class Actinomycetes; order Kitasatosporales; family Streptomycetaceae; genus Streptomyces; species Streptomyces sp. NPDC002125. The sequence goes on along the minus strand of NZ_JBSFDD010000001.1, from coordinate 202,267 downwards.
GACGCCGGTGGCGACGACAGCGTACGGAGCCGTGAGACGCGCACCGGTGTCGACCGTGACGGTCACCCGGTCGTCATCGGCCCGGAGTTCAGTGACGCGCCTGCCGAGTTCGAGGCGGCACAGCTCGGTGCCCTTCAGCTCCGCCACGATGGCGTCGGCCAGGTCGGGACCGTTGGTGTGGCCGCCGAGGACGTTGTTCAGGGCCGGGATCCGGTAGAGATTGCGGCACAGCCGGTCCGGCTCGACCAGGATCGTGCGCATGCCCACGCCGGCGGCCATGCGGGCCGCGGCGCAGCCAGCCGGTCCTCCGCCGATGATGATCAGGTCGGTGTCGAGCGGTGTGTCGGCCATGAGGCTATTCCAGCACCGGGTAGGCCACACGCGTATCGAGTTGGCCCATCACATGCTCGACGTCCACGAGTTGGCCTGTTCCGATCAGGCGCCGAGCGACGAGCAGACCGGCGTCGTGGACGTCCGGGCCGGCGTCGCTGGCACAGGCGTCCGTCACGATCCAGGGTGCGTATCCGTGCTCGAAGGCGTCTGCGGCGGACTTCAGAACGCAGCTCTCGGTGGCGATTCCGCAGAAGACGAGGTCGGTCCAGCCGGCCTGTCGCATCAGTTCTGCCGCCTCGGGTGTGAAGAGCGTGTATCCGGTCTTGTCGACGCCTGCGTGCGCGTGGCCCGCCGCCTCGGCGAGCTCGGGAACGATGTCGGTCTCGGGTGATTTCTGGAGCCGACGCCATTGGAAGAAGCGCTCGAAGGGGCTGTCGGGATAGTTGAAGTACCGGGTGAAGACGACAGGGCGCCCGGCGGCGGACCATCTGGCGACGAGGTCGGCGACGGCGGGCACGACGTGGCGACTGTGGTGGTTCACGAAGCCGTTCTGCATGTCGATCACGACCAGTGCGGCACTGCTGATGTCCATCGGCTCTCACTCCTGCCCGTTCTCAGCCGGCGCTCTCGCGCAGAGCTTCCTGCGCGGTGCGCAGCCGTTCGGCCAATCCGCTGGTCTTCATGATGGCCTCGCGCATCAGGACGTGTTGTGCGGTCTCCTGAGCACGGGCGGTGGTCAGCCGGGAGGCGGCGGCGCGCAGGAATCGCCAGCCGTACCGCTCCGGCATGGAGGGGTCCTGGCCGTCCTCGACCATCTGCTGGATGTGGCGGGTGAAACACCACAGGGCCTGGACGGTCAGCTCGCAGGCGACCAGCTCGTCGGTGGTGAGGCTGCGCTCGCTGGAGTGGGAGGCGTACGCGACGCCTGACCAGCCGGCGTAGGCGGTGGACACTCCCCGTACACCGAAGGACACGATGTCCGGGTGGTCGAAGCCGGTGGCAAGAAGCGACTCCTCGACCGTGCAGGCCAGGGGCGCGGGACCGCCCGGCGCCCCGCGGTCGACCAGAACCGAGGGAGTGGAGAGCAGGCGCAGCGCGGTGTCGTAGGCGTCTCCGGCCCACGGGCCGGAGGTCAGGCAGTAGAGGGAAAGAACGTATTCGGGGTTGGGGGCCCCGGCCTGGTCCCCTTCGAGGACTTCACGGATCTTGTCCCGGGCCCAGGGAAGGTCGGACGCGTAGGAGCGGTAGCGCCAGACGGCCAGGTCGGTCAGCGCGGCAGGTTCGTGCGGCTGGACAAGGTGGAAGACAGCCACCCCGCAGGCGAAGACGTGCAGGACACAGCTTTCCGCCTCGGGGTGGTCCAGTCGGGCCGAGGAGGACTCCAGCCACTGAGCGCCCTCACTCGGTGTCAGATACTCCCGAAGCTGGCCGGCGCGCTCGACACCGATGAAGACCGGCAGGAACTTGTGGGAGTCGACTTCTATCCGTCCCGTGACAGGTGCAGCAGCGTCACTCATTCCCAGTGCTTCCGCGAATCGGGTTCTCGCGTCGTCGGGTGCGCGACCGAGCGCGGTGTCGAGAATGCCCTGAGACTCGGCGCGAGGCTGGTAGCCGGCACCGCCTGCCTCCCAGTTCGACACCGTGCGGTCGCTGACCCCCAGGTACGCAGCGAAGTCCCGCAGGCTCATGCGCAGGGCGTCGCGTAGCAGTCGGGCTTCCCGACCGGACCATCTCTGCACCGTGACCACCGTGGCACCCCCTGTCCGTCACCCGGTGGAACGACCGAACGACCAGCGTATCCAGCCTTGTTCAGCAGTGCTGCGGCATTGCTGCAGCGCCCGTTCATCACACTCCGCAACCGCCTTGCTCCATGCTGAATCCACCGCGCCGGGGCCGGCCACCACCAAGCAGCCCCTCCGCAGTTCTTTCCCGCACCACCACCAGAAGGAGCAAACGGCATGACCGACATCGTCAAGCGCAACGCCCGCGCCATCCTCCTCGACGGCGACGAACTGGTCCTGATCAAGCGCACCAAGCCGGGCAGGGAGCCGTACTGGGTGACGGTCGGCGGAGGGGTCGAGGCGAACGACACGACCATCGAATCGGCCCTGCACCGCGAGGTGTTCGAGGAGCTCGGCGGCAAGCTGGCACGCGCCGAACTGGTCCACCTGATCACCGACCAGTTGGAGGGCGGCGTCGGCGTCCAGCACATCTTCGCCGCACGCTTGGAGTCGATGGACCTGGCCGCGCGTACGGGAACGGAGTTCGCGAATCCGGAGCGGGGCGAGTACGAGGTGGTACGCGTCCCGCTCACCGGCGAGGCGGTCCGCGAACTGAATCTGATGCCCCCGGAGCTCGCCGAGTTCATCGCCGCCAACACGTACGCGATCACCTCCGTCCTCGACACCCCGATCCGCGAGGCATGAGCGATGACGCAAGCCCCGGACTTCGTCAGCCTCAACGGCCCTGACAACGTCGGCAAGACGACCCACCTGGTGCGGCTGGCCGAAAGGCGGAACAGCTTCCAGCCGCTGGGCGCGGTCCACGAGCACGATCCCGAGCCCTGGGCACGAGTCGCCGCCGGCGACTACACCCGGTGGTGGTTCGAGACGTCCACGACCGTCGAGCTGACCGAGATGCTGCTCGCCGGTCATGCCAAGCGGGCCGCAGCACGCGAGAGCGGGCGAACGGGTCTGCTGGACCGGGGTCTGCCCATGCTTCTCGCCGTGGCCACTGCGACCTGCGTGGTCAAGGACGGGCTGACCGTCGGCGAGGCGGTCAAGACCGTGACGGGAATCGCCGGTTCGCGGGCCGCCACACCCGAGACCTCCATCCTCCTGCTTCCGTCATCCGACGCCGAACGCAGCTATGCCATCACCAGCGCCCGCGAGGGCCGCCCCTGGACCGGGATCTACCCGGAGTACCAGAAGACGCTGCACGCGGTTCTGCTCCACCAGGTCGACCACGGTGCGTTCACCGCGGTCGTCGACTGCGAGGACCGCTCCTTGGACGCCGTGCACAGCGACGTGCTCGGTCGCCTCGGCCTCAGCCGACTCACCGACGGGAGTCCCCGATGACGCAGAACTCCCCGCCCCTGGTGCTGCCACCCGGTCTGTCCCGCACCGTGGCAGCGCTCCAGGACAAGGACCGGAACCGCCTGGACGACACCATCACCCGGCTTCACACCGTCAACGGGCGTCTGTGGGACACCGAGGACCGGGTGCGCGGCACGTTACTTTCCGCCGCCCAGATCGCCGACTGCAAGCGAGAGATCGACCAGCTCAACGCCGAACGGAACCTGCTCGCCGAACGGGCTGACGAGGTCCTCGGCTCGCTGGCCGACGCAGGCCGCGCCGACGCACCGCTGCACACCGAGACGCTCGCCTCCGTCGTCGACCGCCTCTCGGTGCTGACGCTGAGGATCTGGCACAGCGAACGGGCAGCTGCCCGGGACGAGCTGGCCCGCCGACGTGTCTCCGCCCTTCACGGCCAACGGGAGGAACTGTGCGCCGCCCTTGACGCGCTGGTCTCCGACGTTGTCGCAGGCCGGCGCCGACTCCCCGTACCGGCTCGCTTCAAGCTGTACGGCCGGGACGACGCCGCCCCCGCAGAGATCAAACCGAGTCGGCGTCTGCGCCGGGTCCTCGCCTTCGGTGGACTGAGCGAGTGCGGCAAGAGCACCAGCGCCGAGTTCGTCCAGCGCACCTGCGGTGCGCAACGCTTCAAGATCGGCTTCCTGTTGCGGCAGGCGGCTCACCGGGAGGGCCTCGCGGACCCGTACGCCTTGTCTGCCCGTCGGCAGGCCGAGCTGCTGCTCGGTGAGTTGAACCGTTTCGCGGACGCGCACATCGACATGGAGCTGTTCACCATCGAGTCCGTCCACGACGACGCCTCGATCGCCGAGCTCAAGCGACTCATGGGCGACGCACTCCAGATCGTCTACCTGGACGCCTCCTTCGCCGTTCGCGTCGAGCGGTCCGCCACTCCGGCACAGGCAGTCGCCGCGAAGGACGAGATCAAGATGAGCCGTGGCGCCCATCAGGTCGCCGTGCTGGCCGACCACGTCATCGACAACACCGGCAGCATCGCCGCCCTCCGCGCCCGGCTTCGGCGCATCGCCGCCCCGCCCGCCCCCACTGCTCTGCGCGCGGCCACTCCGTACGGGCTGGGCCTGCCTGCCGCCATAGCTTCGGCGACGGCCGACTTCACCGACGCGGTACGGGCCTACGGCCCCGGCGTACGGCTCGCCGCCCTGACCGGCAGCCCTGGCGAGGGCAACTGGATCGCCGGCTGGTCCGACCTGGACCTCCTCGTGGTCGCCGAGCACGAGGACATCGGGCGGGTCCACGAGGCCCTGGAGCAGTACCGGATGGCCCTCGGCGGTGCGGCCTCCCTCGGCCCCAGCCTCGTCACCCCCGGCGAACTGACCGCCCGGCGTCTCACCCCGCGCCTGGCGTTCGCCCTCCACCAGCTCCAGCAGGGCAGCCCTGTCCTGTATGCCGCACCCGGCCTCGAACTGCCGAAGATCAGCAGAGGCGAGCTGGCGTTCGCCGCCGTCCGGGAACTCCCGCAGGTCATCCTGACCATGCGCCGTCTGCGCGCCGACGCGGGGCCGACCGCGCTGCGGCAGCTCTACAAGCACCTCGTGCTCGCCTGCCGCCTCATCCTGCGCGAGCACAACCGATGGGAGTCCGGCCCCGATCGGATCCTTGCCGCTGCCTCCCGTATGCCGGGCCTGGCGGCCCTCTCGACGCCCTCCCTGGCCGAGATCTCCAGCGCTTGGCGCGACGGCGAGGCCGAGCTCGTCCTCAAGCCCGTCACCATGGCCGTCGACCAGCTCCTCACCTGGTACGCGACCCAGCTCGCCGCCTGAACAGTCTCCCTCTCCTCCCTTCCTTGTCCTCCGTCCGACAGGAGCTTCGCCATGCCCGAAACCATCGCCGTCCCGTCCTTCACCGCCCGGATCGTCGAACGGCTCAGCGTCGGAGCCACGAGCCGCCGCGAGCGCGTCATCCACTCACTGGACGGCCTGGAGCACCCGGTCCACCCCGACACCCTCGCCAACACCGGAGCCGACCTGTGGCGTCTGCTCCAGGAGCAAGTGCCGGACGGAATCGGCTCCGTGGACTTCCTCCTCGGCCTGGACGCCGGCGGCATCCTGCCGACTGTGTCCCTCGCAGGCGCCGCCCAGCTCCCGTACAAGATCGCCTGGAAGCTGCACCTCCCGCTCGGCGGCGCGGTCCGCTTCAGCGAGCCCCACGCGATGCGCACCGACGTCTTCGCGTACGGCATCACTCCCGGTCAGCGCATCGTCATCGTGGACGACGAGATCACCACCGGCCGGACCCTGGCCGACCTCACCCGCCGCCTACGCGAGGCCGGCGCCGTCCCGCTGGCGGCGGCCTGCCTGGTGGAGGACACGACCCGCGGAGCCCGCGACCTGCTCACCGACCTCGGCCTGCCGCTCGTCTCGCTCACCACGATCGAGGGCGCGGAATGACAGCTCTGGCCCCGCCGGGGATCCGGTTCCACCACGGTTCCCTCGTCATCCCCGCCGGGGCCGTCCACACCACCCCGCTCGGGTACGACCGGGACAGCGTTCCCGTCGGCGCACCGCTCCCGCTGGCCGCCTCCGCCGAGCTCGTCCACCGCCTGAGCGGGTGCGGCGAGATCGTCGTGGCCTTCGAGGGGAAGCTCGGCGACACCCTCCTCGCGCTGTCGGGAGTCAGCGCGGTCCTCGACTGGCTACGGCTGCGGTCGGTACGAGTGTCCCTCCGGGCGGCGGGTCCATACGCGGGACTGATCGCCCGCACCGGTCTGCTCACGCAGCCCCAGGCCACCACGCCCAACGGCTGGCGGGTCGTGATCGGCGACCGCACGGGCATCGAGGCGCACGGCTCGGAGGCGGCGGTGAGCCTGGTGCTCGACCCGGCCGCCCCGCCCTGCTGGTCGAGCGACGGCCGCGCCCACCCGGACCTGCCCGCCCGCCACTACCTGGCTCTGGAGCGCCGCCTCGGCATCCGCCTGCCCGGCACGGCCCCTTTCGCTCCCACCGTCGCGACAGGGCCGAACGAGCTCGTGGAAGAACTGCGCTCCGTGGGCTGGCTGGGCGGTCTGACCATCGCCGCCACCAGTTGGCCGGAGCGCAAGGACTACACCGCCCAGCGCTACATCGCCTTTGCCGAGCACGTCGCCGAGGCCCAACAGGCCCAAGCCCGCCTGCTGCTCATCGGAGGCAAACCGGGCGACAGCCTCCGCATCATGGCGGAGGCTCCCCGTCGCCACGTGCAGGCCCTCCACATCGACGGGATGCCGGCCGACCACCTCGCCGTCCTTTTCCCGCACTGCCACCTGATCGTCGGCAACGACACCGGCCTCACCCACCTCGCCGCGATGGCGCGCGGCGGCCGGGAAGGCGGTGGCCCGCCGGTCATAGGCCTGTACGCGCGCCACAGCCACAGCAAGTGGCGCACCGGCCAGCCGCACCACCACGCCGTCGCCACCAACCTGTCCGACCGCATGCACCAGGGCGACCTCTGCCCCGTCCGCGACGCCATCGCCCCGGACACGGACGTGCACATGGACGCCTTCCCGCCCGCCATGCTGGCCCAGGTCGGCCGCGACCTGCTCAACGAGGTGGGGCGATGACCTCCCAGCCTCTCCTCCGGATCGGGCCGGTGCGGCGCTTCACCCGCAACCTGCTCTGCCCGGTCGACCTCTTCGGCCACTCGCTGCTCCTGAAGTACACCCGCAACCCGGCCGAGGCCGACGAGGAGATCAACGGCCACGCCCACCTGGCCCGGCACTACCGCGTCCCCTCCCTCCACGCCCACCTACGCCTGCCGGGCGGACACCTCCTCGCGTACGAACGCCTGCCCGGCGGCACCGACCAGGGGCTTCTGCTCGACCTCCTCAACGCGAACGAGCCGAGCAGCGACCTCCGCACCTACATGGACCAACTCACGGCCGCATACTGCGAGGTCATTCTCACGACGGCATGGCCGTCCGATCCGGCGCACGTCGTCCGAAAGCTGTACTGGGACCGCGCGGCACCCGGCGGCCGACTCGACACGTATTACGCCGGCAAGGACTTCCTGATCGCCGACGGCCTCGTCGACATCCCGGTATCCCGCCTCAACACCTACGCCCTGAAGATCAACGGCCGTCGTTGCCAGCTGGATTGGGGCGCCATCCTCCGCTGGCTGCGCGCGCATTTCGCCACGGCAGAGCCGGTCTGGGCGGCCCTCACCCAGGGCGACCCCACCGACGTCAACCTCGCCCATCCGCTCGCCTGGTTCGACTGCGACACCGCCGGGATGAACAGCATCCCCGGCGAGTTCGCCAACTTCCTCTGGTACGCCTCCGCTCTCGGCGGCTGGCTCGTACCCACGTACAACCCGACCGCCTTCGCCGACCACCCCGCAACCTTCACCTACGGCCCGGCCAACACCCCGCAGATCCGACGAGCAGTGATCGACCACACCACCAGCACCATCCACATCGACTACACGCCGCGCCTCTCTGCACCCCGGCGAGCCGCCGTGACCGCGTACTGGAACAAGCTCGTACGACCGGTCGCGGACCGTCTCTGGCCCGGCGAGGACTTGGCGAACCTGCTCCGCCCGTACCTTGCCATGCGCATCCTCGGCGTCTACAACCTGGCCGACCTGGCCTCCGAGGACCGGCTGGTCCTCCTCGCCCGGCTCGCCGAGGCCATGAGCCCCACCTTCGACCCGACCACCTACTTCTGCCCGCTGGAGTCGCCATGCTCGGCCCCCTGAACGGCCGCACCGCCCTGGTCACCGGAGCCACCGGCGGCCTCGGCTCGGCCATCGCCCGCCGTCTCGCTGCCGACGGCGCCACCGTCGCCCTCGCGCACCTCGACGTCGACCTGGCCGCAGCCGCCGCCCACATCACCGGCAGCGGCGGCGCCGCAATCAGCCTGGCAGCCGACCTCCGCGACGCCGGGGCCGTGCGCGCCCTCTGTCACCAGGCCCACGAGCAGCTCGGCCCGATCGACATCCTGGTCAGCAACGCCGGCGCCTACCCCCGCCGCCCGTGGGCGGAGACAACGCCGGCTCACTGGAACGAGGCTCTGGCCTCTAACCTGACCAGCCACTACCTCCTCGCCCACGAGCTGACCCCTGCCATGACGGCCGCCGGCTGGGGCCGGTTCATCACCATCGGCTCAGTCCTCGCCACGGCGGGCCGTCACGACCTCGCCGGCTACATCAGTGCCAAGGCCGGCCTCGAAGGACTCACCCGTGCCCTCGCACGCGAACTCGGTCCCGTCGGCGTCACCGCGAACTGTGTCGCCCCCGGATCCATCCACGTCCCCGCTGAGGACACCGTCGTCGACGACCCGGAAGCCATGACCGTCCGGCAACTCGCCCGCCAGTGCGTCCAGCGCCGGGGCCGCCCGGAGGACATCGCCGCGGCCGTCGCCTTCCTCGCCACCGAGGACGCCGGCTTCATCACCGGCCAGACCCTGCGCGTCGACGGAGGCTGGATCCTTGGCTGACACCTGGCTCATGCGCCACGGCGCCTACGAAGGCCACCGCCCCGGCTACCACGCCCCGCACGAGGCCGGCCTCACGCAGGAGGGCCGCGAGCAGGTGCGCCGCTCCTTGCCCCTCCCTGAGGGCATCACCAAGATCGTCACCAGCCCGATGCCCCGCGCCCGCCAGACCGCCACCCTCGTCTCACACCTCACGGGCCTGCCGATCGTGGCCATCTCCGGCCTTCTTGCCGAATGGCGCGCCCCGAGCATCGTTCTCGGCCGCACGGCCGAGACCTACCCGCCCGCCTACCGGGCCTGGCGAGCCCGACGCCTCGCCAACCCCTCCCTGCGCTGTGAAGACGGCGAAAGCCTCACCGACCTCCACACCCGCGCCCGCCAGTGCGCCGCATTCCTCCACCACACCGCTGGGCGCCACGGCCCCCTCCTGGCCGTCTCCCACACCCTCCTCCTCGGCGTCCTCACCCACCTCCAAGAGGGCCCCGCCGCATTCACCACCGCGGCAAGGGCGCCCCTGCCGTTCGTCGAGATCCGTCGCCTGGCCTGAATCGCATTCTTGCCGTCGGTATCGGGGATTCCTACCGTCCCGTTGCATGGACTCCACGGCCTTCGACGTGATCAGGCGTCTCGGCGACTCTCTGACCGTGCAGGTGAACTCATCGCCCGAACTCATCGCCGGGGTAGGGAAGGCGGCCGACGCCGTCGACCGCGAGCGTGCGAAACAGAAGCCCTCGAAGGAAGGTCATGGTCCCCGCAAGCCGCACCTGCGCCCACTGCCCCGGGCCGAGCGCGGTCCCTTACGGGTGACTCCATGGGATTTGCTCGCGACGTTCGCGCGGGGTACAGCCTTGGCACGGCAAGGACGAGGCAGGGGACTGGCTGAGCACTGGCAAGGGCTGAAGTACTGCCGCGCCTTCGCCGCCGACAGGCACGGAAGTCTGCGCCTCACCGATGAGGGGAAGGCTCCCGAGCTGTCCTATCGGGCCATGCAGGCAAGGGAACTGGGCCGAGCGTTCGGGCTCGCCGCCGCTGAATGGGAGCTACGCGAGAGGTATCCGGACCACCTGGTCAGCATCGTCGACGCGGAAACCGTGCTGCTTCCCGGCTTCGCGCGAACCAAGCCGGCCGGGACTCTCGGCGCGAGGCCGCGGCCGGACTTCCTGCTGGAGGCATGGCGTCCTGGTGAAGGCTCCCGAATTTTCGTGGTGACCGTGAACGGCAACCACCAAGCGGTGAAGCCCAAGACCTCCGCGAGCTCTCGCACGACATACAGGCAGCTGGCACGGGGCAGCGAGCGCGTGGAGCGATTCCATCTGGGGCAGTGGAACGCGACTCCCACGCTCATGACCTCGACCGAGTTCCTGGCCGCAGCCGGTGTGACGGTGCATGTCCTGCACACGGGTGGAGGTGTCGAGCTTCCAGTACGGCCGGCATCAGGTGCGGATTCGGCCGATGTGGCCATCGGTCGCCGGTCTCTGCCATACGTGGACTCCGTGGCCCTCCCGGAAGAACGGGGGGCGGAACGGTACAACGCCTTCTTGATCCCTGAGAAGGAATTCTCGTGGTTCGGCCGCGTCGTCGCGCGGGCGCACGCCTCCGGACAGCTCTCCTTGGCCGGCGGCGGTGGGAGCGTCGGCCGGTATTTGATCGATGAGCAGGGCCGCAAGCACTTCAGCGAAGCCGCCTACGCCGGGACTGCCAGCGTCCACGACGCGAAAGCCTGTTTCGCCGGGGAACGATACGTGGGCACTGACCAGGTCTTCCGTATCAACGGCACGCGGGTCGAAGCGTTTTCCGGCGTGGCCGCAGATCTCCACGACCTGCTCGCGGAGGGCAAGGTGGAGGAGTACCGCCGACGGGCGTATGAACGGCGGAATGACTGGCCTGAGCCGGACGACGTCGACGACTGGGGTGCAAGTTCCTTCCGGCCGGACGGCACCGCACTCGCGATAAGGGTGGTGCCGGGGCAGGCGTCGCCCGATGACCGCTCGCCAGGCTGACCCCTACGAAGGGTGTTCCAGGAGGAGAAGTCAACACTCACCGGTCCGTGCCGACTTGAGGCAGGCCCGGGCAGCGAATGGGGCATCTCCCCTCCGACGCTGGACGGGTGGTCGGACGTTGTACGCCACTACCCCGGCTGGCTACGGCGGCCACAGCTATGGAGGACCTTCGCCGGCCACCGCGTCCTGGTCATGCCCTCCACGACGCCGGAGGCCATGGGCCTCATCGCGCTCGAAGCCCAGGCATGCCGCCTGCCAGCCCTCTACCAACCTGTGCCGGGCCTCACGGAAGCACTGGGCGGCATGGGCTCGCCACCGACTTCGACGCGGCGGTGTGCCTCAGACCGTGACGCTCACGAAAGCCGCCCAAGCGGCCGGGGGCACGGTGAGGACCGGGCCGTCGGTGACCTTGGAGTCGCGGATGTGGACGGCGGCGGGGTGGGCGGAGACCTCTACGCAGTCGCCACCTTGGTCGCTGCTGTAGCTGGACTTGTGCCAGTCGTAGGCGACTTCGAGGCAGTCGCCGCCCTGGCTGCTGCTGTGGCTGGACTTGAACCAGGCGAGGGCTGTGGGGCGGGTGTTCATCGCTGGCCTGCTCCGTCGACGAACGCGGCCCAGGCGGCCGGGGGCACGGTCAGGACCGGGCCGTCGGTGACCTTGGAATCGCGGATGTGCACGGCGGCGGGGTGGGCGGAGACCTCGACGCAGTTGCCACTGGAGGTGTGCCAGTCATAGGCGACTTCGAGGCACGCGCCGCCTTGGTCGCTGCTGTAGCTGGACTTGTGCCAGTCGTAGGCGACTTCGACGCAGTCCCCGCCCTGGCTTCCGCTGTAGCTGGACTTGAACCAGGCGAGGGCTGTGCCGCGTGTAGTACGAGTCATGACTCTCCAAGCAGGTCGTCCAGTAGGCGCATGCTTTCCTCGGGGGAAGTCGCCTGCGAACGCAGCATCCCATACATCTGATGCAGGACGCTGACCTCGTCGAGGTCGTCGAGCAGCACACTGACCCGCTGTCCCTCGATGTAGGCCAGTTGATCATGGTCGGGGGTCTCCAGCAGCACCATCGGCCCGTCGAGCGCCGCGTGTGTCTCGCGGTTCGTGGGCATGATCTGCACTCCCAGAAAGGGGAGTTCGGCGCAGCGCCGCAGGTGGAGGATCTGTTCGCGCAGCACGGTCCCGCCCCCGAGAGGCCGCGTCAGAATGCACTCCTCGATCAGGAAGTTGGCCATCAGCCGCGGCTTGCGCTCGAAGACGCGCTGCCGGTCGAGCCGCGCGGCGACGCGCTCCTCCATCTCGCCGTCCTCCATGGGCGGGTACGAACTCGCGAACACCGCCCGTGCGTATTCCTCCGTCTGGAGTAGCCCAGGTACGACGTGGTTCTGGTACGACAGCAGCGTCACCGCCTCCTGCTCGTACTCCACGAAGTCCTGCACGAACGCCGGGAACCGCTCCTTCTGCGGCACCTTTGCCACCGCGACCCCCAACGCTCCCTTCGTCTACAGCAGTTCGTCCAGCTGGGTCGCGAAGTCAGCCTGGAGTGCGCGGCGCCCCTGCTCGATCGACGCGATCGTGTCCTCGCCCACGCAGAACCGGTCGGCCAGTGCCGCCTGCGTCAGCCCCGCCGCGCGCCGGAAGGCGGCGAGCTGGGCGCCGATGACGTGCCAGGACGTGACCCGCTTGTTCCTCTTCACCGAATGCATGACGTGCCTTTCCCCGTACGCGAGCCCCGCCGGACCCGTCAGGGCTCGTACAAACGCGGTGTACGACCTGACGCGGTGCCCCACAGTAGTGACGTTCTGTGACAGTCGTCCTGTGAATGAGACAACGCAACTCGCCTCCGTCCGCGAGGCGTTCTACCGCCGTGAGCGCAGGTCCGTCCCCCTCGTGCGGAAGTTCGTACGGCAGGCGCTGCTCGACTGGGCGTGCGAGGTGGACGTCGACGACGTGCTGCTCTGCGTGAGCGAGCTCGCCACCAACGCGCTGATCCACGGCGTGCCGCCGGGCAGGGGTTTCCGGGTCCACCTCACCCTGGGGCACGCGCTCCGGGTCGAGGTGCACGACAGCGGGGGCGGCGAGGTCCGGGAGGCCGTTCCCACGCTCGACGCGGAGTGGGGCAGGGGGCTGGTGCTCGTCGAAGCGCTCGCCGACGCGTGGGGGGTGGGGGAGAGGCAGCCGGGGAAGACCGTCTGGTGCGAGTTTGCCGCTTCGGCAAGCACATTTGTCGAATGAGGTGAGCGGGCGCACCATCTGCCGTGACAGGAGGTGTTCCGCATGAGCGAGACGAAGCAGCGGTACGACGTAGTGGTGATCGGTGGCGGGGCCGCCGGACTGAGCGGGGCGCTCGCCCTCGCACGGGCGCGGCGTTCCGTGCTCGTGATCGACGGCGGCAGACCGCGCAACGAGCCCGCGTCCCACGTGCACAACTACCTGGGGCGCGAGGGCACCCCGCCCTCGGAGCTGCTGGCCATCGGCCGGGCCGAGGCGGCGGAGTACGGCGCGGAGATCGTCCGGGGCGACGTCGTGTCGGCCGAGAGGACGGCCGACGGCTTCCGGGTCGTACGGGAGGACGGGGGCGTCGTCGAGGCGCGCCGCCTCCTCGTGACCACGGGGCTCGTCGACGAGCTGCCGGCGGTCGACGGGCTGGCCGGGCGCTGGGGCCGGGAGGTGCTGCACTGCCCGTACTGCCACGGCTGGGAGGTGCGGGGCCGGGCGGTGGGCGTTCTGGCCGTCAACCCCATGGCCGTGCACCAGGCGCTGCTGTGGCGGCAGTGGACCGACGACGTGGTGCTGTTCCGGCACGACCAGGCGGATTTCACCGACGAGGAGTACGAGCGTCTCGCCGCCCGGGACATCTCCGTGGTCGACGGGGAGGTGGCCGGGCTGGAGGTGACCGGCGACCGGCTCACCGGTGTGCGGCTCACCGGGGGCACGGTGATCCCGCGCGAGGCGCTCGTGGTCGCTCCCCGCTTCACCGCCCGCTCGGCGGTCCTGGAGGGCCTCGGCCTGCGGCCCACTCCCATGGAGATCGGCGGCCAGGTCGTCGGCACGTACATCGCGGCCGACCCCGCAGGGGCGACCGAGGTGCCCGGTGTGTGGGTGGCCGGTAACGTCGCCAACCTCATGGAGCAGGTCGTCGGCGCGGCAGCCGCCGGGCTCAAGGCCGCGTCGATGATCAACATGGACCTCGTCGAGGAGGACACCCGCCGCGCGGTCGACGCCCGCCGCACCCCTTTCTCGGCCGAGGCCGAGCGCCGGGTCACCGAGCGCGTGCTCGGAGACCGCCGTCACGGACTTCAGGAGACACGATGACCACGGACAGCACCCGCACCGACGCCGAGATGTGGGACGACAAATACCGCGAGAGCGACCGGATCTGGAGCGGTAACCCCAACGTCGCTCTCGTCCGCGAGGTGGAGGGTCTCAAGCCCGGCCGCGCACTCGACCTGGGGTGCGGTGAGGGCGCGGACGCGGTCTGGCTCGCGCGCTTCGGCTGGAAGGTCACCGCCACCGACATCTCACGCGTCGCCCTGGAGCGCGCTGCGGTCCACGCGGCCGAGGCCGGTGTCGCTGACCGCATCGACTGGCAGTGGCACGACCTGGGGGCGTCGTTCCCCGACGGGGAGTACGACCTGGTCTCCGCCCAGTTCCTGCACTCCATGGGTGACCTGCCGCGTGAACAGATCCTGCGGCAGGCGGCCTCAGTGGTCGCGCCCGGTGGTGTGCTCCTCGTCGTCGGGCACGCCGGCTTCCCCTCCTGGGAGCACGACCACCCGGACATGGAGCTGCCGACGACGGACGAGGTGCTCGCCTCCCTCGAACTCCCGGAAGGCGAGTGGGAGGTGCTGCTCAGCGAGGAGCACGAACGCATCCAGAACGACCCGGACGGCAACCCCACGACCCGGACCGACAACGCGCTCAAGGTCCGCCGCATCGCTGGATGACGCCGAGCGCCCGCCGTCCTCCCCGGAAGGGGGAGGGCCGGCGGGCGCGCTCGGTGGCGGTGCGTCAGGCCTGCGGGGCGGACTTGATCGCGGAGATGTCGAAGTTCAGCTTGACCTTGTCGCCGACCAGCACGCCGCCGGTCTCCAGCGCGGCGTTGTAGGTCAGGCCCCAGTCGGAGCGCAGGATCTCGGCGCTGCCCTCGAAGCCCACGCGCTGGTTGCCGTAGGGGTCGGTGGCCGAGCCGTTGAACTCCAGGTCGATGGAGAGCGGGCGGGTGACGTCCTTGATCGTGAGGTCGCCGGTGATGCGGAAGGTCTCGCCGCCGAGCTGCTCGGCCTGCGTGGAGCGGAACGTCATCAGGGGGAACGTCTCGGCGTCGAAGAAGTCGCCGCTGACCAGGTGGCCGTCACGGTCGGCGATACCGGTGTCGACGCTGGAGATCTTGACATCGATGGACGCGGTGGAGGCGGAGGGGTCCGTGCCGTCCAGTACGAGGGTGCCCTCGTGGTCGCCGAACGAGCCGCGCACGTTGGTGACCATGGCGTGGCGCACCGTGAAGCCGATGCTGCTGTGGGCCGGGTCGATCGTGTAGGTGCCGGTCAGGGCGGCCAGCGCCGGGTCCACGGCGAGGGTCGCGGTGGTGGACGGGGCGGTGTTCTTGCGGTTGAACAGAGCCATGGCTCCTCCTCGGGGACGTGTTCCGACGCGTTCTGTTGGATCAGACCGCCGAACGTTTGGTTTAACCTTCAACGAGATTCACTGTAGACCCATCTTGTTCAAAGTTCAACATCAAGGGTCCAGGCCGGTCCGAAAGTCGCGGTGAACGTGCTGCTGTCCGCTATGACCCCCTGGCGGACGCGCGTAGAGCTGGGGCACTATCTCCCTGCCCTCAAATTGTCATGAGCAGGAGGACTTCCCCCATGCTGACCCGTACCGGACTCCGCTCGGTTCTCACCGCCCTCGCCCTCGTGCTCGGCGCCCTCTTCGCACCCGGCGTCGGCGTGCTCGGCGGCGGCGCCACCGAGGCGCACGCCGTGACCAAGCTGACCCACTCCCAGGCGACCTCCCGCTTCACCTCGTCCGGGATCACCTGGTCGTCCTCCGGTGGCTGTTCCAACAGGAACGTCTCCACCTGCACATCCTTCGAGCAGCTCAACCTGACCAGCGCCCAGGGCGCCCAGACCCTGAAGAGCGCCACGGGGTGCGCGCTCAACATCACCGGGGGCACCGAGACGGGGCACGCGAGTGGCACGTACTCGCACTGGAACGGCTACAAGCTCGACTTCAGCAAGAGCACCTGCCTCACGAACTACGTGAAGAGCGCGTTCAGTTACATCGGCCTGCGCGGCGACGGCGCCCCGCAGTACAAGTCGGGCTCGGGCAACGTCTACGCCGACGAGGGCAACCACTGGGACGTGACGTACTACAACTGCGGCGGCTGCTGACCCCGTCCACCGCACACACGGCGGTGCCCCCGTCCGGCCGTTTCCGGGCCGGGCGGGGGCACCGCTCCGTCATGCCGGGCGCCGCGTCAGACCTGCGGCTCCAGCGCGGGTCCGAGCGAGGCGAACTTCTCCTTGCTGATCACCCGGCGCGGCGGCCAGGTGATGTTCTCCGGCGGCCAGCTCTGGCCCGTCTTCTTGAGGAACCACGCCGGCGGCTCGTACATCGGGGGCTCGTACCCCTCCGGCAGCGCGGTCTTCCAGGTCAGGCCCTCGGTCCGCTTCCGGAACTCCTCCTTGATACCGGCCAGCAGCTCCGGCTTCACCAGGAGGTCCACCGCGGTGGCGGCCAGATAGGAGGCCGCGGCCCTGACCGCCGCGTGTCCCGGCGCCGAACCCGCGCACGAGGCGGTCGACCAGGTGTGCATCTTCGATCCGATGGGAGCGAGCGCGGCGCCCATCGAGACGGTCGGCACCTGCCAGCTGATGTCGGCCACATCGGTCGAACCGCCGCCCAGGAACACCGGGTTGGGCGGAGTGAGAGCGCCGATCTTGTCGTGCAGGCCGCTCTCCGGGAGCCCCAGCGAGCTCTGGAGCTCCTTGGCCAGACGCTGGGCGTCCGCGGAGAACACCGGCGGCCCGATCTGGCGCATGTTGTCGTACATCAGCTCGGCGAACGCCTTCGACGGGAGCTGGTTCCAGCACGCCGAGGTGATCCGGTGCCGCACCGAGGTGCGGCTCGCGGTCGCCGCGGCCTCCGACACGGCGATGACCTTGTCCAGCAGCGAGGCGACGCGCGCGACGCTGCCCTCGCGGACGTAGTAGGAGATCTCCGCGATCTCCGGCGTCACGTTGGGGATGTCCCCGCCGTTGTTGATCACCCAGTGCAGCCGGGCGGACGGGCCCATGCTCTCCTCGCGGAGGAACTCCGACATGGTCGCCATCATCACGGCCGCGTCCAGCGCGCTCTTGTTGCCCAGCGGGGTGCCGCCGTGGCCGGCCACGCCGAGGAAGGTGAAGGTGACGGCCGTCATCGCGTTGGACGTGCCCCAGCCGGTGGCGTTGCCGGTCGAGGGGTGCCAGTCGAGGAAGGCGTCGAGCCCGTCGTAGACGCCCTTGCTGACGGCGTACGTCTTGCCGATCAGCTGCTCCTCGGCGGTCGAGCCGAAGAACTTCACCGTCACATCGAGCTTGTGGCGCCGGGACGCCTCCGCGACCGCTGCCGCAGCCGCCGCGGCAGCCGCGCCCAGCGCGCAGTGCCCGCAGCCGTGACCGCTCCCGTAGCCCGGGGCGAACGGATCGTGGATGTACTCCTTCGGGTCGTGCTCGCCCACGCCCTTGTTCTGGGACAGTCCGGGCAGGGCGTCGTACTCACCGCTGAAACCGATGACCGGGCCGCCCTTGCCGCGGGTGTACGTGGCGGTGAAGGCGGTCGGGAAGCCCGCCGTCCCGAACCGGACGTCGAAGCCCGCCTTGCGCAGGAAGTCGGCCTGGGCCAGGGAGGAGTTCCACTCCCGCAGGCTCAGTTCCGCGTGCTCCCAGATCTCGTCGTTCAACCCGGTGATCCGAGACGCGTTCTTCTCGATCCAGCCGAGCGCCGTCCGCTTCGCCGCCGAGTCCTCGGCGAGCCCCTCGGGCGCGGTGTAGGCGGCGGCGTCCGCCGCGGCGAGTCCGGCCGCCTCGTCGGACGCCGCCGCCATGGCCGGGTCCGCCGTCGCGGTGATCGCCGTGGTGGCTATCCCGGCTGCTCCGAGCATCTGCATGATCCGGCGGCGGCTGAGCCCGTCACCTGTCTGTACCGCGTGGTCGTGGTCGCTGGGGTCGTGCAGATCGCACACAGGCGCCTCCGGGCCGATGGTGTGTACAAGTACAGTGCCCGGCACTCTCCATTCCGGATGTTGCGAAGTCAAGAGGTCTGCGTGTCCGCGGAGTTACGCACTCCGCTACGCCCGAGTAGGAGCCGCGCGGCGGCGGAGCCGTCTGTTCCGTTACGGCCGGGAAAGGCCACCGGCCGGGGGAGCGGCGCACTCTGCCCCGGCGCGGACGGGCCCGCTCGTCTCGCGTACTCCGTCACGGCCGAGGTGGAGCCGCACACCGAGCCGTGGCCGGGGCGGGCCGCCTGCCCGCTGAGCCGTACCTCCGCCACCGCCGGTGTGTCGGCTCAGGGGCAGAGTGCGGGCAGCACGCCCTCGCCAAGGACCCCCGCGCGGTCGACGGCGATCCGGCCCTCCTTCACCACGGCCAGGATGCGGGCGGGATCGCCCAGCGCCGCGATGCCCGTCAGAGGGTCGGCGTCCGTCACCACCAGATCGGCGGCCTTGCCCGCCTCCAGGGTGCCGGTGATGTCGTCGACGCCGCACAGCCGCGCGGCTTCCGAGGTCGCGGCCACGATCGCCTCCATGGGGGTCAGCCCCGCGATGTCCACGAGGAGCCCCAGCTCCCGGAGATTGCTGCCGTGGCCGACGGCCAGACCGCTGTCGGTGCCCATCGCGATCCTGACCCCCGCCGAGGCCGACCTGGCCACCGACTCCTGGGCGATCCGGTGCCAGCGCACCCCCTTCTCGTACGCCGTGGGGGATGTGCGCGCCGGGTCCAGGTCCTGGGTCGTCTCCAGCAGCGTGGGCACGAGGTACTGGCCGCGCTCCACCATCTCCGCCCGCAGCTCGTCGTCCAGGGCGTAACCGTGCTCGATGCTGGTCACGCCCGCGCGGACCGCGGCCTCGATGCCGGGCCGCCCGATGGCGTGCGCCGCGACCGGCAGACCGCCGTAGGCCGCGGCCTCCTCGACGGCCGCCCGGATCATCTCGGGCCGCAGGCCCAGCCACTCGGGCTGGTCGTGCGGGGACGAGACCCCGCCGCTGGTCGCGATCTTCACGCAGTCGGCGCCCGCCGCGACCAGGTCGCGCACCCGGGCGCGCATGTCGTCGACGGAGCCGACCAGGCTGGGCGGGCTCCCGGGGAAGGTGACGGCGACGGCGAGGCCGTCGATCCCTCCGGCGAGCGTGAAGTCCGCGTGGCCGGCCCGCTGGCTGAGCATGGTGACGGAGACCAGCAGCCGGGGCCCGGGCACCTTCCGCTCCGCCACGGCCCGCCGGAAGCCCGCGTCCACGCCCATCAGGTCCCGTGCGGTGGTCACCCCGTTCTCCAGGGTGACCCGCATCCGCTCCAGGACCTTCAGGGTGCGGTAGCTCGGCAGCTCGAAGAGGCCCTGGAGGGGGTCGCCCGCCGGACCCGGCAGGGCGAAGTGCACATGGGTGTCGATGAAGCCGGGGCAGACGGTCCGCCCCCCGAGGTCCAGCAGCCGCGCCGGGCCGAGGCCGGGCGGGAGGAGCAGCGCGGGACCCGCCCACCGGATCACCGGCCCCTCGATCAGCAGCGCCGCGTCGGACACCGGGTCCCGGCCGGTGCCGTCGATCAGACGCAGGCCCTGGAGGAGGACCCGCTCGCGCGGGTCGCCGACGGGAGTCTCGCCGAGGGAGGACATCTGCCAACGATCCGCCGCGCGGACCCGGGGCGCAGGCCGGGCTGGGCCGCACGGGTGCCGGACGCGGCAGGGCCGCCCGCGCCCCGGCCGGGCGGCGGGCGGCCCTGCCGCGTCACAGGGGCGTCAGGAGCCCACGCTCACCGTGAAGCGGCGCGGGTTGCCGTCGTGGGCCGCCCCCGAGACGTCGGGCTCGCCGTCCGGGCGCACGTCGTCGTAGGGGAAGGCGTAGCCGATGGGGGAGTTCGCGTGGACGACCCGGGACCAGTGGTTCGTCACCGGCCCCTTGTAGTAGTCCGACACCGTGGTGCCGTTCGGCTGCTGCGGGTGGCTGAGCATGATCGAGCGGTTGAAGCCCGCCGCGATCCTGGCCAGCAGCGCCTTCTTGTCGTCCGAGTCACCCGGGTTGTTCGTGAAGGGGCCGTGGTTGCACGTGAAGATGTCCTTCGACGTGGGCTTGACGAAGGTGTGCCCGCCCTCGAAGGTCAGCGTGTCCCCGCTGACACGGCCGGCGAGCGTGCCCCGCCCGCCCTGGAGGTCGATCCGCAGATCGGTCGAGCGGTACTTCTCCCAGACCTCGTCGATCTGCGCGGTGAACAGATCCCGGAACGGCATCTCGTTCGGCCGGTCGAAAAACGGCGCCATGAGGTTCTGCGGCGAGACCACCCGCAGCACCTGGCCGTCCCCACCACGGGTGATCAGCTTGTCCCACGGCTGCCCGTCCGCTGCGGCCTGCGCCGTCAGATCGTCCGCGATGCGCTGGACGGCGCCGTCCGGGAGCGGGGCCACCGTGTGCGTGGCGTCGCCCTCCAGGGTCAGGCCGATCGGCAGCGCCGTCACGAGGTCGACGTAGCTGATGTTCGCGTACAGCTGCTGCGGGTTGAAGGTGAACTCGCAGAACGACCAGGTCCGGCCGTAGTTCGGATCGGCCGGCGTCGCGAAGGCCGGCTCGACCAGCGAGGGGCCCGGGTTGAGGTAGAAGTCCAGCTTGTCGTCGCGTACGAAGTAGACCCGCGCCCCGTACATCTGGGGCAGGGTCAGCACGACCGGGCCCGCCCCCGCGCCCTTCAGCGGGATGCCGCAGTCCACCGGCAGAGGGGTCTGCGGGGCGCCGGGGGAGTCGGGGCGGTAGACGCTGCCGTCCGGGCGCAGGAGCACCCAGCGGTCGGTGCCCTGCTCGTGCCCCGTCACATAGGCGTGCACGGTTCCCGGCAACGACTTGTTCTCCAGGGCCAGTTCGCATGTGGCGGGGGCCGCCGAGGTGCGCGGGCTGAGCGCGCTGCCCCAGAGGGGATAGCTGAGCGCGGTCGCGGAGGCGGCGGCGCCGGTCAGGAACATTCTGCGAGAAATCACGGAGGAACTCCCGATGTGTGGGGGGCGCAGACATGGGTGTGGGGGGTGGCGCGAGGGGGTGGAACGGTGGGCCGTCTGCGGTGCGCACCACTCTTGCGACGCCCTTGCCGAGCGTCAAGAGTTAGGACTGAGAGCGCTCTCAAGAAGGGCCTGTTCTTCACAACTCGACGCCGCCGGCAGGGTTTTCGCCACGCTTGGTCGGCCACCGTGCGCACGGAGTGAACAGGAATCGAACGAGTCTGCCCGGCGTCACCGGGAAGAGCGGGCCGGAGTGGCCGGTGAAGAGGCCCGCGCGGCGGATACTGGTCCCGTCCTCCGGCGGGTCCGGATCACCCCGCCAGCCGCCATTCCGGTACGCCCCGTACCCCGCCCCGGTGCATCCGCGGCGTGGCGCGCGGGAGGGTCTGTGTCCGGGGCCACAGGGAGCGCTTTGTCAAAGCCCTACAACGGGGACGCCCGGTGAGCTGGCAGATGGGATGCATCGTGCCCCGGTTCTGTCGGGTGCCACCAGGAAACCGGGCAGGAGACTGTCCGGAGTGAACGGCAGGATTTCCTGGGTCGGGTTCGTAGGGTCGACGCATGACCGTTGTGGACGAAATCGCGGGCGAGCCGAGCGACACGCGTGGCCGGGTGGCCGAACTGCTGGCGCTGCGTGACGAGGCCCGGCGCGGGCCGAGCGAGCGGGCGACCGAGGCGCAGCACGCCAAGGGCAAGCTGACCGCGCGGGAACGCATCGCGCTGCTGCTGGACGAGGGATCGTTCAAGGAGGTCGAGCAGCTGCGCAGGCACCGGGCCACGGGCTTCGGCCTGGAGGCCAAGAAGCCGTACACCGACGGTGTCATCACCGGCTGGGGCACGGTCGACGGCCGGACGGTCTTCGTCTACGCGCACGACTTCCGGATCTTCGGCGGGGCGCTGGGCGAGGCCCACGCCACGAAGATCCACAAGATCATGGACATGGCCATCTCGGCCGGTGCTCCGCTGGTCTCCCTGAACGACGGCGCCGGCGCCCGCATCCAGGAGGGCGTCTCGGCGCTCGCCGGATACGGCGGGATCTTCCAGCGCAACACCCGCGCCTCCGGTGTCATCCCGCAGATCAGCGTGATGCTCGGCCCGTGCGCGGGCGGCGCGGCCTACAGCCCCGCGCTGACCGACTTCGTGTTCATGGTCCGCGAGACCTCGCAGATGTTCATCACCGGCCCGGACGTCGTCAAGGCCGTCACCGGTGAGGAGATCACCCAGAACGGCCTGGGCGGCGCCGATGTGCACGCCGAGACCTCGGGCGTCGCGCACTTCGCGTACGACGACGAGGAGACCTGCATCGCCGAGGTCCGCTACCTGATCGGGATGCTGCCCTCGAACAACCGTGAGAACCCGCCGGTCGTCCCCAGTGACGACCCGGCCGACCGGCGCGGCGACGTCCTGCTGGACCTGGTCCCGGCCGACGGCAACCGCCCGTACGACATGCACAAGGTCATCGAGGAGCTCGTCGACGACGGCGACTTCCTGGAGGTCCACGAGCGCTGGGCCCGCAACATCGTCTGCGCGCTGGCCCGCCTGGACGGCCAGGTCGTCGGCATCGTCGCCAACCAGCCGCAGTCGCTGGCCGGTGTGCTGGACATCGAGGCGTCCGAGAAGGCCGCGCGGTTCGTCCAGATGTGTGATGCGTTCAACATCCCCATCGTCACTCTGCTGGACGTACCCGGCTTCCTGCCCGGCGTCGATCAGGAGCACGGTGGGATCATCCGGCACGGAGCGAAGCTGCTGTACGCGTACTGCAACGCGACCGTGCCGAGGATCTCCCTGATCCTGCGCAAGGCCTACGGCGGCGCGTACATCGTCATGGACAGCCAGTCCATCGGCGCCGACCTCACCTACGCGTGGCCCACCAACGAGATCGCGGTGATGGGCGCCGAGGGTGCCGCCAACGTCATCTTCCGTCGGCAGATCGCCGACGCCGAGGACTCCGAAGCCATGCGGGCCCGCATGGTCAAGGAGTACAAGGCCGAGCTGATGCACCCCTACTACGCGGCCGAGCGCGGCCTGGTCGACGACGTCATCGACCCGGCCGAGACCCGCGAGGTACTGATCGCCTCGCTCGCGATGCTCCGCAACAAGCACGCCGACCTGCCGTCCCGCAAGCACGGCAACCCCCCGCAGTAGCCGCGGCACCGGCGGCGAACCCGGCCGGACCCCGCGACCCATCTGCCCAGAAGACGGAGACACCATGAGCGTCAACCCCGCCGATTCGGTCCTGCGCGTCGAGAAGGGCCAGGCCGGCCCCGAGGAACTCGCGGCCATCACCGCGGTCCTCCTCGCCCGCGCCGCCGCCCAGCCCGACGCCCCCGCCCACCGGGGCCGCAGCACGGCCGGGTGGCGCCGCCTGGAGCGCACCCCCGGCTTCCGCGCCCCGCACAGCTGGCAGGGCTGAGGAAAGGCCCTGAGGCCGCTCCAGGAGCCCAGCGGGCCCCTGGAGCCTCCTCCAGCCCCACGACGGACGAAGGCCCCGCACTCCTCCAGGGAGTACGGGGCCTTCGCCGTGCGGCGGCGGGGTCAGCGCAGGCGGGCCATGAGCGCGTGCTCGACCAGTGTGATGAGCGCGCTCTTGGCGTCCGCGCGGTGCCGGGCGTCCGTGGTGAGGATCGGGGTGTCCGGCCCGATCTGGAGTGCTTCGCGTACTTCGTCGGGGGTGTAGGGCTGGTGTCCGTCGAAGCCGTTGAGGGCGATGACGAAGGGGAGGCCGCTGTTCTCGAAGTAGTCGACCGCGGGGAAGCAGTCGGCGAGGCGGCGGGTGTCGACGAGGACGACGGCGCCGATGGCGCCGCGGACCAGGTCGTCCCACATGAACCAGAAGCGGTCCTGTCCGGGGGTGCCGAACAGGTAGAGGATCAGGTCCTGGTCCAGGGTGATGCGTCCGAAGTCCATGGCCACCGTGGTGGTGGTCTTGTCCCCGGTGTGGGTCAGGTCGTCGATGCCCGCGGACGCGGACGTCATCACGGCTTCGGTGCGCAGCGGATTGATCTCCGAAACGGCACCGACAAACGTGGTCTTACCCACGCCGAAGCCCCCTGCCACCACGATCTTCGCCGAGGTAGTGGAGCGGGCCGCTCCGCCGCTAGAGCTTGCGAAGTCCACTGAGCACCCTTTCGAGCAGTGTCACATCTGGCTGGCCGCCGGCGGCCTCGTCGCCGCCGGGCTGATGGATAGCGACGAGTCCGGCCTCGGCCAGGTCGGCGACGAGGATCCGGGCAACGCCGAGGGGGATCGAGAGAAGGGCCGAGACCTCGGCAACCGACTTGATCTCGATGCAGAGCCGGCAGATCCGCTGGTGCTCGGGCAACTGCCCTTGCAGCCTGGCCGGATCGGCCGTGGTGCTGACCAGCGCCTCGATGGCGAGCTGGTAGCGCGGCCGGGTCCGGCCGCCGGTCATGGCATAGGGACGGACCAGCGGGTTGTGCGCCGAGGGCTTCGCGGGTGCGGGGGCCTGCCGCTGGACCGGCTGGATGCGCGACGGCGGCGCCTCGTACCGCTGCTGCTCGTGCTGCGGCTGCTGGTACGGGGGCTGTTGACCGTACGGCTGCTGCTGCGGCCACCCGGAACCGGGCTGCTGGGGCTGCTGCTGCCACTCGCCGCCCTGCGCGCCCTGCTGGGGCTGCTGGTAGGGGTCGTACGGCCCGTAAGGCTCGTGCGAACCCTGTCTGCCGGGTACGGAGGGGGTGTCGAAACGGTTGTCACCCTGCTCACCCGGAACCCGCTGACCGCCCTCGTACGGGTGTCCGCCTGTGGGTGCTGCCACGTTTCCTCCTCCGACTGCCGGTCGCCATCCCAGTGGTGCCGCGCCACCGCACCTTATGGCGCGGTGACGAGAAACGCACTGTCTGTCTATTAGTTAAGAAGACTTCCCTGGAGTTCGGCGCGGAGATCCGGGGTAAGGACACTTCCTGCGCGGTCCACAAGAAGTGCCATTTCGTACCCAACCAGACCGATATCGGCGTCCGGGTGGGCGAGGACAGCGAGTGAAGATCCGTCAGAGATGGACATGATGAAGAGGAATCCTCGCTCCATCTCCACAACGGTCTGGTTCACGGCGCCGCCTTCGAAGATCCGGGAGGCACCCGCGGTCAGCGACGTCAGACCGGAGGCGACGGCCGCCAGCTGATCGGCGCGGTCCCGTGGGAAACCTTCGGACATCGCCAGCAGGAGTCCGTCGGCGGAGACCACCACCGTGTGCGACACCCCAGGGGTGTTGTCCACGAAGTTGGTGATCAACCAGTTGAGATTCTGCGCCGCCTGGCTCATCGGGCTCACACTAACGCTCCTGGTTGTAGGTATTACTTGTGTCCGACCCCGCGGTACGTCCCCGCAGGACACCGCGGCGCAGGTTGCTCAACCTGCCCCGCACGTCCTCCGGAGCGCGGGAGACCTGTGGGCCGCCCTGCTGGGTCTGCTCCGCCGTACCCTCGACCAGGTTGGCCTTGGGCACGCGACGGGGGAGCCCGGACGGGGTTATTCCACCCGCCTTGGGGTCCCGGAGCTTCTCGGCCCGCTCCCAGCGCTCGTCGTTGGCCGAGCGCCAGTCGTCGGGGCTCTCCCCGCTCGCGGGCTCCGTCTGCTGCGGCTGCTCGGGCTGCGGACGCTGCCGCTGCTCCGGCGCCGCAGGCTGATCGTTTCCGCGGCCGGTGGGCTGCCAGTGCTGCTGGCCGGCACCGCGGCGCGGAAGACCCGCGTCGGTCAGGTCGTGACCGGGATTGGGGGTCGGCCCCGGGCGGTCGAAGCCTACGCGTTCCCGCGTCTCGGCGGGAGCGCTCGGGGCGGATTCCGCTTCCGGCTGCGCCTGGGGCTCGAACGCGCCCTGGTAGGAGCCCTGACCTGCCCAGTCACCCTGGCCCGCCTGGTCGGCCCGGGGCGCGAACGGGTCGGCGTACTGCTCCTGCCGGCCGTCCGGTGCGGCGTACGCGGCCTCCGCATAGCCGTTCTGCTGCTGCTCCTGGAAGCCGTTGCCGGGAGCCTGCTGCTCCTGGAAGCCGTTCCCGGCGGCGTACGGCTCGTAGCCGCCCTCGTAACCGGGCTGGGCGAACTGCTGCTGCTCCTGGGCGTACTGCTCGGGGGCGTACTGCTCCTGGCCGTACTGCTCCTGCGTGTACTGCTCCTGGGCGTACGCGCCCTGCTGCCCGGCGCCGTCGTCCTGGAACGCGGGACGCTCGCCGCCTGCCTGGGCCTCCAGCGCCGCCCTGCGCTCCTCACGCATCAGCGAGCGGTTGACCGGGTCCAGCTGGGGGGAGTCCGCCGCCGGTGTGTCGTAACGCGAGTCGTCGAAGCCGAGCTCCGCCGCCGTGCGCATCGGGGCCTGCTGGGACATCGGCTCGAAGGCCTGCGCCTGCTGCTGCTCCGGGATGATCGAGGAGACCGTGAAGTCGTTGTCCTGGGCCAGCTCGCCACCACCACCGTGGGTGATGGCGTCCGGAAGCATGACCAGCGAGGTGGTCCCCGCCTGCTCGCCCGAGGGGCGCAGCTGGACACGGATGCCGTGCCGGTCGGCCAGCCGGCCGACCACGAAGAGGCCCATGCGCTGGGACACCGCGGCGTCCACGGTCGGCGGGTTCGCCAGCTTGTGGTTGATGTCCGCGAAGTCCTCGGCGGTGAGGCCGATTCCCTTGTCGTGGATCTCGACCATCACGCGGCCGTCGGGCAGCCGGGTCGCGGTGACGCGGACCTTGGTCTGCGGGGAGGAGAAGGTGGTGGCGTTCTCCAGCAGCTCGGCCAGCAGGTGCACGAGGTCGGTCACGGCCTGGCCGTGGATCTCGCTCTCCGGCACCCCGGTGAGCTCGATGCGCTCGTAGGACTCCACCTCGGAGGAGGCGGCCCGGAGCACGTCGACCAGCGGCACCGGCTGGTTCCAGCGGCGGCCGGGCTCCTCGCCCGCGAGGACGAGGAGGTTCTCGCCGTTGCGGCGCATACGCGTGGCCAGGTGGTCCAGCTTGAAGAGGCTCTCCAGCTGGTCCGGGTCCGCCTCGTTGTTCTCCAGGTCGGTGATCAGGGTCAGCTGGCCCTCGATCAGCGACTGGTTGCGGCGCGACAGGTTGGTGAAGATCGCGTTGACGTTGCCCCGCAGCATGGCCTGCTCGGCGGCGAGCCGGACGGCCTCGCGGTGCACCTGGTCGAAGGCGCGGGCGACCTCGCCGATCTCGTCCTGGCTGTTGATCGGGATCGGCTGCACCCGGGTGTCCACCCGGCCCGGCTCGGTCCGCGACAGCTGGTCGACGAGCATCGGCAGCCGCTGCTCGGCGATGCCGAAGGCGGCCGTACGCAGCTGGCGCATCGAGCGGCTCATCTGGCGGGCCATGAGCCCGGCGATGATGAAGGCGGCGAGCAGCGAGACGATCACGATCGCCGCGTTGAGGATGGCGTCGTTGCGGGCGTCGGTGGAGATCTCCGCCGCCTCGGTCACGGCCTTGTCGACGAGCTCGTTCTCGACCGTGGTGTAGCCGTCGAACTTCGCGGTCGCCGCGGCCATCCAGGTCTCGGGCGTGATGCCCTTCGCCTTCAGCTGGTCCGGGGACTTGCCCTGACCGATCTGCTGGGCCATGCCGTCGAAGACGGAACCGTCGACGCTCGGGGGCGTCACGAAGGGCTTCCCGGCGGCGGCGGCCTGCTCCTTGGCCGCCTTCAGCTGCTTGGCGCCCTCGGCGGCCTTCTCGGCCATGACTTGCTTGAGCCGCGCCGAGTCGGCCTCCGTGCCGCCGGAGACGAACTCACCGAGGGCGATCTGCTCCAGGTAGTTGTACGAACTGAATGCCGTGACCTGGCCGTTGAAGTTGCGCTGCTCCTGGCTCGGACGCACCAGCAGGTGCATGCCTATGGAGCGCTGGAGCGACCCGGCGGCCTTGGCCAGCTCGATCGCGTACACGGTCCGGCCGTAGCTGGTGATGTTGCCCGTACCCAGGCCGAGCTCGTTGGAGAACTCCATCAGCGAGTGCTGGACCTTGGTGTAGCCCTCTTCCGTCTTCACCGGGTCCATGGCCTCGGCGTAGGCGGCCTTGCGGAGCTCGGGGAGCAGGGGCTCCTCCACCTTGAACAGCTTCAGGCGGCGGTCCAGGCCCTCTTTGTCCGGCATGTTCTGCACGGCGGCGTCGAACTTCGCGGCGGCGTCGTCGGTGATGGCACGGACGTCCTCCACCTCGGCCGCGGTGCGCTTGTTGGACAGCAGCGGCTGTGCGGTGAGGTCACGCTCGTTCAGCAGCGCCTGTCCGTACGCGGAGGCGGCACGGACCACCAGAGCCGTCTTCTCCGCCTCCTGGGCCTCGTTCCAGGTGTCGACCGACCCCTTCACCTGGAAGCCGCCCATGACCAGGCCGACCAGCGCCGGGATCAGGAGGATCGCGTTCAGCCGGGTGGGCACCCGCCAGTTCCTGGGTGACAGCCGGCTGGTGCTGCCACCTGCCGGTTCCGCCTCGGACGACATGTCCGCAGGCGACACCGCAGCGCGCGGCGGAGGGGTGAAGTTGCCCCGCTCCGACTGGGCCGCGGAGCCCTCGTTGCTTCGCCTCACTCGACCAACAACCTCTCGGCGTCGGCACCTACGTTGTGCCGGATTATCGTTCAGGGGCCGTACTACTGGGTAGTTCGAGGCATTGCAGCACGCGGACCGGTCGCCTTCCAAACAGTCGGAATGTGTGATTCCGAGCGAGGCGGACCGCCGATAAAACGGGCATAAAGAGCGAGCCCCGCCAAAAGGCGAGGCTCGTGTGAGCGCAGTGGTACCGGCCGTGCGCGTCGTGTATCGGCCAGGGGCCAATTCTCTGTCGAAATGTTATGAACGCGGGGGCGGACCGTGTCAAAGGACACAGGCCGCCCCCGCGTGACTACAGCAAGTTCCGTAGATCCATTCCGACTTGCGGCTACTTCAGCCGGGCCATGAGCGCGTGCTCGACCAGAGTGATCAGACCGCTCTTGGCATCCGCACGATGCCGGGCGTCGGTCGTGATGATCGGGGCGTCGGGCCCGATCTGGAGTGCTTCGCGTACTTCGTCGGGGGTGTAGGGCTGGTGTCCGTCGAAGCCGTTGAGGGCGATGACGAAGGGGAGGCCGCTGTTCTCGAAGTAGTCGACCGCGGGGAAGCAGTCGGCGAGGCGGCGGGTGTCGACGAGGACGACGGCGCCGATGGCGCCGCGGACCAGGTCGTCCCACATGAACCAGAAGCGGTCCTGTCCGGGGGTGCCGAACAGGTAGAGGATCAGGTCCTGGTCCAGGGTGATGCGTCCGAAGTCCATGGCCACCGTGGTGGTGGTCTTGTCCCCGGTGTGGGTCAGGTCGTCGATGCCCGCGGACGCGGACGTCATCACGGCTTCGGTGCGCAGCGGATTGATCTCCGAAACGGCACCGACAAACGTGGTCTTACCCACGCCGAAGCCCCCTGCCACCACGATCTTCGCCGAGGTGGTGGAGCGGGCCGTACCGTCGCTAGAGCTTGCGAAGTCCACTGAGCACCCTTTCGAGCAGTGTCACATCCGGCGCGCCGCCGGCCTCTCCGTTGCCCGGCTGGTGGATTGCCACCATGCCGGCTTCCGCCAGGTCCGCCACGAGAATCCGCGCCACACCCAGGGGCATGGACAGCAGGGCCGAGACCTCGGCCACCGACTTGACCTCACGGCACAGGTGGCAGATCCGCTGGTGCTCGGGGAGCAGCGTCCCGAGGTGGGCGGGGTCCGCGGTGGTGCTGACCAGCGCCTCTATCGCGAGCTGGTAACGCGGCCGGGTCCGGCCGCCGGTCATGGCATAGGGACGGACCAGCGGCTGATCGCCTTCACCGTCGTACGACGCGTGGTGCAGTGCGCCGTACGGATCGGGTGAGGCGGGTGGCGGGGTCATAAATCCTCCGGGCGTGACAGCAGGGTGTCGGCTTGCCGTCTGAAGGTGGCCGGTGAGGGGCTGTGGCGGCCGGACGGGTGAGGGTTTTGAGTAGTACCTGGGGGGATCGTGTCAGGTGTCTGCCGCATGGCCGCTCAGTGGAGCAGACTTCCTTGTAGCTCGGCGCGGAGGTCAGGGGTGAGGACGGTCCCCGCACGGTCGACGAGCAGGGCCATCTCGTACCCGACCAGGCCGATGTCGGCGTCCGGGTGGGCGAGGACGGCGAGCGACGATCCGTCGGAGATGGACATGAGGAAGAGGAATCCCCGCTCCATCTCCACGACCGTCTGGCTCACGGCGCCGCCTTCGAAGATCCGGGAGGCACCCGCGGTCAGCGACGTCAGCCCGGAGGCGACGGCCGCCAGCTGATCTGCGCGATCGCGCGGGAAACCTTCGGACATCGCCAGCAGCAGGCCATCCGCGGAGACCACCACCGTGTGGGACACACCTGGGGTGTTGTCCACGAAGTTGGTGATCAGCCAGTTCAGATTCTGCGCGGCCTGACTCATGGGGCTCAACTAACGCTCCTGCTGGTGAGTGGGGCCGAGTTGGAAACTGCCGGTAGACGAGCCGTTGTTGGCCTGTCGTCCCTGCTGGATGCCCCGGCGGAGATTGGTCAGACGGCCGCGTACGTCATCGGGCGCACGCGAAACCTGAGGTCCGGACTGATGATTCTGCTGCTGAGCAGTGCCCGGCACCAAATTGGCACGTGGGACGCGGCGCGGCAGTCCGGAGGTGGTGATCCCGCCGGCGGCGGGCTTCTTGACCCGCTCCGCCTGCCGCACGAGCTCGTCGTTCGGCGAAGCGCGCCACGAACCGGTGTCGGCCGCACCACGCCTGGGCATGGGCGGAGCCGGGCTGTCGGCGGGCCGGGGAGCGGCCGGTTCCTGCGGCTCGGCGGGCGGCTGCTGGCCACCCTGCTGCGGGCCGTGGAACCAGTTGGTCTCCAGCGTGTCGTACAGCGGCGTACGCCCGTCACCGGGACCGGCCGGTGGCAGCACCTCGGGCTGCTGCGGCAGGGCGGGACGGCGCGGCGGCTCACCCGCGGAGGGGGCGGGCGGACGCGGGGCGCCGAAGTCGTCGCCCCGGCGGGGCGCCGGCATCTGCGGCTGCTGCGGGGCCTGGGCGCCGAAGCCCTGGTCCTGCGGCCTCGGGGCGTTGAAGTCCGGGCGGGCGAACTGCGCCGTGCTCGCCGGGTCCTGGGCCTGCGGAGCCTGGGGTGCCTGCGGTGCCGAGAAGTCCGGGCGGGCGAACTCGGCCGTGGCGCCGGGGCCCTGGCGGTCGTTCATCGGCGGACGCTGGTTCGGCGGGGTGAACGGCTGGTTCGGCGCGGAGGTGCCCGGCCGGGCGAACCGGCCGGAGTCGTGCTCCTCGTGACCGCGCGGAGCGTCCGGCTGCGTACGCCGCGGAGCACCCTGCTCCTCGACTCCCCAGCTGGTGGTCCCCGGGTGCTGGGGCTGCGGGTTGCCGCCGGGCAGTTCGGCGCGCGGGCCGCCGGGGGGCGGCAGCTGGCGTCCGGGACCACCGGGCTGCTGCGGGCCGCCCTGGTTGCCGCCCTGGCCGAGCTGAGCCTGCTGGGGCTGCGGGTTCTGGCGTGCGGGCGGGCCGCTCTGCTGGCCGGAGTGGCCGAAGAGGTTGGGCCTGTCCGAGTCCGTACCGGCCGGAGGGCTCTGCGGGGAACGCGCGCCCGGACGGGCACCGCCCGAGAAGGCGCCGGCGAGGCCGCCGCCCTGACGCGGGCCCTCGGGCCTGCCCTGGCCCGGCAGCCCGGGAGCCTGCTGGCCGCCGGTCTGCTGGCCGGGGCCCTGCTGCGGCTGACGCGGTCCGCCGTCGCGCGAGGGAAGCGCGGCACGCGGGGCTGAGCCCGCACCGACCTGCCCGCGCGGGGCGGCCGATCCGAGTCCCTTGGCGGGAGCCGACGCCGACCCCGCGAGACCGGGGCGCTGGCCGCCCGCGGGAGAACCGCCGCCGGCGAGGAGCCCGCCCGGGGCGCCGCCCTGCGGGGCGCCCTTGCCCTGCTGGCCCTGACCCGGCTTCGGCGGCTGCTTGCCGCCGTGCGCGACCTCCATGGGCAGCATGACCAGCGCGGTCGTACCACCGGAGTCGGAGGGGCGCAGCTGGATGCGGATGCCGTGACGCAGGGACAGCCGGCCGACCACGAACAGACCCATGCGGCGCGAGACCGAGACGTCCACGGTGGGCGGCGACGCGAGCCGCTCGTTGATCGCGGCCAGGTCCTCGGGGGAGAGGCCGATGCCGGTGTCGTGGATCTCGACGAGCACACGCCCGTCGGGCAGCGCGTGACCGGTGACCCGGACCTTCGTCTGCGGCGAGGAGAACGACGTGGCGTTCTCCAGCAGCTCCGCGAGGAGGTGCACGAGGTCGTTGACGACGCGGCCGGCCACTTCGGTGGCGGGCACCGCGGCCAGTTCGATGCGCTCGTACTGCTCCACCTCGGAGGCGGCGGCACGGAGCACGTCGACCAGCGGCACGGGACGCGTCCACCGGCGGCCCGGCTCCTCGCCCGCGAGGACGAGGAGGTTCTCGCCGTTACGGCGCATACGGGTCGCGAGGTGGTCGAGCTTGAAGAGCGAGGACAGCTGGTCCGGGTCGGCCTCGCGGGACTCCAGTTCGGAGATGAGCGAGAGCTGGCGCTGGATGAGGCCCTGGCTACGGCGCGAGAGGTTGGTGAACATCGCGTTGACGTTGCCTCGCAGCAGCGCCTGCTCGGCTGCCAGTCGGACCGCCTCGCGGTGCACGTCGTCGAAGGCCGCGGCCACCTGGCCGATCTCGTCCCGGGAGTGCACACCGACCGACTCGACGGAGGTGTCGACGTCCTGCGGGTCCGTCTCGGAGAGCTGCCGGACGAGCTCCGGCAGACGGTCCTGGGCGACCCGGGTGGCGGTGTCCTGGAGGCGCCGCAGCGAGCGGATCATGGACCGCGCCACGACGAAGGCGCCGACGAGCGACACCCCGAGGACGATCAGGATGATCGCACCGTTGAGGATCGCGTCGCGCTGCGACTCCTCACGGAGCTCGCGGGCCTTGCTCTCCATCTCACCGAGGAGGGTGGCCTCGATGGTGTTCATGGCCTGGATCTTGTTCGAGCTCTGGTCGAACCAGTCCATGTACGTACGGGTCTTGCCGCTGCCCTCCATGCCCAGGGGGCTGTCGAGCACCTTCCTGGCGTACATGTCGGCGGCGGTGATCTCGGGATTCCCGTTGTCCAGCGGCGCCAGCAGCTCGGCGGAGCTCTTGCCCGTGGACTCGTAGGTCGTCTCGAAGGTCTTGAGGGTCGTGCTCGCCTTGTTGAGCGCGTTGCGCCCGAACGCCTGGTCGTTGTCGTTCAGGTGCGTCTCGGTGCTGTCGCCGCCGGGCAGGGCCGCGGCGATGATGGCGCGCTCGACGGAGGCGTACTCCTTGGAGGAGGAGAAGGCCGCCAGCGCACGGGTGCGCTTGATCATCTCCGGGTTGCTGGTCGCCTGCGCCATGTCCTGCGAGAGGCTGAGCAGCGAGGTGATCAGCTGGCTGTACTGGTCGACCGTGTTGAGGCTCGGGCTGCCCTTGGCGTACGCGTCCTTGCGGATGCTGGTGATGTTGCCCAGCTGGTTGCCGATCTGGCTGACGCTCGCGTGGATGCTGTCCAGCGCCGCGTCGCCCGGGGTGTTGCCGATCTCGTCGGTGGCCTCGAAGAAGGCGGCCTTGGCGCGGTCGGTGCGCTTGCGCGGCTCGGTGACCTTGAAGTCGGTGGCCTTCACGCCGTTGGCCAGCGGGCCGGCCGAGTTGTCGCGCTCGTCCTGGAGCGCCTTGGCGAGCGCGGTCGCCTGCTTGGTCATCTTGGTGAGCAGCTGCATGTGCTCCAGCTGGTCCATGTTGTTCATGGACTCGTTGATGCGCAGCCCGCCCAGGGTGGTCGCCGCGACCACGGGGAGGGCGAGCAGGGAGACCAGGCGCGTGCTGATGCGCCAGTTGCGCAGGGCCATGCGCGAGCCGGCGCTGGTCGGTCCCACGGGCTTCAGGGGCGCCGCTGCCTCACCGCTGCCGGTGCTCGTCGAGCCGGAGCGTTGTGCGCGGTCGCCGCCGTCGGCGGGCTGACCGGGGTTCTGGGCGTGCTGGGGTGAGGAACCGCGGTCGTTCCCGCCACGCGGTTCCTGATCCGCCGGAGCTTCCCCTCGGCCCTGGCGGGGCTGGGGCGACCCCATGCCATCCCTCTTGAAACGTCCCTGCACTAGCGTCGCAACCTCTGGACCAGGCGCCCCTCCGCGCGTAGGCACGGCAGGGCGGTGTCGGCGTCGTGGGGCGCTGGACGCGCCCCATGGTGGTCGTGAGTGACCGGCGTACTTCCCCCTCCCGCCGCCACTCGGCGCTGCGTTGCGCCCCTGCGCGCTGGGCCTGAAACCCGCGGCGGTGCGTGGAATTCCAGCACAGTGGAGGATCTCCAACAAGGCCCGCGTACCGGGCTGTGACCTGGATGACACGGTGTGATGGACACGTAACAAGGTGTGCGGCGTGTTCATGGTCAAACCGGGCAATTAAGGGTGGACCTCCTTGTCGCGGCGGGTGTCCCAGACGCGATGATCGGGAGCGGAATGACAGATTCAGTGATGGATTGTCGGGTTTGCATCCCGTGATCAACTGTCTGCAATGAGCGTTTTGTCGTCAACTTCGTGAGCAAACTCACATGATGATCGCCGTCTCATCCCGGCCATGGTGGGGAATCGGATGTTTAGCCTGGCGCTTTACAGGGATAGCGAATCCGACAACCGGCGCGCCTCCGGGCATCGCCCCAGTGACAAGGGTCCATACGGCAGATGAAGACGACGATGACCTTCCGCAACATTGCCAATCCCCGGCGCACCACGCTCGCGCACCTCGAGGACGCCGAGGTGCTTCGGACGCCGGAACAGCGGGAGCACGCCGTCGACCTGCCCACCCAGACCGCCAACCCGCGCCGCACCATCCTCATGGAAGCCCCGGTCGCGGCGGCGAAGTGACCCGCCGGCCCCGGCCGTGACGCGCACAGCCGTCCCCCTCGCGAAGCGCTAGCCTGGAGCGTCAGTCTTCAGCCAGCCAGCAAGTGAGGGGCGACAGCATCCCGTGCGCATCGCCAGGTTCTCCATCGACGGCAATGTCGCCTTCGGCGCGGTCGAGGGCGACAGCCCCGACAGCCTCGTCCTCGACATCATCAAGGGCATCCCGTACGCCGACTTCGAGCTCTCCGGGACCAAGGTCCCGCTGAACAAGGTCCGGCTGCTGCCGCCCGTGCTTCCCAACAAGGTCGTGGCCATCGGCCGCAACTACGCGGAACACGCCGCCGAAATGGGCAACGAGGTCCCGGATGTGCCCGTCGCCTTCTTCAAGCCCACCACCTCGGTGATCGGCGCCGGCGACTCGATCGAGTTCCCCTCCTTCTCGGAGGAGCTGCACCACGAGGCCGAGCTCGCCGTGGTGATCGGCCGCATGTGCCGCGAAGTTCCGCGTGAGCGCGTCAAGGACGTCATCTTCGGCTACACCTGCGCCAACGACGTCACCGCGCGTGACGTCCAGCGCCGCGAGAGCCAGTGGGCCAGGGCGAAGGGGTTCGACACCTCCTGCCCGCTCGGCCCCTGGGTGGAGACCGACGTCGACCCCGGCAACCTGGCCATCCAGGCCACGGTCAACGGCGAGCAGCGCCAGCTCGGCCGGACGAGCGACATGATCCGCTCCGTCGAGGACCTGGTCGTCCACATCACGGAAGCCATGACGCTGCTCCCGGGCGACGTGATCCTCACCGGAACCCCCGCAGGAGTCGGACCCCTGCACGTCGGCGACGAGGTCGCCGTCACCATCGAAGGCATCGGCACTCTCACCAACAAGGTGATCAAGCGTGGCTAACGCACCTGTCCGTGTACGTTTCTGTCCCTCCCCGACCGGCAACCCCCACGTGGGCCTGGTCCGGACGGCTCTCTTCAACTGGGCCTTCGCCCGGCACCACCAGGGCACCCTGGTCTTCCGCATCGAGGACACCGACGCCGCCCGGGACTCCGAGGAGTCCTACCAGCAGCTGCTCGACTCGATGCGCTGGCTCGGCCTGGACTGGGACGAGGGCCCCGAGGTCGGCGGCCCGCACGAGCCGTACCGCCAGTCGCAGCGGATGGACCTCTACAAGGACGTGGCCGCCAAGCTCCTGGACGCCGGGCACGCGTACCACTGCTACTGCACCACCGAGGAGCTCGACGCCCGCCGCGACGCCGCCCGCGCGGCCGGCAAGCCGTCGGGCTACGACGGTCACTGCCGCGACCTGAGCGACGAGCGGAAGGCCGCGTACGAGGCCGAGGGACGCACCTCGATCGTCCGCTTCCGGATGCCCGACGAGGCCATCACCTTCACCGACCTGGTCCGCGGCGACATCACCGTCCAGCCGGAGAACGTGCCGGACTACGGCATCGTCCGTGCCAACGGCGCCCCGCTCTACACGCTGGTCAACCCGGTCGACGACGCCCTGATGGAGATCACCCACGTCCTGCGCGGCGAGGACCTGCTCTCCTCCACCCCGCGCCAGATCGCGCTCTACCGGGCGCTGATCGAGCTCGGCGTCGCCAAGGACACCCCGGCCTTCGGTCACCTCCCGTACGTCATGGGGGAGGGCAACAAGAAGCTCTCCAAGCGTGACCCGCAGGCCTCGCTCAACCTCTACCGCGAGCGCGGCTTCCTGCCCGAGGGGCTGCTCAACTACCTCTCGCTGCTCGGCTGGTCGATCGCGGAGGACCGCGACATCTTCGGCCGCGACGAGCTGGTGGCCGCCTTCGACATCGCGGACGTCAACGCCAACCCGGCGCGCTTCGACCTGAAGAAGGCCGAGCACATCAACGCCGAGCACCTGCGCATGCTCGATGTGAAGACCTTCACGGAGGCCTGCGGCCCCTGGCTGAAGGCCCCCTTCGCCCCCTGGGCGCCCGAGGCCTTCGACGCGGAGCAGTTCGCCGAGATCGCCCCGCACGCCCAGACGCGTGTGACGGTTCTCTCGGACATCACGGCCAACGTGGACTTCCTCTTCCTGGACGAGCCCGTCGAGGACGAGGCGTCCTGGGCGAAGGCCATGAAGGAGGGCTCCGACGCCCTGCTCGTCACGGCCCGCGCCGAGCTGACCGCCGCCGAGTGGAACGCCGAGGCGCTCAAGGCGGCCGTCCTCGCCGCCGGCGAGAAGCACGGCTTGAAGCTCGGCAAGGCGCAGGCCCCGGTCCGGGTCGCCGTCACCGGCCGCACGGTCGGCCTGCCGCTCTTCGAGTCCCTGGAGATCCTGGGCCGCGAGAAGACGATCGCCCGCATCGACGCGGCGCTGGCGAAGTTCGCCGCGTAACGCCGTACACGCACCGGAGGCCGGGTTCCCCGCGGGGAGCCCGGCCTCCGGTGCGTGTACGGCACCGGGGCGGACGCGGAGTGCGGTATCCCGCTTCCCGTGTCCCGGCTTCCGCGCGTTCACGGGCGGGTAGGTTCCCCGGCATGGTGATTCGCGCGGTCCTCTGGGATGTGGACGACACGATCTTCGACTACGCGGGCTCGGACCGGACCGGTCTGCTGCGGCATCTCCGGGCGGAAGGGCTGGCCGACAGTGACGAGGACCACCACGGCCGCTGGATGCGCATCGCCTCCGTCCACTGGGCGCGCGTCGCCGCCGGGGAGTCGGACTGGCCCGCGCACTGCCGGGACCGGGTGCGGGAGTTCCTGGACGCGGAGCTGAGCGACGAGGAGGCCGAGGCGTGGTTCGGACGGTACGTCGGGCACTACGAGAGCTCCTGGGAGCTCTTCCCGGACGCCGTGCCCGTGCTCGACGCGCTGGCCGCCACGCACCGGCACGCGATCCTGTCGAACTCCTCCGTGGACCACCAGGAGCGCAAGCTGCGGGCCCTCGGGGTGCGCGACCGCTTCGAGGCCCTGCTGTGCGCGCAGGAGCTCGGCGTCTACAAGCCGGACGCCAGGGCCTTCCGCACGGCCTGCGAGGCGCTGGAGCTCGACCCGCACGAGGTCGTCTACGTCGGCGACCAGCCGGACATCGACGCGGCCGGAGCCGTGGCCGCGGGTCTCGCCGGTGTGTGGCTGGACCGGCGTGGACGGGGCGGGCGCCCCGAACTGGTCCGGATCACGGGCCTCGACGAGCTTCCCGGGCTGCTGACGGGCCATACCCGTTTTGGAGCGCCGGACACCTTCAGGTAATGTTCTTCCTGCGCCGCCCGAGCGGGCCGAAAGATCCGGCCGGGAAGCGCAGACAGGAACAAGACCCTCAGGGGTTGCGTTTCATTGGGCTATGGTGTAATTGGCAACACTACGGTTTCTGGTACCGTCATTCTAGGTTCGAGTCCTGGTAGCCCAGCGCAAGACAAGTAACAAGCCCCCGTTGTGTAGCGGCCTAGCACGCTGCCCTCTCACGGCAGTAGCGCCGGTTCGAATCCGGTCGGGGGTACAGATCCTTCCCGCGAGAACACCTGGGTCGCACCCACGTTTTCGATGCAGGATCGCTAGGGCCCCCGTTGTGTAGCGGCCTAGCACGCTGCCCTCTCACGGCAGTAGCGCCGGTTCGAATCCGGTCGGGGGTACTTGTCACACCATGGGCTATGGTGTAATTGGCAACACTACGGTTTCTGGTACCGTCATTCTAGGTTCGAGTCCTGGTAGCCCAGCGCAAGTCAACAGTAACCACGCCCCCGTTGTGTAGCGGCCTAGCACGCTGCCCTCTCACGGCAGTAGCGCCGGTTCGAATCCGGTCGGGGGTACAACAGAGCAGTACGGCAAAGCCCTTCACTTCGGTGAAGGGCTTTTCTCATGC
Organism: Streptomyces sp. NPDC002125; assembly: GCF_053593715.1. Classification (NCBI taxonomy): domain Bacteria; kingdom Bacillati; phylum Actinomycetota; class Actinomycetes; order Kitasatosporales; family Streptomycetaceae; genus Streptomyces; species Streptomyces sp. NPDC002125. The sequence goes on along the minus strand of NZ_JBSFDD010000001.1, from coordinate 163,489 downwards.
TCCCGGCGGGGGAGTTGGGGAGGTGCGCGGCCACTTCCCGTACGGGGCGGGCCTGTTGGTGCGAGGAGGGGGCCGCCACGACGCTGGGGCGGCCTCGGGGAAGGAATGCGGGCCCGGAGGCGGGGTGCGGGCTTCGGCCTCGTACGACGGAGAGGCGCGGCCCTTCAAGGGCGTCAGCCCGTGCGGCGCAGGGCCTCGCTCAGCCGCGCGGCCGAGTCGATGACGGCCTGGGCGTGCATCCGGCCCGGGTGGCGGGTGAGGCGCTCGATCGGCCCGGAGACGGACACCGCGGCGACCACCCGGTTCGACGGCCCGCGCACGGGGGCGGAGACCGAGGCGACGCCCGGCTCGCGCTCGCCGATCGACTGGGCCCAGCCGCGGCGCCGTACGCCCGAGAGCGCCGTCGCCGTGAAGCGGGCGCCCTGGAGGCCGCGGTGCAGACGCTCGGGCTCCTCCCAGGCCATGAGGATCTGGGCGGAGGAGCCCGCCTTCATGGTGAGGGTCGAGCCGACCGGCACGGTGTCCCGCAGTCCGGACAGCCGCTCCGCGGCGGCCACGCAGATGCGCATGTCGCCCTGCCGGCGGTAGAGCTGCGCGCTCTCGCCCGTGATGTCGCGCAGATGTGTGAGTACGGGTCCGGCCGTGGCCAGGAGGCGGTCCTCGCCGGCCGCGGCCGCGAGCTCCGCGAGCCGGGGGCCGAGAATGAAACGGCCCTGCATGTCCCTCGCCACCATGCGGTGGTGTTCGAGTGCCACGGCCAGTCTGTGTGCCGTGGGCCGTGCGAGCCCTGTCGCCGCGACCAGCCCGGCGAGGGTGGCCGGACCGGACTCCAGGGCGCTCAATACCAGAGCTGCCTTGTCGAGAACGCCGACGCCGCTAGAGTTGTCCATACGACGATACTCGCGTCTCACTCTGTGAAACGCAAGTTCAATTTTCCCCGGAAGTTGCGAACCTGTACAGGCGGCCGTACAACGGCCCGCAGCCACCGCCCCGCTCGGGGGTCCGGGCGGCGGCACCCGAATCTCTAGTTGGGCCGGCGAAGACGCCGGCCGGAGGGAAAGCGATGGGTAGGACACTCGCGGAGAAGGTCTGGGACGACCACGTCGTCCGGCGCGCCGAAGGTGAGCCCGACCTCCTCTTCATCGATCTGCACCTGCTGCACGAGGTGACCAGCCCGCAGGCGTTCGACGGCCTGCGCCAGGCCGGCCGCCCGGTTCGGCGTCTCGACCTCACCATCGCCACCGAGGACCACAACACCCCGACCCTCGACATCGACAAGCCGATCGCCGACCCGGTCTCCCGTGCCCAGCTGGAGACCCTGCGCAAGAACTGCGCGGAGTTCGGCGTGCGGCTGCACCCGCTGGGTGACGTCGAGCAGGGCGTCGTGCACGTGGTCGGCCCGCAGCTCGGCCTGACCCAGCCCGGCACCACCGTCGTCTGCGGCGACTCGCACACCTCCACCCACGGCGCCTTCGGGGCACTGGCCTTCGGCATCGGCACCAGCCAGGTCGAGCACGTCCTCGCCACCCAGACGCTGCCGCTGGCCCGCCCGCGGACCATGGCGATCACCGTCGAGGGCGAACTCCCCGAGAGCGTCACCGCCAAGGACCTGATCCTGGCGATCATCGCCCGGATCGGCACCGGCGGCGGCCAGGGCTACATCCTCGAATACCGCGGCTCCGCCATCGAGAAGCTCTCGATGGAGGCCCGGATGACCATCTGCAACATGTCGATCGAGGCCGGAGCCCGCGCGGGCATGATCGCCCCCGACGAGACCACCTTCGCCTATCTGCGGGGCCGTGACCACGCCCCCGAGGGCAAGGACTGGGACGCCGCGGTCGAGTACTGGAAGACGCTGCGCACCGACGACGACGCCGTCTTCGACGCCGAGGTCGTCATCGACGGCGCCTCGCTCGCTCCGTTCGTCACCTGGGGCACCAACCCGGGCCAGGGCGCGCCGCTGTCGGCCAACGTCCCCGACCCCGCTTCGTACGAGGACGCCTCGGAGCGCCACGCGGCCGAAAAGGCCCTGGAGTACATGGGGTTGACCGCGGGCCAGCCGCTGCGCGAGATCAGCGTGGACACCGTGTTCGTAGGTTCGTGCACCAACGGACGCATCGAGGACCTGCGCAACGCCGCCTCGGTCCTGGACGGCCGCAAAGTCGCCGACGGCGTACGGATGCTGGTCGTCCCGGGCTCCGTCCGGGTCGCCCTCCAGGCCGTCGAGGAGGGACTGGACAAGGTCTTCACCGCCGCCGGCGCCGAATGGCGGCACGCGGGCTGCTCGATGTGCCTCGGCATGAACCCCGACCAGCTGGCCCCCGGCGAGCGCTCCGCCTCCACCTCGAACCGCAACTTCGAGGGCCGGCAGGGCAAGGGCGGCCGCACCCACCTGGTGTCCCCGCAGGTCGCCGCCGCCACCGCCGTGCTGGGCCATCTGGCCTCGCCCGCCGATCTGTCCGACGCCCGTACGCCCGCCGGAGTCTGAGAGCCATGGAAGCATTCACCGCACACACCGGCCGTGCCGTCCCGCTGCGCCGCAGCAACGTCGACACCGACCAGATCATCCCCGCGCACTGGCTGAAGAAGGTCACCCGCGACGGCTTCGAGGACGGCCTCTTCGAGGCCTGGCGCAAGGACGAGAACTTCGTCCTCAACCGCCCGGAGCGCAAGGGCGCCTCGGTCCTGGTCGCCGGTCCCGACTTCGGCACGGGTTCCTCCCGTGAGCACGCCGTCTGGGCCCTCCAGAACTACGGCTTCAAGGCCGTCATCTCCTCGCGCTTCGCCGACATCTTCCGGGGCAACTCCCTGAAGAACGGTCTGTTGACCGTCGTCCTCGACCAGAAGGTCGTCGACAGCCTGTGGGAGCTGACCGAGGCCGACCCGACCGCCGAGATCACCGTCGACCTGGAGAAGAGGCAGGTCCTCGCGGAGGGAATCACGGCCGACTTCGAGCTCGACGAGAACGCCCGCTGGCGACTGCTGAACGGCCTCGACGACATCAGCCTCACCCTTCAGAACGAAGCGGACATTGCGACTTATGAGGCGGCCAGGCCGTCCCACAAGCCGCGCACAATTGTCGCCTGATCAGCGCTTTTCCCGAACTGCGCCCTCTGCCTTCCGGCAGGGGGCGCAGTCGCTTGTTGAGACCCCCTCGGGCGACAACTCGCCCCAGATGGCACAATCGGTGCATGGAACGCGACAGCCAACTCGAGCTCTATGGCCACGTCGCCGACCGATTGAAAGAAGCGCACACAAGGGTGCGCTCACTGCAAGTCCCGGAGGGCGTAAGGATGGCGCTGTCCCGGAAGCTGTTGGCCGTCACGGCCGCGGCTAAGCACGATCTCCCAGGCGCGGCAAGGCGTCTGGACCGGTTGATGAAGGACCTCGATGAGGGCCGATTCCCCGAAGGCGACTGACTCTGCGGACAGCGCAGCGGTCCACTTCGTTGCGGCACTAGGGTGATTAGCCCGTTTCGTGTTTGATTTGCGGTATATATCTGCCTAACGTGCGAAAAAGCCTGAACAGTTTCGTTCCGGCAATGTCTCCGAAGGGGAAGACGTGAACAAGGCGCAGCTCGTAGAAGCGATTGCCGACAAGGTCGGCGGCCGTCAGCAGGCCGCAGACGCTGTCGACGTGGTACTCGACGCGATCGTCCGCGCGGTCGTCGCGGGGGACCGTGTCTCGGTCACCGGCTTCGGCTCGTTCGAGAAGGTCGACCGTCCCGCCCGGTACGCCCGCAACCCGCAGACGGGCGAGCGCGTGCGGGTCAAGAAGACCTCCGTCCCCCGTTTCCGCGCGGGACAGGGCTTCAAGGACCTGGTGAGCGGCTCCAAGAAGCTCCCCAAGGGCGGCGAGGTCTCCGTCAAGAAGGCCCCCAAGGGCAGCCTCTCGGGCGGTTCTTCCACCCGCACGACGGCCAAGGCCGCCGCGAAGAAGGCCACCGCCAAGAAGGCGACGGCCCGCAAGACCACCGCAGCGGCGGCGAAGAAGACGACCGCGGCCAAGAAGACCACCGCCAAGAAGACGACCGCGGCGGCGAAGAAGACGACCGCGGCGGCGAAGAAGGCGACCCCGGCGAAGAAGACGACGGCCACGAAGAAGACGGTCGCCGCCAAGACCGCGCCCGCCAAGAAGACCACGGCGAAGAAGGCGCCCGCGAAGAAGACCACGGCACGCAAGACCACCGCCAAGAAGGTCACCGCACGCAAGAAGTGAGACCGGGCACCGCTCGTTCTCATACGCGCCGGGCCGGGCTCCCCTCGGGGAGCCCGGCCCGCGGGCTGTTCAGGGGGGCTTTCAGAGCGTCTGGAGCGTCACCAGGGTGATCCGGAGCGACGTGCCCGCCCCCTCGGTCTCGATCCGCACCCGCTGCCCCGGACGCAGCAGCCTGAGCCCGCCCGCGTCGAACGCGGGTGCGTCGAAGTCCACCGGGGTGCCGTCGTCGAGGAGCACGCTGCCGGTGCGCGTCCCGGGGTCGTACGTGAACGAGGTCGCCTGCATGAACGGCAGCCTATCGGTCCCCGGCGGACACCAGCGGGGCCGCCGGACCGGCCGTGAACCGGCCCACCCCGAGTGCCAGGGCGGCCGCAAGGTCCTCGCCCGTGTCCACGTCCCTGCGGACCGAATCGAGACCGGGCAGCGGAACCTCCACCGCCCCCGACGCCAGATGCCTCGCACGGGACGCGCCGCCGAAGGCCGGCCTCAATTCCACACCCGGTGCCGCGGAAAGGAAAGTGGTACCGATTCCCTGGGCATCCGCGACAAATACACGGGGGAATTCCGCCGCGAAATCGAGCACCCGAGCCAATTCCTCCGGACGCAGCGCGGGAAGGTCCGCGTTCAGCACCGCGACCGCCGCTTCCCCCCGCCTCGCACGCACCGAACGCGCGCCGTGCTCCAGCGCCGCGTTGAGCCCGGCCGCAGGGGTGTCGGCCAGGGTGCGCGCGCCGAGCGCGGCCAGCGCCGCTCCCGCCGCGGGGTCGTCCGTGACGACCACCACATCCCCCACGGCCCGGCAGGACAGCGCGGCCGACACCGTGTCCTGGGCGAACGCCAGGGCGAGGCGCGGACGCAGATCCCCGCCCACCGCCCGGCCCAGCCTGCTCTTGGCCCGTGCGAGCGGTTTCAGCGGGACGACCAGGGACCAGGGGCCGGTCGGGTCGGTGTTCGTGGCGATCTCCCCCTCCGTACGCATCAGGACTTATTCTCGCCTGCCGGTACGACAACCCGGAGGTCCGCCCCCACGGGTGAGGCGTACGGTGTTCACCACACAGCAGCAGGGGCCCGGACGGGCAGCAGCGCCGCCGCCCCCGCAACAGGTCAGTTCCTAGAGGAAGGCGTCCGAGTGTCCCGCCCCAGAATCGGCTTCTGGTACCGCCTGGCTGCGGTCATCGCAAAACCGCCCCTGGTGGTTCTGTTCAAGCGCGACTGGCGGGGAATGGAACACATTCCGGCCGAGGGCGGATTCATCACGGCGGTCAATCACAACTCGTATCTGGACCCGCTGTCGTACGGGCATTTCCAGTACAACACCGGACGCGTCCCGCGGCTGCTCGCCAAGGCGGGACTGTTCCGGACGCCGTTCGTCGGAATGATCCTGCGCGGCACCGGGCAGATCCCCGTCTACCGCGAGTCGACCAACGCCCTCGACGCCTTCCGCGCCGCCGTCGACGCCATCGAGCGGGGCGAATGCGTCGCCTTCTACCCGGAGGGCACGCTCACCCGGGACCCCGACATGTGGCCGATGGCCGGCAAGACGGGCGCCGCCCGCGTCGCGCTGATGACCAAGGCCCCCGTCATCCCCGTCGCCCAGTGGGGCGCCAACCTCGCGATGCCGCCGTACGCCAAGGAGAACAAGCTCCAGCTGTTCCCCCGCAAGACCCTGCGGGTGCAGGCGGGACCGCCGGTCGACCTCTCCCGTTACTACGGCCTCGAACCGACGCCCGACGTGCTGCGCCAGGCGACCGAGACCATCATGGCCGCCGTCACCGCCCAGCTCGAAGAGGTACGCGGCGAGAAGGCCCCCGCCGAGCTCTACGATCACCGCAAGGCCCGTGCTGAACAGCGGCGCAAGGCAGAGGGAAAGGGAACCACGTGACGCACCCCGCCAAGGCGGCCGTCTTCGGAACCGGCTCATGGGGTACGGCCTTCGGCATGATCCTCGCCGACGCGGGCTGCGAGGTCACCCTCTGGGGACGTCGTGCCGAGGTCGCCGAGGCCGTCAACACGACCCGTACCAACCCGGAGTACCTGCCGGGAATCGAGCTCCCCGCCTCGATCCGGGCCACCACCGACGCAGCCGAGGCCCTGCGCGGCGCCGACTTCGCGGTCCTGGTGGTGCCCTCCCAGACGCTGCGCGCCAACCTCGCCGACTGGACACCGCACCTGGAGTCCAGGACGGTCCTGGTCTCCCTCATGAAGGGCGTCGAACTCGGCACCGCCAAGCGGATGAGCGAGGTCGTCGAGGACGTCACCGGCGTCACCTCCGACCGCATCGCCGTCGTCACGGGCCCCAACCTCGCCAAGGAGATCGCCGAACGCCGCCCCGCCGCGGCCGTCGTCGCCTGCTCGGACGAGACCGTCGCCCAGCGCCTCCAGGCGGCCTGCCACACCCCGTACTTCCGGCCGTACACCAACACCGACGTGGTCGGCTGCGAGCTGGGCGGCGCCGTGAAGAACGTCATCGGCCTCGCGGTGGGCATCGCCGACGGAATGGGCCTCGGCGACAACGCCAAGGGCTCGCTCATCACCCGCGGCCTGGCCGAGACCACCCGCCTGGGACTTGCCATGGGCGCCGACCCGCTCACCTTCTCCGGGCTGGCCGGACTCGGTGACCTGGTGGCCACCTGCTCCTCGCCGCTGTCGCGCAACCACACCTTCGGGACCAACCTGGGACGCGGGATGACGCTCCAGGAGACCGTCGCCGTCACCAGTCAGACCGCCGAGGGCGTCAAGTCCTGCGAATCCGTGCTCGATCTGGCGCGCAGGTACGGCGTCGACATGCCCATCACCGAAACGGTCGTCGGGATCGTCCACGAGGGCAAGTCGCCGGTGGTCGCGGTCAAGGAGCTGATGTCGCGCAGCGCCAAGCCCGAGCGGCGCTGACTCGAGCCCTACCAGCAGGTACGCTCATCGCGATATGAGCAGCCAGAACCTCCCCCAGCGCCCCGAGAGCCCCCAGAGCTCCGAGCAGAGCTCCGCGCAGGGCTCCGAGCAGGGCCGTAAGCCGCGTGTGGCCGTCGTGTTCGGTGGCCGCAGCTCCGAACACGGCATCTCGGTCGTCACCGCGGGTGCCATCATGAGCGCCATCGACCGGACGAAGTACGACGTCCTGCCGATCGGCATCACCAGGGACGGGCGGTGGGTCCTCACGTCCGACGACCCGGCCCGCATGGCCATCACGGACCGCCGGGTGCCCGACGTGGAGCAGCTGGCCGAGTCCGGGCGGGGCGCGGTCGCGCTCTCCGTCGACCCCGGCAACCGCGACGTCGTCGTCGGCGAACCGGGCGCGGTCCCCACGGTCCTCGGCGAGGTCGACGTCGTCTTCCCGATGCTCCACGGCCCCTACGGCGAGGACGGCACCCTCCAGGGATTCCTGGAGCTCTCCGGTGTGCCGTACGTCGGCGCGGGAGTCCTGTCCTCGGCCGTCGGCCAGGACAAGGAGTACATGAAGCGGGTGTTCATCTCCTTCGGGCTGCCGGTCGGCCCGTACGAGGTCGTCCGCCCCCGGGAGTGGGAGTCGGACCGCCCCGCCGCCCGCAAGCGCATCATGGAGTTCGCCGCCGAACACGGCTGGCCGCTCTTCGTGAAGCCCGCCCGCGGCGGCTCCTCCATGGGCATCACCAAGGTCGACGACGCCGCCGGGCTCGACGAGGCGATCGAGGAGGCCCGCAGGCACGACCCGAAGTTCCTCGTGGAGTCCCTGCTGCGCGGCCGTGAGATCGAGTGCGGCGTGCTGGAGTTCGAGGACGGACCGCGCGCCAGCGTGCCCGCCGAGATCCCGCCGGTCACCGCACACGACTTCTACGACTTCGAGGCCAAGTACATCGACTCGGCGGCCGGCCTCGTGCCCGCGCCGCTCACCGACGAGCAGACCGCCGAGGTCCAGCGGCTGGCCGTCGACGCCTTCGAGGCCGCCTCCTGCGAGGGCCTGGTGCGCGCCGACTTCTTCCTCACCGAGGACGGCACGTTCGTCATCAACGAGATCAACACCATGCCGGGCTTCACACCGATCTCGATGTACCCGCGCATGTGGCAGGCGAGCGGTGTGGACTACCCGGAGCTGGTCGACCGGCTGATCACGTCCGCGCTGAACCGCCCCACGGGCCTGCGCTGACCGAGGGCCTCCCGGACCGGGCGGGTTCTCCCGTCCGGGGCGGCTCCTCCGCTCGGTGCGGCTCTCAGAGGCTGTCGGGGACGGTCTTCTTCACGGCTACGGCGAACGCCGACAGAGGGGTGATGTCATGGGCGTACTCCGTCCCGAGCGTCACCTCGACATACGCCTTGCGGTACGTCGTGGTGAACCGCGGACCGGCGTCATCGCGCTGCTCCAGCAGCCAGTTGACGCCGTCCGCGTCCACACCCTTGGCCTGGGAATCGTCCATCTTCGCGGGCCGGGGCACTCCGCAGCGCAGTACGATCGCCCCGTCCCCCCAGCCGGCGGTCAGGTCCGAGTCCGGTGAGGGGTCACTCCGTTCCAGATCCGCGACCTTCTCCGGCAGTTCCTCGTGCAGTGCCTCGCAGTAACCGGCGGCCTCCGACGACGGCGTGGGGACCGCCACCGAGGGCTGTGAGCCGGTGGAACAGCCCGCCGCTGTCAGGACGAACAGGGCGGCGGACGGAGCGAGGAAACGGGACCTGGGGGACCGGCGGCGGGTGTGAGTCACCGGACCAGCGTAGACAGGGGTCAGAGGTGGACGACCGGGCAGGTCAGCGTACGTGTGATGCCGTCCACCTGCTGGACCTTGGCGACCACCATGCGGCCGAGCGCGTCCACCGTGTCGGCCTGTGCCCGCACGATCACGTCGTAGGGGCCTGTGACGTCCTCTGCCTGGATCACTCCCGGGAGCTTGGCGATGGTCTCGGCGACGGTCGACGCCTTGCCCACCTCGGTCTGGATAAGGATGTACGCCTGTACCACGGAACCTCCAGGGCGGCCACGAGGATCATGTGGGGGAAAGGGACGCCACGTTATCGCGTTGCCGCGGGCCGCGGGGAGACCTACGGGCCGGTTGACGCCACCGCGTGGCGCTCGCACCACAGAAGTTGACGTATCTCTTGACGGTACCGACAGCAGTTGGGGCTCGCGACCGCAAGCCCACCGAGGCGGAAGGGGGACGGTGATGCCTGTACGCGACGGGGCCGCGGCCCTTCGTGGGCACGTCGTCCACGGTCCGGACCGCCGGCCGCTGAAGCAGCCCGGACAGGTGTCCGGTGCGATAGATGAGAGGTGACACTCGGTGAAGGGAACCGTGGGCGAGTTGGGGGAGTTCGGGCTCATCAGAGAGCTCACGTCCCGGCTCACCACCACTCCGGCGGTACGACTGGGACCCGGCGACGACGCCGCGGTCGTGGCCGCTCCCGACCGCAGGGTCGTGGCCAGTACGGACATTCTGCTGGAAGGGCGGCACTTCCGCCGCGACTGGTCGACCGCGTACGACGTCGGCCGCAAGGCCGCCGCGCAGAACCTCGCCGACATCGCGGCCATGGGCGCCGTGCCCACGGCGCTGCTGCTCGGCCTCGTCGTACCGGCCGACCTCCCGGTCACCTGGGCCGCCGAGCTGATGGACGGGCTGCGCGACGAGTGCCAGGTCGCCGGCGCCGCCGTGGTCGGCGGTGACGTCGTCGGCGGAGACACCATCACCGTCGCGATCACCGCGCTCGGCGACCTGCGCAACCACGAACCCGTCACCCGGGCCGGCGCCCGGCCCGGCGACGTCGTGGCCGTCACCGGCTGGCTGGGCTGGTCCGCCGCCGGATTCGCCGTGCTCTCGCGCGGTTTCCGCTCACCCCGCGCCTTCGTCGAGGCCCACCGGCGCCCCGAACCGCCCTACCACGCGGGCCCCGCGGCCGCGGGACTCGGCGCCACGGCCATGACCGACGTCAGCGACGGACTCGTCGCCGACCTCGGGCACATCGCCGAGGCCAGCAAGGTCCGCATCGACCTGAGGTCCGGGCTCATCGACATCCCCTCGCAGATGTCCGACATCGGGCAGGCCGTCGGGGTCGACCCGTTGCAGTGGGTGCTCACCGGGGGAGAGGACCACGCGATCGTGGCGACCTTCCCGTCCGACGTGAAGCTCCCCGCCCGCTGGAAGGTGATCGGCGAGGTCCTCAACCCGTCGGCGCTGCCCCAGGTCACCGTGGACGGCGCCCCCTGGACCAGCAAGGGCGGCTGGGACCACTTCGGCTCCATCGAGGACGCCCAGTAGGCCACGGCCGCTTCCCGCCGCCGCCCGGATACGGTCCGGCGGCGGGAAGCGGCCCACGGCCACCGGCCGGGTACAGCAAAAAGCCGGTCCACCGAGGTGGACCGGCTTTTTGGGCAACCGGAAGGCTGCGCTACGACGGGGACGTCAGCGCGCGACCTTGCCGGCCTTGATGCACGAGGTGCAGACGTTGAGCCGCTTCGGCGTCCGACCGACCACGGCACGCACGCGCTGGATGTTGGGATTCCAGCGACGGGACGTACGGCGGTGCGAGTGCGAAATGCTGTTGCCGAAGCTCGGCCCCTTGCCGCAAACGTCGCAGTTGGCAGCCACGGGTCACTCCAAAGACTTCAGATGCACTTACAGTGAATTCCGGCGCGCCGGAATCATTTTACTGAAGTGGCGGTACCGGAGGGATTGGCCCGACTCTCGTCGGGCAACCGAAGCAGCATACAACGGCTGCCCCGGGGATACGAAACTACCACGGCTCGCAGGGCCCTCCGTCCCGCACCTCTGCCCGCCCGGCCTGGGCACGAGGGCTACTCTGCGGTGCAGCCAGCCCCCCACGGCCGTCCCAAGGAGGACCAACGGTGCCGCAGTCCCCCGACGCTCTCGACGCCGTCGCGGTGCGCACCTGGTGCTCACTGGCCCTGGAGGCCCTGGGCCGCGAGCGGGCGGCCATCGACGCCATCAACGTCTACCCGGTCGCCGACGGGGACACCGGCACCAACCTCTACCTGACCGTCGAGTCCGCCGCCGCGGCCGTCGAGGCGGTTTTCGCCGCCCACGAGACCGGCTCCACCGTCCCCGGCCCGGCCGACGCCGTACGCGCCATGGCGCACGGGGCGCTGATCGGCGCCCGGGGGAACTCCGGCACCATCCTGGCCCAGCTGCTGCGCGGCATGGCGGGCGTACTGGCCGAGTCGGGTGACGCGGCTCACCTGCGCAGGGCGCTGACGGAGGCCGCCGCCGCGGCCCGGCTGGCCGTCGCCCACCCCGTCGAGGGCACCGTGCTGACCGTCGCCACCGCCGCGGCGGAGGCGGCCGGGTCCGCCCCGGACGGCGCCCGCCTCCGGGACGTGCTCGACGCGGCGTACGAGGGCGCGCGCACGGCGCTCGCCGCCACCCCCGGCCAGCTCGCCGTCCTCGGGCGGGCCGGAGTCGTGGACGCGGGCGGGCAGGGCCTGGTCACCGTGCTCGGGGCGCTGCTCGAAGCGGCCGGCGGACTGCCCGGGGAACGCGCCGTCCCGGCCGCCCCGGACGTCCTGCCCCTGACCGGCGACTGTGCGGAGGCGGACCCCGAGGAGGGCGGGCCCGCCTTCGAGGTGATCTACCTCCTGGAGGCCCCGGACGAGGCGGTCGCCCGGCTGCGGGGCCGCCTCGATGCCCTCGGGGACTCCCTCGTCGTGGTCGGCGGCGACGGCCTGTGGAACGTCCACGTCCATGTCGACGACGCCGGGGCCGCCGTCGAGGCGGGGGTCGAGGCCGGCCGGCCCTACCGCATCCGGATCACCCACTTCGCAGCCGACCGCGTCCGCGCCGGCAAGGACCCCGTCCAGCGCGCGGTCGTCGCGGTCGTCCCCGGCGACGGGCTCTCCGAGCTCTGCGCCGAGGCGGGGGCCACCACCGTGCTGGCGCGCCCCGGCGAACCCCCCGCCAGCGGCGAGCTGGTCGACGCGATCCGCCGGGCCCACGCCCGCGAGGTGGTCCTGCTGCCCAACGACGCCCAGCTGCGCCACACCGCGGCCGCCGCCGCCGAACAGGCCAGGGCCGAGGGCGTCCGTGTCGCCCTGGTGCCCACCCGCGCCGCCGTGCAGGGCATCGCCGCCCTCGCCGTCCACGAACCCGGCCGCAGCTTCGACGAGGACGTCGTCGCGATGACCGCGGCGGCCGGCGCCACCCGCTACGCCGAACTCGCCGTCGCCGAACGCCAGTCGTGGACCATGGCGGGCATCTGCCAGGCCGGCGACATCCTCGGCCTGATCGACGGGGACGTCGCCGTCATCGGGACGGACGTCCCCGGCACGGCACGCACGGTCCTGGACCGGATGCTGTCGGCGGGCGGCGAACTCGTCACCCTGGTCCTCGGCCAGGACGTGCCCGACGCCCTCGCCGACGAACTCGGCGAACACGTCCGCGAGGGCTATCTCGCCGTCGACACCGTCGTCTACCGGGGCGGCCGTCAGGCGGCGCCCCTGCTCATCGGCGTCGAGTGACACCCCGCGCGACACGGCGCCCGGCGACATCTGTCAGTGCCGTGGTGTGCAATGGACCGCGTGTCCGCTTTCGATGAACCCCTCAAGAAGCTGCTCGGCGGAGCCACCGCGAAGGTGATGGCCGAACACCTCGACCTGCACACGGTCGGTGATCTGCTGCACCACTACCCGCGGCGCTACGAGGAGCGGGGCCGTCTCACGGCGCTCACCGAACTCCCGCTCGACGAGCACGTGACGGTCGTCGCGCAGGTCGCCGACGCGCGGATCATGATGTTCAACAACGGCCGGGGCAAGCGGCTGGAGGTCACCCTCACCGACGGCAGCGGCAGGCTCCAGCTGGTCTTCTTCGGACACGGCGTCCACAAGCCGCACAAGGACCTGCTCCCCGGCCGCCGGGCCATGTTCGCGGGCAAGGTCTCCGTCTTCAACCGGAAGATGCAGCTCGCCCACCCCACGTACCAGCTCCTCGACGCCCAGGACATGGACGGGGAGGCCGGGATGACGGAGGCGGTCGACGCCTTCGCCGGGCAGCTGCTGCCGATCTACCCCGCCTGCAAGCAGCTCGACTCCTGGCGCATCGCCAAGGCCGTGGACACCGTCCTGCCCAGCGCGCAGGACGCGGTGGACCCCCTGCCCCCCTCGCTCCGCGACGGCCGCGGATTCGTCCCGCTGCCCGAGGCGCTGCTGCGCATCCACCGCCCGCAGACCAAGGCGGACATCGCCGCCGCGCGTGACCGGCTGCGCTGGGACGAGGCGTTCGTCCTCCAGGTCGCGCTCGCCCGCCGCCGCTTCGCCGACACCCAACTCCCCGCGGTGGCCCGCGCGTCCGTCCCCGACGGGGTCCTCGACGCCTTCGACGCCACCCTTCCCTTCACCCTCACCGACGGCCAGCAGAAGGTCACCGCCGAGATCTTCGGCGACCTGGCGACGGAACACCCGATGCACCGGCTGCTCCAGGGCGAGGTCGGCTCGGGCAAGACCCTGGTCGCGCTGCGGGCCATGCTCCGCGTCGTCGACGCGGGCGGCCAGGCGGCGATGCTGGCGCCCACCGAGGTGCTGGCCCAGCAGCACCACAGGTCCATCACCGAGATGATGGGCGAGCTCGCCGAAGGCGGGATGCTGGGCGGATCGGACAAGGGGACGAAGGTCGTCCTGCTCACCGGCTCCATGGGCACCGCGGCCCGCCGGCAGGCGCTCCTGGACCTGGTCACGGGCGAGGCCGGGATCGTCATCGGCACCCACGCGCTCATCGAGGACAAGGTGAAGTTCCACGACCTCGGCCTCGTCGTCGTCGACGAACAGCACCGCTTCGGCGTGGAACAGCGCGACGCGCTGCGCTCCAAGGGCAAGCAGCCCCCGCACCTTCTCGTCATGACGGCGACGCCCATCCCGCGCACGGTCGCGATGACGGTCTTCGGCGACCTGGAGACCTCCGTGCTCGACCAGCTCCCGGCCGGCCGCTCACCGATCGCCAGCCATGTCGTCCCCGCCAAGGACAAGCCCCACTTCCTCAGCCGCGCCTGGGAACGCGTCCGCGAGGAGGTGGAGAACGGCCACCAGGCGTACGTCGTCTGCCCCCGCATCGGCGACGACGCCGACGAGACCGGGGAGAAGAAGGGGAAGGCGGGCAAGAAGCAGCCCGCCCCCGAGGACGACGCCGAGAAGCGTCCGCCGCTCGCCGTGCTGGACATCGCCGCACAGCTCGCCAAGGGCCCGCTCACCGGGCTGAGCGTCGAGGTGCTCCACGGCAGGATGGCGCCGGACGACAAGGACGACGTCATGCGCCGGTTCGCCGCGGGCCAGGTGGACGTCCTGGTCGCCACCACCGTCATCGAGGTCGGGGTGAACGTCCCGAACGCCACCGCCATGGTGATCATGGACGCGGACCGATTCGGGGTGTCCCAACTGCACCAGCTCAGGGGCCGCGTCGGCCGCGGCAGCGCCCCCGGCCTCTGTCTGCTGGTCAGTGAGGCCCACGAGGCGAGCCCCGCCCGGGCCAGGCTCTCCGCGGTGGCCGCCACGCTCGACGGCTTCGAGCTCTCCCGCATCGACCTCGAACAGCGGCGCGAGGGCGATGTCCTCGGCCAGGCCCAGTCCGGAGTCCGCTCCTCCCTGCGGGTGCTCAGCGTGATCGACGACGAGGAGGTCATCGCGGCGGCCCGCGAGGAGGCCGTCCGCGTCGTCAGCGACGACCCCGCCCTGGAGCGGCTTCCGGAGCTGCGCACCGCCCTGGACGCCCTCCTGGACAAGGACCGGGAGGAATACCTCGACAAGGGCTGACCGGGCGGATCCGCGAGGACGCCATATCGTGGGAACACGGCACGCGTCCCGTCCTGCGTGCCGCCCGCGACCCGAGGACCAGACACCCATGACCCGCGTGATCGCCGGCTCGGCCGGCGGACGCCGCCTGGCCGTCCCGCCCGGCACCGGCACCCGCCCCACCTCCGACCGTGCGCGCGAGGGCCTGTTCTCCACCTGGCAGGCGCTGCTGGGCACGCTCGACGGCATCCGTATCGCCGATCTGTACGCCGGATCCGGTGCCGTGGGCCTGGAGGCGCTGTCCCGGGGGGCGGCGCACGCGCTGCTCGTCGAGGCCGACGCCAGGGCCGCCCGCACCGTCCGCGACAACATCCGCACCCTCCAACTGCCCGGCGCCGAGTTCCGTGCCGGCAAAGCCGAACAGATCGTGACGGGTCCGGCACCCTCCGAGCCGTACGACGTGGTCTTCCTCGACCCGCCGTACGCCGTCACGGACGACGATCTTGGGGAGATACTGCTCACACTCCGTGCCCAGGGGTGGCTCACGGGCGGCGCTCTCGTCACGGTGGAACGGAGCACCAGAGGCGGGGAATTCAACTGGCCCGAAGGATTCGAGCCACTGCGGGCCCGTCGCTACGGCGAGGCCACGTTTTGGTACGGTCGCGCCGCCTCTACGTGCGAAGACGCACGATGACCGCACCGGAGAGCGAGGGAACCACGTTGCGCCGCGCCGTCTGTCCGGGGTCGTTCGACCCCATCACCAACGGACATCTCGACATCATCGGACGAGCCTCCAAGCTGTACGACGTCGTGCACGTCGCCGTGATGATCAACCAGTCCAAGAAGGGCCTGTTCACGGTCGACGAGCGGATCGAGATGATCCGCGAGGTCACCGCGGACTTCGGCAACGTCGAGGTCGAGTCCTTCCACGGCCTGCTGGTCGACTTCTGCAAGCAGCGCGACATCCCCGCCATCGTGAAGGGCCTGCGGGCCGTGAGCGACTTCGACTACGAGCTCCAGATGGCCCAGATGAACAACGGCCTCTCGGGCGTCGAGACCCTCTTCGTGCCGACGAACCCCACCTACAGCTTCCTGTCGTCCTCCCTGGTCAAGGAGGTCGCCACCTGGGGCGGCGACGTGTCGCACCTGCTGCCGCCCACGGTCCACGAGGCCCTCGTGGAGCGTCTCGGCCGGAGGTGATCTGCTGACCGGCCGTCACCAGGTGTCGGACGGGAGGCGACTGGCCTTACAGTCGTCCCGTCCGTCTCCAACAGCAGCAGAGAGTGGCGAGCACACGGTGGACGTGCAGAAGAAGCTCGACGAGATCGTCGAAACGGTCGGGAACGCCCGCTCCATGCCCATGTCGGCGTCCTGCGTGGTCAACCGGGCCGAACTGCTCGAGATGCTCGAGGAGGTCCGCGAGGCCCTGCCCGGCTCCCTCGCCCACGCCCAGGAGCTCATCGGCGGCCATGAGCAGCTCGTCGAGCAGGCCAGGCAGGAGGCCGAGCGGATCATCGAGTCCGCCAGGGCCGAGCGGGGCTCGCTGGTCTCCGGCACCGAGATCGCCCAGCGCTCCCAGGCGGAGGCCGACCGGATCCTGTCCGAGGCCCGCCGGGAGGCCGACGAGGTCCGGGCCGAGGCCGACGAGTACGTCGACAGCAAGCTCGCCAACTTCGAGGTCGTCCTCACCAAGACCATCGGCTCCGTCGACCGGGGCCGCGAGAAGCTCCTCGGCCGCGGCGAGGGCGTCGACGAGCACGGCTACGAGGACCCCGACTTCGCCGAGGCGCCCGAGCGCAGCGCCGACCCCGAGACGCTCCGCAGGCGTGCCGACGACTACGTGGACACCAAGCTCGGCGCCTTCGAGGCCGTGCTCGCCAAGACGCTGGAAGCCGTCGGCCGGGGGCGGCAGAAGCTGCACGGCCGGGTGGCCACCGACGAGCTCGGCGCGCACATGGCGGCCCAGGACGCCGCCGGCGGCCTTCAGCACACCAGCGACGAGGACCACTGGGCCGGACTGGCCGAGCTCGCCACCCCCGAGCCCGCCCAGAGCCCCCGGCAGCACACGTACGCCGAGCCCGCGCAGCCGGACTACGCGCCGGTGGCGGACTACCAGGACCCCGCGCAGTCCGGCTTCCCGGCCCAGCCCCAGGCCGAGCCGCAGTACGCGCAGACCTACGGCTACCAGGACCAGCAGCAGCTCCGGCAGGACCCCTACTCCGCCTACCAGCAGCAGTCCGACCCGTACGCCGGCTACCAGCAGCAGGCGTACGACCCGAACCAGCAGCAGGAGTACTGGCCGCAGCAGGCGCAGGTGCCCGCGCAGCAGGGGGAGAGCGCGCTGGACGAGACCAGCCTGTTCGACACCAGCATGATCGACCTGGAACAGCTGCGCCGCTACGAAGAGGGCCGCTGACCGGAGCGGTCCGTACCGGATTGGGAGCTGGGCGGTACGTCCAGTATCCTGGCTCTTCGGTCGCGCGTATGTCCGCGATCCCGGCTGCCCTCTTTTCCCCCGGGACAGGGGCGGCCCTCCCGAAAGCCGCACCACGCACATGATCTCGAAAGCAGGAAAAGCCCTGAACGGCCACCTCGACCACCGCAGCCCTCTCGTGTTCGATACGCGCGAGCTGGGCCGGCGTCCGGGTACCCAGAAGCGGCTGACCCGCACGGCGGAAGCACCGAAGGACCTCGGCATCGACGGGGTCATCGGCGTTCCGGAGAACGCGCCCCTGGCGCTGGACCTCCGCCTCGAATCGGTCATGGAAGGGGTGCTCGTCACAGGCACCGCCCGTGCGACGGCCGAGGGGGAGTGCGTAAGGTGTCTGGAGCCGCTGACCGTCGAGGTCGAAGCGGACTTCCAGGAGCTGTTCTCGTACCCTGACGCCGATGACCGGAACCGCAGCAGGACCGCGGACCCGGTCGACGACGCCGAGGACGACGAGGACAGGTTCTTTCTCGAGGACGACTCGTTCGACCTCGAGCCTGTGCTGCGTGACGCGGTGGTGCTCGCACTGCCGCTGCAGCCGGTGTGCAAGGAGACCTGTGCCGGTCTGTGTTCCGAATGCGGGATCAGGCTGGACGAGAATCCGGACCACCACCACGACGTCGCCGACATTCGTTGGGCGGCACTGCAAGGACTCGCCGAGACCGTTCAGGACGGCGAGAAGGACAACATGGGCGGCGCCGAACCGGGCGTCGACGAGAAGCAGGAGAAGTAGCCGTGGCTGTTCCGAAGCGGAAGATGTCGCGCAGCAACACGCGCCACCGCCGGTCGCAGTGGAAGGCTGCGGTCCCCACCCTGGTTTCGTGCGAGCGTTGCCAGGAGCCGAAGCTCCAGCACATTGCGTGCCCGAGCTGCGGCACCTACAACAAGCGCCAGGTCCTCGAGGTCTGAGCGGCTGGTGAGAGGCCCGATGTCTGAGTTGTCCAGCGCCAAGAAGCAGGCAGACAACATCAACACAGCCTCGTCCCACACGCTTCTGGAAGGGCGGCTCGGGTATCACCTCGAGTCCGCCCTTCTGGTGCGTGCGCTGACCCACCGTTCGTACGCGTACGAGAACGGCGGTCTGCCCACCAACGAGCGGCTCGAATTCCTCGGGGATTCGGTGCTCGGCCTGGTGGTCACGGACACGCTGTACCGCACCCACCCCGACCTGCCCGAAGGCCAGCTGGCCAAGTTGCGGGCCGCGGTGGTCAACTCGCGTGCACTTGCGGAAGTGGGCCGGGGCCTCGAACTCGGCTCCTTCATCCGGCTCGGCCGCGGTGAAGAGGGCACGGGTGGCCGGGACAAGGCTTCCATCCTCGCCGACACCCTTGAAGCGGTGATCGGCGCCGTCTATCTCGACCAGGGCCTCAGCGCGGCCTCGGAGCTGGTCCACCGGCTCTTCGACCCGCTGATCGACAGGTCCTCGAACCTCGGAGCCGGCCTGGACTGGAAGACCAGTCTCCAGGAGCTCACCGCGAGCGAGAGCCTCGGAGTCCCCGAGTACCTCGTCACGGAGACCGGCCCCGATCACGAGAAGACCTTTACTGCTGCTGCTCGCGTCGGTGGTGTCTCGTACGGCACCGGCACCGGCCGTAGCAAGAAGGAAGCGGAGCAGCAGGCGGCGGAGTCCGCCTGGCGCGAGATCAGCGCCGCCGCGGAAGCACGGGAGGCGGCCGCCAGGACCGCTGCCGACGGAGGGGCCGCCGACACCCCTGCCGACCCGTCGCCGAACTCGGACGCCGCTCCGGCCTGAAGCAAGCGGAAGCCCCTCGGTGCCCTCGCGCACCGGGGGGCTTCCGCTGTCCCGCCACCACCCCGAAGGAGTGCCCAGCCGTGCCCGAACTGCCCGAGGTCGAAGTCGTGCGGCGGGGTCTGGAGCGCTGGACCGCAGGGCGCACCGTCGAGGCGGTGGAGGTCCTGCATCCGCGCGCCGTCCGCAGGCACCTCGCGGGCGGCGCCGACTTCGTGGCCCGGCTCCGGGGGCTGCGCTTCGGCACGGCGATGCGCCGCGGGAAGTACCTCTGGGTGCCCCTGGACGAGGCGGACTCCTCGCTCCTGGGCCACCTGGGCATGAGCGGCCAGCTGCTCGTGCAGCCCGAGGACGCGGCCGACGAGAAGCACCTGAGGATCAGGATCCGCTTCGACGACGCCCTCGGTACCGAGCTGCGCTTCGTCGACCAGCGGACCTTCGGCGGACTCTCGGTGCACGAGAACACCCCGGACGGGCTGCCCGACGTCATCGCGCACATCGCGCGCGACCCCCTGGACCCGGCCTTCGACGACGACGCCTTCCACGCGGCGCTCCGCCTGCGCCGTACGACACTCAAGCGCGCCCTGCTGGACCAGTCCCTGATCAGCGGCGTCGGCAACATCTACGCCGACGAGGCGCTCTGGCGCAGCCGGCTGCACTACGAGCGCCCGACCGCGACCCTGACCCGCCCGAGGACGGCCGAGCTGCTCGGGCATGTCCGGGAGGTGATGCGCGAGGCCCTCGACCAGGGCGGCACCAGCTTCGACAGTCTGTACGTCAATGTGAACGGCGAGTCCGGCTACTTCGACCGCTCGCTGGACGCCTACGGACGCGAGGACGAACCGTGCCGCCGCTGCGGTACGCCGATGCGCAGGCGGCCCTGGATGAACCGATCCAGCTACTTCTGCCCGCGCTGCCAGCGTCCGCCGAGGATCTCCTGACGCTCCGGCCTCAGGCCGGGTGCGCGGCGTCGTACCGCGCCCGGGCCTCGACGACCTCGGGCATCCTGCCCTCGACGAACTGGATGAGGTCCATCAGCCGGGCGGCGACCTCGCGGCCCAGGGGCGTCAGCTCGTAGTCGACGCGCGGCGGATTGGTGAGCTGGGCATCGCGGTGGACGAGGCCGTCGCGCTCCAGTGCGTGGAGCGTCCGGGAGAGCATCTTCTCGCTGACACCGTCGACCCGGCGGCGCAGCTCGTTGAAGCGTGCGCCGCTCTCGTACAGCGCCCCCAGGGTCAGTCCGCCCCAGCGGCCGGTGGCGTGCTCCAGCGTGCCGCGCGAGGGGCACTGCCGTGAGAAGACGTCGAACGGCAGGTCGCCGCCCTCCTGTACCGGCTCCGTCCGTGTCTCGCTCATACCCGCAGCTTACGCCTGCGCAGCGCCCACCCGGGGTGAGCGCTGCGCAGGAGGAAGAGCCGGGGGGCCGTCGCCGTCAGCGGCTGACGACGGCGACCTCACTCGCACCGGACGTGGTGCCGTCCGTGTAGAGCACCGAGACCCGGTAGTAGACCGTGCTCGCCGGCGGCAGGGCGGGGTCCACCCAGTTCCAGGAGGTGACGTTGTCCCTGGGCTCCGTGCGGACCAGGTCGAAGGTCTGCGTCACCGGGTTCCAGCGGTGGATGGCGAACCCGGTGACCTCGCCGAGGGTCGTGGAGCTCGCGAGAGCCCAGGAGATCCAGCCGTTCTGGTCGGAGCTCAGGTACACCAGCGGCGCACCGGTCGCCGCCGGCGCGGCCGGGCGGAGGTCCAGCTCGGTGACGTCGAGGGCCGTCGCGCCGGTGGCCGGGGTGAGCTGGTTCCCGTACTGGTCGACGGCGACCACGGCGTAGCGGACCTGCTGTCCGTCGGCCGGGACGTAGTCGTGGAACGTCGTCTCCTTGATCTGCCAGGGCTTGAAGTCCGCCGGATGCGGCACGGCCTTGTACGTCCACTGCCCGTCGGCGAGGGTGCCGCGCAGCACGAGGTAGTGCGCGAGGCCGGGGTCCTTGCTCGCGTCCCAGGAGAGGGTGACGCCGTTCTTCTCCGGGACGGCCCTCACGCCGGTGACCGCCGGGGGCGCCGTCGTGTTCCCGGTGACGGTGACGGTGAGCCCCGCGGACGGGGTGCCGCCGTTCCCCTCGTGGTCGACGGCGACGACGTAGTAGGCGTACGTGGCGCCGGGCTGCGGGGCGGCATCGGTGAACGAGGTCCCCCTGACGCCCGAACCGACCTCCGTGCGGGTGGCGCTGCTGGTGCCGGGGCGGCTCGTCCGGAAGATCGAGTAGCCGGCGAAGTCGCCGCTGGTCACCGCGGAGGCGTCCCAGGTGAGGGTGACGCCCGCCTCGCTCTCCGAGGCCCGCGCGTTGAGCGCGGTGTCGACCGGGCCGGTCGTGTCGTCGCTGTAGTACATCGCGGTGCCCGAGGCCGGGGACTCGTTGCCGCTCGTGTCGACGGCGGTGACGACGTAGTAGTAGACGTCACCGGTCTGCGGCAGCGGTCCGCTGTAGCCGCCGCCGGTGGAGGCCAGCCGGTTGGCGGGGGTGAGGGCGACCGGCTGCGAGGTCGAGCGGTAGACCCGGTACTCGGCGAGGTCGGGCTCGGTGTTGCCGTCCCAGTACAGGGTGATCCTGGCCGGGCTGCCCATCGCCCAGTTGTCCTCGACGCCCTTCGGGGCGGCGGGGGCCGTGCGGTCCACGGTGGTGACGCCGAGGTCGGCGGTGCCCGACGAGGTGTTGCCGGCCTTGTCGTACGCGCGCACCTCGTAGTAGTAGACGTTGCCGTCCTTCGGCGCGGTCGTGTCGGTGTACGAGGTGGACGTCGTGGTCGCGAGGGCCTTCGCCGGATAGGAGGCGCCCTTCAGCCGGCGGTACACGCGGTAGCCGGCGAGGTCCATCTCGTTGTTCTTCGCCCAGCTGACCCTGGTGGACGTGGAGGCGGTGCTGTAGGTGACGGCGGTCCCGGTGGGGACCAGCGGCTTCACCTTGTCCACGGTCGCCGAAGTGCGGGGAGCGTACGAGAACTTGACGTTGGCGGCGCCCGTCCAGTTCACGAAGTCGACGCGCAGGCTGTGCTTGCCCGAGGGGATGGTCACGTTGACCGTCCTGGAGACGGTGTTCGCGACGTTCTTCCACAGGTCGACCTTGCGTACGCCGTCGACGTAGACGCGGATGCCGTCACGGGAGGACGCCGCGAACGAGAACGGCCCGCCCGAGCCGAAGTCGCGGGTCATGGACCAGCGGACACCGAAGTCGTTGGAGGGCATGCCCTTGTAACCGGGTGCGCCCGTGCCCCAGTTCTGGTCGATCACGGAGTCGCAGTCCGTGCCCTTGGGCGTGCCGGAGAAGCTGGTGTTCGCGTAGAACGTCCGCTTGAAGACGGGCGAGGCGCAGGTCACGGCTGCGGAGGCGGGGGCGGCCGTGGCGAGCAGGCCGCCTGCGGAGGCGAGTACCACAGCGGTGGCGGTGGCCACCGTGGTGCCTCTGGGTCGGTTCATTCGTTCCTTCGGTCTTGATCATCTGCAGCCCGGAAATGACTGCCGACGATCAAGACTCCCGGTGAGCGGTCATGGTTGTAGACCCACGAGCTCCTTCGGCGGCCTCTCCGGCGCGGCCGGGGACAGCGAGAGGCCCCGCCGGTCCGTCGACCGGCGGGGCCTCTCGTCCGTACGGCCTCTCAGAAGCCGAAGTCCTGCGTCCACCAGGGGCCACCGGAGCCGAGGTGCACTCCCACGCCCAGGGTCTTGTAATCGCAGTTGAGAATGTTTGCGCGGTGGCCATCGCTGTTCATCCAGGCATCCATCACGGCCTGGGCGTCGCCCTGTCCGCGGGCGATGTTCTCCCCGCCGAGACCCTCCACACCGGCCGCGGCGGCACGGTCCCAGGGGGTCGCCCCGTCGGGGTCGGTGTGGCCGAAGAAGTCACGGGCGGCCATGTCCTCGCTGAAGTCCTGGGCGAGCGCGGTGAGCGGGGCGCTGGTGGTGACCGGGCTGCACCCGACCTTTGCGCGCTCCTGGTTGACGAGGGCGAGCACGGCCGCCTGGGCGGAGGTGCCGGCCGGGCTCGGGGAGCTCTCGGCCGTGCGGCTCGGGGTGGCCGACGCGGTCTTCGGAGCGGCCGGGGCTTTCGGGGCCGGGGCGGACGACGCGGTCTTCCTCGGCTCGGCGGCCGGAGCCTTCGTCCGCTCGGGCGTCCTGGTGGCCTGCTTCGACGCGGTGGCCGACGGCTTCTTGCTCGGTGTCCCGCTCGGTGTGGCCGAGGGGGACACCGAGGGAGAGGCCGACCGGTCGCCACCCCTGCTGGCCTCGGCCGACGCGGACGCCGATGTGCGGTCGGTCGGCTCGGCGGACGAGTCGCCCTGGGTCAGCAGATCGGGAGCGCCGCCCGCCTGGACCTGGTCGGAGGACGGGTCGCCGCTGACGTCGTAGCTGCCGCCGCCGGGCAGCAGCCCGGAGGCGACGGCGACCGCTCCGACGGCCACGGCCGCGGACACACCGAGAAGTCCGGCGCGCACCGGCAGCCCGGTCCGCTTCTTCCGGCGGGCGCTCCGCGGGCCTTCCGCCGCGTTCGCCGCATGCTGCTCAGCGGCGGGGGCCGCGCCTGCGCGTCGATGCCGTCCCATGCGCCGTGCCTTCCTCGTGCTCCGGACGCCGTGGCCGGCGTCACCGAATTCAAGATCAGCCTCACCCGTTCGGGTGAGGCTATTGCGAGGGGACCTTACGCCATGGCGGATTGGGGCGACGTGCTCCTTGAGCAATTGGCCGGTTAGCGTTCGGGCATGAACGAACATGCACGACTCGTCGTATGGGTACGCGGCCGAGTACAGCAAGTAGGGTTCCGCTGGTTCACCAGGGCAAATGCTTTGGAGATCGGAAATCTCACCGGCTTCGCCCTCAATCTCGACGACGGCCGGGTGCAGGTGGTGGCCGAGGGGCCACGTGAGAATTGCCACCGTCTGCTGGACTGGCTCGGCTCCGACGACACACCCGGGCGCGTGGACGGCGTCACTGAGATCTGGGACACGCCTCGCGGTGGTTACGAGGGATTCGCGATCCGCTGAAGCCCGCCCGGAAAGGGGGCGCGGATCCGCTCCGTACACACGGGGCGGCAAGCGGTCACCGGAAGGCCCGCGAGGGGCCCGCACCCGAAATGACCTGCGAATTGATCCGGCGCGGGCACATGGTTGCCAAGAAGCCCCCGCCGTGCCAGGCTGCGGCATTGACGAAGATCTCCACACCCCTCGGGGACCCGCGAGAGAGTCGCGCCGCATGATCGTCGAGCCGCGCGCCCCGGGACACCCGGCCCGCTGGCGTGTGATCGTGTTGACCGTCAAACTTTTTGGTGAGACGCTGAAAACCCCGCGCACCTTAGCTGTTCGGCAGAGCTGGTGACAGCAGAACAGCAGTGAATACAGAGCACTGCCGAGCACCGCGGGTGCGATTCCCTCACGACCCACACCGCATCGGTCGGTCACTCAGTGTGGAGGACCATCCATCATGGCAAAGGCGCTTCTCGGTTACGTCGGCGGTTCCGACCCGCGACTCCTCGCCGAGATGCGACGGCTTCAGAAGCGCGTCCAGGACCTGGAATCCGAGCTCGTACGGATCCAGGACGAGAACGACGCGCTCAACGCCGCCGCCCAGCACCAAGAGTCGCTGCTCGACAGCATCGACATCGACGTACCCCAGGCGGAGCCCGCGCTGACCTGACCCCCAGGCCCTGCCGGGGCCGGTCGGGCCGCACGCCAGCTGCTCGGGATCAACCACGGAATGTCTTTCGTCACGGATCGGTCGTCCTGGAACACAGAGGATTGCTCGTGATCCGGTCCGCTCGCGATCCGTTACGCAAGGCTGTGCGCGGAAGGCTGTACACCCAGCGCCGCGCGAGATTCACAAGGGACGCCTCGGCGTCCCTTCTTTCTTTCCCCCTGGACCGTCACCGGCGTATCGCTCTTCGCTTACCGTCTGATGTGCCCTGCACCTTCATCAGCGAAACCGAGAGTGAAAGGTAGAGTCCGGCGGCGTGCACCTCAAGGCCCTGACCCTCCGTGGATTCAAATCGTTCGCCTCCGCCACCACCCTGCGGTTCGAACCGGGGATCACCTGTGTCGTCGGTCCCAACGGGTCCGGCAAATCCAATGTGGTGGACGCGCTCTCCTGGGTCATGGGAGAACAGGGAGCCAAATCCCTGCGCGGCGGCAAGATGGAAGACGTGATCTTCGCCGGGACCACGGGAAGGCCACCGCTGGGCCGCGCCGAAGTGTCGCTGACCATCGACAATTCCGATGGCGCGCTGCCCATCGAGTACGCCGAAGTCACGATCACCCGGATCATGTTCCGCAACGGCGGCAGCGAATACCAGATCAATGGGGACACCTGCCGGCTCCTCGACATCCAGGAACTCCTCTCGGACTCCGGTATCGGCCGCGAGATGCACGTCATCGTCGGCCAGGGCCGTCTGGACTCCGTCCTGCACGCCGACCCGACGGGGCGCCGCGCCTTCATCGAGGAGGCCGCCGGTGTGCTCAAGCACCGCAAGCGCAAGGAGAAGGCGCTGCGGAAGCTTGAGGCGATGGGGGCAAACCTCGCCCGCGTCCAGGACCTCACCGACGAACTGCGGCGCCAGCTCAAGCCGCTCGGCAGGCAGGCCGCCGTGGCCCGCAGGGCCGCGGTCATCCAGGCCGATCTGCGGGACGCCCGGCTGAGACTCCTCGCCGACGACCTGGTGCGGCTGCGCGAGGCGCTGCGCAGCGAGATCGCCGACGAGGCCGCCCTGAAACAACGCAGGGAAGCGGCCGAGGCCGAACTCAAGGCGGCGCTCGCCCGCGAGGCGGACCTGGAGGACGAGGTGCGCCGGCTGGCGCCGCGTCTCCAGCGGGCCCAGCAGACCTGGTACGAACTCTCGCAGCTGGCCGAGCGGGTGCGCGGCACGATCTCGCTCGCCGACGCCCGGGTGAAGAGCGCCACCGCGCCGCCCGAGGAGGAACGGCGCGGGCGGGACCCGGAGGACATGGAGCGGGAGGCCGCCCGCATCCGCGAACAGGAGGCGGAGCTGGAGGCGGCCCTCGAAGCGGCCGAGCACGCCCTGGAGGACACCACCGCCCACCGCAGCGAGCTGGAACGCGAGTTGGCGGCCGAGGAGCGCAGGCTCCGGGACGCCGCCCGGGCCATCGCGGACCGGCGCGAGGGCCTCGCGCGGCTCAACGGACAGGTCAACGCGGCCAGGAGCCGGGCCGGTTCGGCACAGGCCGAGATCGACCGGCTGGCCGCGTCCCGGGACGAGGCGCAGGAGCGGGCGGTCGCGGCGCAGGAGGAGTACGAGCAGCTCAAGGCCGAGGTCGAGGGGCTGGACGCGGGCGACGCCGAGCTGGCGGAGCGGCACGAGGCCGCGAAGCGGGAACTCGCCGAGGCGGAGGCGGGGCTGAGCGCGGCGCGGGAGGCGGTCACCGAGGCGGAACGCAGCCGTGCCGCGCTCTCCGCCCGCCATGACGCGCTGTCGCTGGGCCTGCGGCGCAAGGACGGCACGGGGGTCCTGCTCGGTGCGGGGGACCGGCTCCCCGGCCTGCTCGGACCGGTCGCGGAACTGCTCACGGTGGCCCCGGGGCACGAGATCGCGGTGGCCGCGGCGCTGGGCGCGGCGGCCGACGCGCTCGCCGTCACGGACCCCGCCGCGGCGGCGGACGCGATCCGTCTGCTGCGCAAGCAGGACGCCGGGCGCGCGGCACTGGTGGCGGGCGGCGCGGGAACCGTGCAGGTGCCGGCGCAGGGAACCGAGCCGCTGCCGGAGCCCGCCGAAGCCTCCGCCGGCCAGGTGCCCGGCCAGACGTCGGGCCAGGTGGCGGGCCGGACCTCAGGACCGGAGCAGGGCACGGCGGCCCCGGCGGTTCCCGGGCCGGAGCGGAGCACTGCCCCCGGGAGGGCGCAGGGCACGGTCCCCGGCCCGGCGCAGAGCACGGCCGCCCAGGGGGACCCGTACGGTGCCGGCGACGCCGGTGCCGAGTACGGCCCCTCGGCCTCCGCGACCGGGCCCGGCCCCTCGGCTTCCGCGACCGGGCCCGGCCCCTCGGCTTCCGCGACCGGGCCCGGTGCCGGGCAGCCCGTGGTCCGGACCGCCGTCGCCCCCGGTGAGTGCGCCGCGCCCGCCGTCGCCGGCCTGCTGCACGGCCCGGCCGAACTGCTCGCCGCCGTACGCGGGCTGGTGCGCGGCATGGTCGTCGTCGGCACGCTGGAGGACGCCGAGGAGCTGGTCGCCGCGCACCCCGGGCTGACCGCCGTCACCGCCGAGGGCGATGTGCTGGGCACCCACTTCGCGCACGGCGGCTCCGCCGGGGCGCCCAGCCTGCTGGAGGTGCAGGCATCCGTCGACGAGGCCGCCGCCGAACTGGCCGAGCTCGCCGTGCGCTGCGACGAGCTCGCCTCGGCGCAGCGCCTCGCGGCCGGGCGCCGCGAGGAGTCCGCCGCCAGGGTGGAGGAGCTCGGGGAGCGCCGCCGGGCCGCCGAGCGGGAGAAGTCCGGGGTCGCCCAGCAGCTGGGGCGGCTGGCCGGGCAGGCCAGAGGCGCCGCCGGGGAGGCCGAGCGCACCACCGCCTCCGCCGCCCGTGCCCAGGAGGCGCTGGAGCGCGCCACCGAGGAGGCCGAGGAACTCGCGGAACGGCTGCTGGTCGCGGAGGAGACCCCGGTGGAGGAGGAGCCCGACACCTCCGTACGGGACCGTCTCGCCGCCGACGGCGCGAACGCGCGCCAGACCGAGATGGAGGCGCGCCTCCAGGCCCGTACCCATGAGGAACGCGTCAAGGCGCTCGCCGGGCGGGCCGACGCCCTGGACCGGGGGGCCCGCGCCGAACGCGAGGCCCGTGCCCGCGCCGAGCAGCGCCGCGCCCGGCTGCGCCACGAGGCCGCCGTGGCCACCGCCGTGGCGTCGGGTGCCCGGCAGCTGCTCGCCCACGTCGAGGTCTCCGTCGTACGGGCGGACGAGGAACGGACCAGGGCCGAGGCGGCCAAGGCCGGGCGCGAGCGGGAGCTGACCGCCGAACGCGGCCGGGGCCGTGACCTCAAGAGCGAGCTCGACCGGCTCACCGACTCGGTGCACCGGGGCGAGGTGCTGGGAGCCGAGAAACGGCTGCGTATGGAGCAGGTGGAGGCCAGGGCGCTGGAGGAATTCGGCGTCGAGCCGGCCGGCCTGGCCGCCGAGTACGGACCGGAGCAGCTCGTGCCCCCGTCGCCCGCGGCGGAGGGCGAGGAGCTCCCGGACGATCCTGAGCACCCGCGGAACCAGCCGAGGCCGTTCGTGAGGGCCGAGCAGGAGAAGCGGCTGAGGGCGGCCGAACGGGCGTATCAGCAACTCGGGAAGGTGAATCCTCTCGCCCTGGAGGAGTTCTCGGCACTGGAGGAACGGCACAAGTTCCTCTCCGAGCAGCTCGAAGACCTGAAGAAGACCCGGGCCGACCTGATGCAGGTGATCAAGGAGGTCGACGAGCGGGTCGAGCAGGTGTTCACGGAGGCGTTCCGGGACACCGCGCGTGAGTTCGAAGGCGTCTTCTCACGGCTCTTCCCCGGCGGCGAGGGCCGCCTCATCCTCACCGACCCGGACAACATGCTCACGACAGGTCTTGACGTCGAGGCCAGGCCGCCGGGCAAGAAGGTCAAGCGTCTCTCGCTGCTGTCCGGAGGCGAGCGATCCCTTACGGCAGTTGCCCTGCTGGTCTCCATCTTCAAGGCCAGGCCGAGCCCGTTCTATGTCATGGACGAGGTCGAGGCGGCACTCGACGACACCAATCTGCAGCGTCTGATCCGGATCATGGAGGAGCTCCAGGAGAGCTCCCAGCTCATCGTGATCACGCACCAGAAGCGGACGATGGAGGTCGCCGACGCGCTGTACGGCGTCTCCATGCAGGGCGACGGAGTCTCCAAGGTGATCAGCCAGCGGCTCCGCTGAACCCTCGGCCCTCGGCCTGAGGGGCAGTCACATTCTCTTTACTCAATCTTCAACACTTGGACGCACCTTTTGGGTGCTCCTGGGTACTTGTGAGTGACGCCTAGGTGGATATCACGCCTTGACTTCGAAACTTGAACGCATAATCTCAGCAACGTTGTTTTTGCCTTCAAGTGGTGGTCAGCTGGAAGTTGTGCGCCACTAGGAGGGCTCACCCCCCACACCTGACGTTGCGGCCAGGTATCAGGAGTTCATGTGACCAGCACAGCGCGCGGACCGGAGTCCGGAGCCCGGGATGCCCACCCGGACCATCTCGGCCATGTCATCTTCATCACGGCAGCCGCAGCGATGGGCGGCTTCCTCTTCGGCTACGACAGTTCCGTGATCAACGGCGCCGTCGAAGCGATCCGTGACCGCTATGACATCGGGTCGGGGACGCTGGCCCAGGTGATCGCCATCGCGCTGATCGGCTGCGCGATCGGCGCCGCCACCGCGGGACGCATCGCCGACAAGATCGGCCGTATCCGCTGCATGCAGATCGCCTCGGTGCTGTTCACCATCAGCGCCGTCGGCTCCGCACTGCCGTTCGCCCTCTGGGACCTCGCCATGTGGCGGATCATCGGCGGCTTCGCGATCGGCATGGCCTCGGTCATCGGCCCGGCCTACATCGCCGAGGTCTCTCCGCCCGCCTACCGAGGCCGCCTCGGCTCCTTCCAGCAGGCCGCCATCGTCATCGGCATCGCGATCTCCCAGCTGGTCAACTACGGCATCCTGCAGATCGCCGACGGCGACCAGCGCGGCGAGATCGCCGGGTTCGAGGCCTGGCAGTGGATGCTCGGCGTGATGGTCGTACCGGCCATCCTGTACGGGCTGCTCTCCTTCGCGATCCCCGAGTCGCCGCGCTTCCTGATCTCGGTCGGCAAGAAGGACCGGGCCCGGAAGATCCTCGAAGAGGTCGAGGGCAAGAACGTCGACCTCGACGCGCGTGTGAACGAGATCGAGACGGCCATGCGCCGTGAGCACAAGTCGAAGTTCAGCGATCTGCTCGGGAGCCGCTTCGGCTTCCTGCCCATCGTCTGGGTCGGTATCGGTCTGTCGATCTTCCAGCAGCTCGTCGGCATCAACGTCGCGTTCTACTACTCGGCGACGCTGTGGCAGTCCGTCGGCATCGACCCGACCGACTCGTTCTTCTACTCGTTCACCACGTCGATCATCAACATCATCGGCACCGTGATCGCCATGGTCCTGGTCGACCGGGTGGGCCGCAGGCCGCTCGCCCTCGTCGGTTCCACCGGTATGGCCATCGCCCTGGCGTTCGAGGCCTGGGCCTTCTCCGCGGACCTGGTCGACGGCAAGCTCCCGACCACGCAGGGAACGGTCGCACTGGTCGCCGCCCACGTCTTCGTGCTCTTCTTCGCGCTGTCGTGGGGTGTCGTCGTCTGGGTCTTCCTCGGCGAGATGTTCCCGAACCGCATCCGCGCCGCCGCCCTCGGTGTCGCCGCGTCGGCGCAGTGGATCGCCAACTGGGCGATCACCGCGAGCTTCCCCAGCCTGTCCGACTGGAACCTGTCGGGCACGTACATCATCTACACCTGCTTCGCCGTGCTCTCCATCCCCTTCGTGCTCAAGTTCGTGAAGGAGACCAAGGGCAAGGCGCTGGAGGAGATGGGCTGATCCCCGCTGCCCCTCTTCTCGACCCGCTGCCCCGGCCCGGCCCACGCCCGGCCGGGGCAGCGTTCTTCGTGCGGAAGCCGTCCGGGCGGCGTCAGAAACGGGCCGGTGCGCGCCCGGTCCCGTCCGCGGGGCGCGGCAGGACTGCGTACAGCCCCGCCGCGACGAGGACCGACGCCGCCCAGTCCAAGCCGTGGCGGCCGGTCCAGGTGGAGGCGAGCGGTCCGGTGAACCACTCCACCTCGGTGAAGAGCAGCCCGGCCACGAGCGCCGCGCCCCAGGCGGCCATGGCGGACCCGCTGTATCCGCCGGCGTACCAGTAGCCGCGGCGGCCCGTGGTGTCCAGAAGCGCCTCGGCGTCGTACGTCCGCCCCCTCAGCAGATCCACGCCGAAGACCCCGATCCAGGCGGAGAAGGTCACGCCCAGCAGGGCGAGGAACGACATGAACGTGCTGATGAAACTCGTCGCGACCATCATCAGCAGCCCGCCGAGCAGCAGGCTGATCGTCGCGTTCACCCCCACGGCCCAGGCACGCGGGACCGCGAATCCGAGGGTCTGGGCGGTGAAGCCGGCCGAGTACATGGACATGGCGTTGATCAGCACCATGCCGAGGACGGCGGTCAGGAGGTACGGCACCGAGATCCACCCCGGCAGGAGCTCGCCGATGAAGGCCACCGGGTCGTTCGTGACGGCCAGCTCGGGCGCCTCCACGGCCAGCAGCGCCCCCATCGTCACCAGCGGCAGCACGGTGACCAGGGCCCCGCACGTGGTCGCCATGACCATCGCCCGGCCGGACGCCGAGCGCGGAAGGTAGCGGGCGAAGTCCGGGGCGGACGGCACCCAGCTGATGCCCCCGGCGGCCAGCGTCCCGATGCCCGCGATCACCCCCGCCGCGGGTCCCGCCGGCCGGTCCAGGACGGACCGCCACGGCGTCGCGCCGATCAGATGGACCAGGACGAGGACGCTCGCGCCGCCGAAGAGGCACACGGAGACGCGGGAGCACGCCCGCAGCGCCCGGATGCCGAGCCCCGACACGAGGAAGCTCGCGGCGACGAAGGCCGTCAGGGTCACCAGGACCAGGGTGTGGGTGATGCGGATGCCGAACAGCAGATCGAGCACGGCCAGCAGCGCGTAGGAGCCCGTGACCGCGTTGGCCGTCTCCCAGCCCCACCGGGCCACCCACAGCACGGCCCCGGGGAAGAGATTGCCGCGCTGTCCGAAAACCGCCCGGGAGAGCGCCATGCCGGGTGCGCCGCCGCGCTTCCCCGCGATCGACACGAGGCCGACCAGTCCGAAGGCGAACGCGGGGGCGAGGAACCCCACGGCCAGCACCTGCCAGAGGTTCAGCCCGTTGAAGACGGTGAGTCCGGCTCCGACGGTCAGCAGCAGCACGGTCATGTTGGCCGTCACCCAGGTGGGGAAGAGGGTGCGGACACGGCCGGTGCGCTCGGCGTCGGGGACGGGATCCAGGCCGCGGTTCTCCACGGGCAGCAGCGTACCTTTACCCCCAAACGTGGCATACCGCCCACGCGTCCCGCTCGCCGTCCCACGGAACCGTGCCCGGACCACGGTGGTGGCCGATACTGGACGCGTTATGGAAATCGTCATCCTTGCTGTAGTCATCGCCCTGGTCGCGGTCGGCCTGATCAGCGGGCTCGTGGTCAGCAGCCGCAAGAAGAAGCAGCTGCCGCCCTCGGCACCGTCGAGCACGCCGACCATCACTCCTCCCGCCGAACCCCATGTCGGCGAGGAAGCCGAGGCGCCGCGCGAGGGAGCGCGGCGCACCATCGAGGACGCCGGTCTCCCCGGTGCCGGGACTCCCGTCGAGGAGACCCCGGTCGTCATCGAGCCGGAGGTCCCCGGGCTCGAGGTCCCCGAGCCCACCGCGGGCCGCCTGGTGCGGCTGCGCGCACGGCTCGCCCGCTCGCAGAACTCCCTGGGCAAGGGGCTGCTCACGCTCCTGTCCCGCGACAACCTCGACGAGGACACCTGGGAGGAGATCGAGGACACCCTCCTCACCGCCGACGTCGGCGTCGCCCCCACGCAGGAGCTGGTGGAGCGGCTCCGTGAGCGGGTCCGCGTCCTCGGCACCCGTACGCCCGAAGAGCTGCGCACGCTGCTGCGCGAGGAGCTCGTCACCCTGCTCGGCCCGGACTTCGACCGCGCCGTGAAGACGGAGGGCGGCGAGGAGACGCCCGGCGTCGTGATGGTCGTCGGGGTCAACGGCACCGGCAAGACGACCACGACGGGCAAGCTCGCCCGGGTGCTCGTCGCCGACGGCCGCAGTGTCGTGCTCGGCGCCGCCGACACCTTCCGTGCCGCCGCCGCCGACCAGCTCCAGACCTGGGGCGAGCGCGTCGGCGCCCGTACGGTGCGCGGGCCCGAGGGCGGCGACCCCGCGTCGATCGCCTTCGACGCGGTGAAGGAGGGCATCGCCGAGGGCGCCGACGTGGTGCTCATCGACACCGCCGGCCGGCTGCACACCAAGACCGGTCTGATGGACGAGCTGGGCAAGGTCAAGCGGGTCGTCGAGAAGCACGGCCCGCTCGACGAGATCCTCCTCGTCCTCGACGCCACGACCGGTCAGAACGGCCTGGTCCAGGCGCGGGTGTTCGCCGAGGTCGTCGACATCACCGGCATCGTCCTCACCAAGCTGGACGGCACGGCGAAGGGCGGCATCGTCATCGCCGTCCAGCGGGAGCTGGGCGTCCCGGTGAAGCTCATCGGCCTCGGTGAGGGACCGGACGACCTGGCTCCGTTCGAGCCGGGCGCCTTCGTCGACGCGCTGATCGGCGACTGACGGACGTACGGCCGTGTGCGCGAAGGGCGGTGGACCCGGAAGGGGTCACCGCCCTTCCGCGTTCACCAGCGGTGGCATATGTAGGCCAGCGTGCCCAGCAGCAGCCTGGCCTGCGGGGGAGTGGCGGCGGCGCCGGGCAGCGGCGGACGCAGCCAGCGGACCGGCCCCAGGCCGCCGAGGTCCGAAGGGGGAGCCGTGATGTAGGCGCCCCGGCCCAGCGCCCGCAGATCCAGATCCGCGTCGTCCCAGCCCATCCGGTAGAGCAGTCCGGGCAGTCCGGCCGCGGCCCCGGGGGCGACGAAGAACTGTGTACGGCCCGTCGGCGTCACCGTCACCGGGCCCAGCGGCAGCCCCATCCGCTCCATCCGCACCAGGGCCCGCCGCCCCGCCACCTCGGGGACGTCGAGGACGTCGAAGGTCCGGCCCACCGGGAGCAGCATCGAGGCACCCGGCACCTCGGCCCAGGTGTCGGCGGCCATGCCGAGCGTGGCGCCGGGCGGCACCTCGCGGGCGAAGTCCAGCGGGTGCGCGCCGGGGGCGGGGCACGCGGAGTCGCCGCACGAGCAGGCCCCGTCCGCGGCGCGCGCGCCCGGAGCCACCGCCCAGCCCCAGAGTCCCGTGTACTCGGCCACCGCGGTCGCCCCGGCCGCCCGGCCGCGCCGCCGCGTGCCGGACCGCATCTCGCGGATTCCGCCGATCGTGAAGCCCATGCCCCCTCCAACGGGTCCGACTCACCGGTGGTTACGACCCGGAGTCGTGGACGTCCTCGGCCGTCGCCGCCGACACCCAGGCGCACGGGGTGGTGACACCGGGGTGCGTGACGCGACTCCCGCGCCCCCGAATGCTTCACTCCGCCCGACTGCTGATCGCGGCCTGTCAAGTCAATCGCGGTCTGCGTCGAACGGGTTCATCCGAAGGGGTGGCGAATGGTGGCGTTTCCGCAACACCCTGGCGGCGGCGGTGATCGTAGGATTACCGTCGGTACCCGAACCTGCAATTGCATGTGCGCGTGGTTATGCCTCGGGCAACCCGGTGATGTGGCCTAGGTGTGCGACACCCGTACAGGCAGCACGGAGGCACGGCATTCTGATAGAGGTTCGCGCGACAGATTTCGGCGGGATGGGGGCGTTCCAGTGAGTGGCAGCGGCGCAGGCGAGGCGAATGCCGGAAAGCGCCCCAACGGGCAATTGGGATCGTGGTTCGTCCGGAGCGGCTGGTCGAAGGGCGAGCTCGCGCGCCAGGTGAACCGGCGGGCCCGCCAGCTCGGCGCCCACCACATCAGCACCGACACCTCCCGGGTGCGCAGATGGCTCGACGGCGAGCAGCCCCGCGAACCGATCCCGCGCATCCTCTCCGAGCTGTTCTCCGAGCGCTTCGGCGCCGTCGTCGCCGTCGAGGACCTCGGACTGCGCGCCGCCCACCAGGCACCCTCCGTCGCCGGGGTCGACCTGCCCTGGGCCGGCCCGCAGACCGTCGCGCTGCTCAGCGAGTTCTCCCGCAGCGACCTCATGCTCGCCCGTCGCGGCTTCCTCGGCAGCTCCCTCGCCCTGGCCGCGGGGCCCACCCTCATCGAGCCGATGCAGCGCTGGCTGGTGCCCGTCGCACCCGGCCGGACCGACCCGGAGCGGCCGGCCGGGCAGAGCCGCCCCTCCAGGCTCTCCGGCCCCGAGCTCGACCTGCTGGAGTCCACCACGGCGATGTTCCGCCAGTGGGACGCCCAGTGCGGCGGCGGCCTGCGCCGCAAGGCCGTCGTCGGCCAGCTCCACGAGGTCACCGACCTGCTCCAGGAACCGCAGCCGGAGGCCACATCCAAGCGGCTGTTCCGCTGCGCGGCCGAACTCGCCGAGCTCGCGGGCTGGATGAGCTACGACGTGGGCCTCCAGCCCACCGCCCAGAAGTACTTCGTGCTCGCCCTGCACGCCTCCAAGGAGGCGGGCGACAAGCCGCTCGGTTCGTACATCCTCTCCAGCATGAGCCGCCAGATGATCCACCTCGGCAGGCCCGACGACGCGCTCGAACTCATCCACCTCGCCCAGTACGGCAGCCGTGACTGCGCCACCGCGCGGACCCAGGCCATGCTGTATGCGATGGAGGCGCGCGCCTACGCGAACATGGGCCAGCCGAGCAAGTGCAAGCGGGCCGTCCGGATGGCCGAGGACACCTTCGTCGACGCCACGCTCGACGACGAGCCCGAGCCCGACTGGATCCGCTTCTTCTCCGACGCCGAACTGCACGGGGAGAACGCCCACTCCTACCGTGACCTGGCCTATGTCGCCGGCCGCAGCCCGACCTACGCCTCGCTGGCCGAGCCCGTCATGGCCCGGGCCGTCGAGCTCTTCGGCGACGACGACGAGCACCAGAGGTCCTACGCGCTCAATCTCATCGGCATGGCCACCGTGCATCTCCTCAAGCGCGAGCCGGAGCAGTCGACCGTGCTGGCCACCCAGGCCCTGCGCGTCGCCAAGAAGGTCAGGTCGGAGCGCGTCAACACCAGGCTCCGCAAGACCGTCGACACCGCTGCCAGGGACTTCGGCGACATCTCCGAGGTCGCCGTGCTCACCGACCTGCTCACCCAGCAGCTCCCGGAGACCGCCGAAGCGGTCTGACCGGCATTCCCGCCACCGGCCACGACAGCCGCCCCGTACCACCCGACCGGCTCCCCCATCGCCAGGTCAGCGGGTCGCTGTCGTGGCCGGTTCACGTCCACGGGCGTTCAACCCCGCCGTATGCGGCGCAGGCAGCATGGTAGGCAGCACACCGGCTCCGACACTCCTGGTTCATTGGGACGTAACACGCGCAGCGCCTTCGTCACTGCGGTGAAACATCGTGCGGCATTCGTGGAAACCGCGCTGCGCGAATCTCATGGCGCATAACCGGCCCGCACCTTTTCACCGTGGTCCCGCACCCCCGCACGTGGCCGCACCGACGACGAGGAGACGCCGATGCCCCCAGGCATCACGACGCTTGCCGCAGACGCCCCGCAGCTGTCTGCCGCCAACACAGGGTTCATGCTCATCTGCTCCGCGCTGGTGATGCTCATGACCCCGGGTCTGGCCTTCTTCTACGGAGGCATGGTCCGCGTCAAGAGCACCCTGAACATGCTGATGATGAGCTTCATCAGCCTCGGGATCGTCACGGTCCTGTGGGTGCTCTACGGATTCAGCCTCGCCTTCGGCACCGACGTCGGCTCCGTCATCGGCTGGAGCTCGGACTTCGTCGGCCTCAGCGGCATCGGCGTCACCGAACTCTGGGACGGCTACACCATCCCGGTGTACGTCTTCGCCGTCTTCCAGCTGATGTTCGCGATCCTGACCCCGGCCCTGATCAGCGGTGCGCTCGCCGACCGCGTCAAGTTCACCTCCTGGGCCCTGTTCATCACGCTCTGGGTCACCGTCGTCTACTTCCCGGTCGCGCACTGGGTCTGGGGCGCCGGCGGCTGGCTCTTCGAGCTGGGTGTCATCGACTTCGCCGGTGGTACGGCCGTCCACATCAACGCGGGTGCCGCCGCCCTCGGCGTGATCCTCGTCATCGGCAAGCGCGTCGGCTTCAAGAAGGACCCGATGCGGCCGCACAGCCTGCCGCTCGTCATGCTCGGTGCCGCCCTCCTGTGGTTCGGCTGGTTCGGCTTCAACGCCGGTTCGTGGCTGGGCAACGACGACGGCGTCGGGGCCGTCATGTTCGTCAACACGCAGGTCGCCACCGGTGCCGCGGTCCTCGGCTGGCTCGCCTACGAGAAGATCCGCCACGGCTCCTTCACCACCCTCGGTGCCGCGTCCGGCGCCGTCGCCGGTCTCGTCGCCATCACCCCCGCGGGCGGTGCGGTCAGCCCCCTCGGCGCCATCGCCATCGGTGTCATCGCCGGTGTCCTCTGCGCCATGGCCGTCGGCCTCAAGTACAAGTTCGGCTACGACGACTCCCTGGACGTCGTCGGCGTCCACCTCGTCGGCGGTATCCTCGGCTCCCTCCTCGTCGGCTTCTTCGCCACCGGTGGTGTGCAGTCCGACGCCGCGGGCCTCTTCTACGGCGGCGGTCTCGACCAGCTCGGCAAGCAGGCCGTCGGTGTCTTCGCGGTCCTCGCCTACTCCCTGGTCGTCTCCGCGGCCCTGGCCTTCATCCTCGACAAGACGGTCGGGATGCGGGTCAGCGAGGACGACGAGGTCTCCGGCATCGACCAGGTCGAACACGCCGAGACGGCGTACGACTTCAGCGGCGCCGGCGGCGGCGCGGCCACCCGCACCACCCCGCCGGCCCCCGGCACGACGGCAGCCCCGACGAACAAGAAGGTGGACGCATGAAGCTCATCACCGCAGTCGTGAAGCCGCACAGGCTGGACGAGATCAAGGAGGCCCTCCAGGCCTTCGGCGTCCAGGGCCTCACGGTCACGGAGGCCAGCGGGTACGGGCGTCAGCGCGGACACACCGAGGTCTACCGTGGAGCCGAGTACACCGTCGACCTGGTGCCGAAGATCCGCATCGAGGTACTCGTCGAGGACGAGGACGCCGAACAGCTCATCGACGTGGTCGTCAAGGCCGCCCGTACGGGCAAGATCGGTGACGGCAAGGTCTGGAGCGTCCCGGTCGACACCGCGATCCGCGTACGGACCGGTGAACGCGGCCCGGACGCACTCTGACCGACGGTCCCTGTGAACGGAAAGGCAGCTGGGTGACGAGCACCGAAGTGACCACCGAATCCGAGGACTCGGGACCCAGCGGCTACGCGGCGGCCCGGCTGCGTCTTCTCCAGGAGGAGACGCGGTCCGGGCCGCCGCGCCGTGCCGCCCTGGCCCGGCTCACCGACGACTGGCTCACCGCGCTGTTCGCGGCCGCCGCCGAGGAGTCGGGCGTACGCGGCGCCGCCCTCGTCGCCGTCGGCGGATACGGCCGGGGCGAGCTCTCCCCGCGCAGCGACCTCGACCTGCTGCTCCTGCACGACGGCAACGCCGACGCGGGCGCCGTGGCCACCCTCGCGGACCGGATCTGGTACCCCGTCTGGGACCTCGGCCTCGCCCTCGACCACTCCGTACGCACCCCCGCCGAAGCCCGCAGGACCGCGGGTGAGGACCTCAAGGTCCAGCTCGGACTGCTCGACGCGCGCCCCGTCGCCGGAGACCTCGGCCTCGTCGCCGGACTGCGTACCGCGGTCCTCGCCGACTGGCGCAACCAGGCGCCCAAGCGCCTCCCGGCCCTCGACGAACTCTGCCGCGAGCGGGCCGAGCGCATGGGCGAGCTCCAGTTCCTCCTGGAACCCGACCTCAAGGAGGCCCGCGGGGGCCTCCGCGACGCCACCGCCCTGCGCGCCGTCGCCGCCTCCTGGGTGGCCGACGCACCCCGCGAAGGGCTCGCCGAGGCCCGGCGCACCCTCCTAGACGCCCGCGACGCCCTGCACCTGACCACCGGCCGGGCCACCGACCGCCTCGCCCTCCAGGAGCAGGACCAGGTCGCCGGCTCCCTCGGCCTCCTCGACTCCGACGCCCTGCTGCGCCAGGTGTACGAAGCCGCCCGCACCGTCTCGTACGCCACCGACGTCACCTGGCGCGAGGTCAACCGCGTCCTGCGCGCCCGCTCCGCACGGCCACGGCTGCGGTCGATCCTCGGCGGCGGCGCCAAGGCCGCTCCGGAGCGCACGCCCCTCGCCGAAGGCGTCGTCGAGGCCGACGGCGAGGTGGTGCTCGCCCGCACCGCCCGCCCGGAACGCGACCCCGTGCTCACCCTCCGGGCCGCCGCCGCGGCGGCCGAGGCGGGACTGCCGCTCTCCCGCCACCTCGTACGCCATCTGCGGACCGCGGTCCAGCCACTGCCCGTGCCGTGGCCGTCCCAGGCCCGAGAGGAGCTCGTCACCCTGCTCGGCGCCGGCGAATCCACCGTCGGCGTCTGGGAGGCCCTCGAAGCGGAAGGCATCATCACCCGCCTGCTGCCCGACTGGGAACGCGTCCACTGCCGCCCGCAGCGCAACCCCGTCCACACCTGGACCGTCGACCGGCACCTCGTCGAGACGGCCGTACGCGCCGCCTCGCTCACCCGACGTGTCGGTCGCCCCGACCTTCTCCTGATCGCCGCGCTCCTCCACGACATCGGCAAGGGCTGGCCAGGGGACCACTCCGTCGCGGGCGAGGTCATCGCCCGCGACATGGCCGCCCGTATCGGCTTCGACAAGCAGGACGTGGCCGTCGTCGCCACCCTCGTACGCCACCACCTGCTCCTCGTCGAGACCGCCACCCGACGCGATCTCGACGACCCCGCGACCGTGCGCTCCGTCGCCGACGCCGTGGGCAGCGCCTCCACCCTGGAGCTGCTGCACGCCCTCACCGAGGCCGACGCCCTCGCCACCGGCCCCGCGGCCTGGAGCTCCTGGCGGGCCTCGCTCGTCACCGACCTGGTCAAGCGGGTCGCCGCGCTGCTCGCGGGCGAGGAGCCTCCCGAGCCGGAACCGCTCGCGCCCAGCGCCGAGCAGGAGCGCCTGGCCGTGGAGGCCCTGCGCACCGGCGAGCCCGTCCTCTCCCTGCACACCCGGCCCGAACCGGCAGCGGAGGACGGCGAGCCCGAGCCCGTCGGCGTCGAGCTCCTCATCGCGCTGCCCGACCGGCCCGGGGTGCTGCCCGCCGCGGCCGGAGTCCTGGCCCTGCACCGCCTCACCGTCCGCGCCGCCGACCTGCGCGCCGTGGAGCTCCCGACCGAGCTCGGCGAATCGGCCGACCTGCTGGTGCTCAGCTGGCGGGTCGCGGCCGAGTACGGCTCGCTCCCGCAGGCCGCCCGGCTCCGGGCCGACCTCGTGCGCGCCCTGGACGGCTCCCTGGACATCCGGGCCCGGCTGGCCGAGCGCGAGGCCGCCTATCCGCGGCGGCGCGGGGTCAAGGCGCCACCGCCCCGGGTGACCGTGGCGGCGGCCGGCTCACGCCTGGCCACCGTGATAGAGGTCCGCGCCCAGGACGCCCCCGGGCTGCTGCACCGGATCGGCAGGGCGCTGGAGCAGAGCGAGGTGCGGGTGCGCAGCGCCCATGTCTCCACGCTCGGGGCCAATGCCGTGGACGCCTTCTACGTCACGGACACCGACGGCGAACCGCTGACGCCGCAGCGGGCGGCCGAGGTGGCCGGGGAGGTCGAGAAGGAGCTGGGCTGACCCCCCGCGCCGGCCCTCGTTCGTCACGAAAACGGGCGAGGGCTTTGCGTTCTCCGGGGTCCGGATACCCTGGAGGGCGACTGACCTGCCCCGCCCCCGACCCTGAGGACCGACGAGCGCCGTGTTCGATACTCTCTCCGACCGCCTTAGCGCGACTTTCAAAAACCTCAGGGGCAAGGGCCGCTTGTCCGAGGCGGACATCGACGCCACGGCTCGCGAGATCCGGATCGCGCTGCTGGAGGCGGATGTCGCCCTCCCCGTCGTCCGCGCGTTCATCGCCAACGTCAAGGAGCGGGCGCGCGGCGTCGAGGTCTCCCAGGCGCTGAACCCGGCCCAGCAGGTCGTCAAGATCGTCAACGAGGAGCTCGTCGGCATCCTCGGCGGCGAGACCCGGCGGCTCAGGTTCGCCAAGAACCCGCCCACCGTGATCATGCTCGCGGGTCTCCAGGGTGCCGGTAAGACGACCCTCGCCGGAAAGCTCGGCCTCTGGCTCAAGGGCCAGGGCCACTCCCCGCTGCTCGTCGCCTGTGACCTCCAGCGCCCCAACGCCGTCAACCAGCTGAGCGTCGTCGCCGACCGCGCGGGCGTCGCGGTCTACGCCCCGGAGCCGGGCAACGGCGTCGGTGACCCGGTCCAGGTCGCCAAGGACTCCATCGAGTTCGCCAAGTCCAAGGTCCACGACATCGTCATCGTCGACACCGCCGGCCGCCTCGGCATCGACGAGGAGCTGATGCGCCAGGCCGCGGACATCCGCGACGCCGTCAGCCCCGACGAGATCCTCTTCGTCGTCGACGCGATGATCGGTCAGGACGCGGTCAACACCGCCGAGGCCTTCCGTGACGGCGTCGGCTTCGACGGCGTGGTGCTCTCCAAGCTCGACGGTGACGCCCGTGGTGGCGCGGCCCTGTCGATCGCCCATGTCACGGGCAAGCAGATCATGTTCGCGTCGAACGGTGAGAAGCTCGAGGACTTCGACGCCTTCCACCCCGACCGCATGGCGTCCCGCATCCTCGACATGGGTGACCTCCTCACCCTGATCGAGCAGGCGGAGAAGACCTTCAGCCAGGAAGAGGCCGCCAAAATGGCCTCCAAGCTGGCGTCGAGCAAGGGCAAGGACTTCACGCTCGACGACTTCCTGGCGCAGATGGAGCAGGTCCGGAAGATGGGCTCCATCTCCAAGCTGCTCGGGATGCTGCCGGGCATGGGGCAGATCAAGGACCAGATCAACAACATCGACGAGCGCGACGTCGACCGCACCGCCGCGATCATCAGGTCGATGACCCCGAAGGAGCGCGCCGAGCCGACGATCATCAACGGCTCCCGCCGGGCCCGTATCGCCAAGGGTTCCGGTGTCGAGGTCTCCGCCGTGAAGAGCCTGGTCGAGCGGTTCTTCGAGGCCCGCAAGATGATGTCGAAGATGGCCCAGGGCGGCGGCATGCCCGGGATGCCGGGGATGCCCGGCATGGGCGGCGGCGCCGGCCGTCAGAAGAAGCAGGTCAAGCAGGCCAAGGGCAAGCGCAAGAGCGGCAACCCGATGAAGCGCAAGGCCGAGGAGCAGGCCGCGGCCGCCCGCCGCGAGCAGGCGGCCCAGGGCGGCGCGTTCGGTCTGCCCGCCCAGGAGGACAAGAACTTCGAACTCCCCGACGAGTTCAAGAAGTTCATGGGCTGACCGCCCGGACACACGCGAAGGGGCACCCCGCACGAGCGGGGTGCCCCTTCGCGTCGCCGGTGGTCGCCGTCAGGCCACGCACACCAGGTAGCGGAAGACGTTCGGCATCCACACCGTGCCGTCCGGCCGCAGATGCGGATGCAGGGCCTCCGCGACCTCCTTCTCCACCTGGACGCGGTCGGTCGCCCGCACCGCCGCGTCGAACAGCCCGGTCGACAGCAGCCCGCGCACCGCGCTGTCCACGTCCGCGTAACCGAACGGGCAGGACACCCGGCCCGAGCCGTCCGGCTTCAGCCCGGCCCGCGCCGCGACATCCTCCAGCTCGTCCCGCAGCGCCGGCCGCCATCCGCTCACGGAGCGCGGGGCGCGGGCGGACCCGGTCAGCCGCGCCGCCACCTGGAGCACGGGAGCCGTGGCACACCGCTCCGGCGGCCCCCAGCCGGCCAGCACCACCGTGGCGCCCCGCACGGCCAGCGGCACGGCGGAGGCCAGCGCGGGCGCGAGCCCCTCGGAGTCACCGGCGGCGCAGCCGACCGGCTGGAAGGCGGTCAGAAGGTTGTACGGCGCACCGTCCGGCACGGCCGACGGAAGGTCCTCCACGAGCCTCGCCCGTGGTTCCGGGCGGCCCGGGACGGGCTCCTGCCCCGGAGCGGGCGCGAGGCGCTCACGGGCCAGGGCGAGACGGTCACGGTCGCTGTCGACGCCGGTGACCCGCGCCCCGCGCGAGGCCGCGATCAGCAGCGCCAGCCCGGAACCGCAGCCGAGCGAGAGCATCCGCGTCCCGGCCCCGACTTCGAGGCGCTCGTACACCGCCTCGTAGAGCGGCGCCAGCATGCGCTCCTGGATCTCGGCCCAGTCACGAGCACGGGTACCGGTGTCCACCGGGGCGGACGAATCCGCGTACCTGTGGTGCCGGACGAGCGTAGGTGTCATGGAATGCGCCCCAATCCGCCGTGAGGTCGGTCGTGCCCGAGTGAGGTCCCCCATGTCTGTGTGCTGTGTATGCGCGCCCACAGCCTCCGTATGTCAGAGAACTCCGCATCGGCGGTCCCGTCCAGGGGTCGGACGGGGTGGGATGGCATTGCTTGCGTGCTCCGGCCGTGCGCCCCGGCGCCGCGTGGTGCGGGCGGACACCGGCAGCAGCGCGCCCGCTGCTCGCTTCCTCACAGTCTTACCCGACACGCGGGGCGCAGCACGTCGAGCGCTCCCCGCCCCCTCGGCCCCCTCGGCGCACCGGTCGCTCCGTGCCGGGTAATGTCGCCCGCGCGGCCCTTGTCGGCACCGGGGCGTACGCGTTGCTACGTACCACCTTGGTGCGAGCTGTGAGCCTTCTCCGCTGATCTGCGCACCCGCCCTCGTCCGGACGCATCAACGGCAACTGACTGGTACGTGCAAATTATTTGGGATGCCCCGGAATAGGAACACCGGAGCACTCAGGCTCGTTGTCACGACGTGAGCACGACACCACCTGTACTTGCCGCAGAGCTGGCACAGGCGTGGGCCGACATTCAGCGGTACCACCCCGAGCTGCCCGATCTTGCCGCGCCAGAGTCCCTGATCGGAGAGTCCTCGTCCGCCTGTGGCGCCGAGCTCTCCTTCGAACGGCTGCTCCATGAGGCAGTCCACGGCATCGCGGCCGCGAGAGGTGTCCGGGACACTTCTCGCGCCGGCCGCTACCACAACCGACGCTTCCTCGCGATCGCCGAGGAGCTGGGCCTCGACCATGCCGAGGAGCCCCACCCCAGCAGCGGATTCTCGTTGGTGACGCTGAATCCCGAGGCCAAACGCAGATACCGCCCGACGACGGAACGGCTGCAGCGTGCGCTCAAGGCGCACACCGTCGCCACCGCCGCCGACACCAAGCGCTCGTTCCGCGGCCCCGCGGCGCGGCACGGATC
Organism: Streptomyces sp. NPDC002125; assembly: GCF_053593715.1. NCBI lineage: Bacteria > Bacillati > Actinomycetota > Actinomycetes > Kitasatosporales > Streptomycetaceae > Streptomyces > Streptomyces sp. NPDC002125. The sequence continues at coordinate 119,286 of NZ_JBSFDD010000001.1, read as the reverse complement.
GTCCGGGGGAGGGGTGCGGGTCAAGGCCGTCTGCGACTGCGGGCGCAACGTCCGCGTCGTCCCGTCGGTCCTCGCCCAGGCGCCGATCGTCTGCGGCGGGTGCGGAAAGCCGTTCCGTATCCCGGAAGCGGCGGTCGCGGTGGGGTGACCCGGCGCGGTGTGGCACAATGGACAGCTGTACTCGACAGTCGCATAGGACCCCTCTCTCCTCCGGCTGACGCGTCCATCGGGCACCCGAGTACCGCAACCCCACGTGGCATCTTTTGTGCCCAACCACGTCAGAGACCAGGAGACACCACTTCCGTGGCAGTCAAGATCAAGCTGAAGCGTCTGGGCAAGATCCGTTCGCCTCACTACCGCATCGTCGTCGCCGACTCCCGTACCCGCCGTGACGGCCGGGCCATCGAGGAGATCGGCCTGTACCACCCGGTGCAGAACCCCTCGCGCATCGAGGTCAACGCAGAGCGCGCGCAGTACTGGCTGTCCGTCGGCGCCCAGCCGACCGAGCCCGTCCTCGCGATCCTGAAGCTCACCGGTGACTGGCAGGCCCACAAGGGCCTTCCGGCCCCGGCGCCGCTCCTGCAGCCGGAGCCCAAGGCTGACAAGCGCGCCCTGTTCGAGGCCCTGGCCACGGACGGTGACGAGGCCAAGGGTGAGGCCATCACCCAGAAGGCCAAGAAGTCGGACAAGAAGGCGGACGAGGCGGCTGACGCTGCGTCCACCGAGTCGACCGAGGCCTGAGCATGCTCGAGGAGGCTCTTGAGCACCTCGTGAAGGGCATCGTCGACAACCCCGACGATGTGCAGGTCGCCTCGCGTGACCTGCGCCGTGGGCGCGTCCTGGAGGTCCGGGTCCACCCGGACGACCTCGGCAAGGTGATCGGCCGCAACGGCCGCACCGCGCGCGCCCTGCGTACCGTCGTGGGTGCCATCGGCGGACGTGGAATCCGTGTCGACCTCGTCGATGTGGACCAGGTTCGCTGAAAGAGTTGAACACCGGCCGGGGCCGGGGAGGGCTTTCGAGCCGTCCCCGGCCTTTGTCGTCGGTACATGACCGCCTCCTCAGTAGAAGATCATCGGGAGAAGTAGCGTGGAGTTGGTAGTTGCGCGGATCGGTCGCGCCCACGGCATCAAGGGCGAGGTCACCGTCGAGGTGCGCACCGACGAGCCCGAGCTCCGGCTCGGGCCCGGGGCCGTGCTGTCCACGGAGCCCGCCCACGTGGGGCCGCTGACGATCGAGACCGGCCGGGTGCACAGCGGAAGGCTGCTGCTCCGGTTCGAGGGCGTACGGGACCGCACGGCGGCCGAGGCGCTGCGCAACACCCTGCTGATCGCCGAGGTGGACCCGGCGGAACTGCCCGAGGACCCCGAGGAGTTCTACGACCACCAGCTGATGGACCTCGACGTCGTCCTCGCAGACGGCACGGAGATCGGCCGGATCACCGAGATCACGCACCTGCCGTCCCAGGACCTCTTCATCGTGGAGCGTCCGGACGGCAGCGAGGTGATGATCCCGTTCGTCGAGGAGATCGTCACCGAGATCGACCTGGAGGAGCAGCGGGCCGTCATCACGCCGCCGCCGGGTCTGATCGACGAGAGCGAGGCCGTCATCGCCTCCACGCGCGACGCCGGGGAGGACGCCCCGGCCGGGGACGCCGGCGGCGAGTCCGGGAAGGGCGAGGCCTGATGCGGCTCGACGTCGTCACGATCTTCCCCGAGTACCTCGAACCGCTGAACGTCTCGCTCGTCGGCAAGGCGCGGGCCCGCGGCAGCCTCGACGTACAGGTGCACGACCTGCGGTCCTGGACCCACGACCGGCACAACACGGTGGACGACACCCCCTACGGCGGCGGTCCCGGCATGGTCATGAAGACCGGGCCCTGGGGCGAGGCGCTCGACGACGTGCTGGCCGACGGCTACGAGGCGGGGGCGCACTCCCCGGTGCTCGTGGTGCCCACGCCCAGCGGCAGGCCCTTCACCCAGGAACTGGCCGTGGAGCTCTCGGAGCGGCCGTGGCTGGTCTTCACGCCCGCCCGGTACGAGGGCATCGACCGCCGGGTGATGGACGAGTACACGACCCGGATGCCGGTCATCGAGGTCTCCATCGGCGACTACGTCCTGGCCGGCGGCGAGGCGGCCGTCCTGGTGATCACGGAGGCGGTGGCCCGGCTGCTGCCCGGAGTCCTCGGCAACGCCGAATCGCACCGGGACGACTCCTTCGCGCCCGGAGCCATGGCCGACCTGCTCGAAGGGCCGGTCTACACGAAGCCCCCGGAGTGGCGCGGGAGGGGCATCCCCGATGTGCTGCTCAGCGGACATCACGGCCGGATCGCACGCTGGCGCAGGGACGAGGCGTTCCGTCGTACGGCGCTCAACAGGCCCGATCTGATCGAGCGTTGCGAGGCGTCCGGCTTCGACAAGAAGGACCGCGAGATCCTCTCCATCCTCGGCTGGTCCCCGGAGCCCGGCGGACGATTTTGGCGCAGGCCCGAGGCCGTGGAAGAATAGGCGCGCTGTACGTCCGGCGTGCGCCCCTGCCACAGGGGGAAAGACGCCCGCCCGATGTGATCAGCATCCGAACTTCACTCTCTCCCGTCGATGACCTGTGGCATCGGCGAAGAAAGCAGACAACATGGCTTCCCTGCTCGATGGCGTCAACGCCGCCTCGCTCCGTACCGACCTCCCGGCGTTCCGCCCCGGTGACACGGTCAACGTCCACGTGCGCGTGATCGAGGGCAACCGCTCCCGTATCCAGCAGTTCAAGGGCATCGTCATCCGCCGCCAGGGCTCGGGCGTCAGCGAGACCTTCACGGTCCGCAAGGTCTCCTTCAGCGTCGGCGTCGAGCGCACCTTCCCGGTGCACAGCCCGATCTTCGAGAAGATCGAGCTCGTCACCCGCGGTGACGTCCGTCGCGCCAAGCTGTACTTCCTCCGTGAGCTCCGCGGCAAGGCCGCGAAGATCAAGGAGAAGCGCGACCGCTGATTCCCCTCCGGCGTCCACAGCGCGGCCGGATAGGATTCGGCCCCGATGGACACGGAAGCACAGCACATGGAGCGCGATCGTTCCTCCGGCCCCGCAGACGGGACGGAGGAGGGGTCGCGCTTCACGCATGTTCCGGACCGGCCGGCCACCTCGATGTCATGGGGCCGGGCCGTCTTCACGGGCATGCTCTGCACGGTCGCCCTGCTGCTCTTCAGCTCCTTCGTGCTGCAGCCCTTCCTCATCCCCAGTGGCTCGATGGAGCCCACGCTGAGGGTCGGGGACCGGGTCCTCGTCAACAAACTGGCGTACCGTTTCGGCTCGGAGCCGGTCCGCGGCGACGTGGTGGTCTTCGACGGCACCGGCTCCTTCGTGCAGGAGACGTCCGGGGGGAACGCCCTGGGCGCGCTGGTGCGCGGGGCGGCGGCTTCCCTGGGACTGGCCGAACCCGCCGGGTCCGACTTCGTGAAGCGGGTGGTGGGCGTGGGGGGCGACCGGGTGGTCTGCTGCGACAAGCGGGGGAGGCTCGAGGTGAACGGCGCTCCGGTGGACGAGGAGTACCTGCGCCCGGGCGACCGTCCGTCCGACGTGGCCTTCGACATCGTGGTGCCCGAGGGCACCCTCTGGATGATGGGCGACCACCGGAGCAACTCGCGCGACTCCCGTGACCACCTGGGGCAGCCCGGGGGAGGCATGGTGCCCGTCGAGCGGGTGGTCGGACGGGTGGACTGGCTCGGCTGGCCGCTCGGCAGGATCGGTTCCCTGGAGAGGACCACCGCCTTCGCGGGCATACGGCCGGCGGGCGCCGACCATGGGTAACCGGGGCCGTAAGCGGGGAGAACCGGAGACGGGCCCGCCGCTGCCCACCGGGTCGAGGCCGGTCACCGCGCGCTCGCTGCCCACCCGCGCGGAGCGCCGCCGGCTCGCCCGCAAGGTGAAGCGCCGCAGGCGCAGTTCCGCGATCAAGGAGATACCCCTCCTGGTCCTCGTGGCCCTGCTGATCGCGCTGGTGCTCAAGACCTTTCTCGTACAGGCCTTCGTGATCCCCTCGGGGTCGATGGAACAGACCATCCGGATAGGCGACCGGGTGCTGGTGGACAAGCTGACCCCGTGGTTCGGCTCGGAGCCGCAGCGCGGTGACGTCGTCGTCTTCAAGGACCCGGGCGGCTGGCTCCAGCAGGAGAAGACCGCCACCGAGGACCCGCCGGCCGGGATCAAACAGGTCAAGGAACTGCTGACCTTCATCGGGCTGCTCCCCTCCGAGGACGAGCAGGATCTGATCAAGCGCGTGGTGGCCGTCGGCGGCGACACCGTGAAGTGCTGCGGTGCCGACGGAAGGATCACGGTCAACGGCGTCGCGCTCGACGAGCCGTACCTGAATCCCGGCGATGTGCCATCCACTCTCACATTCGAGGTAAAGGTTCCCCAGGGCCGGATCTTCGTGATGGGCGACCACCGCTCGAATTCCGCGGACTCGCGCTTCCATCTCGACAAGCCGGGGAAGGGCACGGTCTCGGAGGACGAGGTCGTGGGACGGGCCGTCGTGATCGCCTGGCCCTTCGGTCACTGGCGCAGGCTGGAGGAGCCCGGGACGTACGCCTCGGTCCCCGACGGGCGCGCCGGGACGACGGCCGCGCCGAGCCCGTCGAATAGTGTGTCCTCCCAGGATCGCAACGGAATGGTCCTGCTCCCGACCCCTGCGGAACTCCCGCTCGTTATGGGAGTGGTGGGCCTGCGCCGGATCGGGCGCGGGCGGTGGCACGGAGTGAGGAGTGGATGTGGGGGATTTGGCGGTCGGCGCACGATCCGGACACGACGAGCCCGAGGACCGGCCCGTGGGCGACGGGGTCCCGGGGGAGGCGGAGAGTGACGGCCATTCCGCGGACGGCGGGAGCACGGCGGTGAAGAAGCCGCGCTCCTTCTGGAAGGAACTGCCGCTGCTCATCGGCATCGCGCTCATCCTGGCGCTGCTGATCAAGACGTTCCTGGTACAGGCGTTCTCGATCCCCTCGGACTCCATGCAGAACACGCTGCAGCGGGGCGACCGGGTGCTGGTCGACAAGCTGACCCCGTGGTTCGGCTCGGAGCCGGAGCGCGGCGAGGTCGTGGTCTTCCACGACCCGGGCGGCTGGCTGGAGGACACCGCGACGCCCGAGCCGAACGCGGTGCAGAAGTTCCTGAGCTTCATCGGGCTGATGCCGTCGGCCGAGGAGAAGGACCTGATCAAGAGGGTCATCGCGATCGGCGGTGACACCGTCGAGTGCAAGAAGAACGGGCCGGTCACGGTCAACGGCAAGGCGCTGGACGACAAGTCCTTCATCTTCGAGGGCAACAGCGCCTGCGACGACGAGCCGTTCGGACCGATCCATGTGCCCGAGGGCCGGATCTGGGTGATGGGTGACCACCGGCAGAACTCGCTGGACTCCCGCTACCACCAGGAGCTGCCCGGGCAGGGCACGGTGTCCACGGACGAGGTCGTCGGCCGGGCCATCGTCATCGCCTGGCCCGTCAACCGCTGGGCGACCCTGCCGGTGCCGAGCACGTTCGACCAGCCCGGCCTGAACGCGGCGGCGTCCGCGGCGGTGCCCGGAGCACTGGGTGTAGCCGGTGCGCTGCCCCTCGTGTTCTGGCGTCGGCGCAGGCTGACCGCTGGGCGTACCGCCGGGTAGGGTGCCGACTCGGATCAGCGATTGTCGATCTCCGATGGGGGAGCGCTGGGATGAGTGGATCAGGACGTACGGGTGACGGCCGGGGCCGGCTCGGCAGTGTGCTGTCGAACCTGGCCGTGGCCGTCGGCTGTGTGCTCTTTCTCGGCTGCTTCGCCTGGGGAGCGGTGGTGTACAGGCCGTACACCGTGCCGACCGACTCGATGACCCCGACGATCAACGCCGGGGACCGGGTGCTCGCCGAGCGGATCGAGGGCGGCGAGGTCCGCCGCGGCGACGTGGTCGTCTTCACCGACTCGACGTGGGGCGACGTGCCGATGGTGAAGCGGGTCGTCGGCGTGGGGGGCGACAGGATCGCCTGCTGCGACAAGGACGGCCGGCTCACCGTCAACGGCGAACCCATTGAAGAACCGTATCTCCGGGCGGACGGCGCCTCCTCGCTCGTCGGGCCGGACGGGAAGGCCCCGGCCTCCCCGCAGAACTTCACGGCCGAGGTGCCCGAGGGGCAGCTCTTCCTTCTCGGCGACGAGCGCAACACGTCCATGGACTCCCGAGTCCATCTGGAGGACCCGGGTCAGGGCTCGGTCCCGCGCAGTGCCGTCCAGGCCAGGGTGGACGCCGTGGCCTGGCCCATGAACGGAATGATCGGCAGGCCCGAGGCCTTCGCGGCGCTGCCCGGCGGGGTGTCGTCCAGCGGCCCGTTGCCGCTCCAGCTCGGCGGTGTCGTGGTGGGCGTGGTGCTGATCCTGGGCGGTGCCGCCTACGGCCCGCTCGCCGCCCGCTCCGCGCGCGGTACCAAACGGCCGAAGGCGTCCGCCGGTGCCCGCTGAGATCCGCAGGGTCGCCCGCGTGGTGCTCCTGGACCCGGACGACCGGATTCTCCTGCTGCACGGTTTCGAGCCGGACGACCCCGCCGAGAGCTGGTGGTTCACCCCGGGCGGCGGCCTGGAGGGCGACGAGACCCGGGAGGAGGCCGCCCTGCGTGAGCTCGTCGAGGAGACCGGGATCACGGACGTGTCGCTCGGCCCGCTGCTGTGGACGAGGATCTGCTCCTTCCCGTTCGACGGGCGGCGCTGGGACCAGGACGAGTGGTACTTCCTGGCGCGTACGTCGCAGACCGCCACCGACCAGAAGGGCCTGACCGAGCTGGAGCTGCGCAGCGTCGCCGGTCTGAGGTGGTGGACTTCCGCCGAACTTCTCGCCACGCGTGAGACGGTGTATCCGACCAGGCTCGCCGGGCTGCTGCGCACGCTGCTCGACGAGGGTCCCCCGAGTGTTCCGCTGGTTCTCGCCCCCGAAATCGTCTAATCGGCCAGGGGCGCGTGGGGCTGACGCACAATAGGGGGACGCACGGCTGAAGGGGAACATGCCATGAGCGCCGAGGACCTCGAGAAGTACGAGACCGAGATGGAGCTGAAGCTCTACCGGGAGTACCGCGATGTCGTCGGTCTGTTCAAATATGTGATCGAGACCGAACGGCGCTTCTACCTCACCAACGACTACGAGATGCAGGTGCACTCGGTCCAGGGTGAGGTCTTTTTCGAGGTTTCCATGGCGGACGCATGGGTCTGGGACATGTACAGGCCCGCTCGGTTCGTCAAGCAGGTCCGGGTGCTGACGTTCAAGGACGTGAACATCGAGGAGCTCAACAAGAGCGACCTCGAACTTCCGGGCGGCTGATCCCGCGCAGGCCCCGCGATATCCCGGTTCACTCGTCCGAGTGGCCGGGATATTCACAATCACCCGGTTTTCCACCAAGATCCAACAGATCCGGCGGGGCGCGTCAGAGTCGGTGCCGGAGGTGGTGCCGAATGAACGCACGGGGGGCACTCGGGCGGTACGGCGAGGATCTGGCGGCGCGGCTGCTGACCGAGGCCGGAATGACCGTCCTGGAGCGCAACTGGCGGTGTCGCGCGGGAGAGATCGACATCGTGGCGAGGGACGGCGACGCGGTCGTCGTCTGCGAGGTGAAGGCCCGCAGGGCGGGCTGCTTCGAGCATCCGATGGAGGCCGTCACACCGGTCAAGGCCGACCGGCTGCGAAGGCTCGCGGAGATCTGGCTCGACCGGCACGGCGGGCCGCCGCCGGGCGGGGTCCGGATCGATCTGGTCGGGGTGATCCTGCCGAGGCGCGGCGCCCCGGTCACCGAGCATGTGCGGGGCGTGGCCTGATGGGGTTCGCGCGTGCGTGCTCGGTGGCGCTGGTCGGCGTCGAGGGTGTGGTGGTCGAGGTCCAGGCCGATCTGGAGCCGGGGGTCGCGGCGTTCACGCTGGTCGGCCTCCCGGACAAGAGCCTGGTGGAGAGCAGGGACCGGGTCAGGGCCGCGGTCGTCAATTCCGGCGCGGAGTGGCCGCAGAAGAAGCTCACCGTGGGGCTGTCGCCCGCCTCCGTGCCGAAGGGCGGATCGGGTTTCGACCTCGCTGTCGCCAGCGCGGTCCTCGGTGCGGCGGAGCGGATCGACCCGGCCGCCATCGCCGATGTGGTGATGATCGGCGAGCTCGGCCTCGACGGCAGGGTGCGCCCGGTGCGCGGGGTGCTGCCGGCGGTGCTGGCGGCGGCCGAGGCGGGGTACCGCCATGTCGTCGTCCCGGAGCAGACCGCGGGGGAGGCCGCCCTGGTGCCGGGGATCTCCGTCCTCGGCGTGCGGAGCCTGCGACAGCTGATCGCGATCCTCGGCGACGAACCGGTGCCCGACGAGCCCGTCGCCGAGCCGGGCCGTCCCGACACGATGCTGGCCGGACTGCTGGTGCCGGGAGCGGGCATCGGCACGGGCCTGGCCGCGCACGCCGCGGACGGCGCGGGGCACCGACCCGACCTGGCGGATGTCGCGGGCCAGGCCAGGGCCCGCCACGCCCTGGAGGTGGCCGCGGCCGGAGGGCACCATCTGCTGCTCTCCGGGCCGCCCGGGGCGGGGAAGACCATGCTGGCCGAGCGGATCACGGCGATCCTGCCGCCGCTGAGCCGGCAGGAGTCGCTCGAAGTGACGGCGGTGCACTCGGTCGCGGGCATCCTTCCGCCGGGTGAACCACTGATCAGCAGGGCTCCCTACTGCGCACCGCACCACTCGGCGACGATGCAGTCGCTGGTCGGCGGCGGAAACGGCCTGCCCAGGCCGGGGGCGGTGTCCCTGGCGCACCGGGGTGTGCTCTTCCTGGACGAGGCTCCCGAGTTCTCCGGGCGGGCGCTCGACGCCCTGCGCCAGCCCCTGGAGTCCGGACACGTGGTGGTGGCGCGTGCGGCCGGGGTCGTCCGGCTGCCCGCGCGATTCCTGATGGTGCTGGCCGCGAACCCCTGTCCCTGCGGCAGGCACACCCTGGCCGGAGCGGGCTGCGAGTGCCCGCCGTCCGCGGTGCGGCGCTATCAGGCGCGGCTCTCGGGCCCCCTGCTCGACCGGGTCGATCTGCGGGTCGAGGTGGAGCCGGTCGGACGGGCCGACCTGATGGGCCGCGGCGGGCGCGGGGAGTCCTCGGCGGAGGTGGCCGCCCGGGTGCGGGAAGCCAGGGAGCGGGCCGCCGCACGGCTCGCGGGCACCCCCTGGAGCACCAACAGCGAGGTGCCGGGGCACGAGCTGCGGACGAGGCTGGTGGCGGCGCCCGGCGCGCTCATGGCGGCCGAGCGGGACATGGAGCGGGGTGTCCTCACGGCCCGGGGCCTGGACAGGGTCCTGCGGGTGGCGTGGACCGTGGCCGATCTGAGAGCAGCCGACCGGCCGGACGCCTCCGACATCGCGGTGGCGCTGGAACTGCGCACCGGCATCCAGCGCGGGGTGCCGATGCGGGCCGGTGCCTCGTGAACGGCCTGCCGGCCGCAGGTGCGGACGGCTTCGCGGCCGCGGCGGCGAACGGCCTCCCGGCAGCTGGTGCCGGCGGCTTCGCGGCGGCCGGTGCGAGCGGTGTCACGGCTGAAGGTGCCGGCGGCTTCGCGGACACCGGTGCGAGCGGTTTCCCGGCTGCCGGGGTTGACGGCCCCGCGCCGGCGGCCGGTGGCGACGGCCTTCCGGGCGGCGGCGACCACCAGGACCGGCTGGCGCGAGCGGCGCTCGCCCGGGTGTTCGAACCGGGCGACGAGCGGGGAGGCCGCTGGCTCCGCGAGTTCGGGGCGGCCGAAGTGTTCCGGCGTCTCACCGGTACGGAAGGGGTGGCCCGGACACTCGCGGGGATGACCGAGGCGCGGCTCGGCGGCTATCGCCTACGGGCCGCGGGCGTGGATCCCCGCAAGGATCTGGCGGACATGGCCGCGCTCGGGGGGCGCTTCGTCTGCCCCGGAGACCAGGAATGGCCGACCCAGCTCGACGACCTGGGTGACGCACGCCCGGTCGGGCTCTGGGTGCGCGGCAGACGCGATCTGCGCCTCTGGGCCCTGCGTTCGGTCGCCGTCGTGGGCGCGCGGGCCTGCACACCGTACGGGGCGCACATGGCCGCGGCACTCGGCGCGGGGCTGGCCGAGCTGGGCTGGGTGGTGGTCTCGGGCGCGGCGTTCGGTGTGGACGGCGCCGCACACCGGGGGGCGCTGGCCGCGGGAGGGGCGACGATGGCGGTGCTGGCCTGCGGGGTGGACGTGGCCTACCCCCGGGGCCACGCCGAGCTGATCGGGCGCATCGCGGAACAGGGCCTGGTCATGGGGGAACTGCCACCCTCGGAGCACCCCACACGCAGCAGGTTCGTCCTCCGCAACAGGGTGATCGCGGCACTCACCCGGGGCACCGTGGTGGTGGAGGCGGAGTACCGCAGCGGCTCGCTGGTCACCGCGAGGAGCGCGCAGCGGCTGGGCCGCTTCACGATGGGGGTGCCCGGCCCGGCGACCAGCGGTCTTTCGGCGGGAGTCCACGAACTCCTGCGGGGCGAGGGCGTCCTGGTGACCGACGCCGCCGAGATCTCGGAGCTGATCGGCGAGATCGGCGACCTCGCCCCGGTGGGACGTGGCCCGGTCCTGCCCAGGGACCAGCTCGACCCCGTCTCCGCACGGGTCCTCGACGCGCTGCCCAGGAGGGGTGTGAGGGACGGCCGTGACGTGGCCCGGAGCGCGGGGACCTCGACGGACGAAGCGCTCGGACGTCTGTACGAGCTGTACTCACTGGGGTTCGTCGAACGCGAAGGCGACGGATGGAAGTTGACGAGTGGACCGACTTGCAATGGTGACGCGCGGCGAGGCGTTACTTGACCCGGAGCATTCGGGTGAAAAGGTAATGCCGATGACCTCGGAATTACCTCCTCAGGCCTCGGGGCCCGCTGTGCGTGGTGACGGATCCGCCGTCGGACCGTCTCCGCCGGCGGGTGAAGACCGGCGCAATCGCATCGCACGGTTCCCTCGTCCAGCGCGCACCGCAACGCCGCAGTCACGCTACGCTCACAAGGAATCCGCCCCAGAGACACGTCCCAGAAGCTCACAGAACGGCTCAAGGCACCACATGCCCCAGCACACCTCCGGGTCTGACCGCGCGGCAGCACCACCGGCTGCGCGTGGCACTGTGCGCCCTCCCGCCCCCTCCTCGCTCGACGAGTTGTGGCGTTCGTACAAGACCACCGGCGACGAGCGGCTGCGGGAGCAGCTGATCCTGCACTACTCGCCCCTCGTGAAGTACGTCGCCGGCCGGGTCAGCGTGGGGCTGCCGTCCAATGTGGAGCAGGCGGACTTCGTGTCCTCCGGAGTCTTCGGGCTGATCGACGCCATCGAGAAGTTCGACATCGAACGCGCCATCAAGTTCGAGACCTACGCGATCACCAGGATCCGCGGCGCGATGATCGACGAACTCCGGGCCCTGGACTGGATTCCCAGGTCGGTGAGGCAGAAGGCGCGCAACGTCGAGCGCGCCTACGCCACGCTGGAGGCCCAGCTGCGGCGTACACCCTCGGAGGCGGAGGTGGCGGCGGAGATGGGCGTCGCCCTGGAAGAACTGCACTCCGTTTTCAGCCAGTTGTCGCTCGCCAACGTGGTGGCGCTGGAAGAACTGCTGCATGTGGGCGGTGAGGGCGGCGACCGGCTCAGCCTGATGGACACGCTGGAGGACACCGCCGCCGACAACCCGGTCGAGGTCGCCGAGGACCGCGAGCTCAGACGGTTGCTGGCCCGCGCCATCAACACGCTCCCCGAACGGGAGAAGACCGTGGTCACCCTCTACTACTACGAGGGCCTCACCCTCGCCGAGATCGGCAACGTCCTCGGCGTCACCGAGAGCCGGGTCAGCCAGATCCACACCAAGTCGGTGCTCCAGCTCCGCGCCAAACTGGCCGACGCCGGACGCTGAGCCGGGCGGCTTCGGCCATCCGGTCCCGGACGCGCACCTTCCCTCGATCCCGTGCCGCCGTAGAGTGGTGGGGTGCCCAGGATTCGAGCGGCCTCCGTGGCCGAGCACCGGACCATGCAGCGCGGCGCCCTCCTGGACGCCGCGCGCTCCCTGCTGTCCGAGGGCGGTACGGAAGCGCTGACCTTCCCCGCCCTCGCCGAGCGCACCGGCCTCGCCAGGTCCTCCGTCTACGAGTACTTCCGCTCCCGCGCCGCCGTGGTCGAGGAGCTCTGCGCCGTCGACTTCCCCGTCTGGGCCGCCGAGGTCGAGAACGCCATGGAGCGCGCCTCCACCCCCGAGGCCAAGATCGAGGCCTACGTACGACGGCAGCTCGACCTGGTCGGGGACCGGCGGCACCGCGCGGTCGTGGCCATCTCCGCGAGCGAGCTGGACGCGGGCGCGCGGGAGAAGATCCGTGCCGCGCACGGCGGCCTGATCGCCATGATCGTCGAGGCCCTCGCCGACCTGGGCCACAGCGAGCCCAGGCTTGCGGCCATGCTCCTGCAGGGCTCCGTGGACGCCGCGGTGCGCAGGATCGAGCTGGGCGCAGCTGAGGAGCCCGGCATCGTGGCCGACACCGCCGTGGCCATGATCCTGCGCGGGGTCAGGGGCTGAGCGGACCTGCGCCCTTCCTCCGGCAGCGGCACGCCCAGCACCGGCAGCAACCTGGAGGGGCCCCGCCGCAGCAGTGACGGGGGAAGCAGCGACAGCGGGTCCAGATAAACGCCGCCGCGCCGCAGCCCCCAGTGCAGACAGCCGGAGGCGCAGTGGGAGGGTTCCGGTCCGACCACGCCCACCACCTGCCCCGCGCTCACCTCGTCGCCCCGGGCGACCCGCGCCCGCACCGGCTCGTACGTGTACCGGAGCGGCGGCTCCCCGCTCCGGGCCACATCCACGGAGACCACCCCGCGCCCCGCCACCGGCCCCGCGAAGGCGACCCGGCCCGCGGCGGCCGCCAGCACGGGGGTGCCCGGCGGGGCGGCGAGGTCGACCCCTCGGTGACCAGGGCCGTAGGGACCGGCGGGCGGCTCCCAGCCGCGTACGACCACGGGCCGGCCGGCGAGCGGCCAGACCCGGTCACCGCCCGTCGGCGGAGCATCCGGGGGAGCGGCCCGGGCGGCGGACCCGTTGAGCAGCAGCGCGAGCAGCACGGCCATCAGCAGCGCCGTGAGCGTCACGGCAGTCGGCGCTGCGGCCCGGGGCGTCCCGGAAGGCCGTGCGGCTCGGGGCGTCCCGGAAGGCACTGCGGGCAGCGCGCCCCAGGGCCGGGTTGAGGCCGGCGCGCCGCGTGGCCGGGGCAGAGGCCGTGTCCCGGGGCGGAGCAGGGGCCGGGCCGGCGGCCGTGACCGGGCCGGCAGCCGTGACCGGCAGCTACGCAGGGGCCGCCGGGCCGGGGGCCGGAGCAGGGGTCGGGACGAGGGGCGGGCCAGGGGCCGGGCCGTCCGTCGTGGCAGAGCTCCGGGCAAGGGGCCGGACAGGGGATTTCCATGGGTGCGGGGCATGACCGCACGATGCCCCGGCCGCCCGTTCCGCGGGGATCATGGCCCGGATCTGTGGACAGCCGAGCGCTTGTGGACATCGCCGTCACCCGGCACCCGGCGGGTCCCGTACACTTCTTCTGGCGATCCGGGTCACCGGGTCGACTTCGCACGCCCCTCCACCTCTCCTCTCTGCGGACGGTGGCCGCGCCTCTCGGTCCCTCGTGGCACGGCGCGTCGGGGCGTCAGGCGCGACAGCAATCCTGCGGTCGCGACAACCGAGTACCTCAAGGAGTACGGCCATGGCCGTCGTCACGATGCGGGAGCTGCTGGAAAGCGGCGTCCACTTCGGTCACCAGACCCGTCGCTGGAACCCGAAGATGAAGCGCTTCATCTTCACCGAGCGCAACGGCATCTACATCATCGACCTGCTCCAGTCGCTGTCGTACATCGACCGCGCCTACGAGTTCGTCAAGGAGACCGTCGCCCACGGCGGCTCCATCATGTTCGTGGGTACGAAGAAGCAGGCCCAGGAGGCCATCGCCGAGCAGGCGACGCGCGTCGGCATGCCGTACGTCAACCAGCGTTGGCTCGGTGGCATGCTCACCAACTTCTCCACCGTCTACAAGCGCCTTCAGCGTCTGAAGGAGCTCGAGCTCATCGACTTCGAGGACGTGGCCGCCTCCGGCCTCACCAAGAAGGAGCTCCTGGTCCTCTCCCGCGAGAAGGCCAAGCTGGAGAAGACCCTCGGTGGTATCCGCGAGATGCAGAAGGTGCCGAGCGCCGTCTGGATCGTCGACACCAAGAAGGAGCACATCGCCGTCGGTGAGGCGCGCAAGCTCCACATCCCGGTCGTCGCGATCCTCGACACCAACTGCGACCCCGACGAGGTCGACTACAAGATCCCGGGCAACGACGACGCGATCCGCTCCGTCACCCTGCTCACCCGCGTGATCGCCGACGCCGTCGCCGAGGGCCTCATCGCCCGCTCCGGTGCCGCCACCGGTGACTCGAAGCCGGGCGAGAAGGCCGCCGGCGAGCCCCTCGCCGAGTGGGAGCGCGACCTGCTCGCGGGCGAGAAGAAGGACGACGCCGAGGTTCAGTCCTCCGCCGAGACCGAGAAGGCCGCCGACGCCGAGCCGGCCGCCGCCGCTGCCGAGCAGGCTTCGGAGCAGGCCGAGACCCCCGCCGCCGAGGCCCCGGCCACGGACGAGCAGGCCTGACACCCGTCAGTCACGGCTGAATGACGGCGGGGGCCGGTGCACTGGCACCGCCCCCGCCGTTCACCCGTAGATCTTTCAGACTTCGAGAGAGAAACAGACTCATGGCGAACTACACCGCCGCTGACGTCAAGAAGCTCCGCGAGCTCACCGGCGCCGGCATGATGGACTGCAAGAAGGCCCTCGACGAGGCCGACGGCAACGTCGACGGCGCTGTCGAGGCGCTCCGTATCAAGGGCCAGAAGGGCGTCGCCAAGCGCGAGGGCCGTTCTGCCGAGAACGGTGCCGTCGTCTCCCTCGTCGCCGAGGACAAGACCTCCGGCGTCCTGGTCGAGCTGAAGTGCGAGACGGACTTCGTCGCCAAGGGTGACAAGTTCCAGGCCGTCGCCAACACGCTCGCCGCGCACGTCGCCGCGACCTCCCCGGCCGACATCGAGGCGCTCCTCGCCTCCGAGATCGAGCCCGGCAAGACCGTCCAGGCGTACGTGGACGAGGCCAACGCCAACCTCGGCGAGAAGATCGTCCTGGACCGCTTCGCGCAGTTCGAGGGCGCTTACGTCTCCGTGTACATGCACCGCACCATGCCGGACCTGCCCCCGCAGATCGGCGTCATGGTCGAGCTGGACAAGGCCGACGCCGAGCTGGCCAAGGGCCTCGCGCAGCACATCGCCGCCTTCGCGCCGAAGTACCTGTCCCGCGAGGACGTCCCGGCCGAGGTCGTCGAGGCCGAGCGCCGCGTCGCCGAGGAGACCACGCGCGCCGAGGGCAAGCCCGAGGCCGCGCTCCCGAAGATCGTCGAGGGTCGCGTCAACGGCTTCTTCAAGGAGGCCACCCTCCTCGGTCAGCCCTACGCGCTCGACAACAAGAAGTCCGTTCAGAAGGTCCTGGACGAGGCCGGTGTCGTCCTGAAGCGCTTCACGCGCATCAAGGTCGGCATCTGAGTCCGTCCGCGAACAACGGTGGACCCCGATAGGGTCTGGTGCAGTCGTCGGCCGCACCCAGCCGGACGACCGCAGATCTGACGAGGAGGCCATTGCCGCTGAGGGACAACAGACCCACCGGCAATGGCCTTCTTCGTATGTGCACGAGGAGAATCTCCATGAACAAGGGCGCGGACGCCACACACGGTGACCACAAGCGCGACAACGGCAAGATTTCCGGACGCTTCATGCTGAAGCTGTCCGGCGAGGCTTTCGCCGGTGGCGGAGGCCTCGGTGTCGACCCCGACGTCGTGCACGCCATCGCCCGCGAGATCGCCGCGGTCGTGCGCGACGGCGCCGAGATCGCGATCGTGATCGGCGGCGGCAACTTCTTCCGTGGCGCCGAGCTCCAGCAGCGCGGCATGGACCGGGCGCGGTCCGACTACATGGGCATGCTCGGCACGGTCATGAACTGCCTGGCGCTGCAGGACTTCCTGGAGAAGGAAGGCATCGACTCACGCGTCCAGACCGCCATCACCATGGGCCAGGTCGCGGAGCCGTACATCCCGCTCCGCGCCGTACGGCACCTGGAGAAGGGGCGTGTCGTGATCTTCGGTGCCGGCATGGGGATGCCGTACTTCTCCACCGACACGACCGCCGCCCAGCGCGCCCTGGAGATCGACGCCCAGGCGCTGCTGATGGGGAAGAACGGGGTGGACGGGGTCTACGACTCCGACCCCAAGACCAACCCCGACGCGGTGAAGTTCGACGCCCTGGAGTACGGCGAGGTGATCGCCCGCGACCTCAAGGTCGCCGACGCCACCGCCATCACCCTCTGCCGCGACAACCAGCTCCCGATCCTCGTCTTCGAGCTGACCACGGAGGGCAATATCGCCCGCGCGGTCAAGGGTGAGAAGATCGGCACGCTGGTGAGCGACGAGAGCACCCGGGCCTGACGGCCCAGAAGATGGACAACGGCCTGCCGGTCGGACACCGTGCAGGTGAGGACGCGACGCAGGATCCGCAGGACCCGACGATGCCGGGTCCGTTCAAGACACGCAGGAGCACGTGGTGATCGAAGAAATCCTCCTCGAGGCCGAGGAGAAGATGGAGAAGGCCGTCGTGGTCGCGAAAGAAGACTTCGCCGCGATCCGTACCGGCCGTGCGCACCCGGCGATGTTCAACAAGATCGTCGCCGACTACTACGGCGCGCTGACCCCGATCAACCAGCTGGCCTCGTTCTCGGTGCCCGAGCCGCGGATGGCCGTGGTGACGCCGTTCGACAAGACCGCGCTGCGCAACATCGAGCAGGCGATCCGTGACTCCGACCTCGGCGTCAACCCGAGCAACGACGGCAACATCATCCGCGTGACGTTCCCCGAGCTCACTCAGGACCGCCGCAAGGAGTACATCAAGGTCGCCAAGACCAAGGCCGAGGACTCCAAGATCTCGATCCGCTCCATCCGCCGCAAGGCCAAGGAGTCGCTCGACAAGCTCGTCAAGGACAAGGAGTCCGGCGAGGACGAGGTCCGCCGCGCGGAGAAGGAGCTCGACGACACCACCGCGAAGTACGTCGCGCAGGTGGACGAGCTGCTCAAGCACAAGGAAGCCGAGCTGCTCGAAGTCTGATGAACGACTCCACCTGGGGCGCCCCGCAGGGAGCCGGTTACTGGGGCGCGCCCGAGATGGGGGCCGCTCCGGCGGGTCCTGCATACGATGTGCGTGGCGCCCAGCAGACTCGGCCCATGCCCATCGTGCCGGACGTTCCCGACGCAGGTAGAGACGCTGACGACCGCGACGACCGGAACCAGGACGCCGCGCGCGTCAGCGGCCCCCTGTTCCGTGACGAGAAGCCGCAGGAGCCCATGTCCACCCCGCTGTCGCCCCCCACGCCGCCCAAGAAGCGTGCGGGGCGAGACCTGCGTGCCGCCATAGGGGTGGGTCTCGGTCTCGGTGTCCTCGTCGCCGGCTCGCTCTTCGTCGTGAAGGCCGTCTTCGTCGGTGTGGTCGCGCTGGCCGTGGTGGTCGGGCTCTGGGAGCTCACCTCCCGCCTCAAGGAGCGCAAGGGCATCAACGTCCCCCTCGTGCCGCTCGCCGTCGGCGGTGCCGCGATGGTGGTCGCCGGTTACGTGAGGGAGGCGGAGGGCGCCTGGGTCGCCATGGCGCTCACGGCCCTCGCCGTGCTCGTGTGGCGGATGACGGAGCCTCCCGAGGGCTACCTCAAGGACGTGACGGCCGGGGTCTTCTCCGTGTTCTACGTGCCGTTCCTGGCGACGTTCGTCACGATGATGCTCACCGCGGACGACGGCGCCTGGCGGGTGCTGACGTTCCTGCTGCTGACCGTGGTCAGCGACACCGGCGCGTACGCGGTCGGCTGGCGCTTCGGTACGCACAAGCTGGCACCGCGCATCAGCCCGGGGAAGACCCGCGAGGGCCTGTTCGGCGCGGTCGGCTTCGCGATGGCGGCCGGTGCCCTGTGCATGGAGTTCCTGATCGACGGCGGGACCTGGTGGCAGGGACTGCTGATGGGCCTCGCGGTCGCCGCCAGCGCCACGCTGGGCGACCTCGGCGAGTCCATGATCAAGCGGGACCTGGGCATCAAGGACATGGGCACCCTGCTGCCGGGCCACGGCGGCATCATGGACCGGCTCGACTCGCTCCTGCCGAGCGCGCCGGTCGTATGGCTGCTGCTGGTGCTGTTCGTCGGATCCGGCTGAGCCGGCCGGAGACTTCGCGCGTCGCGCGGTCGCACTGATGGGGCCCGCCGTCCACCGGACGGCGGGCCCCATCAGTGCGCTCGGAGGGCCCATGGCGTGCGTGCCGGTCACGGATCGGAGGTACGCACAGCGACTGCGGAAGTGGGCCCGTGCAACATTCCACCGGGGTTGGCGCGTCGATGAGGTGGGGGCTGAAGTTCTCGGCCGCAGTGGACGACAAGGGGGACGGGAACGCATGAGAAAGTCCCGCGAGGACGAATTCATCGAGTTCGCAGGTGGCCTCACGGGGCATCTTTTCCGTTCCGCGTGCCTACTCACCAGTGGTGACACCTACCTCGCCGAGGATCTGGTGCAGGAGACGCTGGGGCGGATGTATGTGAGGTGGGGGCGGATGTCCCACGTGGACAACCCTGCCGCGTACGCCCGGACGGTTCTTGTGCGCACCTTCCTCACCTACCGGCGCAGGCGGTCCTCCGACGAACGACCGGTGGCGGACCTACCCGACGCCCCGCTCGTCACCGGAAGCGATCCGCTGCTGCGGCTGGCGCTGCTCCAGGCGCTCGGGCAGCTGCCGCCGAAGGACCGGGCCGTGGTGGTGCTCCGCTACTGGGAGGACCGCAGCATCGATGAGACAGCCGATGCCATGAACATCAGCTCTTCCGCCGTACGTACCCGGGCCTCACGAGCGCTGGTCAGGCTACGGGCCCAGCTCGGCGGCAGCCTCGCCGAACTTGTCGCCGCAACCTGAGCCCTCGCCGCGGAGGTGTCGGACGCGTGATCGTGCGGGGAGCCGTCCGCGCCGAAGCCATGAGCACCTCCGTATCCGAGTCAGTAGAGACCTCCCTCAACCCCGGCCCACCGGCGCCGACTGGAGATGGTGAATCGCATGCCCCTCGAGAACAACACCGAGAACGACACCGAAGGCACCCCCGAGAGCCACTTCGAGAACGGCCTCGGTGAGATCATGCGGCGTACCGGCGGAACATTCCACGCCGACCGGCGGGCTCTGGTCGAAGCGGGGGCGCTTCGAGGCCGCCGTAAGTCGGCCCGCCGTGCCACGGCGCTGACCGCAGGAGTGCTGACGCTGGCCGTGCTGGGGACGGCCGGGTGGTATGTCACGGATGAATTCGGGGGTGACGGTGCCTCGGTGGCCAGCGCGACGCCGACCCCGACGCCCTCCTCGAAACCGGATGGAAGTTTTTCCCCCACTCCCGGCGCCACCAGGGGAAGCGGCCCGGAAGAGGACTCCACCACCTATCTGCGCGCCCGCGCCGACCAGATGATCAAGCTTCTGGAAAACAGCCTCCCGGTGCTCCCGAAAGCGACGTTCAGCAAGCAGCGGGGCACAAGCAACATGGGAGGGCCCGGGGCGGCCGACGCCTCACTCGTCTTCGACGACAGCTACGGGGCCTCTCTCGTCACCATCTCGGCCGAGCGCGTCGACCCGAAGGATCCTGAGGTCCAGCAGCTCCTGAAGTGTGGCAAGACCAAGCCCGGTTCCATGTGCACGGTCAACGCCAAGGGATGGAAGTCCGAGCAGGGGTACGTCGGGGGTGGCTCCAGCGGGGTGAAGATCTGGAAGTCCACAGGGACCTCGGTGGAGGGCTATCTGCTGCAGGCGATCGAGTACAACGCGCCTTCCCCTACGGGTACCCCGACCCGGAACGAGCCGCCGCTGAGCATTCGCCAGCTGGGTGAGCTGGCGGGCGTGGTGGAGGGGGCGTTCACGAAGCACGGCACCTTGGACGCCGAGGCGTTCACCAGCCCGGGCCGTGTCCAGAACAGCTGGGAGGTCTTCGAGACGGTCGGCGGCCTGGTACCCGCGGGGTACGAGGTGGCTGGCCGGGGCGGGGGCGGCGACGAAGGCTACGTGATCATCCGCGACCGGAAGACGAAGATCAAGACGTTCCTCCGGGTACGGCTGGGCCACGGCGCTGCGGACGGTGGCAGAGTCATCACCCGGGACGAGACCGGCCGGCATGCGGGCACGGTGGGGTGGACGGCCGAAACCGTGACCGCGAAGGGCCTGCGGGTCACAGTCACCTCGTACAACGCTGAGTATCCGAACAGGGCTCCGGTGCTCTCCGCGCCCCCGCTCACCAAGGCCCAGCTGTCGGTGATCGCGACCGACGAGGTGTGGCAGACGCTGAAGTAGGTCTCACCCCCGGCCCGGCCGGAGGCGTTCCCGGGCGACGGCCGCGCGGAATGCCTCCCGTCGGGCGGGTGATCTACGCCATGGTGGCAGTACCGGGCCGCATTTCCTTCGCCGAGCCACTCGCAGCCGGCCGTGCACGGGCCATCGTGTGATCGGTCACGGTCCGAGCGGGTTTCCGGGCCCCCGCCGAGCTCTCACTGCCCTCCGACGTCGACAGGTGACGACCGACGGCAGCCGGGGGCGCCCTGAATCACCCTCTCCGAACCGGCTGAGGTCTCTACGACCTCGGCGTGTCTGTAACACTGGAAGAACCATGCCTAAGCCCGGAGAACTCACTTTCGTCGCGCCCCGTGGAGCCAAGCGGCCGCCGCGGCACCTCGCCGACCTCACGCCCGACGAGCGCAAGGAAGCAGTCGCCGCGACCGGCGAGAAGCCCTTCCGCGCCAAGCAGCTGTCGCAGCACTACTTCACGCGGTACGCCCATGACCCGGCCGAGTGGACCAACATCCCGGCCGCGTCGCGCGAGAAGCTCGCCGAGGCGATGTTCCCGGACCTGATGTCGGTCATGCGCCACATCAGCTGTGACGACGACACCACCCGCAAGACGCTCTGGAAGCTGCACGACGGGACGCTCGTCGAGTCCGTCCTCATGCGGTATCCGGACCGGGTGACCATGTGCATCTCGTCACAGGCGGGCTGCGGGATGAACTGCCCGTTCTGTGCGACCGGGCAGGCGGGTCTCGACCGCAATCTGTCGACCGCCGAGATCGTGCACCAGATCGTGGACGGCATGCGGGCGCTGCGCGACGGCGAGGTTCCCGGCGGGCCCGCCCGGCTCTCCAACATCGTCTTCATGGGCATGGGTGAGCCGCTGGCCAACTACAAGCGCGTCGTCGGGGCGATCCGGCGGCTGACGGACCCGGAGCCCGACGGGCTGGGGCTCTCGCAGCGCGGGATCACGGTCTCCACCGTGGGTCTGGTGCCCGCCATGCTGCGCTTCGCCGACGAGGGCTTCAAGTGCCGCCTCGCGGTCTCGCTGCACGCCCCGGACGACGAGCTGCGCGACACCCTCGTGCCAGTGAACACCCGCTGGAAGGTCCGGGAGGTCCTGGACGCGGCGTGGGAGTACGCCGAGAAGTCCGGCCGCCGCATCTCCATCGAGTACGCGCTGATCCGCGACATCAACGACCAGGCGTGGCGGGGCGACCGGCTGGGCCGGCTGCTCAAGGGCAAGCGGGTACACGTCAACCTCATCCCGCTGAACCCGACGCCGGGGTCCAAGTGGACCGCTTCGCGGCCCGAGGACGAGAAGGCGTTCGTCGAGGCGATCGCCGCCCACGGCGTGCCGGTCACCGTCCGGGACACCCGTGGCCAGGAGATCGACGGCGCCTGCGGTCAGCTGGCGGCCTCCGAGCGCTGAGCGGGAGGAGGCCGGCCGGGCGCCGTCCCGCCGGAGGGCAGGGCGGAACCGGCGGCGTCCGACCACGGTGGAGACCGGGGCGTCCGACCACGGTGGAGACCGGGGCGGACCGGCGGTATCCGGCCGGTCCGGCGCGTTCGGGCCGGTGTAGCCTGGCCCCGAAATCAACTTCATATTCCGACAGGGGAGCGCCACAGCGCTGAGAGTGCGGCACCGAGGACAGGTCGGCCGCAGACCCTCTGAACCTCGCCCGGGTCATTCCGGGTAGGAAGTTCGGACCTTACTCAAGCTGTTGCGCCCTGCCCGCTCACCGAGCGGGTGGGGCCGCGTCTCTTCCTGGTCACTTCCAGGAGGAATCATATGAACACCACCACGAGGTACGGGGCGACGGCGCTCGCCGCCGCGCTCGGCGTCTGTGTGCTCGCCGGCTGCGGCGGTTCCGACGGCAAGGCGTCCGGTGGGTCGGGGGACGGGGACTCCAAGACCGTCACCCTGGTCAGCCACGACTCGTTCAACGCGTCCGACGCCGTGCTGAAGGCGTTCACCAAGGAGACCGGCTACACGGTCAAGGTGCTCAAGAGCGGTGACGCCGGAGCCGCGCTCAACCAGGAGATCCTGACCAAGGGCTCCCCGCGCGGCGACGTGTTCTTCGGCGTCGACAACACGCTGCTCTCCCGCGCCCTGGACAACGGCCTGTTCACGCCGTACGAGGCCAAGGGCCTCGACCGCGTGGCGGCCGGCACCCGGCTCGACGCGGACGAGCACCGGGTGACGCCCGTCGACACCGGCGACATCTGCGTCAACTACGACAAGAAGTACTTCGCCGACAAGAAGCTCGACCCGCCGAAGTCCTTCGACGACCTGCTGAAGCCCGCGTACAAGAACCTCCTCGTCACCGAGAACGCCGCGACCTCCTCGCCCGGCCTCGGCTTCCTCCTCGGCACCGTCGCCACCTACGGCGAGACCGGCTACCAGGACTACTGGAAGAAGCTGAAGAGCAACGGCGTCAAGGTCGTCGACGGCTGGGAGCAGGCGTACAACGAGGAGTTCTCCGGCTCCGCGGGCGGCAGGAAGGCCAAGGCGGACCGGCCCCTCGTCGTCTCGTACGCGTCGAGCCCGCCCGTCGAGGTGCTCTACGCCGACCCGCAGCCCACCGAGGCCCCGACCGGCGTCGCCACCGGCACCTGCTTCCGCCAGATCGAGTTCGCCGGTCTGCTGGACGGCGCGAAGAACGAGAAGGGCGGCAAGGCGCTGCTGGACTTCCTGATCAGCAAGCAGTTCCAGGAGGACATGCCGCTGAACATGTTCGTGAACCCGGTGGCGAAGGACGCGGAGCTGCCCGAGCTCTTCACCGAGTTCGGCGCCGTCGTCGACGAACCGGCGACCGTGGCACCGGAGAAGATCGCCAAGAACCGTGAGCAGTGGGTCCAGTCGTGGTCCTCGCTCGTCGTGAAGTAGCCGCCCGGCCCCGGCGCGGGAACGCGGTGCGGCTGGGCCTGACGGCCCTGCCCGTCGCGTTCTTCGCGCTGTTCTTCGCCTACCCCGTCGCCGCGATCGTCGGCCGGGGGCTGAGGACGGACGGCGTCTGGCAGTTCGGCCGGATCGGCACGGTGCTGAGCCGGCCGGACATCCTCGACGTCCTCTGGTTCACCACCTGGCAGGCCCTCGCCTCCACCGCCCTCACCCTGGTGATCGCCCTGCCCGGCGCCTATGTGTTCGCCCGCTTCGACTTCCCGGGCAAGCAGGTCCTGCGCGCCGTCGTGACCGTGCCGTTCGTGTTGCCGACCGTCGTGGTGGGCACCGCGTTCCTGGCGCTGCTGGGGCGCGGAGGGTTCCTCGACGAGCTCTGGGGCGTCCGGCTCGACACCACCGTGTGGGCGATCCTGCTCGCCCATGTGTTCTTCAACTACGCCGTCGTCGTACGGACCGTGGGCGGCCTGTGGTCCCAGCTCGACCCCCGTCAGGAGGAGGCCGCCCGGGTGCTCGGGGCGGGACGCCTGGCCGCCTGGCGGCGGGTGACGCTGCCCGCGCTCGGCCCGGCGGTGGCCGCCGCCGCGCTGATGGTCTTCCTCTTCACGTTCACCTCCTTCGGAGTCGTCCAGATCCTCGGCGGTCCGGCGTACTCCACGCTGGAGGTGGAGATCTACCGGCAGACCGCGCAGCTGCTCGACCTTCCGACGGCCGCCGTGCTGACCCTCGTGCAGTTCGCCGCGGTCGGCGCGGTCCTCGCCGTGCACGCCTGGACCGTGCGGCGCAGGGAGACGGCCCTGAAGCTCGTCGACCCGGCGCAGACCTCCCGGCCGCCCCGGGGCGCCGGACAGCGGGCGCTGCTCGGGGGCGTACTGCTGACCGTGCTCGTGCTGATCCTGCTGCCGCTCGGCGTGCTGGTGGAACGGTCCTTCGACACCTCCGGCGGCTACGGCCTCGGCTTCTACCGCGCGCTGCAGTCCGCCGACGCCAACGGCTCCACCTTTCTGGTGCCGCCGCTCGACGCCATCGGCAACTCCCTGCGCTACGCCGCCGTCGCGACCCTCATCGCCCTGCTGATCGGCGGCCTGGCGGCAGCCGCCCTGAGCCGGCGGGGAGGCAGGCTCGTACGGGGCTTCGACGCGCTGCTGATGCTGCCGCTCGGAGTGTCCGCCGTCACGGTCGGCTTCGGCTTCCTGATCACGCTCGACGAGCCGCCGCTCGATCTGCGTACGTCCTGGATCCTCGTCCCGCTCGCCCAGGCCCTCGTCGGCGTTCCCTTCGTCGTACGTACCATGCTGCCCGTCCTGCGCGCGGTCGACGACCGGCTGCGCGAGGCCGCCGCCGTCCTCGGCGCGTCGCCGCTGCGGGCCTGGCGCGAGGTGGACCTGCCGCTGGTGCGCAGGGCGGTACTGGTCGCCGCGGGCTTCGCCTTTGCCGTGTCGCTCGGGGAGTTCGGCGCGACCGTGTTCATCGCCCGCCCCGACAATCCCACCCTGCCGGTCGCCGTGGCCCGGCTGCTGGGGCGTTCCGGAGAGCTCAACTACGGCCAGGCGATGGCCCTCAGCACGATTCTGATGCTCGTCTGCGCGGTCTCGCTGCTCCTTCTCGAACGTATCCGCACCGACCGATCAGGGGAGTTCTAGAGATGCTGGCAGTGGAGTCGGCCACCGTCCGGTTCGGGGAGCGGACCGCGCTGGACGCCGTGGACCTCCGGGTCGCGGACCACGAGACCGTCTGTGTGCTGGGCCCCAGCGGCAGCGGCAAGTCGACGCTGCTGCGGGCCGTGGCCGGGCTCCAGTCCCTGGACGGCGGGCGGGTGCTGCTGGACGGCGTCGACCAGGCCCCGCTGCCCGTGCACCGGCGCGGGCTCGGCCTGATGTTCCAGGACCACCAGCTCTTCCCGCACCGGGATGTCGCCGCGAACGTCGCCTTCGGCCTGCGGATGCACGGCATGCCCCGCGCCGAACGTGATCGCAGGGCCGCGGAACTCCTGGATCTGGTCGGCCTGCCCGGGGCCGGGCACCGGGCCGTCGCCGCCCTGTCCGGTGGCGAGCAGCAGCGCGTGGCCCTCGCCCGCGCGCTGGCGCCCCGGCCCAAGCTCCTGATGCTGGACGAACCGCTGGGCCAGCTGGACCGGAGCCTGCGGGAGCGGCTCGTCGTCGAACTGCGCACCCTCTTCGGCCGCCTCGGCACCACCGTGCTCGCCGTCACCCACGACCAGGGCGAGGCCTTCGCGCTGGCCGACCGCGTCGTGGTCATGCGGGACGGCCGCATCGCCCAGACGGGCACCCCGCTGGAGGTCTGGCAGCGCCCCGCTTCGGCCTTCGTCGCCCGCTTCCTGGGCTTCGACAACCTGGTGGCCGCGACGGTCACCGGCACCGCCGCCGACACGGCCTGGGGCAAGGTCCCGGTGCCCGAAGGCTCGCCCCAGGGGGAGCGCGAGCTGCTCGTGCGGCCGGGCGGAGTGCGGATCGGGAGCCCGAAGGACGGCCTGCGCTGCACGGTGGGAGCCCGGACCTTCCGCGGCCACCACGTCACCGTCGTCCTGCACCCCGCGGACGGCCCGCCGCTGGAGGCCGAGTGCGGCCTGCGGGACACCCCGGACGAGGGGGCCGAGGTGGGCGTGGCCTTCGACCCGGCGGAGACGGTGGTGCTTCCCCCGGCCTGACCCGCCCGGTGGCGGCCTTCACCGGAGCCGGTCCTCTGGACGGGGCGTCGACCCTCACCGAGAGGAGCCGCACGTCCACCGAGATGGTCTTCCGGCAGCGCGGCGGCAACCTCACACCCGAGCAGTACGCGGCGGCCGAGGACGGCTGGGAGGCCTTCTTCGACGCCCTCGACACCCGGCTCGCCGCCCGCTGAGCTCCCCGGGGCGGCGGCCCGCTCAGCCGCCCAGCCGGGCCAGCGCCCCGGCCGCCTCCTCCACCGTGTCGACGAGCGCGATGCGGGACTCCATCGCGCGGTCCGCCGCGAGCGCGCTCAGCAGCGGCCACGCGGGCAGCTTCTCCGTCCAGTGCGCGCGGTTCACCAGCACCATCGGTGTGGGCGCGGAGCGCGACTCGTAGTAGTTCGGCGTCGCGTTGTCGAAGATCTCCTGCACGGTCCCCGCGGCGCCGGGCAGGAAGATCACACCCGCCGTCGAGCGGGCCAGCAGCCCGTCCTCGCGCAGGGCGTTCGCGAAGTACTTGGCGATGTGGTCCGCGAAGGCGTTCGGCGGCTCGTGTCCGTAGAACCAGGTGGGGATCGCGACCGAGGTGCCGCCGTCCGGCCAGCGCTCCCTCACCTCGAAGGCCGCCGTCGCCCAGTCCGTGACCGAGGGGCTGAACGAGGGTGCGGTGGCGAGGAGTTCGCAGGCCTTGAGCAGCATCGCGTCGGAGTACGGAGCGGAGTACGCGCCCAGATTGGCCGCCTCCATCGCGCCCGGACCACCGCCCGTGGCGACCGTGAGACCGCTGCGGGCCAGCTCCCTGCCGAGCGTG
Source organism: Streptomyces sp. NPDC002125 (assembly GCF_053593715.1). Lineage (NCBI taxonomy): Bacteria > Bacillati > Actinomycetota > Actinomycetes > Kitasatosporales > Streptomycetaceae > Streptomyces > Streptomyces sp. NPDC002125. The sequence continues at coordinate 92,499 of NZ_JBSFDD010000001.1, read as the reverse complement.
GCGGCACCGGCGTACTCCTCGGTTCCCCGGGCCATCGCGTGGCCGCCCATGACGCCCACCACCCGGGCACCGGCGAGGTGTTCGTCCAGCGCGTCGGAGACCGCGTCGTCGTGGAGCGCCCGCAGCATCGACGCGAAGACGTCACCGTTCGACTTGGTCAGCTGGAACCAGGCGTAGGCGCGGGCGTCCGGCGTCGCCGCGTAACCACCCCGTCCGAGCCCTTCGTACAGCGCCTCGGGGCTGTAGAGCAGTCCGCGGTACGGGTCGAAGGGCAGACCCGGCACCGGTGGGAAGACGAAGGCGCCGTCCGCCCGTATCTTCGCCTCCGCGCGGGGCTCCATGCGGCTGCCGAGGAAGACAGCGCCCCGGGTGTCGGTCGTGAGCAGGGCCTCGGCCCGGTCCGTCAGGTCGACGGACTGGACGCGGTGGCCGGCCAGGGTCCCGGCCGCCACCGCCTGATCGAATGCGGCGAGCGTCTCGATCTCGACGCCGGGTGCGTAGGTGTTCTCGTCCGGATTCTCCACGCCGCCATGCTACGTACCGGCTTCGGCGGAAGGTTTCACTCCGTCAGGGGCAGTGCCGCCAGCACCGCGATCGCCCAGGTCAGCGGGGCGAAGACGACCAGCAGCGCCACCGCCCGCAGCGCTGCGGCGGACCGCAGCGCGGAGGCCGGGGCGCCGAGCCGCAGCAGGGTCCTGGCCGTACGGGCGCGGGCCTGCCTGGCCTCCAGCGCGGAGGTCATCAGCGTGGCGGTGGTGCAGCCGACGACGAGTACGGCGCCGAGCGCGGTCAGCGGGCCGAAGGGGCGCGGGCCGCCGGTGTACAGCACGGACGCCGCGATCACCCCCGACAGCACCGCGCAGACCACCCCGAGCGGCCGGCCGATCCGGGACGCCTCGTCCATCAGCACCCGGCCGGCCAGCAGCCGCACGGCTCCCGGGCGCACGGCCTGGAGCAGCCGTCCACAGAGATGGGTGAGACCGGGCCCCGCCATCGCCAGGCCGATCGCGGTCAGGGTCCAGCCCACGAGCACCGCCGCGGGGGTGGCGTCCAGCCGCCCGGGCAGCGGGAGGGGGCTGCCCGCCGAGCCGCGGCTCGCGTACGCCTCGACCGCGAGTCCGGCCGCCGTGAGCGCCACCCCCCAGGGCAGGCCCGTCGGCGCCGGGGCGGGCGCGAGATCGTCCTCGGCCTCCTGCGCCTCGGAGGGCGCGACCTGCCTGGACCGCAGGGCCAGCCCGCCGGCCGCCGAAGCGGCCAGCGGCACCAGGGCCAGCAGCATCAGCGCGGCGGCGAGCGGCAGCGGGGTGCCCGCGCCCAGGAACTCGGCCGCGCCCCCGTCGAACGGCAGCCCGGTCAGATCGCCGCGCAGATGCAGGAAGAAGAGCAGCGCCACCACCGACCCGAGCGTGGTGGACACCGCCGTCGAGATCGCCGCGAGCAGGGAGAGACGTGCCGGCCCGAGACCGGCGGCGAAGAGACCGGGCCGCGGACGCGTGCTCGGATCCGTACGCGCGACGGCGACCGCGAACTGGACGGTCGCGGCCAGCGGCACGGCGCACCAGAGCAGCCGCAGGACGGAACCGGAGGCGTGTGCCGGGTGCCCGGAGGCGTATCCCAGGGTGCACAGGAGCAGGAAGCCGACCCCCGCCGACGCGGCGGCGAGAAGCAGCCGCCGCATCAGGACCAGGGGATGCGAGCCGCGGGTCAGACGGAGAGCGAGCACGCCGAGCGGCCTTCCGTATCGGACGCGGAGGGCAGGGAGACGGTGTTGACGCGGCGGCCGTCCAGCAGCGAGACCACACGGTCCCCCAGGGCGGCGACCTCCGGGTCGTGGGTGGCGAGCACGACGGTGATGCCGTGCGAGCGCGCCGCCGTGGTCAGGGTGCGCAGCAGCTGGGCGCGCTCTGCGTGGTGCAGTGTCGCCGTCGGCTCGTCCGCGAAGATCACGGACGGTGAGGCGGCCAGCGCGCGGGCCACGGAGATCCGCTGGCGCTGGGACTGGAGCAGCGCGTGGGGCCGCTTCCTGGCGAGCGGGCCGATGTCCAGCCGCTCCAGCCACTCGGTGGCCGCCTTCTTCGCCTGCCGGTGGGAGACGCCCCGCAGCAGCAGCGGCAGGGCGGCGTTCTCCCAGGTGTTGAGCTCGGGCACGAGCTGCGGCTCGGCCGCGATCCAGCCGAATCTGTCCCGGCGCAGCTGCTCGCGCAGCCGGGGGCCCATGGTGTGCACGGGGACGCTGTTGAACCAGACCTCGCCCTGATCGGGCACCAGCTGGCCGGAGAGACAGTGCAGGAGCGTTGTCTTGCCGCTCCCTCGCGGCCCGGTCACGGCGAGGATCTCGCCGTCGCGGACGCCGAGGGAGACACCGCCGAGTCCCGGGGAGCCGTTGTGGGAGTGGTGCAGGGAACGTGCCCAGATCACGTCGTTGTCGGGCGGGGCCACCATGGCGTACACCTCGGTTCGGATCAGATTTCCCATTCCCCCGTATGGGGGAACGAGGTCAAGGCCGATCGGTCACTCGGCACGCTAGGCAGCCGAACCGGGGTGTCGGGACAGTACGCGGCCCGGATGCTCCCCTTCTCACTCGAACGGGTGCATCCGGGCCGTGCGGACCGTATGAAATGACTGCCGCGCGGGCTCTCGCCGGCAGCGGGAGCCGTCGGTCAGAGCTTCGTCCAGGCCTCCGTCAGGACGCCGCGCAGAATGCCCTCGATCTCGTCGAAGGTCGACTGGTCGGAGATCAGCGGCGGTGCGAGCTGGACGACCGGGTCGCCGCGGTCGTCGGCCCGGCAGTAGAGACCGTTCTCGTACAGCGCCTTGGAGAGGAAGCCGTACAGGACGCGCTCGGTCTCCTCGTCGGTGAAGGTCTCCTTGGTGGCCTTGTCCTTCACCAGCTCGATGCCGTAGAAGAAGCCGTTGCCGCGGACGTCGCCGACGATCGGCAGGTCGTGCAGCTTCTGGAGCGTCGTCAGGAAGGCGTTCTCGTTGTCCAGGACGTGCTGGTTGAGGCCCTCGCGCTCGAAGATGTCGAGGTTGGCGAGGCCGACCGCCGCGGACACCGGGTGGCCGCCGAAGGTGTAGCCGTGCAGGAAGGTGTTGTCGCCCTGGTAGAACGGCTCGGCCAGCCGGTCGGAGATGATGCAGGCCCCTATGGGGGAGTAGCCCGACGTCATGCCCTTGGCGCAGGTGATCATGTCGGGCACGTAGCCGAACTTGTCGCAGGCGAACATCGTGCCGAGGCGGCCGAAGGCGCAGATGACCTCGTCGGAGACGAGCAGCACGTCGTACTGGTCGCAGATCTCCCGGACCCGCTGGAAATACCCGGGCGGCGGCGGGAAGCAGCCGCCGGCGTTCTGCACGGGCTCCAGGAAGACCGCGGCGACCGTGTCCGGGCCCTCGAAGAGGATCTGCTGCTCGATCTGGTCGGCGGCCCAGCGGCCGAAGGCCTCCGGGTCGTCGCCGAACAGCGGCGCGCGGTAGATGTTGGTGTTCGGCACCTTGTGCGCGCCGGGGACCAGCGGCTCGAACGGGGCCTTGAGCGCGGGCAGTCCGGTGATCGACAGGGCGCCCTGCGGGGTGCCGTGATAGGCGACCGCGCGGGAGATGACCTTGTACTTGGTCGGCTTGCCCTTGAGCTTGAAGTACTGCTTGGCCAGCTTCCAGGCCGTCTCCACGGCCTCGCCGCCGCCCGTGGTGAAGAAGACCTTGTTGAGGTCGCCGGGGGCGTGGTGGGCCAGTCGCTCCGCGAGCTCGACGGCCTTGGGGTGGGCGTACGACCACACCGGGAAGAAGGCCAGTTCCTGCGCCTGCTTGTACGCCGTCTCGGCGAGCTCGTGCCGGCCGTGTCCGGCGTTGACGACGAACAGGCCGGAGAGGCCGTCGAGGTAGCGCTTGCCCTTGTCGTCGTAGATGTAGGTGCCCTCGCCACGCACGATGGTGGGAACGGGCGCGTTCTCGTAGTCCGACATGCGGGTGAAGTGCATCCACAGGTGGTCGTACGCGGTACGGCTGAGGTCCTTGCTCACGGCTATCGGGTTCCCCACATATAGGTCTGCTTCTTGAGCTTGAGGTAGACGAAGCTCTCGGTGGAGCGCACACCGGGTATGGCCCGGATGCGTTTGTTGATCGTCTCCAGCAGGTGGTCGTCGTCCTCGCAGACGATCTCCACCATGAGGTCGAAGGAGCCCGCGGTCATCACCACGTACTCGCACTCGGCCATGGCCGACAGGGCCTCGGCCACGGGGTCGAGGTCCCCCTCGACGTTGATGCCGACCATCGCCTGACGCCGGAGTCCCACGGTGAGCGGGTCCGTGACGGCAACGATCTGCATCACGCCCTGGTCGAGCAGCTTCTGGACGCGCTGGCGCACGGCCGCTTCGGACAGGCCCACGGCCTTGCCTATCGCGGCGTACGGACGGCGTCCGTCCTCCTGGAGCTGCTCGATGATTGCGAGGGACACGGCATCGACGGCTGGTGCCGATCCGCTCCCGGTCCTGGAGTCTCCGCTACGGCTGGCCACATCCCCACTGTGCACTGCTACTCGTCTGTCTGGCAAGCCTGAATCAATGAAATTCGTTGTCTGCATGCCTGAATCTGACTGAATCCGAAGGAATCGGCGGGTGGGTATGTCGAAAGCGTCACCGAACGGTCTAGGGTGGAAGTCTCACCCATTGGACAGCCGACAGGAGGGGTGGCCGTGACCACCGAGGTGCGCCGCCTGCGCAACTACATCGACGGAGAGTTCCGGGACGCCGCGGACGGGCGGACCATCGACGTGGTCAACCCGGTGACGGAAGAGGTCTACGCGACCTCCCCGCTCTCCGGGCAGGCCGACGTCGACGCCGCCATGAAGGCCGCCGCCGCGGCCTTCCCCGCCTGGCGCGACGTGACTCCCGCCGAGCGCCAGAAAGCCCTGCTCAAGATCGCGGACGCCTTCGAGGAGCGGGCGGAGGACCTCATCGCGGCCGAGTCGGAGAACACCGGCAAGCCGCTGGAGCTCACCCGCACCGAAGAGATCCCGCCGATGGTGGACCAGATCCGCTTCTTCGCGGGCGCCGCCCGGCTGCTCGAAGGCCGCTCGGCCGGCGAGTACATGGAGGGGCTGACCTCCATCGTCCGGCGCGAGCCGGTGGGCGTCTGCGCCCAGGTCGCGCCGTGGAACTACCCGATGATGATGGCGGTGTGGAAGTTCGCTCCGGCGCTCGCCGCGGGCAACACCGTGGTCATCAAGCCGTCCGACACCACTCCGGCGTCGACCGTGCTGATCGCGGAGATCATCGGCCGGATCCTGCCCAAGGGCGTCTTCAACGTCATCTGCGGCGACCGTGAGACCGGCCGCGCGATGGTCGAGCACCCCACCCCGGCGATGGCCTCCATCACCGGCTCCGTACGGGCCGGCATGCAGGTCGCCGAGTCCGCGGCCAAGGACGTCAAGCGGGTCCACCTGGAGCTCGGCGGCAAGGCACCCGTCGTCGTGTTCGAGGACACCGACATCGCCAAGGCCGTCGAAGGCATCTCCATGGCCGGTTACTTCAACGCAGGCCAGGACTGTACGGCGGCCACCCGCGTCATGGTCCACGAGTCCATCCACGACGAGTTCGTCACCGCACTCGCCAAGGCGGCGGCCGACACGAAGACCGGCCTGCCGGACGACGAGGACGTGCTGTACGGCCCGCTCAACAACGCCAACCAGCTCGCCCAGGTCGCCGGGTTCATCGAGCGGCTCCCGGCACACGCCAAGGTCGAGGCGGGCGGCCACCGGGTCGGCGACAAGGGCTACTTCTACGCCCCGACCGTCGTCTCGGGTCTCCGGCAGGACGACGAGATCATCCAGCACGAGGTCTTCGGGCCCGTCATCACCGTCCAGTCCTTCAGTGACGAGGCCCAGGCCGTGGAGTACGCCAACGGCGTCGAGTACGCCCTGGCCTCCTCGGTGTGGACCAAGGACCACTCCCGCGCGATGCGCATGTCCAAGAAGCTCGACTTCGGCTGCGTGTGGATCAACACCCACATCCCGCTCGTCGCGGAGATGCCGCACGGCGGGTTCAAGAAGTCCGGCTACGGCAAGGACCTCTCTGCGTACGGCTTCGAGGACTACACCCGGATCAAGCACGTCATGACGTCCCTGGACGACTGACACCGCTCCTCCGCGGAAGCGGCATCAGTTGCGGGAACGGCCCCGGACCCTGTCCGGGGCCGTTCCGCGTACCCCCAGATTTGAACGTGTTCATGGCGGGCGTACGCTGCGGGCATGAGCGAGCGAGCCCTCTTGCGGCGCATACGCGTGTGGTTGGTCGTCTTCATCGTCTGTCTGGTGCTCAGCGGCCTCACGGCCTTCCCGCTGGTCACCGAACTCCGCTGGGCCGAGGACCTGTTGAACTCCTCCGCCTCCCCCGTTCCCGAGCACCTCCCGTCGCTGACCGAGTGGATCGGCAGGGTGCGGGCCGGCCTCGACGAGGCCGACGCGGACTATCCCTTCGTGCTGTACGGCACCGACTGGCTGGCCTTCGCCCACCTCGTCATCGCCGTCGCGTTCTACGGTCCCTACCGTGACCCGGTCCGCAACATCTGGGTGATCGAGTTCGGCATGATCGCCTGCGCCGGGATCATCCCGCTCGCCCTGATCTGCGGGCCGATCCGGGACATCCCCTTCTGGTGGACCGTCATCGACATGTCCTTCGGAGTGTTCGGGATCATCCCGCTGCTCGTCGTGCGCCGCATGATCAAGCGTCTGGAGACGGCTGCCACGACGGCGACTGCGGTGCCTGCCTGACCCTCAGGGCTTCCGGCCCACCGCGCCGAACTGCGCCACCTCGGGGTTCCGGGCGACGGCGGGCGCCCGCCAGCGGGAGCAGGAGACGATGCCCGGTTCCAGGATGTCCAGGCCGTCCAGGAACGAGGCGAACTCGGTCCGGCTGCGGGCGGTGATCGGCGGGGTGGCGTTCTTGTTCCAGAAGGCCATCGCCTCCTCGTTGCCCTCGCCGCCCAGCTCCAGCGTGGGATGCGTCAGCACCAGATGGCTGCCGGAGGGCAGCGCGTCCATCAGCGTCCTCACGATGCTCCGCGCCTCGTCCGTGTCCAGCACGAAGTTGAGGATGCCGAGCATCATCACCGCGACCGGGCGCCGCAGATCGAGGGTGCCCTCGGCGGCGCTCAGGATCCGCCGCGGGTCCCGGGCGTCCGCGTCGACGTACTCCGTGGCGCCCTCGGGCGAGCTGCTGAGCAGCGAGCGCGCGTGCGCCAGGACGGTCGGGTCGTTGTCGACGTAGACCACACGGGCGTCGGGCGCGGTGTGCTGGGCGACCTCATGGGTGTTGTCCGCGCTCGGCAGCCCGGTGCCTATGTCCAGGAATTGGCCGATGCCCGCGTCACCGGCCAGATGGCGCACCACCCGTCCCAGGAACGCCCGGTCTGCGCGGGCCACTTCACCGATGCTGGGATACAGGCCGGTGACCCGGTCGCCGACCACACGGTCCACGGGATAGTGGTCGGCCCCGCCCAGCCAGTAGTTCCACACCCGGGCGTTGTGGGCGATGTCGGCACGGACACGGGCTGGCGCGGTGCGGGGGCCGGGGTCGGTCACTTCTGCTCCTGGAATCACTGACGGTGCGGACCCGCCCATGATGCCGGACCGATCAAGAAGCGCCAGGGGTACGCGAGTTCGCCAACTGCGCCCGGAGCGCGTCGATCCGGTTGGTGGTGATCGAGTCGACGCCGTACGCGAGGAGCCTTCGCATCGTGCGCCGGGTGTCGGCCGTCCACGCGGAGACCAGCAGCCCGTCGGCGTGGATACGGGCGGTCAGCTCCTGGCTCAGCAGCCCGAAGCGGTAGTTCAGCCAGCGCGGGCGCACCGCTTCGAGCAGGACGGCGCGCGGCGGGGCGAGCGTCGTCCAGGTCAGCGCGATCTCCGCGGACGGGTCCGCGGCGCGCACCTTCAGCATCGCGTCGGTGTTCGCGCAGTAGTAGACGCTCTCCGGCGCTCCGCTCTCCCGCACCACCCCGACGATCTCCCGCACGGACGCGTCGGTCGCGCCGGGCAGATCGGCCATGATCCGCCGGCCGCCGGCGGCGGACAGGACCTCGCGCAGGGTGGGGACCCCGCCGCCGGTCCGCTCCACCAGCTCCTGGTGGCCGATCCGGTCGATGCGGATGTCATGGCCCCAGAGGCGCTCCAGGGTGGAGTCGTGCAGCAGCACGGGCACCTTGTCCCGGGTGACGCGGACATCGATCTCGACCGCGTCCGCCCCCCGGGCGAGGGCGGACAGGACCGAGGGGAGCGTGTTCTCGCGGGCACGGTAGGGATCGCCGCGGTGGGCCACGGCGGTGACGTCGGTGATCATGGGGCCATTGTGACCGCGGGGGCTCACCTGCCGGGAGTCCTCAGCCAGTTCGTCGTGTACGTGTCGATCTCGGAGGCCAGGGTCCGCTTGCCGGCCGGGTCCAGGTACGACGCCTCCACCGCGTTCTTCGCCAGGGCCGCGAGGCCGAGCTCGTCCAGGCCGAGCAGCCGGGCGGCCACCGCGTACTCGTTGTTGAGGTCGGTGCCGAACATGGGCGGGTCGTCGCTGTTGACGGTGACGAGGACGCCCGCCTCGACCATCTCCTTGATCGGGTGCCGGTCGATGTCCGTGACCGCGCGGGTGGCGATGTTGGACGTCGGGCAGACCTCCAGGGCGATGCGGTGCTCGGCGAGATGGGCCAGCAGCTCCGGGTCCTGGACGGAGCTGGTGCCGTGGCCGATGCGCTCGGCCCGCAGCGCGGTGAGCGCGTCCCAGACGGTCCCCGGGCCCGTCGTCTCCCCGGCGTGCGGGACGGAGTGCAGGCCCGCCGCGATCGCCCGGTCGAAGTAGGGCTTGAACTGCGGGCGGTCCACGCCCACCTCGGGGCCGCCGAGGCCGAAGGAGACCAGCCCCTCGGGCCGCAGGTCCAGGGCGAGCCGGGTCGTCTCCTCGGCGGCTTCGAGGCCTGCCTCGCCGGGGATGTCGAAGCACCAGCGCAGTACGACGCCGAGCTCGGTCTCGGCCGCCTTGCGGGCGTCCTCTATGGCCTCCATGAAGCCCTGCTCGGGAATGCCCCTACGGGTCGAGCTGAACGGGGTGACGGTCAGCTCCGCGTACCGGATGTTCTGCCGCGCCATGTCCCGGGCGACCTCGAAGGTCAGCAGCCGGACGTCCTCGGGGGTGCGGATCAGGTCCACCACCGAGAGGTAGACGTCGATGAAGTGCCCGAAGTCGGTGAAGGTGAAGTAGTCCGACAGCGCCTCCGGGTCCGTGGGCACCTTGGAGTCCGGGTGGTGGGCCGCCAGTTCGGCCACGATGCGCGGCGAGGCGGACCCCACGTGGTGGACGTGGAGCTCGGCCTTGGGCAGCCCCGCGATGAAGGGGTGCAGATCGTTCATCGGATTCTCCCGGATCTCTTTTTCGGGCCGGGCGCACCGGCTGCACCGGTCATCGTATGCGGGGCTCTGCGGCCGGAGGCCGGGCCGTAGCATGGGGCGGGATCACGATGGGGGAGGCCCATGTCAGACAACACACCTCAGGCCGGCGGCGAGGGCGTGCCGCGCGATCCGTGGGCGCCGCCGGAGAAGCGGATCGATCTGGGCAAGCAGCCCTCCGACGCCGCGCCGCCCGCCGTGCACAACCAGCCCACGGTGACGTCCATGCCCGGCCCGGAGACGGGCGGCGGGACCGTACCGGGACAGGCAGGCGGCTTCGGGCCCGCGCAGCCGCCCGGCGTCCCCGCGCCGCCGACCGCACCGAACGGACCGGGCCAGTACGGCTACCCGACCCCTCCCGCTCCGCCCTCCGCCGCCTACGGCTACCCCGCCCCGCCCGGCGGCCCGTCCGCCGCCTACGGCTATCCGGGATACCCCGGCTACGCGGGCCAGCAGGCCTGGGGGCCGGCACCTGCCAACGGGCTGGGTGTCGCGGCGATGGTGCTCGGCATCATCTCGGTCGTCGGCTTCTGCATGTGGGGGCTGGGGATCATCCTGGGCCTCCTCGCCCTGATCTTCGGCATCATCGGCCGGGGCCGCGCCAAGCGGGGCGAGGCGACCAACGGGGGCATGGCGCTCGCCGGGATCATCCTGGGATCGATCGCGATGGCCATCAGCGCGGCCTTCCTCGGATTCCTGATCTGGGCCGTCGCCAACGACGAGACAAGCAGCGAGTACGACTACGACGACCCGTACGCCACCACGCTGGTCGTGGGCGCCTCGCGCTGACCCGCGCCGGAGCCCGCCCGTGGCCGGCCCCGGACCCCAGGTCCCCGGGCCGGCCACGCGCCCGGCTGCCTACGGGTGGTCCGCGCGCAGCCGCGTCCGCGCCTCCATGAGTGCGAAGCCCAGCAGATTCAGCCCCCGCCAGGACTCCGGGGCCAGGGCGCGCGGATCGTCCTTGGCGAGCCCGATGCCCCATATCCGGTCCAGAGGGCTGGCCTCGACGAGCACCCGCTCGCCGGTGCCCAGCAGATACGCCCGCAGGTCCGGGTTTTGGCCGAACTTGTGGACGCTGCCCGCGACGACCAGAGCGAACCGCTCCCGCCGCCACACGGCGTCGTCGAAGCCCCTGACCAGCCGGCCCACTTTCTTTGCCGCGGCGGGGCTGCCCGCCGCCACCGCCCGCTCCTCCGACTCCCGGTCGCCGAAGAGCCGCGCCTTGCCCGCCATCATCCAGTGCTCCGCCGAGGCGTAGCTCACCGAATCGACGGTGAACGGCGACGGCCACCACTGACTGAGGCAGCTCTCTCCGAGCCTGCCGTCCGCGCGGGGCCGATGCCCCCAGAACGGCAGGTACTTCACACGCTCCCCGCGGGCCACTCGTGCCACGAGCGCGTCACGGTCCGCACATTCCGTCTCCATGCCCGCCGAGTCTGGCATCCACCACTGACAGCCGGTACAGGGATTTCCGTGCCGACGAGACACATCGTCGACAGATTCCGTCGCGTAACCAAAAGGAAACAACGGAATCACTTGTTGGTAGAGGTCTCCTCTGTCAGGATCGGCACTCAATTCGAGAAGAAGCTACGCCGCCCCTGGTCACAGGGGCAGCGGAGGAGAGCTCATGGGCAACGGCTTCCAGGTGCAGGAGCGCTTCGCGACAGGGGCGCAGTACATCGGCGGACGGCTGCGCCCCGGCACATCGGGGCGCCACCAGGACGTGGTGAACCCCGCGACGGGCGAGACGGTGTACCGCTACGAACTGGCCGGCACCGCCGATGTCGACGCCGCCGTCGCCGCCGCCCGCGAGGCGTTCCCCGGCTGGTCGGGGCTGACCCCGGGCGAGCGGTCGCAGGCGCTGCACCGCTTCGCCGCCGTACTCGACGCGCGGGCCGGGGACCTCGCGTACGCCGAGTCCCTCCAGTGCGGAAAGCCGGTCAAGCTCTCCACCGAGTTCGACGTACCGGGCACCGTGGACAACACCGCGTTCTTCGCCGGTGCCGCCCGCCACCTCGAAGGGAAGTCGGCCGGCGAGTACAGCGGCGACCACACCTCCTACGTCCGCCGCGAGGCCCTCGGGGTCATCGGCTCCGTCGCGCCCTGGAACTACCCGCTCCAGATGGCCGCCTGGAAGATCCTCCCGGCCGTCGCCGCCGGCAACACCATCGTGCTGAAGCCCGCCGAGATCACGCCGCTCACCTCGCTGATGTTCGCGCAGGCTGCCACCGAGGCGGGCATCCCGGACGGCGTGGTCAACATCGTCTCCGGCGCGGGCGAGGACGCGGGCGAACACCTCGTCGGCCACCCCGATGTCGCGATGATCTCCTTCACCGGCTCCACGGCCGTCGGCAGGCGGGTCGCCGCGCTGGCCACCGGGTCGGTCAAGCGCCTGCACCTGGAACTCGGCGGCAAGGCGCCCTTCCTCGTGTTCGACGACGCCGATCTCGACGCCGCGGTCCAGGGAGCGGTCGCCGGATCGCTCATCAACACCGGACAGGACTGCACGGCCGCCACCCGTGCCTATGTGCAGCGCCCGCTGTACGACGCGTTCGTCAGCGGGGTCGCCGCCCTCATGGAGACCGTGCGGCTCGGCGACCCCTTCGACCCGTCGACCGACCTCGGACCGCTGATCAGCCATCAGCAGCGCGACCGCGTGGCCGGCTTCGTCGACCGGGCCCGCGCCCACGCCACCGTCGTCACCGGCGGCGAGGCCCCCGGCGGCGCACTCGCCGACGGGGCCTACTACCGGCCCACCCTGATCACGGACGCGGCCCAGGACAGCGAGATCGTCAGCGCGGAGATCTTCGGCCCCGTGCTCGTCGTGCTGCCCTTCGACACCGACGACGAGGGAATCCGCCTCGCCAACGACACCCCGTACGGACTGGCCGCCTCCGCCTGGAGCACCGGTCTCTACCGGGCCAACCGCGCCACCCGTGAGATCAGGGCGGGCTGCGTGTGGATCAACGACCACATCCCGATCATCAGCGAGATGCCGCACGGCGGATACGGGGCCAGCGGCTTCGGCAAGGACATGTCGTCGTACTCCTTCGAGGAGTACACGCAGGTCAAGCACGTCATGTACGACAACACCGCGGTGGCCCGGAAGGACTGGCACCGCACCGTTTTCGGGGACCGATAGCAGCGGCCGCCGTCCGGCGGCCCACCCACCCGGAAGGGCATACGCGTATGGAGCAGTACGAGCCCGAGCGCCTCTCCGCGCCCCAGCTGGCCGCGATGAGGCGCAGCCTCACCAACGGCAGGGGCGCGCTCACCCGCCGCTCCCTCCTGCGGGCGTCGGGCATGGGCGCCCTCGCGCTCGGCGGCCTGGGGACGCTGAGCGCGTGCGGCATCCCGCCCGCGAAGCGGGACGGGGACACCGCGGCGTCCGACGACCACTCGGCGAAGGAGAAGGTGATCAACTTCTCCAACTGGACCGAGTACATGGACGTCAGCGAGGACGAGAAGAGCCGGCCGACCCTCGACGCGTTCACGGAACGCACCGGGATCAAGGTCAAGTACACCGAGGACATCAACGACAACGTCGAGTTCTTCGGGAAGATCAAACCGCAGCTCGCCGCGGGCCAGGACACCGGCCGCGACCTCATCATCGTGACCGACTGGCTGGCCGCGCGGATCATCCGGCTCGGCTGGGCGCAGAAGCTCGACCACGCGAACCTGCCGCACGCCTTCGCGAACCTCTCCGCCCAGTTCCGCACGCCCGACTGGGACCCGGGACGCGCCTACTCCTACCCCTGGACCGGCATCCCGACCGTCATCGCCTACAACGAGAAGGCGACCGGCGGCCGGAAGGTCGACTCCGTCACCCAGCTGCTCGACGACCCCAAGCTCAAGGGCAGGGTCTCCTTCCTCTCCGAGATGCGCGACTCGGTCGGGATGACGCTCCTGGACATGGGCAAGGACCCCGGGACGTTCGACGACGCCGACTTCGACGCGGCCATCGGCCGGATGCAGAAGGGCGTGGACACCCACCAGATACGCCGCTTCACCGGCAACGACTACACCGCGGACCTGAGCAAGGGCGACATCGCCGCCTGTGTGGCCTGGGCGGGGGACATCATCCAGCTCCAGGCCGACAACCCGGCCATCAAGTTCACCATCCCCGCCGCCGGTTACATCACGTCGAGCGACAACATGCTGGTCCCGGCCGAGGCGCGGCACAAGACCAACGCCGAGAAGCTCATGGACTACTACTACGAGCTCCCGGTCGCCGCCCAGCTCGCCGCGTACATCAACTACGTCTGCCCGGTGGACGGGGTCGCCGCGGAACTCGCGAAGATCGACGAGGCCATGGCCTCCAACACGCTGATCCTCCCCGACAAGGCGATGGCCGCGAAGTCGCGGGCGTTCCGCTCCCTCAGCTCCGAGGAAGAGACGGCGTACGAAGAGAAGTTCGCCAAGCTCATCGGCGCCTGACCGGCCCGCTCCCCGCCCGATCTCCTCCGACACCACCGGGACCGCGACCCATGACACAGCAGCAGACAGAGGGCGGCGACGTCCGTCTCACCGGGATCAGCAAGACCTACGGCTCCTTCACCGCAGTGCACCCCCTCGACCTGACCGTCCCGCAGGGCTCCTTCTTCGCGCTGCTCGGCGCGTCCGGCTGCGGCAAGACCACCACCCTGCGGATGATCGCGGGCCTGGAGGACGCCACCACCGGCACGGTCTCGCTCGGCGGCCGGGACATCACGGGCCTGCCCCCGTACAAACGGCCCGTCAACACCGTCTTCCAGAGCTACGCGCTCTTCCCGCACCTCGACGTCTTCGAGAACGTCGCCTTCGGACTGCGCCGACGCGGGATCAAGTCCGTGAAGAAGCAGGTCGGCGAGATGCTGGACCTCGTCCAGCTCGGCGACTTCGCCCACCGCAAACCGCATCAGCTCTCGGGCGGGCAGCAGCAGCGCGTCGCCGTGGCCCGCGCGCTCATCAACCACCCCCAGGTCCTCCTCCTCGACGAGCCGCTCGGCGCGCTCGACCTCAAGCTCCGCCGGCAGATGCAGCTCGAACTCAAGCGGATCCAGACCGAGGTCGGCATCACCTTCGTCCACGTCACCCACGACCAGGAGGAGGCCATGACCATGGCCGACACCGTCGCGGTGATGAACGGGGGCCGGGTCGAACAGCTCGGCGCCCCCGCCGATCTGTACGAGAACCCCCGCACCACCTTCGTGGCCAACTTCCTCGGCACCTCCAACCTCATCGAGGGCGAGATCGTCTCCACCGGCACGGACGTCGTCGTCACGGCGGGCGGCGGCAGGCTCAGGCTGCCCGGCGGCCGGTGCGCGTCCCCGGCGGCGAGCGGCGGGAAGCTGCTCGTCGGGGTCCGCCCCGAGAAGATCTCCCTGGCCCACGCCGAGGACGCGGACGCGATACCCGACGGCCGCAACAGGGTCACCGGCCGCATCACCGACTCCAGCTTCATCGGCGTCTCCACCCAGTACGTCGTCGAGAGCCCCGCCGGCCAGGCGCTCCAGGTCTACGAGCAGAACATCGAACGCGACGGCCGGCTCGTCCCCGGCGCCGAGGTCGTCCTGCACTGGAACCCCGAGCACACCTTCGGACTCGACGCGGACCAGGACATCAGCGCCGGCGCGGAAGTCCTGGAGGAGGCGGCGTGAGCGTCACCGAGGCGCCGCCGGCGCCCCCCGTGGAGGCGGAGATCCGCAAGCCGTCCACCCGCAGGCGGCTCGTCCCCTACTGGCTGCTGCTCCCCGGCATCCTCTGGCTGCTGGTCTTCTTCGCGCTGCCGATGGTCTACCAGGCCTCCACCTCCGTGCAGACCGGATCGCTGGAGGAGGGCTTCGAGGTCACCTGGCACTTCCGGACGTACTGGGACGCCTTCGCCGACTACTACCCGCAGTTCATCAGGTCCCTGCTGTACGCGGGCACCGCCACGGTGCTCTGCCTGCTGCTGGGCTACCCGCTCGCCTATCTGATCGCCTTCAAGGCCGGGCGGTGGCGCAACCTGGTGCTCGTGCTGGTCATCGCCCCCTTCTTCACCAGCTTCCTGATCCGGACGCTGGCCTGGAAGACGATCCTCGCGGACGGCGGCGCCGTCGTCGACGTCCTCAACACCCTCCACGTCCTGGACGTCACCGGCTGGCTCGGCTGGACCGAGAACAACCGGGTCCTGGCCACCCCGATGGCCGTCGTCTGCGGACTGACGTACAACTTCCTGCCCTTCATGATCCTGCCGCTCTACACCTCGCTGGAGCGGATCGACGGCCGGCTGCACGAGGCGGCGGGCGACCTCTACGCCACGCCCGCCACCACCTTCCGCAAGGTGACCCTGCCGCTGTCCATGCCCGGTGTCGTCTCCGGCACCCTGCTGACGTTCATCCCCGCGAGCGGCGACTACGTCAACGCGGAACTCCTCGGCTCCACCGACACCAAGATGGTCGGCAGCGTCATCCAGACCCAGTTCCTGCGGGTCCTGGACTATCCGACGGCCGCCGCGCTCTCGTTCATCCTCATGGCGGTCGTCCTTCTCGTGGTCACCGTCTACATCCGCCGCTCCGGTACGGAGGACCTGGTCTGATGCCCGTACTCCGTATCGTCCGCCGGAACCTGGTCGTGATCGCGGGTCTGCTGACCCTCGCCTACATGATCCTTCCGAACGTCGTCGTGATGGTCTTCTCCCTCAACCGGCCCAACGGGCGCTTCAACTACGCCTGGCAGGAGTTCTCCCTCGACGCCTGGAAGGACCCCTGCGGTGTCGCGGACCTCTGCGGCTCGCTCTCGCTCTCGCTGCGGATCGCCTTCTGGGCGACGGCCGGCGCCACCCTGCTCGGCACGATGATCGCCTTCCCGCTGGTCCGCTACCGCTTCCGCGCACGCGGCGCGATCAACTCGCTGATCTTCCTGCCGATGGCCATGCCCGAAGTCGTCATGGCGGCCTCACTGCTCACGCTCTTCCTCAACCTGGGCGCCGAACTCGGCTTCTGGACCGTGCTGATCGCCCACATCATGTTCTGCCTCAGCTTCGTGGTGACGGCGGTCAAGGCACGCGTGATGTCGATGGACCCGAGGCTGGAGGAAGCGGCCCGCGATCTCTACGCGGGCCCCGTGCAGACCTTCCTCAGGGTGACCCTCCCGATCGCCGCCCCCGGCATCGCCGCGGGAGCGCTGCTCGCCTTCGCGCTCTCCTTCGACGACTTCATCATCACCAACTTCAACGCGGGCACCACGGTGACCTTCCCCATGTACGTCTGGGGATCGGCCCAGCGCGGAACGCCCGTGCAGATCAACGTCATCGGTACGGCCATGTTCGTCATCGCCGTGGCGGTGGTCCTCGCCGGACAGCTCATCGCGAACCGGCGGAAGAGCAACGCGGGAAAATAGCACCCGAAGGAGTTGGAAGCCATGGCCCCGGATGCCATGCGTACTGCCGCACACTCACTCTCCGACGCACGTCCCCTCTCGTACTGGCTCGACGACCCCGGAAAGCCGGAGGCGCTGTCCGCGCTCACCGGGGACGAGCGCTGCGACCTGCTGGTCGTCGGCGGCGGCTACAGCGGGCTGTGGACCGCGCTGCTCGCCAAGGAACGGGACCCCGGGCGCGACGTCGTCCTCATCGAGGGGCACGAGGTGGGCTGGGCCGCCTCCGGCCGCAACGGCGGATTCTGCGCCGCGTCCCTGACGCACGGCCTGGCCAACGGGGTGGAGCGCTGGCCGGAGGAGATCGGGAAGCTGGAGGAGCTGGGCGCGCGGAACCTCGACGCCATCGAGGAGACCGTCGCCCGCTACTCGCTGGACTGCGAATTCGAGCGCACCGGCGAGATCGACGTGGCGACCCAGCCCCACCAGCTGGACGAACTGCGGGCTTGGCACCGCAGGACCCGGGAACTCGGCCTCGGCGAGCTGGAGTTCCTGGACCGCGACCAGGTGCGCGCGGAGGTCGACTCGCCGACGTTCCTGGGCGGACTGCTGGACCGGCGCGGTGTCGCCATGCTGCACCCGGCGAAGCTCGCCTGGGGCCTCAAAGCAGCGTGCATCGGCCTCGGCGTACGGATCTACGAGCGCACCCCGGGCCTCGGCCTCGCCCGGGCGGGCGCGGGCACGGCGGTGCGTACCCCGTACGGCAGAGTGACCGCCCGGGATGTCGCACTCGGTACGAACGTCTTCCCGTCGCTGGTCAGGCGGGTGCGCCCGTACACGGTCCCGGTCTACGACTACGCGCTGATGACGGAGCCCCTCAGCGCGGACCAGCTCGCCTCGGTCGGCTGGCACAACCGCCAGGGGCTGGGGGACAGCGCCAACCAGTTCCACTACTTCCGGCTCTCCGCCGACAACCGCGTCCTGTGGGGCGGTTACGACGCCGTCTATCCGTACGGCGGCCGGCTGGACTCCTCGCTGGACCAGCGCCCGGAGACCTTCCTGAAGCTCGCCGGGCAGTTCTTCGCGTGCTTCCCGCAGCTGTCCGGAGTGCGCTTCACCCACGCCTGGGGCGGCGCGATCGACACGTGTTCCCGCTTCTCCGCCTTCTTCGGTACGGCCCTTCGAGGGCGGGTCGCCTACGCCGCCGGGTACACCGGACTGGGCGTCGGAGCCACGCGTTTCGGAGCCGAGGTCATGCTCGACCTCCTCTCGGGGCGGGAGACCGGGCGGACCGCGCTGGGCATGGTCCGCTCCAAGCCGATGCCCTTCCCGCCCGAACCGTTCGCCTGGACCGGGATCGAGCTCACCAAGCGGTCTCTGGCCTGGGCGGACAGCCATGGCGGGCACCGGAACGCGTGGCTGCGGACCATGGACCGGCTGGGGCTCGGCTTCGACAGCTGAGCGGGGCCGGGCCGGCGGCCGGGGGCGGTCATTCCCCGAAAGGAATGGTTCTGCGGGCCGCCCCACGGCTACAACAGACGCGTGGACTTTCCCCGTGCGCTTCGCGAACGCCGTACCCGCCTGCACGTCAGCCAGCTCGACCTGGCGCTGCGGGCGGGCACGACCCAGCGCCACCTCAGCTTCATCGAGTCCGGCCGGTCGGTCCCCGGCCGGAACATGGTGGTGCGGCTGACCGAGTCGCTGGAGCTGCCACTGCGGGAACGCAACGAACTGCTGCTGGCAGCGGGCTACGCGCCGGTCTACCCCGAGAGCGCGCTGGACGACCCGGTCCTGGCCCCCGTCCGTACGGCCATCGACCACATCCTCCGCGGCTATCTGCCCTACCCGGCCTTGGTCGTGGACCGGCGGGGTGACCTGATCGCCGCGAACACCGCCTTCGACCTGGTCTCCGAGGGCGCCGCCCCGGAGCTGGTCGGCCCGGGGACGAACATCTACCGTCTCGCGCTGCACCCCGACGGTGTCGCGCCCCGCATCCGCAACCTGGCCGAGTGGGCGCGCCACATCCTGGCGCGCCTCGGCCACCAGCGGGAGTTGCGCGACGAGCTCTCCGGTTACGTCCCCGGACTCGGGCCGTCCTCGGGGCAGCTCGGCTTCGCCGTTCCGCTCCGGCTGCGGTCCTCGCACGGTGAACTGCGCCTGATGACCACGGTGACGACCTTCGCCACCGCCGTCGACGTGGCGCTCGCCGAGCTGAAGCTCGAGGCGTTCCTGCCCGCCGACGAGGAGACGGCCGAGGCGCTCCGGGCGGCCGCCGGACCGATCGCGCCGGCCGCTGCCGGTCAGGCCCCGGGGAACATGTAGTCGGTCTCGATCCGGCCGTCGTCGTCCAGGACCAGGATCTCCGAGCCGCCGCCCACGACCTCGCCGGTCGCGTCGACCGTCTCCCAGCCGAACCGGACGACGCCGTGGAGACGCATCGCATCGGTGCAGCGTCTGAACGTGAACCCCTTCTTCTCGACGAACTGCTCGTGACTCCGGGCCACCCGGGACTCGATCGCGTCGTAGCCCCGGGCCTCCAGGGTGGTGTGCGCGAAGCCGAGTTCCTCGGCGATCTCCCGGATCTCCACGGGCGGCCGGAGGATGTGGGTGCCGTTCTCGGCCCACAGCCCTTCGATGGCCGCGCGTCGTCCGGCCGTGTCCGGCTCCGTCCACTGAGCCATGTAGCGGTCGGCCAGGTGCTGCGCGTCGATCTCGGTCATCTGCGTCTCCTCGCTGCCGGGTGAGTGGTCCGGGACAAGATCCTGCGGCGCCCGGCGGCGACGGACAATTCCCCCCGGGGAATGGGCCGGTGGCCCCCGCCGAACCGAAGTGACCGGCGTCACTCCAACCCGTCCGCCCGACCCGCGTCATGATCCGGCCCCCGCGCTCTCTCTCCCTCGGAAGCACCGGCGGAACCCTGCCGGTGCCCGCAGGAGAGGGAGGCAGCTCATGGCCCGCACGGGGGCGGAAGCCGCGATCACATGGCTCGTGTCGGTGGCACCGGATCCGGGTGCCTGCCGGAGGGAGTGGGCGCGCAACCCTCAGGGAATGGCGCTCCTTCCCGCCGGGAAGCGCTGGGACGTACTGATCGTCCCGGCGGAGCTGGGCTATCCGACGCTCGATGTGCTCACCCGTCTCCTCGACCGGCCGGGACCGGTCCTCGCGGACTTCGGCGACTCCCGGATGGGCTTCTTCGTGCCCCCGGGCACGGCCGCCCGCTGGGTCGGAACCGGCATCCGGGGAGTCGGCACCGGGACCTGGATCATCGTCCCCCGGCCGGGCAGCACGGTGGGCGGGGTGCGGTGGCTGATCCTGCCGGACGGCTCGGGCACGCTCACCGACGCGACCCTTCTGGAGCTGGCCCTGCACGAGGCCGCCGCAGTCCGTGGGGCGCGGGGCGGCGGGGGGTGAGGCACCGCCAGAGGTCTTGACAACCTGATTGGTCTGGACCATGTTGTGCACCACTCAATTCCCCCCTGTACGGAGGCTGTTGTGGAACGCACCGGATCCAGACCACCCGTCCGTCTCTCCCGGGTCACCGCGGTCCTCTCGGCCGCCCTGCTCACCGCCGGTGCGCTGGTCGCCACGGCGCCGGCCGCCGGAGCGGCCGACGTGGACCTGGCGCGCAACGGCGGCTTCGAGGCGGGCCTGGACGGCTGGTCCTGCTCCGGCGGCAGCGGTGCGGCCGTCAGCACCCCCGTGCACAGCGGCACTTCGGCACTCAGGGCGACACCGGCGGGCAGCGACAACGCCCGCTGCTCCCAGACGGTGACGGTGAAGCCCGACTCCGCCTACACGCTGAGCGCCTGGGTGCAGGGAAGTTACGTCTACCTCGGGGCGTCCGGCACCGGGACCACCGACGTCTCCACCTGGACCCAGTCCGCCGGGGCGTACCAGCGGCTCACCACCAGCTTCAGGACCGGCCCCTCGACCACCTCGGTGACCGTCTACACCCACGGCTGGTACGGCACCCCGGCCTACTACGCCGACGATCTCACCCTGACCGGCCCCGGCGGCGACCCTGTCGCCGTGCCCGCCGCCCCCACCGCGCTGCGGGCGGGCACGGCCACCGCGTCGGCCGTCCCGCTGTCCTGGACGGCATCCGCGGGGGCCACCGGCTACCGCGTCTACCGCGACGGCACGAAGGTCCTCGACGCCACCGGCACCTCGGCGACCGTGACGGGGCTGACCGCGTCGTCCGCGTACAGCTTCCAGGTCTCGGCGGTCAACGCCGCCGGTGAGTCGGCGAAGTCCTCGGCGGTGAGCGTCACGACGGCGGCGGGCGGCGGGGGAGGGAGTGACGCGGGCCTCCCGGCCCACGCGCTCGTCGGCTATCTCCACTCCAGCTTCGCCAACGGCTCCGGCTACACGCGCATGGCCGACGTGCCCGGCTCCTGGGACGTCATCAACCTCGCCTTCGGCGAGCCGACCTCCGTCACCTCCGGCGACATCCGCTTCTCGCTCTGCCCCGTCGCCGAGTGCCCGAACGTGGAGTCCGAGGCGGAGTTCAAGGCCGCCATCAAGGCCAAGCAGGCCGCGGGGAAGAAGGTGCTGATCTCGATCGGCGGCCAGAACGGACAGGTCCAGCTCGCCTCGACCGCCGCCCGCGACGCCTTCGTCACCTCCGTGTCCAAGATCATCGACACCTACGGACTCGACGGCCTGGACATCGACTTCGAGGGCCACTCGCTCTCGCTGAACACCGGCGACACCGACTTCCGCAGCCCCACGACCCCCGTCATCGTCAACCTGATCTCCGCGGTGAAGTCCCTCAAGGCCAAGTACGGCGACGACTTCGTCCTCACCATGGCCCCCGAGACCTTCTTCGTGCAGCTCGGATACCAGTACTACGGCTCCGGCCCCTGGGGTGGCCAGGACCCGCGCGCCGGCGCCTATCTGCCCGTCATCCACGCGCTGCGCGACGACCTCACGCTGCTGCACGTCCAGGACTACAACTCGGGCTCCATCATGGGCCTGGACAACCAGTACCACTCCATGGGCGGCGCCGACTTCCACATCGCCATGACCGACATGCTGCTCACCGGCTTCCCCGTCGCCGGTGACCAGACCAAGGTCTTCCCGGCGCTGCGCCCCGAGCAGGTCGCCTTCGGCCTCCCGGCGTCCACCCAGGCGGGCAACGGCCACACCTCGCCCGCCGAGGTCACCAAGGCCCTGAACTGCCTGACGAAGAAGACGGACTGCGGCACCTACCAGACGCACGGCACCTGGAGCGGACTGCGCGGGCTGATGACCTGGTCCATCAACTGGGACCGCTTCAACAACTGGGAGTTCTCGAAGAACTTCGACGCCTACTTCGGCGGCTGACCGCTCCTGCTGCCCGCCCGAAGGCTGCCCGCCCGAAGGCTCCCCGCCCGCAGGGCGATCAGCAGGATCCCGCTCAGGCACCAGGCGGCCACCACGTCCAGCGGCCAGTGGTAGCCGCGCAGCACCAGACCGACGCTCGTCGCCGCCGTCAGCAGGACGGCGGCGGCGGGCGTCACCCATGTCCACCGCGTGTACGGGGCGATCAGCAGGGCCGCGGCCCCGTACGCCACCATCGCGGTGGTCGTGTGGCCCGAGGGGTAGTAGCCCGTCGCCTCCGTCAGCGGACCCTGCCGGTCCGTCCACAGCTTGAGCGGGACGACGAGCGCGGGAACGGCCGCCATGGCCAGGACGGCGCACACCGCCGCCCGCCGGGCGCGGCGGAACCAGGCGAAGAGGACCGCGCACGCCAGCACCGGAACGGCCACCTGCATATTGCCCAGGTCGGCGAAGAAGTCGGCGAGCCGGGCGGAGCCGCGCCCCGCCAGCTCCAGGCCGAGCCGCTCGTCGGGGACCAGCAGGGGGCCGTCGGCCAGCACCTGCCAGGTGATCAGGGCGAAGAGCACCAGCATCGTCACGGCCGTGGACACGAGAAGAACCGGCCACCGGGGAACAGGGGGGATTGTTCCGAGGTGGCCGGTCGGACCGGTTTGCCGCGCGCCCCGGGGGGTGTGGGGCGGGCGGCCATCCGATCGGTGAGGAGTCCCGGAGCCCGAAGCTCCAGCGGTGTGCGCGATGGCACGGCCGGATCGGTGCTGGGGGAGCCCCGGCCCGGCATCACCCGCAGTCCCCTGCGGGCGGGGTGTTTCTCTCATCTGGGAAAACCGTACGTCAGAGGAAGGAGGCACCGGAAGCGACAACGGTATCCCGCCATCGCCCCCGCACACCTTCTTCACACGCCCTCACCGGTGGCCGGGCCAGGGGCCGCCCGGCCACCGGGAGGTTCGCACGGATCAGAGGGTGGCGAACGCCTGCTCGATGATGTCCAGGCCCTCGTTCAGCAGGTCCTCGCCGATGACGAGCGGCGGCAGGAAGCGCAGGACGTTGCCGTAGGTCCCGCAGGTCAGCACCAGCAGGCCCTCCGCGTGGCAGGCCTTGGCCAGCGCGCCCGCGGCGGCGGCGTCGGGGTCCTTCGTGCCGGACTTCACCAGCTCGATCGCGATCATGGCGCCGCGGCCGCGGATGTCGCCGATGATGTCGCCGTTCGGGAGCTTGGACCGCATCTCGGCGAGGCGGCCCTTCATGATCTCCTCGATGCGCTTCGCCTTCCCGTTCAGGTCCAGCTCGCGCATCGTCTCGATGGCACCGAGCGCGCCCGCGCAGGCCACCGGGTTTCCGCCGTAGGTGCCGCCGAGGCCGCCCGCGTGCGCGGCGTCCATGATCTCGGCACGGCCGGTCACCGCCGAGAGCGGGAGACCGCCCGCGATGCCCTTGGCCGTGGTGATCAGGTCCGGGACGATGCCCTCGTCCTCGCAGGCGAACCACTGGCCGGTGCGGCAGAAGCCGGACTGGATCTCGTCCGCGACGAAGACGATGCCGTTGTCCTTGGCGAACCGCGCGATCGCCGGGAGGAAGCCCTTGGCCGGCTCGATGAAGCCGCCCTCGCCGAGCACCGGCTCGATGATGATCGCCGCGACGTTCTCCGCGCCGATCTGCTTGGTGATCTCGTCGATGGCCTGCGCGGACGCCTCGGCACCGGCGTTCTCGGCACCGGTCGGCCAGCGGTAGCCGTACGCCACCGGTACGCGGTAGACCTCGGGTGCGAACGGCCCGAAGCCCTGCTTGTACGGCATGTTCTTCGAGGTCAGCGCCATCGTGAGGTTCGTACGGCCGTGGTAGCCGTGGTCGAAGACGACGACCGCCGTGCGCTTCGTGTACGCGCGGGCGATCTTCACGGCGTTCTCGACGGCCTCGGCACCCGAGTTGAACAGCGCCGACTTCTTGGCGTGGTCACCCGGCGTCAGCTCGGCGAGCTGCTCGCAGACCTCGACGTACCCCTCGTACGGCGTGACCATGAAACAGGTGTGGGTGAAGTCGGCGAGCTGCGCCGAGGCACGGCGCACGACGGCTTCGGCGGAGGCGCCCACGGACGTCACGGCGATACCGGAACCGAAGTCGATCAGCCGGTTGCCGTCCACGTCCTCGATGATCCCGCCGCCCGCCCGGGCGGTGAAGACCGGCAGGGTGGAACCCACACCTGCGGCCACCGCCGCGACACGGCGGGCCTGCAGCTCGGCCGACTTCGGGCCGGGGATGGCGGTGAGGACGCGGCGCTCCTGCGGGATGTCGGACATGCGGGGCTCCTGGGGGTGTTTCGGACGCTTCTGTTTCTGCAGGCTACGAGCGCGTGAGGGCGCCGGTCATGCTCCGATCGGGAGTGGTGGGAGCGTGTCCTTGTCCGCCGCGGACAGATGGCCGCGCGGGGCCCCCGCGCGCCGCCTCCGCCGGGTCATCCGGCCGCATGGCTGAACTCCCCGGGCCCGGGCACTAGATTGGCCGTGCAGAAGGCGGGACCTGGCTGGTCAGGGGGCAGCGGTTCATGGACACCGAAGGCACGTACGACGCACGCGGCACGGGCGCGGACCGGGTGCCGCGCCCCGCGGGGCCACCGCCCGCCGCGCCACCGCCTCCCACCCGTGCCCCGCACGCCCCGGGGCCCCGCCCCGCGCCCACGGCCGACGGCGGGCTGGAGGAATGGCTGCGCACCCCGCGCCCCGTGCGGGAACCGGGCGTGTGGCGGTTCGGGCACACGCCCCGCCCGCCCGAGAAGCCCGAGGGGGTCTCCGACCGCTCGTTGCTGGTCGGCGTGCTCATCTCCGTACTCAGCGGGCTGCTCCTGTGGTCCCTCTGGCGCAACGGCTACATCCCCTACCGGCTGGTCCCGCTGAAGCTGTTCACCCCAGGCGACTGGTGGTACGCCGGGACGTTCGGCGGGCCCCGGACGATCGAGGGGGCCGACGCCCTCACGGTCTACGAGGCCGTCCTCTTCGGCCTCCTCGTCTACGGCTGCGGGCGCCTCGGTAACTGGTCCGAGATCTTCCGGCGCCATGTCGCCGGCCGGGGGCAGCCCCTTCTCGGGCTCGCGACCGCCGGCGCGGCGGCCCTCGCCGAGCTCCTCGTCTGGAAGGACGCGGTGCCGCTCGTGCGCCCCGTGCTGATCCTGGTCGCCTCGGTCGCCGGCGGCGAGATCTACCAGAGCCAGGCCGTGGTCAACGTGATCTACGCACTGATCGCCCTCGGTGTGCTCTGGCCCTTCGCGCGCCTCGGCCAGTGGCGCGCGCTGGCCGCCACCCGGCTCGGGAAGGGCGCCGGCTCGCCCGCCAGGGGCACCGGCTCCGCGCCCCCCGTGCCATCCGCGCCCCCGGGCGCCCCCTCCCCCGAGCAGTGGCCGGAACTGCGCGCCGCGGGGCTGACGGACGCCGCCGAGACCCTCGCCGCCGAGGTCCGCCTCGGCCGGATGAACGACGTCGACGTGGCGCGTGTGCGCCACGCCTGGACCGTCGGCAGGGCGCACCCGGAACGCCTGGCCGCGCTCTCCGAGGCCGTGCTGCGCTCCGGCGGCGCCGCGGCCCTGCACCCCTCGGGCGCCCGTGACCTGGCGCGCCGCACCGCCCGGCACGACCTGCTCACCGGCCAGGTCCGCATCGGCGGCTGCGCCGACGACCCGCACAACCCCTACGCGCGCCGGGGATCGGGCATCGCCCTGGAACCCGCCCTGCTCGGCACCTCCCTGCTGGCGGTCGGCCCGCCGGGCGCGGGCAAGTCCGCCCGGCTGGTCCGGCCGGTCGTCGAGTCGCTCGCCCTCCAGGCACTCGCCGGGCGCGCGGCCGTCCTCGCCGTCGGCGGCGCCGGGGGAGAGCTCGGCCCGGACGACGCCTTCGACGTCGTGGTGCGGATCGGGGACCCCGCGTCCGTGCACGACTTCGACCTCTACGGCGGCACGACCGACCCCGACGAGGCGGCGGGAGTCCTCGCCGAGGGGCTGGTCGGCGACGTGGCCCAGCTGGACAGCAGGCGCGCCGCCACCGTGCTCGCCCAGCTGCTCGGCCCCTACCGCGCCGTCCACGGCCACTTCCCCGGTGTGCCCGCGCTCCGCGAGCTCCTGGACGGCGACGCCGCCGCCGTCGACGCCCTACGGCAGGCCCTCGCCGCGGGCGGGCACCAGGCGATGCTGCGCGAGCTGGAGGCCCGCGCCAGGCAGCGGGGAGGCCCGGGGGACCCCGGGCCGGTGCTCGCCGACCGGATCGCGCTGCTGGACCGGCCCGCGTTCGCGCCGTTCTTCGCCACCGGCGACGAGGCCAGGCCCTTCTCGCTGCGCTCCCTCGAACACCTCCCGCTCCGGGTCAGGATCGACCTCCCCGAGCGCGCGCACGCGGAGGCCTCACGGCTGCTCACCCGGCTCGTGCTCGCCCAGTTCACGGCGATCGCCGCCGCCCGCGCCGACCGGTCGCTCTTCGTCTGTCTCGTCCTGGACGACGCCACGCACACCGTCACCGCGGAGACCGTACGGGGCATCAGGCGGCTCAGGTCGGTCAACGCGGGAGCCGTCCTGGCCCTGCGGACCGTCGACGACGTGCCCGAAGGGCTGCACACCGCGCTGCTCGGGGCGGTCGGCTGCCGCATGGCCTTCAGCGGGGTCACCACCTGGGACGGCAAGCGCTTCGCCGAGGTCTGGGGCAAGGAATGGGTGGAGACCCGCGAGGTCGCCCAGCACGCCGTCTTCGCGGACCAGCCGTTCACCCGCGCCCTCCACGGCCTGCGCAAACTGGTCACCGGAAAGGCCGTGACCAGGGACGCCGTGACGGTGCGCCGGGTCGAGCGGGAGCGCTGGTCCGCCTCGGAACTGGCGTACCAGCTGCCCGCCGGGCACGCAGTCCTGTCGCTGACGACGGTCGAGGGCGAGCACGTGCCGCCCCTCCTGGTCGACCTGGGAGGCTGAGCGCGAGGTTACGGGGACCCTGCCGCCCTGGCAGAATTGGCCCTGGCCCTCTGTACGGGGCGGCGCAAACCAGCCATCCGTACGGGGTCGCGCACAGGGCCGTCCACGGAAGGACGGCAGAACCGAGCCGTCCGTACGGGCCGCGCAATCGGGCCGTTCGCACAGGGCGGCCCAACCGAGCCGTTCGTACGGGGCGGCGCAACCGACTTCCAGAGGTCCGGCGGTCCCATGCCCCTCACTCTCGCCTCGCTCCTCCAGCACTCGGCGCTCAAGCTCACCGTCAGGGCGGGCGCCGACCGGCTCGGCACGCCGGTGCGCTGGGCGCACGCCAGCGAGCTCGCCGACCCCGTCCCGTACATGGACGGCGGTGAGCTGCTCCTCGTCACGGCGACCAACCTCGACGCCCGGGACCACGGCACCATGCGCCGGTACGTGCGACGGCTGGCCGGCGCGGGCGTCGCCGGGATCGGCTTCGGTGTGGGCGTCACCTACGAGGACATCCCGCCCGCGCTCGTGGACGCCGCCGAGGAGGCGGGCCTGCCCCTCCTGGAGGTGCCGAGGCGCACGCCCTTCCTCGCGATCAGCAAGGCGGTGTCGGCGGCGATCGCCGCCGAGCAGTACAGATCCGTCACGGCCGGATTCGAGGCGCAGCGGGAGCTGACCCGCGCGGCGGTCGCCGGGGACGGCCCCACGGCGCTCCTCACCCGTCTCGCCGCGCACGTCGACGGCTGGGCCGCGCTCTACGACTCCTCGGGCGCCGTCGTCGCGGCGGCGCCCGAATGGGCGGCCCGCCGCGCCGCCCGGCTCACGCCCGACGTGGAGCGCCTGCGGGAGCGCCCGGCCCCGGCCAGCGCCGTCGTCGGCGACAGCGAGAGCGACGACCGGGTCGAGCTCCAGTCCCTGGGCACCGGCCACCGCGCCCGCGGCGCGCTGGCCGTCGGCACCGGGGCGGCGCTCGGCACCGCCGAGCGGTACGCCGTGCACTCGGCGGTCGCCCTGCTGACCCTGACCACGGCACGCTCCCGCTCGCTCCAGGGCGCGGAGCAGCGCCTCGGCGCGGCCGTCCTGAGGATGCTGCTCGCGGGGGAGTCCGGCCACGCCAGGGCCGTCGCCGGGGACCTGTACGGCGGCCTGCTGGACGCGCCCTTCCGGCTCCTGATCGCCGAGGCGTCCGCCCCGGCCGGGACGGAACCGCTGGGCGAGGCGATGGAGGCCGCGGCGTCCCGCTCCGGCGAGACGCTGCTGATGGTGCCCGAGGGGGAGCGCCTCGTGGTCCTGGCCGCCGACGGCGGGGCGGCGGTCGCGGCCTGTGCGGCCCACGCCGCCCGGACCGAGGACGAACGCCCCCCTCTCGAGACCGCCGCCGATGACGGCGAGGTGGTCATCGGCCTGTCCGCGCCCTCCGGCCCCGTCGCCGTCTCCGCCGCGTACAAACAGGCCGAGCAGGCACTCTCCGTGGCCCGCCGCAGGGGCCGCGTCCTGGTCGAGCACGAGGAGCTCGCCGCCGGCTCCGTCCTGCCGCTGCTGGCCGACGACGCCGTACGGGCGTTTGCCGACGGGATGCTCCGTCCCCTCCAGGAACACGACGCGAAGGGCCGGGGCGACCTCGTCGCCTCCCTGCGCGCATGGCTCTCCCGGCACGGCCAATGGGACGCCGCCGCCGCCGACCTCGGCGTCCACCGCCATACCCTGCGCTACCGGATGCGCAGGGTCGAGGAGATCCTCGGCCGCTCGCTGGACGACCCGGACGTCCGGATGGAGCTCTGGCTCGCCCTGAAGGCGACGGCCGCCTCCTCGGGGACGTGACGACCCTGACCCCGCTGCGGCGGACCGGCGTACCGGACTCCGGGGCGCGCTTCGACGGACCGGCGTACCGGACCCCGGACCCGCTACGACAAACCGGCGCACCGGATTCCCGCTCCACTCCACGGCGGACAAGCCTCATCCGCCCCGGGCCGCCCTACGGTGGGGCCGAAGGGTGCCCGCGCGGCGCCCGGCGATCGTGTTCACCACCCCCGAAGGGCCGGTACCGCCATGACTTCCACCCACGCCTTCTGGCTGGCCGGCCGCCAGGCCACCGGCGAGGACAGCTTCGACGTCACCAACCCGTACGACGGCCGTCTCGTCGGTACGGTCGCCGTGCCGACCGACGCCCAGGTCGAGGAGGCCGTCGCCGCCGCGTACGCCGTGCGCGAGGAGTTCGCCGCGACCCCCGCGCACGTGCGGGTCGCCGCCCTCGACCACGTCGTACGCCGCCTCACCGAGCGCACCGAGGAGATCGCCCAGCTGATCTCCGCCGAGAACGGCAAGCCCATCAAGTGGGCCCGCGGCGAGGTCGGCCGCGCCGTCTCCGTCTTCCGCTTCGCCGCCGAGGAGGCCCGCCGCTTCAACGGCGGAGACGCCCAGCGACTGGACACGGACGCCGGCGGCACCGGCCGCCTCGGACTGACCCGGCGCTTCCCGCGCGGGCCCGTCCTCGGCATCGCACCCTTCAACTTCCCGCTCAACCTGAGCGCCCACAAGGTGGCCCCGGCCATCGCCGTCGGCGCCCCGATCATCCTCAAGCCCGCCCCGGCCACCCCGATCTCGTCCCTGATCCTGGGCGAGCTGCTGGCCGAGACGGACCTCCCGGCGGGCTCCTGGTCCGTGCTGACCGTCCCCAACGACAAGATGCCCGCGCTGGTCCAGGACGAGCGGCTGCCGGTCATCTCCTTCACCGGATCCGGGCCGGTCGGCTACTCGATCATGGAGTCGGTGCCGCGCAAGCACTGCACCCTGGAGCTCGGCGGCAACGGCGCGGCCGTCGTCCTCGGCGACTGGTCCTCCGAGGAGGACCTGGACTGGGCCGCGACCCGCATCGCGACCTTCTCCAACTACCAGGGCGGCCAGTCCTGCATCTCGGTGCAGCGCGTCATCGCGGACGCCTCGGTGTACGACCGGCTCGTCCCGAAGATCGTCGCGGCCGTCGAGGCCCTGGTGACCGGCGACCCCTCCGACGCGGCCACCGACGTCGGCCCCCTGGTCAGCGAGGACGCCGCCCGCCGGGTCGAGTCCTGGGTCGACGAGGCCGTCACCGCCGGAGCGACGCTGCTGACCGGCGGCAAGCGCGACGGGGCCACTTACGCCCCGACGGTCCTCACCGACCTCCCGGACACCACGACGCTCGCCTGCGAGGAGATCTTCGGCCCGGTCCTGTACGTGCAGAGGACCGACGGAGAGGCCGAGGCCTTCGCCGCCGTCAACTCCTCCAAGTACGGCCTCCAGGCAGGTGTCTTCACCCACGACCTCCAGACCGCCTTCCGCGCCCACCGCGCCCTGGAGGTGGGCGGCGTGATCATCGGCGACGTGCCCTCCTACCGCGCCGACCAGATGCCCTACGGCGGCGCCAAGCAGTCCGGAGTGGGCCGCGAGGGCGTCCGCTACGCCATGGACGACTACACCTACGAGCGGGTGCTCGTCCTCACCGGCCTGGCCCTGTAGTCCACGGCGCCCACAGAACCGGCCTGAGCCCACTGTGCGGGGGCTCAGACCGGTTCTGTCGTTTTCCCCGCACCGGGCCGGGCCCCCTGCCGCCCCGGCGGGCCTTCAGGTGCGGTCCGCGCTGTCGTCCACCGCTGCCGCCCGCGAGCGCGAATCGTTCCTGCGGTGAACGTCCACGCCCGTGCGGGTGAGGGAGGGCCGCCGGTCGTCCGGCGGGGGCCTCCAGGCCGGTAGAACGCGAAGGTGATCAAGAACCTCCTGCGCGGCTCCGTGCCCGCCCTCGCCCTGGTCCCTCTCGTCGCCGGCGCCCCGGCGCAGGCCGCCCCCGCCCCGGGGCCCGCCGTCGTGACCACGCTCGCCGACGCCGTCGGCCTGGTGAAGGTCGTCGAGGAGAACCGCACCGGCTGGACGCCGTCCGCCTTCAAGCACTGGACGGAGGGTGACCTCCCCTCCGACGGCTGCGACACCCGGAACGAGGTGCTGCTCTCCGAGGCGGTCGAGGCCCCCGCCGTGGGGGCCGGATGCACGCTGACCGGCGGGGCGTGGGTCTCGTACCACGACGGCCAGAAGGTGACCGGCTCCTCGGCCGTGGACGTGATCCACACGGTGCCCCCGGTGGAGGCGTGGGGCTCCGGCGCGTCGGCGTGGACCGCCGCCCGGCGCGAGGCGTACGCGAACGACCAGGGGGCGGCGGCGTCGCTGGCCGCGGTGACCGCTCGCACGAACCGGCAGAGGGCGGACCGGGGCCCCGCGGACTGGCTGCCACCGGTGCCGGAGGCCCACTGCCGCTACGCCGGCGAGTGGGTGGCGACGAAGCTCCGCTGGCAGCTCACCGCCGACAACACGGAGATGGAGGCGCTGAAGGTGCTCGCCGAAGGCCCCTGCGAGGACGTCGTGGTCCAGTACACGCCGGCTCCGTAGCCCGCCGCCCGGCCACGGCCGGGACACGCACAACCGGCCGGAGCCCGGGACGGGCACGCGAGCGAGGCGATCCGTCCACCGACGGATGATCTTGCGTGACCTGGGGCCCGTTCAGCGGTTGAGGCGAGCGGACGGACACATCCGATGAGAAGAAGACGAGGTCACAGCGTGAAGTCATACCGGACGCCGTCACTGTTCCGAGGCTCCGCCGCGTGCGGCGCCGCTCTGATGGCCCTCGGGCTGTCCGCCGGGGCGGCCCACGCCGACGAGACGCACAACCATTCCCACAACGCGCCCCGAGTGGGCCTCATCCAGACAGGGCAGATCGACGATCCCCTGGAGGACGTGCTGGAGCACGCGGCGGTCCTCGGCACCACCTACGTCTTCGACTGAGGGCGAGGACCGGGCAGGCGCTCACGTGCCCCGGCGCCGCCGCACGCCGCACCGGGGGACCGGTCCTCCGGGGCGGCGGGCGGCGGCGGCGAGGTCGCCCGACCGGCGCAGCGGTTCCCGCCGTGCCGGGGAACGGGCGGGGCCACCGTCCCGGGCCCCGGCCGCCGGCGCGGACCGTCCCGGAGCCGCCGCAGAGGTGGTGGGGGTTGTGCGGATCGGGTAGATACGGACAAGTGACACCGATCGGCACGCGTACGGCCCGACCCATATCCCGACTCGCGGCGAGGTGAGCTCCTCATGTCCGCCCCATCCGACATCCCCCAGGCCCCCAAGGTCACCGAGCGCGAAGCCCGGCAGGTGGCCGAGGCCGCCCGCGAACAGGACTGGCGCAAGCCGAGTTTCGCCAAGGAACTCTTCCTCGGACGCTTCCGGCTCGACCTGATCCACCCCCATCCCCAGCCCGCCCCGGACGACGTACGGCGCGGCGAGGCCTTCCTCGCCCGGCTGCGCGACTTCTGCGAGAACCGGGTCGACGGCGCACTCATCGAGCGCGAGGCGAAGATCCCCGACGAGGTGATCGAGGGCCTCAAGGAGCTCGGCGCACTCGGCATGAAGATCGAGACCAAGTACGGCGGCCTCGGCCTGACGCAGGTGTACTACAACAAGGCGCTCGCGCTGGCCGGTTCGGCGAACCCCTCGATCGGCGCGCTGCTCTCCGCCCACCAGTCCATCGGCGTACCGCAGCCGCTGAAGATGTTCGGCACGCAGGAGCAGAAGGACGCCTTCCTGCCCCGCCTCGCGCGCACGGACATCTCCGCGTTCCTCCTCACCGAGCCCGACGTCGGGTCCGACCCGGCCCGGCTCGCGACGGCGGCCGTGCCCGACGGGGACGACTACGTCCTGGACGGTGTGAAGCTCTGGACGACCAACGGCGTCGTCGCCGACCTGCTCGTCGTCATGGCCCGTGTCCCGGAGTCCGAGGGCCACAAGGGCGGCATCACCGCCTTCGTCGTCGAGGCCGACTCCCCGGGCATCACCGTGGAGCACCGCAACGCCTTCATGGGCCTGCGCGGCATCGAGAACGGCGTGACCCGCTTCCACCAGGTCCGCGTCCCCGCGGCCAACCGGATCGGCCCCGAGGGCGCCGGTCTCAAGATCGCCCTCACCACGCTCAACACCGGCCGGCTCTCGCTGCCGGCCATGTGCGTCGGCGTGGGGAAGTGGTCGCTGAAGATCGCCCGCGAATGGTCGGCCGTCCGCGAGCAGTGGGGCAGGGCCGTCGCCCGCCACGAGGCGGTCGGCGCGAAGATCTCCTTCATCGCCGCCACCACCTTCGCCCTCGAAGCGGTCGTGGACCTCTCCTCGCAGATGGCCGACGAGAGCCGCAACGACATTCGCATCGAGGCCGCCCTCGCCAAGCTGTACGGCTCCGAGATGGGCTGGCTGATCTCCGACGAACTCGTCCAGATCCGTGGCGGACGCGGCTTCGAGACCGCCGCCTCGCTCGCCGCCCGCGGCGAACGCGCCGTCCCCGCCGAGCAGATGCTCCGCGACATGCGGATCAACCGGATCTTCGAGGGCTCCACGGAGATCATGCACCTGCTGATCGCCCGCGAGGCCGTCGACGCCCACCTCAAGGTCGCGGGCGACATCATCGACCCCGACAAGCCGCTCTCCGACAAGGCACGGGCAGGCGCCAACGCCGCCGGGTTCTACGCCCGCTGGCTCCCCAAGCTGGTCAGCGGCCCCGGCCAGCGGCCCAGTGCCTACGGCGAGTTCCGTGTCCCCGGGCACCCCGACCTCTCCACCCACCTGCGGTACGTCGAGCGCGCCTCCCGCAAGCTGGCCCGCTCCACCTTCTACGCGATGTCCCGCTGGCAGGGCCGCATGGAGACCAAGCAGGGCTTCCTCGGCAGGATCGTCGACATCGGCGCCGAACTCTTCGCGATGAGCGCGGCCTGCGTCCGGGCCGAGCACCTGCGGGTCGACGGCGACCACGGCCGCGAGGCGTACCAGCTCGCCGACGTGTTCTGCCGCCAGTCCCGCATCCGGGTCGAGGAACTGTTCGGCCGGCTCTGGTCCAACACCGACGACATCGACAGGCGCGTCGTCGACGGTGTCCTCTCCGGCACCTACACCTGGCTGGAGGAAGGCGTCATCGACCCCAGCGGCGACGGCCCCTGGATCGCCGACGCCACCCCCGGCCCGGCCACCGGCGAGAACGTCCACCGTTCCGTCCGCTGAACCCGGCCACCCCGCGGGACGCGTCCACTGCCTGGACGCGTCCCGCGGGCACGCCGGGCGCAGGGCAAAATGGATGCCCGTGACCGTCATCGACATCCCCGGCTCCAAGTCCATCACCGCCCGCGCCCTGTTCCTGGCCGCCGCGGCGGACGGCACCACCACCCTCCTGAGGCCCCTGCACTCGGACGACACCGAGGGGTTCACCGAAGGGCTGGCCCGCCTCGGATACGGGGTGACGCGCGAGCCCGGACGATGGCACATCGAGGGACGCCCCTCCGGCCCCTCCGTCACCGAGGCCGAGGTCCACTGCCGCGACGGGGCCACCACCGCGCGCTTCCTGCCGACGCTCGCCGCCGCCGCGGCCGGCGGCACCTACCGCTTCGACGCCTCCGCGCAGATGCGCCGCCGCCCCCTTGCCCCGCTCACCGAGGCGCTCCGCACCCTCGGCGTCGACCTGCGCCACGAGGGAGCCGAGGGCCACCACCCGCTCACCATCGAGGCGTCGGGCGTCAAGGGAGGCGAACTCACCCTGGACGCCGGGGAGTCGTCCCAGTACCTCACGGCCCTCCTGATGCTCGGTCCGCTCACCGCCGAGGGCCTCCGCATCGACGTCACCGAGCTCGTCTCGGCGCCGTACATCGAGATCACCCTCGCGATGATGCGCAGCTTCGGTGTCGAGGTCACCCGCGAGGGGAACACCTTCACCGTCCCTTCCCCAAGCTCTCGGCTTCGCTCGGGCAGGGGAGGCCCCAGTGGCGGCTACCGCGCCACCACGTACGCCATCGAGCCCGACGCCTCCACCGCGAGCTACTTCTTCGCCGCCGCCGCCCTCACCGGCCGCGAGGTCACCGTCCCCGGCCTCGGCGCCGACGCGCTCCAGGGCGACCTGCGCTTCACCGACGTGCTGCGCCGCATGGGCGCCGACGTCCGTACGACCGCAGACTCCACGACCGTACGGTCCTCCGGGCGGCTCTCCGGCCTCACGGTGAACATGCGCGACATCTCCGACACGATGCCCACCCTCGCCGCCATCGCGCCGTTCGCCACCTCGCCCGTGCGCATCGAGGACGTCGCCAACACCCGGGTGAAGGAGTGCGACCGGCTGGAGGCCTGCGCGGAGAACCTGCGGGCCATGGGGATCACCGTGCGCACCGGACCCGACTGGATCGAGATCCACCCCGGCACCCCGCGCCCCACCCGGATCGCCACCCACGGCGACCACCGCATCGTGATGTCCTTCGCGGTCACGGGCCTGCGCACGCCCGGCATGAGCTACGACGACCCGGGCTGCGTGCGGAAGACCTTCCCCCGTTTCCACGAGGAGTTCGCCGCGTTCGTGGAGCGGAGCTCCGCGGGGGAATGACCGCGCGCTCCGGTACCGGCCCGCACTAGTTTCATCCGCATGATGTCCCGTGACGACGTCCTGTCCGTCCTCGCCCTGCTGCGCGCGGCGGGCACCGATGTGGTGATCGCCGGGGGCTGGGGCATCGACGCCCTCCTCGGCGCGGAGACACGCGAGCACCGCGATCTCGACCTCCTGCACGTCCGCGAGCAGGAGGCCGCCGTCGTGGCGGCCCTGGAGTCGGCCGGATACACCGAGACGCTGGACCAGCGTCCCGTCCGCTTCGTGCTCAGCCACCTCTCCGGGCCGGAGATCGACCTGCACCCGCTGGAGTTCGCCGCCGACGGTTCGGCCGTCCAGTCCTCGTTCGACCCCGGGGAACCCTTCCGCTACCCGGCGGCCTGCTTCGTCACGGGCACCATCGGGACGACCACCGTGCGCTGCCTCTCCGCCGAACGGCAGGCGCTGTTCCACCAGGGCTACGAACCGGCCGCGCGCGATGTGGCGGACATGCGGCGGCTGAGGGAGAAGTTCGGCATCGAGACGAGTTTCTGAGCGGCGGATGCCGCACAATCGAGCCTCGGCCACGTACGGACACCGGGCGCGGCTCGTCAACGGGAGACAGGGGCAGGGATGTTCGGGGTGTACGGGGCGGCCGGCCGGCGGGGTGCCGTGGCTGTGGGGTGTGCGGCGATGGCTCTCGCGGTCCTCACCGGATGCGGCGAGGGGGCCGACGAGAAGCCGGCGGACGGCAAGGGGACGGCGGGGAAGAGCCCCGCTGCCTCCCGGCCGGCCTCCCCGGCCGGCGGGCTCGACGAGGCGCAGCTCACCGCGGTGGCCTTCACCGACGGGGAGCGCGTCGGTGAGTTCACCGCGTCCGAGTACACGCTGGACGGACCGATCGGCGACGCCTACACCGCCACCCCGGCCGTCTGCCAGCCGCTCGTCAGCCTCGCCGGTGACGTCAGCGGCCACGAGCCCACCGCCCAGGTGCAGCGCAAGGTCGACAAGCCCACGGACCTACGGGGTGTCACCGTCGACGTGACCCTGCGCTCCTACGCCGGCGACGGGGCGGCGAAGGCCATGGCCTCGCTCGGCAGGGCGGGCGAGGAGTGCGCCGGGGGTCTCACCGAGGAGCGGGCGTTCGCCCGCGGGACGTACGAGAAGGTCGAACCCGTCACACCGCCCGCCTTCGCGGACGAGGCCGACGAGGTGAAGGCCTACCGCTTCACCATCCTCGACGTGAAGGGGAAGCTGAAGCTCCACGAGTACCTCACCGTCGTACGGTCCGGCTCGACCACCCTCGCCTTCCGGGGCGAGGTCCTCGGCACCACCGACTTCGGAGGCATCCCGGACGCCGTCACGGCCGCCCAGTGGAAGAAATTCCGTGCCGGGCAGGCCTGAGGCGCGCCCCGACGGGGGCGCACTGTCAGCGCACACAGCGGATGCGGCAACAATGGGGGTCATGAGCGACAGCCCCGCACCCCTCGCCGATCCGCATCGTGTCTTCGACGCGGCGGTAGGCCGCCGGGATCTGGTGATCCTCGGCTCCACCGGCTCCATCGGCACCCAGGCCATCGACCTGGTCCTGCGCAACCCCGGCCGCTTCCGCGTCACCGCGCTCTCCGCCGCGGGCGGCAGGGTCCAGCTCCTCGCCGAGCAGGCGCGGCAGCTGCGGGTGCGCACGGTCGCCGTCGCCGACGCGGACAAGGTGCCGGCGCTGCGGGAGGCTCTGCGCGAGGTCTACGGGGCGGGGGAGCCGCTCCCGGAGATCCTGGCCGGCCCCGATGCCGCCACGGAGCTCGCCGCGAGCGACTGCCACACCGTGCTGAACGGGATCACCGGCTCCATCGGCCTCGCCCCCACGCTCGCCGCGCTCAAGGCCGGCCGCACACTCGCCCTGGCCAACAAGGAGTCGCTGATCGTCGGCGGCCCGCTGGTGAAGGCCGTCGCCGCCCCCGGCCAGATCATCCCGGTCGACTCCGAGCACGCCGCGCTCTTCCAGGCGCTCGCCGCCGGGACACGCGCCGACGTCCGCAAGCTCGTCGTGACCGCGTCCGGAGGCCCGTTCCGCGGACGTACGCGCGGCGAGCTCGCCGACGTCACCCGGGAGCAGGCACTCGCGCACCCGACCTGGGCCATGGGACCGGTCATCACGGTCAACTCCGCGACCCTGGTCAACAAGGGGCTGGAGGTCATCGAGGCACACCTTCTCTACGACATCCCGTTCGACCGGATCGAGGTCGTGGTCCACCCCCAGTCGTACGTTCACTCCATGGTGGAGTTCACCGACGGCTCCACCCTCGCCCAGGCGACCCCGCCCGACATGCGGGGCCCCATCGCCATCGGTCTCGGCTGGCCCGAGAGGATCCCGGACGCGGCCCCCGCCTTCGACTGGACCACCGCCTCCAGCTGGGAGTTCTTCCCGCTCGACACCGAGGCCTTCCCCTCCGTCGGGCTCGCCCGCCATGTGGGCACGCTGGGCGGCACGGCACCCGCCGTGTTCAACGCGGCCAACGAGGAGTGCGTGGACGCGTTCCTGGCGGGCCGCCTGCCCTTCAACGGCATCATGGATACGGTCACAGCGGTGGTGGCCGAACACGGCACCCCCGCCACGGGAACTTCGCTGACGGTCGCGGACGTCCTCGAAGCGGAGGCCTGGGCGCGGTCCAGGGCCCGGGAGCTCTCGGCGGAAGCGACAGCGGAGGCGCACGTATGAGTACGACGACGATTCTGATGACGATCCTGGGGATCGCCATCTTCGCCGTGGGTCTGCTGTTCTCGATCGCCTGGCACGAACTGGGCCACCTGTCCACGGCCAAGCTCTTCGGCATCCGGGTGCCCCAGTACATGGTCGGCTTCGGCCCGACGATCTGGTCGCGCAAGAAGGGCGACACCGAGTACGGCATCAAGGCCATCCCCGCGGGCGGCTACATCCGCATGATCGGCATGTTCCCGCCGGGGCCCGACGGCCGGATCGAAGCGCGTTCCACCTCTCCCTGGCGCGGCATGATCGAGGACGCCAGGTCCGCGGCCTTCGAGGAGCTCGAACCGGGCGACGAGACGCGGCTCTTCTACACGCGCAAGCCGTGGAAGCGCGTGATCGTGATGTTCGCCGGGCCCTTCATGAACCTCGTGCTCGCCGTCGCGATCTTCATGGGCGTGGCCATGACCTTCGGCTTCCAGACGCAGACCACCGAGGTCGCGGGCGTCCAGCAGTGCGTGATCGCGCAGAGCGAGAACCGCGACACCTGCAAGACCTCCGACCCGGTCTCGCCCGCCAAGGCGGCGGGGCTCAAGGAGGGCGACACGATCGTCGCCTTCAACGGGCAGAAGATCGACGACTGGGCCACGCTCTCGGACCAGATCCGCAGGACGATCGGTCCCGCCACCATCACGGTGCAGCGCGACGGCCAGGAACAGACCCTGAACGCCGTGCTGAAGAAGAACGCCGTCGCCAAGAAGGACGCCGACGGCGAGGTCGTCCCCGATCAGTACGTCAACGCGGGATATCTCGGTTTCGCGGCCAGGACGGAGATCCTGCCGCTCTCCTTCGGCGACTCGGTCGTCCGCATGGGAGACATGATCGAGAACGGCGTCGACTCGATCATCGCCCTGCCCTCCAAGATCCCCGACCTGTTCGACGCGGCGTTCGGCGACGGCGAGCGGGCCGACGACTCACCGGTCGGCGTGGTCGGCGCGGCACGGATCGGCGGCGAGGTGATGAACCTCGACGTCCCGGCGCAGAACCAGATCGCGATGATGCTGTTCCTGCTGGCCGGCTTCAACCTCTCCCTGTTCCTCTTCAACATGCTGCCCCTGCTGCCGCTGGACGGCGGGCACATCGCGGGCGCGCTCTGGGAATCCCTGCGCCGCAATGTGGCCAAGGTCTTCAGACGGCCCGACCCCGGACCCTTCGACGTGGCGAAGCTCATGCCCGTCGCCTATGTGGTCGCCGGGATCTTCATCTGCTTCACGCTGCTGGTGCTGGTCGCCGACATCGTGAACCCGGTGAAGATCACCTGACGTCCCACCCGTCCCATGGGTGGCGGCCGGCCACACAGGCGGTGTCCGGCCGCCCACCAACGGGCGTTTTGGCGGCACGGGTGCGGCCCGTCCGGCTCCGGTGCCGTAACCTCGAAGCCTGGAGTCCGCCGTTCTCGGTACCTCGATCCACACTGATCCACACCTTGGGGATGCTCAGCGCATGACTGCGATTTCTCTCGGAATGCCTGCCGTTCCGACCAAGCTCGCCGAACGACGCGTCAGCCGTCAGATCCAGGTCGGCACCGTGGCGGTCGGCGGGGACGCGCCCGTGTCGGTGCAGTCGATGACGACGACGCGTACGTCGGACATCGGTGCGACGTTGCAGCAGATCGCGGAGCTGACGGCGTCGGGCTGTCAGATCGTGCGGGTGGCGTGTCCGACGCAGGACGACGCGGACGCGCTGGCGACGATCGCGCGGAAGTCGCAGATCCCGGTGATCGCGGACATTCATTTCCAGCCGAAGTACGTGTTCGCGGCGATCGACGCGGGCTGTGCGGCGGTGCGGGTGAATCCGGGCAACATCAAGCAGTTCGACGACAAGGTCAAGGAGATCGCGAAGGCCGCGGGTGACGCGGGTACTCCGATCCGGATCGGTGTGAACGCGGGTTCGCTGGACGCGCGGCTGCTGAAGAAGTACGGCAAGGCGACGCCGGAGGCGCTCGTGGAGTCGGCGCTGTGGGAGGCGTCGCTGTTCGAGGAGCACGGTTTCCGGGACATCAAGATCTCGGTGAAGCACAACGACCCGGTCGTGATGGTGAACGCCTACCGTCAGCTGGCCGCGCAGTCGGATTATCCGCTGCACCTGGGTGTGACGGAGGCGGGTCCGGCGTTCCAGGGCACGATCAAGTCCGCGGTGGCGTTCGGCGCGCTGCTCTCGGAGGGCATCGGGGACACGATCCGTGTCTCGCTGTCGGCGCCTCCGGCGGAGGAGGTCAAGGTCGGCCTGCAGATCCTGGAGGCGCTGAACCTGAAGCAGCGCCGCCTGGAGATCGTGTCCTGCCCGTCGTGCGGGCGTGCGCAGGTGGACGTCTACAAGCTCGCGGACCAGGTCAGTGCCGGTCTCGAAGGCATGGAGGTCCCGCTGCGCGTCGCGGTCATGGGCTGCGTCGTGAACGGTCCGGGTGAGGCCCGTGAGGCCGACCTCGGTGTCGCGTCGGGCAACGGCAAGGGACAGATCTTCGTGAAGGGCGAGGTCATCAAGACCGTCCCCGAGTCGAAGATCGTGGAGACCCTCATCGAGGAAGCGATGAAGATCGCCGAGCAGATGGAGAAGGACGGCATCCCCTCGGGCGAGCCCCAGGTCTCCATCGCGGGCTGAGCCCCCGGCCGGACCCCGGGCCCACGGCCCACAGTGCCCCGCAGGCCTGCCCTGCGGGGCACAGCCGTGTCCCCTGCGGCCCTCCCTTCCCCGTGCGAGGGGCACCCCACAGCCTTCTTGGGTACAGTGCGGAAACCAGTAGACCGTTTGGTGAGGCCCCAGTGTTGATGCAGACCACTACCCGGGTCCTCGAACCCGGCGAGCTCCCCGCCGCGCTCGCCATCCTCGAGAGCGAGCCCGTGGACAACGCGTTCGTGACCTCCCGTGTGCAGGTCGCAGGGCTCGATCCCTGGCGCCTCGGCGGCGAGATGTGGGGCTGGTACGCCGACGGCCGACTGCGCTCGCTCTGCTACTCCGGCGCCAATCTCGTGCCCATCTGCGCCACCCCCGAGGCCGTCAGGGCCTTCGCCGACCGCGCCCGGAGGGCCGGCCGCCGCTGCTCCTCGATCGTCGGCCCCGCGGGCCCCACCGCCCAGCTGTGGCGCCTGCTCGAACCGAGCTGGGGCCCCGCCCGCGAGGTCCGGCCCAACCAGCCGCTCATGGTCACCGAGGCCCCCTCCGCAGAGGTGGCGGCCGACCCGCTCGTGCGCAGGGTCCGCAAGGACGAGATGGACGTCCTCATGCCCGCCTGCGTCTCCATGTTCACCGAGGAGGTCGGCATCTCCCCGCTGGCCGGCGACGGCGGTCTGCTCTACCAGGCGCGCGTCGCCGAACTCATCGGCACCGGCCGCTCCTTCGCCCGCATAGAGAACGGCAAGGTCCTCTTCAAGGCGGAGATCGGCGCCGCCACCCCCCGCGCCTGCCAGATCCAGGGCGTCTGGGTCGCCCCCGAGGCCCGGGGCCGCGGCCTCTCCGAGACCGGCATGGCGGCCGTCCTGCGGTACGCCCTCCAGGACGTCGCACCGGTCGTCAGCCTCTACGTGAACGACTACAACACCGCCGCGCGCAGGGCGTACAGCCGTGTCGGCTTCCGCGAGACGGGCGCGTTCATGAGCGTGCTGTTCTGACCGGACGGCACGGCCAGTAGGGTTCCGGCATGGCAGCAGCAACGCCCGCGTCCCCCTGGGGCTCCGGGACCCCCGACATCGTGGTCGGACCGCTCGACCTCGCCGCCCACGTCGACGAGGCGCTCGCCGTGCAGGCCCTCGCCTTCGGCCTCAGCCAGGACGAGATCGACGTACGCCGCCATATCGTGCTCCGGCACCTGGACCACCCGCAGGCCCGCGCCCTCGGCGCCGTCGCCGCCGACGGACGGCTCGCGGGATTCGTCTACGGGCTGCCGAACAGCCGTACGCACTGGTGGTCCACCGTCGTCGAGCCCTATCTGCGTGCCACCGGGTCCGACGCGTGGCTCGACGACTCGTTCGTGATCACCGAGCTCCACGTCCACCCGGAGTTCCAGCAGCGCGGCATCGGCCGCTGCCTCATCACGAGCATCACGGACGCCGTCGACCAGCCGCGTTCCATCCTCTCCGCGATCGACACCGAGAGCCCCGCCCGGGGCCTCTACCGGGCCCTCGGCTACCGGGACCTCGCCCGGCAGGTGCTGTTCCCCAGCGCCCCCAAGCCGTACGCGGTCATGGGCGCGCCCCTCCCGCTGCTGCGCGGCTGACGAAACGGATTTCCGCCCGCGCGGGCCGCCCGGCTAACCTCGGGCTCACCACCCTTCCGAGCAGGAGTTCATCATGGCCCAGGTCCAGCGCATGTCCCGATTGATGATCAAGACACTGCGCGACGACCCGGCGGACGCCGAGACGCTCAACCACAAGCTCCTCGTCCGCGCCGGTTACGTACGCCGCACCGCGGCCGGCATCTGGTCCTGGCTGCCGCTCGGCAAGAAGGTCCTGGAGAACATCACCCGCGTCGTCCGCGAGGAGATGGACGCCATCGGCGGCCAGGAGGTCCTGCTCCCCGCGCTCCTGCCCAAGGAGGCGTACGAGGCGAGCGGCCGTTACGACGAGTACGGCGACCTGCTGTTCCGCCTCAAGGACCGCAAGGGTGCCGACTACCTCCTCGGCCCCACCCACGAGGAGATCTTCACCCAGGTCGTCAAGGACATGTGCTCGTCCTACAAGGACCTGCCCGTGATCCTCTACCAGATCCAGACCAAGTACCGCGACGAGGCCCGCCCCCGCGCCGGTGTGCTGCGCGGCCGCGAGTTCCAGATGAAGGACTCGTACTCCTTCGACACCACCGACGAGGGCCTGGCCGAGGCGTACCAGCTGCACCGCGCCGCCTACATCCGGATCTTCGAGCGCCTCGGCCTCGACCACCGCATCGTCTCCGCCGTCTCCGGCGCCATGGGCGGCTCCGCGTCCGAGGAGTTCCTCGCCCCCGCGCCCGCCGGTGAGGACACCTTCGTCGACTGCCCGAACTGCGACTACGCCGCCAACACGGAGGCCGTGACGTACAAGGTCACGACCGTCGCCGACGCCTCCGGGACCGCCGCCGTCGAGGAGCTGGACACCCCCGACACCCCGACGATCGAGTCCCTCGCCGCGCACCTCGGCGTCGAGGCCTCCGCCACCCTGAAGAACCTGCTGGTCAAGGTCGACGGCGAGATCGTGGCCGTGGGAGTGCCCGGCGACCGCGAGGTCGACCTCGGCAAGCTCGGCGAGCACCTCGCCCCCGCGGTCGTCGAACTCGTCACCGCCGAGGACTTCGTGGGCCGCCCCGACCTCGTACGCGGCTACGTCGGCCCGCAGGGCCTGGAGAAGGTCCGCTACATCGCCGACCCCCGGGTCTCCGCGGGCACCGCGTGGATCACCGGCGCCAACAAGGAGGGCAAGCACGCGAAGAACGTCGTCGCGGGCCGCGACTTCGAGGTCGACGACTACCTCGACGTCGTCGTCGTCGAGGCGGGCGACCCCTGCCCCAACTGCGGCACCGGCCTCCAGGTGGACCGGGCCATCGAGATCGGCCACATCTTCCAGCTCGGCCGCAAGTACGCCGACATCTTCTCCCTGGACGTCCTCGGCCAGCAGGGCAAGCCCGTCCGAGTCACGATGGGCTCGTACGGCATCGGCGTCTCCCGCGCGGTGGCCGCCCTCGCCGAGCAGACCGCCGACGACAAGGGCCTGTGCTGGCCCCGCGAGATCGCCCCGGCCGATGTGCACGTCGTCGCGGCGGGCAAGGCGCTCCAGACCGAGCTGGCGCTGGAGGTCTCCGAGAAGCTGAACGCGGCGGGCCTGCGGGTCCTGGTCGACGACCGCGCGGGCGTCTCGCCCGGCGTCAAGTTCACCGACTCCGAGCTCATCGGCGTCCCGAAGATCCTGGTCGCCGGCCGCCGTTCGGCCGAGGGCGTCCTGGAGCTGAAGGACCGCCGCACGGGCGAGCGCGAGGAGCTCACCGTCGACGAGGCCATCGCCCGCCTCACCGAGCAGGGCTGACACCGCCGGACAGCACGCCGAGGGTCCCGCGCAGCCGCGCGGGGCCCTCGGCGTGCTGTGGGGCCGGTCCGGACCGGGCGCGGACCGGCGCGCGGTGCCGTGGCGGGACAGCCCTCAGAGCCAGCCCGCGAACTCCAGCGACAGTTCGCCGTCCTGCGTGCGTCCCACCGACAGCGCGCGCGTGCCGGACTCGACGGCCCGGAACAGCGTCCAGCCGCGCAGCCGCGCCTGGTCCACCTCCAGCGAGTCGGCCAGCTTCTTGATCCGGCGACGGGCCGTCGCGGCCCCTCCGGGCGAGGCGATCAGGTCCTCGACCCGGTCACGCACCAGCCGCGCCAGGTCGTACGCCCGCTCGCCGGTCAGCGGCTCGGGACCGACCGCCAGCCACGGGGCACG
Organism: Streptomyces sp. NPDC002125; assembly: GCF_053593715.1. Classification (NCBI taxonomy): domain Bacteria; kingdom Bacillati; phylum Actinomycetota; class Actinomycetes; order Kitasatosporales; family Streptomycetaceae; genus Streptomyces; species Streptomyces sp. NPDC002125. Next base: position 47,940 of record NZ_JBSFDD010000001.1, on the reverse strand, counting down.
CTCGCCCGACAGCACCTTGCTCTGCCGGAAGTTGCCGTGCAGCAGGAAGAGTTCGGGGGAGTCCGCGACCAGCTCCTCGCGGGCGGCGAGGGCCGCCGAGACCAGCGGTTCGAGCGCGGGGTCCCGCACCGCGGCGGCCCGCATCGGCTCCAGCTGCCGTCCGGTGCGCTCCTCGACGGTCTCGAAGGAGTGCCCGGCCAGCGGCTCGACCCAGAGCCGCCGTACCGTGCCCGCCGCCTCCAGCAGGGCCTTCGCCTCGGGGAGGGAGCGCAGCGACACCTCCTGGTGCAGCCGCTCCAGCAGCAGCGCGTCGGCGGGCACCGGGGCGTCCGGGCCGGCTAGGAGCTCGACGGCACCCCAGCCGTTCCAGTGCGCGAGGGCCGCCCGCTCCAGCGCGGGCGCGGCCCCGGGAGGAGCGATCTTCAGCACCGCGGGTGTGCCGTCCGCCCGGTGCACCAGCAGCACGAGGCTGCTGCGCCCGCCGGGGGCGGCCACCCGGTCGAGGGAGACCCGCTGGCCGGCTGCGGACAGCGCTTCCTCGGTGAGTGCGGGGAGCCTGCCCAGCCATTCGGCGGCGGCGGCTTCCCCGTACGTCTCGCCGAGCGCTCGCACCAGACGCTGCGGCGGTTCGAAACCCATACGTGCCTTGTTCCCTTTCAGAGCTTCCTCAGTGCGTGACACCCGTGGCGCCTGCCTCCGCCGTGTTCTCCGGCGGAGCGGCCCTCTCGGTGAGCCCAGGAAAGGCTACGCCGGTGCCGCGCCAGCGGACCGCGCGCACCGCTGCCTCCCGGAGCGCGCCCGCGGCATCCTGCCGCAGCGGCCCCCGGGCGGCCCGCACGAGGTCGGAGTACACGGCCGCGACCCGGTCCTCCAGCACAGCGGCGAGCCGCAGAGCGGTCGCCGGGTCGTGCACGGCGAAGGGCAGAGCGTACGCCGGGTGCGCTGCCACGGGCGTACCGCCCAGGTCGCGCACCGTCCGCGCCAGCGCGTCGCGCCGGGCACGGTGGGCGTCGGACGCGGCCGTCGCGTCGCGGCGGCGGTCGCCCTCCAGCCGGCCGCCGAGCGTGCCGTAGCCGTACACGGCCGCGTGCTCGGCGGCGAGCGCCGCCTGCGCGGCGCGCAGCGTCCCCGCGGTGCCTTCGGCGTCGGACTCCTGTGCCCTGCCCGTCATGCCGGGGTCTCCTTGGCCAGTTCGGTCAGCAGATACGCGTGGGCCGCGCCGGCCGCGGCGAGGGAGGCCAGCAGCCTGGCCAGCTCGGGTTCGGCCGTCACCAGGGCGGCGGCGCGGGCGCCGGCCACCCGGCGCTCCTCGGCCGCCAGTTCCTTGAGCGCCGCCTTCGCGTCGGAGGCGGGAGCCGGTGCGGCGGGGGAGGACGCGGCGGGGGAGGGCGAGCCGCCCTGCGCCTTCGGCCGTCCGCCGAGCGCCGCCAGGTGCTGCTGGACGGTGGCCCGCAGGGGCGCGAGCCCGGGCTCCGTCACCGGGTGGGCAGCCGCGGCCTGTTCGTAGCGGGAGAGCAGCGAGACGCTGGCGCGGGCGGCTGCCGCCCTCAGCGCCGCGCTCCCGCCGAGCGAGGCCGTCCGGGCGTCCGCGCCCCCGGAGTCACGCCCCGGGGCCGGTCCGTCGCCCCCGCAGCCTGTGAGTACCGCGGCCAGGCCGAACGCTCCCGTGGCGGTGAGCGCACTCCTGCGCGTCGTCCCCGTGCGGCGCACTTGTCTCCTTCAGCCTGGTTTTTGACAGTTTCTGACCTGAAGTGATCGCCGGAGCTGAGCGTACCCGCGGCCGGGCGGGAGGCGGACGGCAACACCCCTGCGGACCGGATACCCTTTGACCAGACACGCGACGATCCCCACAACAGCACACGCGGCCGAGGAGTCACCCGGATGAGCACCACCCAGAGCGACAGGCTGCGCGGACTGCTGGAGCCACTCGTCAGCGCCAAGGAGCTGGACCTCGAGGAGATCGAGGTGTCCCGGGCGGGCCGCCGCCGGGTGCTGCGGGTCATCGTGGATTCCGAGGACGGCGTGGAGCTCGACACCTGTGCGGAGCTCAGCCGCACGATCTCGGAGACGCTGGACGAGACCGACGCCATGGGTGAGGGCGAGTACGTCCTCGAAGTGAGCTCTCCGGGCGCCGACCGCCCGTTGACCGAGCACCGCCACTACGTACGCGCGACCGGCCGTCTGGCCAGACTCACCCTGAGCGAGGGCGGCGAGCTGGTGGCCCGCATCCTCGGGGTGGACGACGAGGGGCTCGATCTCGAAGTGCCGGGCGTCAAGGGCCGCAAGCCCACGGCGCGCCGTGTCGCGTTCGACGAGATCGCCAAGGCGCGCGTGGAGATCGAATTCAACCGCAAGGACAAGAAGGAAGAGGAGGCGTAGCCGTGGACATCGATGTGAAGCTTCTGAAGGGCTTGGCGCAGGACAAGGAGATCCCCTTCGACGTGCTCGTCGGGGCGATCGAGTCGGCCCTCCTCATCGCGTACCACCGCACCGAGGGCAGCCACCGCCGTGCGCGCGTCGAGCTGGACGCCAACGGCCACGTCACGGTGTGGGCGAAGGAGGAGGCGGCCGACCTCGAGGAGGGCCAGGAGCCCAAGGAGTTCGACGACACCCCGTCCGGCTTCGGCCGTATCGCCGCGACCACCGCCAAGCAGGTCATCCTGCAGCGCCTGCGCGACGCCGAGGACGACCGGACGTTCGGCGAGTACGCCGGACACGAGGGTGACGTCGTCACCGGCCTCGTCCAGCAGGGCAAGGACCCGAAGAACGTCCTGGTCGACATCGGCAAGCTGGAAGCGATCCTGCCCGTGCAGGAGCAGGTGCCGGGCGAGGAGTACACCCACGGCCTGCGGCTGCGCACCTACGTCGTCCGGGTGGCCAAGGGCGTCCGCGGCCCCTCCGTGACGCTCTCGCGCACCCACCCCAACCTCGTGAAGAAGCTCTTCGCGCTGGAGGTCCCGGAGATCGCCGACGGCTCGGTCGTCATCGAGGCCATCGCCCGCGAGGCGGGACACCGGACCAAGATCGCCGTGCGCTCCACCCGCGCCGGGCTCAACCCCAAGGGCGCCTGCATCGGCCCAATGGGCAGCCGTGTGCGCAACGTCATGGCCGAGCTGCACGGAGAGAAGATCGACATCGTGGACTGGTCGGACGACCCGGCCGAGATGGTCGCCAACGCGCTGTCACCCGCACGGGTGAGCAAGGTCGAGGTCGTGGACCTCGGTACGCGTTCCGCGCGGGTGACCGTGCCGGACTACCAGCTGTCGCTGGCGATCGGCAAGGAGGGGCAGAACGCCCGCCTGGCCGCCCGGCTCACCGGCTGGCGCATCGACATCCGTCCGGACACCGAGACCGACGCCGAGCGCGACATCGCCGACCGTGAGCGCGCCGAGCGCGCCCGGGAGCGGTCCGAGCGCGGCTGACCGGACCCGTCCGGGCCGCTCAGGCGGCCAGGACGGGGTACGAAGGAATAGATCGAGGCGCGATGCCGCTGAGATCACGACAACATCCGTTCGATTTTTGCCCCAAAGGGGTGAGGTCGGTGCGGGGAGGTAGACTTAAACGTGTCTGGCCGGACGCACGCCCGCGCTTGCCCCGAGCGAACCTGTGTGGGATGCCGGGAGCGGGCGGCCAAGAGCGAGCTGCTGCGCATCGTGGTGGACGAGGGTGAAGTTGTCCCTGATCCACGCGGTACGCTGCCCGGCCGGGGTGCGTATGTTCACCCCGCCTCTGTATGTCTCGACCTGGCGGTCCGCCGCCGGGCGTTCCCCCGGGCCTTCAAGGCCAAGGGGCCGTTCGACTCCGCCGCACTGCAGCGGTTCGTCGAACGGGTGACACCGTAAGAAAGTGAACGGCACGGGTCCCCGTGCGGTCAGGTACCTCGCGAGTTGGAAGTAGGTCGAGATTGCGATGAGCACTCGATGAGTACGCGATGAGTACGCCCATGAAGTAGCGACGGTCCGGCGGTAACCCGGACCTAAAAGGAGCGAAGTGGCTAAGGTCCGGGTATACGAACTCGCCAAGGAGTTCGGCGTGGAGAGCAAGGTCGTCATGGCCAAGCTCCAAGAACTCGGTGAATTCGTCCGTTCGGCGTCCTCGACGATCGAGGCGCCGGTTGTACGCAAATTGACTGACGCACTGCAGGGGCCCGGCGGCAACGCCGGCAAGTCCGCTGCGAAGCCTGGCGCGCCTCGTAAGGCCGCCCCCGCAAAGCCCGCGGCGCCGTCTCCGGCCGCCGCGGCACGTCCCGCTGCCCCGAAGCCCGGCGCCCCGGCCCCCAAGCCGGCCGCTGCCGAGGCCCCGGCGAGCAGCGCCCCCGCGGCGCCCTCCGCGCCGTCGGCCGGCCCCCGTCCGGGCCCCAAGCCCGCGCCGAAGCCCGCCCCGGTCACCCCGGTGCCCGCCGCGGAGTTCTCGGCTCCGGCCCCGGCCCAGCAGCCGGCCGCGCCCCAGCAGGCCCCGCGTCCCGCGGGTGCCACCCCGGGTCCCCGCCCCGCCCGTCCGGCTCCGGCCGGCGGTCAGCGTGACGGTGGCCGCGGTGGCGAGCGTGGCGGCGAGCGCGGCGGAGACCGTCCCGCACGTCCCGCGGGCCAGGGCGCACCCCGCCCCGGCGGCGCACGTCCGGCCGGTCCCCGTCCGGGCAACAACCCCTTCACCTCCGGCGGCTCCACCGGCATGGCGCGCCCCCAGGCGCCCCGTCCCGGCGGTGCCCCGCGCCCCGGCGGCGGTCAGGAGCGCCCCGGCGCCCCGCGCCCGCAGGGTGGTCCCGGTGGCGCCCCGCGTCCCCAGGGCCAGGGTGGCGCACGCCCCTCCCCGGGCGGCATGCCCCGTCCGCAGGCTCCCCGTCCGGGCGGTGCCCCTTCGGGTAACCGTCCGAACCCGGGCATGATGCCGCAGCGTCCCGCTGCCGGCCCGCGTCCCGGTGGTGGCCCCGGCGGCGGTGGCCGCGGTCCCGGTGGCGGCGGCGGTCGTCCCGGTGGCGGCGGTCGTCCCGGTGGTGGCGGCTTCGCAGGCCGTCCGGCCGGTCCCGGCGGTGGCGGTGGCGGCTTCGCCGGCCGTCCCGGTGGTCCCGGTGGCGGTGGCGGCGCGGGCCGTCCCGGTGGTGGCGGCGGCTTCGGCGGCCGTCCCGGCTTCGGTGGACGTCCCGGCGGCCCGGGTGCCCGTGGTGGCACACAGGGTGCGTTCGGCCGTCCCGGTGGTCCCGCGCGTCGTGGCCGCAAGTCGAAGCGTCAGAGGCGCCAGGAGTACGAGGCCATGCAGGCCCCGTCGGTGGGCGGCGTCATGCTGCCTCGCGGCAACGGGCAGGCTGTCCGGCTGTCGCGCGGTGCGTCCCTGACCGACTTCGCGGAGAAGATCAACGCCAACCCGGCGTCGCTCGTCGCCGTGATGATGAACCTCGGCGAGATGGTCACCGCCACGCAGTCGGTCTCCGACGAGACGCTGAAGCTCCTCGCCGAGGAGATGAACTACGTCCTGGAGATCGTCAGCCCGGAGGAGGAGGACCGCGAGCTGCTCGAGTCCTTCGACATCGAGTTCGGCGAGGACGAGGGCGGCGAAGAGGCCCTGGTCTCCCGTCCGCCGGTCGTGACCGTCATGGGTCACGTCGACCACGGTAAGACCCGACTGCTGGACGCGATCCGCAAGACGAACGTCGTCGCGGGCGAGGCCGGCGGCATCACGCAGCACATCGGTGCGTACCAGGTCTCCTCCGAGGTCAACGGCGAGGACCGCCGCATCACCTTCATCGACACCCCGGGTCACGAGGCGTTCACCGCCATGCGTGCCCGTGGTGCGAAGTCCACCGACATCGCGATCCTCGTGGTGGCGGCGAACGACGGTGTGATGCCCCAGACGATCGAGGCGCTGAACCACGCCAAGGCGGCCGAGGTGCCGATCGTGGTCGCGGTCAACAAGATCGACGTCGAGGGTGCCGACCCGACCAAGGTGCGCGGTCAGCTCACCGAGTTCGGTCTGGTGGCCGAGGAGTACGGCGGCGACACGATGTTCGTCGACATCTCCGCCAAGCAGGGCCTCAACATCGAGGCACTGCTGGAGGCCGTCGTCCTCACCGCCGACGCCTCGCTCGACCTGCGGGCCAACCCGGAGCAGGACGCGCAGGGTATCGCGATCGAGTCCCACCTCGACCGCGGCCGCGGTGCCGTCTCGACCGTCCTTGTCCAGCGCGGAACGCTGCGCATCGGCGACACGATGGTCGTCGGCGACGCGTACGGCCGTGTCCGGGCGATGCTCGACGACAACGGCAACAACGTCCAGGAAGCGGGTCCCTCGACCCCCGTCCTGGTGCTGGGTCTCACCAACGTCCCGGGTGCCGGCGACAACTTCCTGGTGGTCGACGAGGACCGTACGGCCCGTCAGATCGCCGAGAAGCGTGCCGCCCGTGAGCGCAACGCCAACTTCGCCCGCAAGGGTGTCCGGTTCTCCCTGGAGAACCTGGACGAGGCGCTCAAGGCCGGTCTGGTCCAGGAGCTCAACCTCATCATCAAGGGCGACGCGTCCGGTTCGGTGGAGGCTCTCGAGTCCTCGCTGCTCCAGCTCGACGTCGGTGAAGAGGTCGACATCCGGGTCCTGCACCGCGGTGTGGGTGCGGTCACCGAGTCGGACATCAACCTGGCGACCGGCTCCGACGCCATCGTGATCGGCTTCAACGTGCGCGCCGCAGGGCGTGCCGAGCAGATGGCCGAGCGCGAGGGCGTGGACGTCCGGTACTACTCGGTCATCTACCAGGCGATCGAAGAGATCGAAGCGGCCCTCAAGGGCATGCTCAAGCCGGAGTACGAAGAGGTCGAGCTCGGCACGGCGGAGATCCGCGAGATCTTCCGCTCGTCCAAGCTGGGCAACATCGCCGGTGTGCTGGTCCGCTCCGGCGAGGTCAAGCGCAACACCAAGGCGCGCCTGCTGCGCGATGGCAAGGTCATCGCGGAGAACCTCAACATCTCCGGTCTGCGTCGCTTCAAGGACGACGTCACCGAGATCCGCGAAGGCTTCGAGGGCGGTATCAACCTCGGAAACTTCAACGACATCAAGATCGACGACGTCATCGCGACGTACGAGATGCGCGAGAAGCCGCGAGGCTGATCAACGGGGAGGCCCGGGGGGCGACCCCCGGGCTGACCTCCACGGTCGGGGCCGGTCGACGGGTCGTATTTCCGTCGATCGGCCCCGGCCGTTCCGTGTACGGTTCTGGGTGTCCCCGCCAAGCGATGGCGGGGCGCGACCCCGAACCGGCGGGACATCCGGACACACATGTATGTGGGGACTCTGTCCTTCGATCTGCTCCTCGGCGACGTACGGTCGCTGAAGGAGAAACGCTCCGTCGTCCGCCCGATCGTCGCCGAGCTCCACCGCAAGTTCGCGGTGAGTGTCGCGGAGACCGGCGGGCAGGACCTCTACCGCAGGGCCCAGATCGGTCTTGCCGTGGTCTCCGGGGACACCGGGCACCTCACAGACGTACTCGACCGGTGCGAACGCATGATCGCGGGCCGGCCGGAAGTGGAGCTGCTGTCCGTACGACGGCGGCTGCACAGCGACGAAGACGATTGAGCAAGGCTTAAGAAGGAGACGGACCAGTGGCCGACAACGCGCGGGCGAAGAAGCTGGCGGACCTCATCCAGGTGGTGGTCGCCGAGAAACTGCAGCGCGGTATCAAGGACCCGCGTCTGGGCACGCACGTGACCATCACGGACACCCGGGTCACCGGCGACCTGCGGGAGGCCACGGTCTTCTACACGGTCTACGGCGACGACGAGGAGCGGGCCAGCGCGGCCGCGGGCCTGGAGAGCGCCAAGGGCATCCTGCGGTCGGCGGTCGGCGCCGCGGCGGGGACGAAGTTCACCCCGACCCTGGCCTTCGTGGCCGACGCCCTCCCGGACAACGCCAAGGCGATCGAGGACCTGCTCGACCGGGCACGTGCCTCGGACGCCAAGGTCCGGGAGGCATCCTCCGGCGCGAAGTACGCCGGGGAAGCGGACCCGTACCGCAAGCCGGAGGACGAGAACGCCGAGAACGACGAGGACTCGCCTTCCGCATGACGCAGAACAAGCAGGACAGGACGCCGGACGGACTTGTCATCGTCGACAAGCCGTCCGGCTTCACTTCGCACGACGTCGTGGCGAAGATGCGCGGCATCGCCCGGACCCGGCGGGTGGGCCACGCCGGCACGCTGGACCCCATGGCGACCGGCGTGCTGGTGCTCGGTGTCGAGCGGGCGACCAAGCTGCTCGGCCATCTCGCACTGACCGAGAAGGAGTACCTGGGGACGATCCGGCTCGGCCAGGACACCGTCACCGACGACGCGGAGGGCGAGATCACCTCGTCCACCGACGCCTCGGGGGTGACCCGCGAGGGCATCGACGCCGGGGTGGCCGCCCTGACCGGTGCGATCATGCAGGTGCCGTCCAAGGTCAGCGCCATCAAGATCGACGGCAAGCGGTCCTACGCCCGGGTGCGCGGCGGCGAGGAGTTCGAGATCCCGGCCCGTCCGGTGACCATCTCGTCCTTCCGGGTCTACGACGTCCGTGAGGCGGTCGCCGAGGACGGCACCCCGGTCGTCGACCTGGTCGTCTCGGTCGTGTGCTCCTCGGGTACGTACATCCGCGCCCTGGCCCGCGATCTCGGCGCCGGGCTCGGCGTCGGCGGTCATCTGACGGCGCTGCGGCGCACCCGCGTCGGCCCGTACGGTCTCGACGCGGCGCGCACCCTCGACCAGCACCAGGAGGAGCTCACCGTGATGCCGGTCGCCGAGGCGGCCGCGTCGGCGTTCCCCCGCTGGGACGTGGACGAGAAGCGCGCCAAGCTGCTGCTGAACGGCGTGCGGCTGGACATGCCGTCGTATCCGCCGGGGCCGGTCGGGGTCTTCGGGCCCGACGGGGCGTTCCTGGTGCTCGTCGAGGAGCAGAAGGGCAAGGCCAGGAGCCTCGCCGTCTTCGCCTGACGAGGGCTCCGCGCCCTCGTCGGGTCCGAGGACGGGAGGCGTCGGCCCCTTGGAGAGCCCTCGGCCTCTCTCCGCCGACGCGTCCGCTCCGGAGAGAGTCCCTCGGCCTCTCTCCGCCGGCCGGCCTTCGTCCGCCGAGCCCCATCGTGGAGCGGGCATTCCCCCCGGCGCCCGCTCCACGATCCCCCTCCCGCGACCATCCCTGTCCAGGCGAACCCTCCGATTCACCCCAATGGACGGGCGCTCGGAGTGACCGGGGGGTGTGAGGGGGGCGCTTTCGCCCCCTCGACTTCGCGTCGCGATCACCCGGGATCTACCGTCGGAGCATGGGCAGCGGGGACCGGTCGAAACTGGTGAGAATCTGTGATCAGGCTGGCCGGCCGCGGGGGACCGGATTCGTCGCGGACGACCGGGGCACGGTCGTCACCAGCCATCAGGCCGTCGCACGCTCCGTCCCTCTGACCCTGCACGCCCCCGACGGCCGCAGCTGCACCGTCGGCCACGGCGACATCACCGCCCTGCCCGCCCTCGGCCTCGCCCTGCTGCGCACCGGCGGCCCCGAGGCCCTCGGTGTGGAGCCGCTCCCCATCGCCGTGCGCGAAGAGGTCGGGACCGGCACCTATGTGCGGATCGCCGCCCACGGCTGGCGCGAGGCACGGGTGCTCGGGGCGACCCCCGCGGTCTACAGCGAGGGCGGACGCGACCACGAGGTCCCCGAGGCGCTGGAGCTCGCCATGGGCACGGACGGGCGCGACGCGCTGCGGTCCGGCGGGGCAGCCGTCGGAGGGCCCGTCACCGACCCGCGCACCGGAGCCGTCCTGGGCGTGCTCTCCACCGCCCTGCGCGCCGGACACGAGGCCGCGGGGCTCGCGGTCCCGCTGTCCGGCGAGGACGTCCCGGGGCCGCTGGCGGAGGTGCTCCGGCGCAACGCGAGCGGCGTCCCCGGATACGGCTGTGACCTCAACCTCGCGGGCGCGCTCCAGCTGACCGCCACCTCGCTCGGCCACGCCGACGGCCGCCCCTGCCCCACGGAGGCCGTCGAACGCCCCCGCGTCAGCGCGGAGTTCACCGCCTTCGAGACCGGCACCGGGCCCGTGCTCGGCCTGGTCGGCACTCCGGGGACCGGCCGGACCACCGAGCTGGCCGCCCTGGCCGCCCGCAGGGCCCGCGGGCCCGTCCCCGCGCTCACGCTCTGGCTGCGCGGAGCCGATCTGCTGGCCGACGACACCTCGGTCACCGACGCGATGGACCGGGCCCTGCAACGCTCCGGGCGCATTCTCACCGCCGCCGGGGCCCGGGGCGACATGGCGTCCGCGACCCCCGAGCGGGTGGCCGCCCTCGCCTCGGAGTCCGGGAGCCCACTGCTCGTCGTCGTGGACGGCCCCGAGGAAATGCCGCCCCTGCTGGCCCACCGGCTCGCCGGCTGGACCAGGGCGAGCGCCGGATGGCTCCGGGCCCACGGCGTGCGGATGGTCGTCGCCTGCCGCCCCGAGCACTGGGAGACCGCGGGCGCGCTCTACCCCCCGGACGCCCTCCACACCCCGGAGCGGCCCGCCGGAGGGCTGCCGCCCGCCGTCCGGCTCGGCGACCTCACCGCCGACCAGGCCGAACGGGCCAGGGAGCGCTACGGCATCCCGCCCGGCACCCTCGCGCCCGGCCACGACCGGCACCCCCTCACCCTGCGCCTGCTCGCCGAGGTGCGCGAGGCACTGCCCCCCGACGTGCCCGGCAGGCCCGGCACCGAGGAGGTCTTCGCCGCACACCTGGACCTCAGCTGCGTCCGCATCGCCGTCCGGATCGGAGCGCAGGCCGAGCCCCGGCTCCGGGGCACGGCGGTCCGCAGACTGGCGGCGAAGGTGGCGGGCCAGGTCCACGAGGCGGCCAGGCGCTGCCTCGGCCCCGGCCAGGGCGAGCTGGACCGGGCGGCCTTCGAGGAGATCTTCCCCTGGCGCACGGGATGGGCCTCGGCAGTCCTCACCGAAGGGCTCCTGGTGCCGGCAGGCGCGGGATACCGCTTCGCCCACGAGGAGCTGGGCGACTGGGTCCAGGGAGCCCATCTGGACCTGGACGCCGCGCTGCACTCCCTGGTCCACCGCTGGCACGGCGAGGGGGCGCGGCAGGAGGCCGGGGAAGCCGCACCGGAGGAGTTCACCGGGGAACCCCGCAACCTCCCCGTACCCCGCCATCGCATCGGCCCGGTGATCCAGGCCATGCTGCTGCTGGAGCGGCGGCAGGGGTCCGCCGCGCTGGCCCACCGGATGGCCGACCTCATCGAGGCGATGGACCGGCTCTCCGCGGGCACGGGCACCGGAACCCGGCACTCCGACGCCGCGTGGTGGGCGGCCCACCTGCTGCGGGAGAGCCTGCTCAGGGTGCCCGACGCCCGGCCGTGCCTCGGCGTCCTGCGGGTGCTCACCGGGCGGATCACCCGGCGGTCCCTGTCCGCCCGCGGCCCTGAGGCACTCGGTCCCTACGGTGAGTTCGGCCCCTGGTTCTGGCGCCGCGTCCGGCTGCCCGAGGACGACCGGATCGACCTCCTGCGCAGGCTCCTGCCCGCCGACGCGGCCCCGCGCCCTGCCGGCGGCGAACGCTATCTGGACGCCGTGTCCCGGCGTCTCGCCGCCCGGCCCAGGACCGTGCAGCCGCTGCTCTGCCGCTGGTTCGCCGACGAGAGCCCCCTGCCCGCCCAGGAGGGCGCGCCGGGGCGGCTCACCGTGGCCGCCGCCGCCCAGGCCCTGCTGTACGCCCGCCGCGACCTGGCCCTCGACGACCTCACCGAGGCGCTCGTCGACACCTCCCACCCCCGCGCCGTCGAGCTGCTCGCCGCCCTCGCCGAGGACGAGCCGGCCGCGTTCTGCCGGGCCGTCGACCGGTGGGCCCGCGACGAGGAGCGCCCCGCGCGCCGGGCCGCGGCAGCCGCCCACGCCACGCTCACCGACGGCCGCGCCCTCGCCGACGCCGACCGGGCCCTGCTGCGGGGCGCGGCGCTCACGCTGCTGGCCCGCCCGGACGACAGCGCCCTCCACGCGCAGGCGCTCACCGTCCTCGTACGCGATCCCGGGACCGGGGGCCGCTATCTGCCGCAGGCCCTGCGCGCCTTCGCCGCCGGGGACCCCCGGCTGCCGCTGTCCCTGCTGACCGACGTGTTCCCCGAGCATCCCGAGCCCGTGCTGGCCGCGCTGCGCGCCCGTCTGTCGCTGCCGGGGGAGGCCGCCGACGACGTACTGCGCGAGCTGGCGGGGCTCGGCACCCCCGCGCTGGCGCTGCACGCCCCCGGCCTCGTACGCCAGTACATCGACAGCCGTCCCGGCGACGGGGGCGGTGCCCGGACCGCCGCCTACGTGGAACGCAGGCTGGAGCACAGCCCCGCCGCCCGTGCCCTGCTGCTGCCCCTGATGACCGGGCTGCTGCGGGACCGCCCGGCCCCGCCGCCGGTGCGCGCGGCGCTGGCCCGGGTGCTGGCCGCGCCGGGCAGTCCCGCGTCGAGGCCGCTGCGGGCCGAGCTGCTGGAGGTCCTGCTGGAGTTCGAGCAGGACACCGGGCGGGACCCCGAGGTCCTCGAAGCCCTGCTGCGGGCCGCCGCGGCCGGGTCCGGGCGCCGCCCCGAGGCCCGCACCAGGGCTCTGGTGCACCGCACCGGGATGCTGCTCGTCCGCACACCCGAGGGCGCCGGACGTTTCGACCGCGCCCTGGTGGAAATCGCCCGGGAGATCCCCGGATTCGCCGCCCTCGTCACCCGGTGGCTGGCCGAGGCCCCGCAGGAATGGGCCGCCGTCGTCGGGCCCGGTGCCCGGCGGACGGTCGAGGCCCTGGGCGTGCCGCGACCTGCGATGCCGGTGCCGATGCAGGCCGCGGGACGTGAGCATGGCAGTCTTAGACCTGCGTAATGGACATACACACGTACACAGGTTCGGGCGAGGAGCGGTCACAGTGCAGTGCTGGCGTGGCTTGGAGGACATCCCCGAGGGCTGGGGACGCAGCGTCGTCACCATCGGCTCCTACGACGGCGTGCACCGCGGACACCAGCTGATCATCGGCCGGGCCGTCGAACGGGCACGTGAGCTCGGCGTTCCCTCCGTCGTCGTCACCTTCGACCCGCACCCCAGCGAGGTCGTGCGCCCCGGCACGCACCCCCCGCTGCTCGCCCCGCACCAGCGGCGCGCCGAGCTGATGGCGGAGCTGGGCGTGGACGCGGTGCTGATCCTGCCGTTCACCGCCGCGTTCTCGCAGCTCTCGCCCGCCGACTTCATCGTGAAGGTCCTCGTCGACAAGCTGCACGCGCGGCTGGTCATCGAGGGCCCCAACTTCCGCTTCGGACACCGGGCGGCGGGCAACGTCACGTTCCTCGCCGAGCTCGGTCCGACGTACGACTACGAGGTCGAGGTCATCGACCTCTACGTCAGCGGTGAGGCGGGCGGCGGCGAGCCGTTCTCCTCCACCCTCACCCGCCGGCTGATCGCCGAGGGTGACGTCCGGGGGGCCGCGGAGATCCTCGGCCGCCCGCACCGCGTCGAGGGCATCGTGGTGCGCGGTGCGCAGCGCGGGCGGGACCTCGGCTTCCCCACGGCGAATGTGGAGACCCTGCCGCACACCGCGATCCCCGCGGACGGCGTCTACGCCGGCTGGCTGACCGTGGACGGCGAGGCGATGCCCGCCGCGATCTCCGTCGGCACGAACCCCCAGTTCGACGGCACGGAGCGGACCGTCGAGGCGTACGCGATCGACCGCGTCGGCCTCGATCTGTACGGGCTGCACGTCGCCGTGGACTTCCTCGCCTATGTGCGCGGCATGCTGAAGTTCGACTCGATCGACGACCTGCTCGTGGCGATGGCCGCCGATGTGAAGCGGTCCAGCGAGCTCGTCGCGGCGTACGAACGGCGCTGACCCTCCTGTGGTGCGCACGCCGGCACCGGGGCATCGTCGGGGGTAGGACCCGTCGAGCCGGGAGGACGCGTGCGTGAACTGCTGTCGGAACTGCGCGACTGGGACGCGGCCGGTACCCCCTTCGCCCTCGCCACCGTCGTCGCGGTGCGGGGCAGCGCGCCGCGCGCACCGGGGGCCGTGATGGCGGTGACCGCCACCGGGCAGGTGGCGGGCAGCGTCTCCGGCGGATGCGTGGAGAGCGATGTGTACGAGGTCGCCACCGAGGCGATCGGCACGGGCCTCGCGCGGCTGCGCACCTACGGCATCAGTGACGACGAGGCCTTCGGAGCGGGACTGACCTGCGGCGGCACGATCGACGTCCTGGTGCGGCCGTACACCGCCCCGGCCGACCGGGCACTCCTGCGGGACCTCGTCGCCGCCATCGGCGCCGGGAAGCCCGTCGCGCTCGCCACCACGGTGTCCGGAGCCGCTCCGACGGGCGCCGGGCGGGTGGTCCTGGCCGACCGGGTCAGCGGTTCGCTCGGCGACGAGGGGCTCGACGCCGCCGTCACCGACGACGCGCGCGGGCTGCTCGCCCAGGGGGTCACGGGCAGCATCGGCTACGGCCCGCACGGCGAGCGCCGCATGCAGGACGTCACCGTCTTCGTCCAGACGTACGCCCCCGCGCCCCGCATGCTGGTCTTCGGCGCCATCGACCACGCGGCGGCCACCGCGCGGATCGGGTCCTTCCTCGGCTACCGGGTGACGGTCTGCGACGCCCGGCCCGCCTTCGCGACCCGGGAGCGCTTCCCGACGGCCGACGAGGTGGTCTGCGCCTGGCCGCACACCTATCTGGAGTCGACCGAGGTGGACGCGCGCACGGTCGTGTGCGTCCTGACGCACGACCCGAAGTTCGACGTACCCCTGCTGGCCGCAGCGCTGCGCACCCCGGCGGCGTACATCGGCGTGATGGGCAGCCGGCGCACCCACGCCGACCGGACGGCCCGGCTGCGGGAGGCCGGGGTGGACGACGCGGCGCTGGCCCGGCTGGCCTCCCCGGTGGGCCTCGACCTCGGAGCCCGCACACCGGAGGAGACGGCGGTGTCCATCGCCGCCGAGATCATCCAGCACCGCTGGGGCGGCACGGGCCGCCCGCTCGGCGATCTGACCGGCGCGATCCACCGGGACCGATGAGTTCCGGCCGGTCCGGAGGTCGTTTCACCAAGAACATCCGCAGACCGACCCGCCCGCCGCTGAAGGAGACGCCGTGGCCAAGCTCATCTACTCCATGATCACCTCGCTCGACGGCTATGCCGAGGCGGCGGAGGGAGGCCTCGGCACCGGGGCCGAGGACCCGGAGGTGCACACCTTCGTCAACGACCTCTTCCGCCCCGTCGGCACCTACCTCTACGGCCGGCGGATGTACGAGACGATGGTCTACTGGGAGACCGCGCACACCGAGCCCGGCCGGCCGCCGCACATCCTGCAGTACGCCCGCGACTGGCAGGCCGCCGAGAAGGTCGTGTACTCCACGACGCTCGACTCGGTGTCCAGCGCGCGGACCAGGATCGAGCGGACCTTCGATCCGGACGCGGTCCGCCGGCTCAAGGCCGAGGCGGACGCCGACCTCACCGTCGACGGCCCGAACCTCGCCGCCCAGGCCATCGCGGCAGGCCTGGTCGACGAGTACCACCTGTTCATCACCACGAGCGTGGTCGGCGGCGGGAAACGGTTCTTCCCCGACGGCGTGCGCCTCGACCTCGAACTCGTCGAGGAGCGCGCCTTCGCCGCGAGTGGGCTGATCTACGCCCGCTACCGGACCCGCTGAGGAGCACCGGCCTCAGCTCGCCGGCAACTCGACGCTCTCACCGCACGCCGCCGCCCAGTGGCACGCCACCTGGGCGTCCCCGCCGCCGTTCAGCAGCGGCAGATCCACCGTGCGGCAGGACTCCGCCACCCCCGCGCGCTCCGCCTCGCCCGAGGCGAGGACCTGGCAGCGGGCGTGGAAGCGGCAGCCGGACGGGACCTTCGAGGGGTCCGGCGCTTCGCCCGTCAGGATCACCGGCTCGCCGTCCGCCTCGGGCAGCACGGACAGCAGCGCCCGGGTGTACGGATGCCGGGGAGCCGTGAGGATCTGCTCCACGTCGCCCGTCTCCACGATCCGGCCGAGATACATCACCGCCACCCGGTCCGCGATGTTCCAGGCCAGCCCCAGGTCGTGCGTGACCACCAGCGCCGACAGGCCCAGCTCGTCGCGCAGCCGCAGCAGCAGCGCCAGGATCTCGCCCCGCACGGACGCGTCCAGCGAGGCCACGGGCTCGTCCGCGACGATGAGCTCCGGCTCCAGGACCAGCGCGCCCGCGATCACCACACGCTGGCGCTGGCCGCCGGACAGCTCGTGCGGATAGCGCAGGAAGAACCGCTCCGGAGGCCGTAGCCCCGCCCGCGCCAGCGCCCCGGACACGGCGGCCCGCTCGTCGCCCGCGTACCCGTGGATGCGCAGGCCCTCCGCCACCGCGTCGTAGACCGTGTGACGGGGGTTCAGGGAGCCGCTGGGGTCCTGGAGGACCAGCTGCACCCGCTTGCGGTACGCCTTGAGCGCCCGGCCCGCGTAGTCGAGGGGCTCGCCTCCGAAGGTGACCCGCCCCTCGGTGGGGGGCACCAGGCCCAGCAGGGACCTGGCCAGCGTGGTCTTGCCGCAGCCGGACTCCCCGACCAGGGCGACGATCTCGCCGGGGCGGATGTCGAGGTCCACCCCGTCGACCGCCCGCGCGGTCGCCGCCCCGCGCCGGCCGGGGAAGGCGACCTTCAGCGCCTGGGCACTGAGCAGGGGGGCCGGGGGAGTGGTCGTCATGAGGTGCTCCTTGCTTCCGCCGTGCCGTCGAGCTCTTCCCCGCCGCCATCCGCTTCCCCGGCGAAGCCGAGAGCCTGTTCCGTGCCGCCGCGAGCGTCCGCCGTACCGCCGTGCGCCGCTCCCGTGCCGCCCGTGGAGCCGGGCCCCACCAGCACACAGGCCGCCCGCCGGCCGGGGCCCGCGGCCCGCAGCTCCTGGTCCTCGGTCGCGCAGCTGTTCAGCGCCACGGAGCAGCGCGGGTGGAACGTACAGCCGGAGGGCAGCGCCGACGGGTCGGGCGGGTCGCCCGGCAGACCGCGCGGCGCGTGCCGGGAGGAGAGGTCGCCGATCCGCGGGAAGGCGGCCGACAGGGCCCTGCCGTAGGGGTGCCTGGCGTTCTCGTACACCTGCTTGGCCGGGCCCTCCTCGACGACCCGGCCCGCGTACATCACCGACAGCCGGTCGCAGGTGTCGGAGAGCACCGCGAGGTCGTGGCTGATCATGATCAGGCCGAGGTCCTGGTCGGCGACGAGCTTCTCGATCAGCCGCAGGATCTGCGCCTGGATCATCACGTCCAGCGCCGTGGTGGGTTCGTCGGCGATGATCAGCCGGGGGTCGCAGGCCAGCGCCATGGCGATCATCACGCGCTGGCGCTGACCGCCCGACAGCTCGTGCGGATAGGCGTCCGCGCGGGCGGCCGGAAGCCCCACCTGCTCCAGCAGCTCACCGGCGCGCTTCCTCGCCGCCGCCGGGGCAGCCCTGCCGTGCAGCACGATCGGTTCGGCGATCTGGTCCCCGATGCGGTGCACGGCGTTCAGCGAGTGCATGGCGCCCTGGAAGACGATCGACGCCCCCGCCCAGCGCACCGCGCGCAGCCGCCCCCACTTCATGGTCAGGACGTCCTCGCCGTCCAGCAGGATCTCGCCGCTCAGCGTCGCGGACGCGGGCAGCAGCCGCAGCAGCGCCAGCGCCAGCGTCGACTTCCCGCAGCCGGACTCCCCGGCGATACCGAGCTTCTGGCCCGCCTCGACCCGTAGGTCCACACCCCGCACGGCGGGGACGGCCGAGTCCCCCGAGCCGTAGGTGATGTGCAGGTCCCGGACGTCGAGCAGGGGCTGCCCGGTCTCCGGCTTCGGTACGGTCTCGGTCTTCACCGCGGTCAACGGGACACCCCCAGCTTGGGGTTGAGCACGGACTCGATCGTGCGGCCGCACAGCGTGAACGCGAGCGCGACCACCGCGATGGCGAGTCCGGGCGGAGCGAGGTACCACCAGTTGCCGGAGCTGACCGCCCCGGCCTCACGGGCGTCCTGGAGCAGTCCGCCCCAGGAGACGATCGTGGGATCGCCGAGCCCGAGGAAGGCGAGGGTCGCCTCGGTGAGGATGGCGGTGGAGATCACCAGCGTGGTCTGCGCGAGCACCAGCGGCATCACATTGGGCAGGACGTGACGGGACATGATGTGGCCGTGCCCGCCCCCGAGCGCCTGGGAGCGCTCGATGTACGGACGGGACTCCACGGACAGCGTCTGGGCGCGCACCAGACGCGCGGTCGTCGGCCAGGTCGTCACCCCGATGGCGAGGACCGTCGTCCAGAGGGACCGCGAGAGCACGGTCGCCAGCGCGATGGCGAGCACCAGCGTCGGCATCACCAGGAACCAGTCGGTGATCCGCATGACGACATTGCCGTACCAGCCCTTGAAGTGGCCGGCCGTGATGCCCACCAGGGTCCCGATGGCCACCGACAGGAACGCGGCGAGCAGGCCCACCGTCAGCGAGACCCGCGCCCCCCACACCAGCAGCGCGAGCAGGCTGCGGCCGAACTGGTCCGTGCCGAGCGGGAACTCGGCGCTCGGCGCCTCCAGCGCACTGCCCGGCGCCTCGGTGACGCTCTGGGAGTCCGCGCCCACCAGCACCGGGGCGGCCAGCGCGATCAGGGCGATCAGCGCGAGCACGGCGAGGCCCGCCAGGCCGGACCTGTGGGCGCGGTACTGCCGCCAGAAGCGGGCCGCCGCCTGGCGGCGACGGGCCCAGGTGATCGCGCGCGGGCTCAGGGCCGGCGCGGCGTCGGTCGTTGCTGTCATCGGCCCACCCGGGGATCGAGGAGCGGATAGATCACGTCGGCGAGCGTGTTCATCAGGATCACCGCGGCGGCGAAGATGAAGAAGAGCGCCTGCACCAGCGGCAGATCGGGCACGCTCAGCGCCTGGTAGAAGAGCCCGCCGAGGCCCGGCCAGGAGAACACCGTCTCCACCAGGATGGCGCCCGCCACCGTGTTGCCCAGGTTGACGAAGAGCAGCGTCACGGTCGGCAGCATCGCGTTGGGGACGGCGTGCCGGCGGCGTACGAGGTCGTCGCGCAGCCCCTTCGCACGGGCCGTCGTCAGATAGTCGCTGCCCATCTCGTCGAGCAGCGAGGAGCGCATCACCAGAAGGGTGCGCGCGTACTCGACGGCGACGAGGGTGACGACCGGCAGGACCAGGTGGTGGGCCACGTCGAGGACGTAGCCGAAGCCGCTGGAGTCACCGGACTCCATCCCGCCGGTCGGGAACAGCCCCGGGACGGGCCCGATGCCCACCGACAGGGTGATGATCAGCAGCAGGCCGAGCCAGAACGACGGCACCGAGTACAGCGTCAGGGCGAAGGCCGTGTGGAAGCGGTCGCCCGCCGAGCCGTTGCGCCAGGCGGACCTGGCGCCCAGCCAGATGCCGATGACGGTGTAGATGACGAAGGCGGTGCCGGTGAGCAGCAGCGTCGCGGGCAGCGCCTCGGAGATCTTGTCCATGACGGGCGCGCGGAACTGGTACGACGTACCGAAGTCGCCGGTCAGGGCCTTGCCGCAGTAGTCGGTGAACTGCTGCCAGAGCGGCAGGTCCAGGCCGAATTCCTTGCGCATCGCGGCGATCTGTTCGGTCGACACCTGCCGGCCGCCGGTCATGTGCTTGACCGGGTCGCCGGGGATCAGCCGGAACAGGAAGAAGCTGGTGACGAGCACGGCGAACAGCGAGACGGCCGCACCGGCCAGCTTGCCCGCCGCATAGCGGAGGTACGCGGTCGTGCTGCGGGCGCGTGGACTGCGGGCCGACGGCCCGGCCGGAGCCGGGCCGTCGGTCTGGACAGCGTCCACGCCCGCCGCGCCCTTCAGGAGCGCGGGAGTGCTTTCTGTGCTCATGGACTATTCACGGTCTTCCGCGGTGGAACGACGACGCATGGCGAACAGCAGCCCGCCACCGGCGAGGACGACTACGGCGATACCGACACCGACGAGGACACCGGTGGAGCTGCCGCTGTCGCCGGACGAACCGTCCGACGCACCGGCGGCCGGGACGGCCGACCACCAGCTCCAGTAACCGTCCTGACCGAAGATGTTGCCCCCGTCCGACGGCATGGTCGTGATCGACTTGATCTGGTCCGTGCGGTAGGCCTCGACGGCATTCGGGTACGCCATGACGTTCATGTACCCCGTGTCGTACAGCCGCGACTCCATCTGCTTCACGAGATCGGCCCGTTTGGCGGGGTCGTACTCCGCCAGCTGCTTCGCGTAGAGCTCGTCGTACTGCTTGTCGCAGATGAAGTTGTCGGTCTGCGCGGTCTCCTTCGCCTTGGACGGCAGAGCGGCGCAGGTGTGGATCGACATGACGAAGTCGGGGTCGGGGTTGACGGACCAGCCGTCGAAGGCGAGGTCGTACTCACCCGAGTACCAGGGGTCGGAGACGTTGTCGCGGCAGTCGACCTTCAGGCCGATGCCCAGATCGCCCCACCACTCCTGGAGGTACTTGCCGATCGCCTTGTCGTTCGGGTCCGTGGCATGGCACAGGATGCGGAAGTCGAGCGGCTTGCCGTCCTTGCCGGCCCGCTTGCCGTCGCTGTTCTTCTTGTACCCGGCCTCGTCGAGGAGGGCGCCGGCAGCGGCCGGGTCGTACGCCAGCTTCTGCTCGGCCGACGGCTTCCAGAAGTACGAGCCGTAGCGCGGCGGGATGTAACCCTCACCCTCTATGGCGTAACCCTGGAAGACCTTGTCGATGATGGTCGTGCGGTCCACGGCCATGAAGAGGGCCTGACGGACCTTCTGGTCCAGCAGCGCCGCGTGGCCGTCGCCGAACTTCTGGCCGTCCTTGGTCCGCGCGCCCGGGTTGGTGGCCAGCGCGTAGAAGCGCCGGCCGGGCGCGTCGTTCACCTTGATGTTCTCGGCGCTCTTCAGCGACGCGGCCTGAGCGGGCGTCAGGCTCGGGCTGCCGGCGACGAAGGAAACTTCACCCTTTCGGAGGGCGGCGACGGCCGCGTCCTGGTCCTTGTAGTACCGGAAGACGAGCTCGTCGAACTTGGGCGCGCCCCGCCAGAAGTCCTTGTTGGCCTTGAGCTTCACATAGCTGTCGACCTTGAAGTCCGTCAGGATGAAGGGCCCGTTGCCGACGATCGGGAACTTCGTGTCGTTGTTGAACTTCGAGAAGTCGCCGACCTTCTCCCAGACGTGCTTGGGAACGATGGGCACGTCCAGCGCCGTCATCGTGGCCTGAGGCTGCTTCAGCTCTACGACCAGCTTGTCCGGGCTGGGAGCGGTCACCTTCTTGAAGTTGGCGACGAAGCTGCCGTTCGAGGTGGCGGCACCCTCGTCGGTCATCATCTTGTTGAAGGTCCACGCCGCGTCCTCGGCGGTGGCCTTCTCACCGTCCGTCCACTTCGAGTCGTCCCGGATGGTGTACGTCCACGTCAACTTGTCCGGGGAGGCCTCCCACTCGGTGGCGAGGCCCGGGATCGTGCGGCTGTCCTTGGCGTCGTAGTTGGTGAGGTAGTCGTACATCAGCCGGTGGATGCTCGTGGAGAGCAGCCGCTGCGCGAGGAACGGGCTCAGGGAGTCGACGCTCTGCGATACCGCGACCGTCAGGGTCGACTTCCCGTCGGCGGCCTGCGCTTCCTGTGGGGCGGGGGCGAGCGGATTTCCGGGGACGACCGATCCGGCGGCCAGCGCCAGGGCGGCGGCTCCGGAGGCGAGAAGGATACGCAGGCGGCCGTGGGGGCGGGAGGAGCGTGGAGGGAATCTTGTGACCATGGACGTGGACCTCGCGTCATGACTCGCACGGTGAAGGCGGGCAGATCTCTGGTTCGCCAGCTGGTGAAGCGAAGGTTTATCAGCGGCGGTCGAGTCGCGTCAACGGTCGGCGAAACCGCGTGTGGTCTGCGGGAATGCGATGAGGGCCCGCACCGTGTGGACGGTGCGGGCCCTCATTGGTTTAGACCTCTACTGCCTTACTGCTGAGGCGCCGAAGGCGGCTGCGGAGGGTGCTGCTGCCAGCCCGCCGGCGGAACGGGGCCTTGCAGTTCGAGCTGTCCGGGCTGATGTGCCTGGCCATCGTGGTGCGCGGGCGCGTGGGGCGGTCCGGCCGGGTGCGCGCCGGGCTGCGCCTGCGGGGGCGGAGACTGCTGCCAGCTGTTGTCCTGCGCGCCCTGACCGGGGTACGGCGGATAGGGCTGCTGGGGTGACGCGGGCTGCTGGGGCGGCTGCTGCCCGGGGTAGGGCTGCTGTCCCCCGTACGGCGGCTGGCCCGGGTAGGGCTGCTGCGGGGGATAGGGCTGTCCGGGCTGCGGCTGCTGCGGCGCGTACTGCCCCTGGCCGGGCACCTGCTGACCGGGCGTCTGCGCGCCCGGCATCGGCGGCGCGTACTGCGGCGGCTGGCTGCTGCCGTCCGACGTCCACAGGCCCTGCTGCTGCTGGGCCCGCGCGAAGTCCTCGGCGACGAGCGCCGAGAGGTTGAAGTAGGCCTCGCGGGTCTTCGGGCGCATCATGTCGAGGTCGACCTCGGCGCCCGCCGACAGATGCTCGTCGAACGGTACGACGACGACGCCCCGGCAGCGCGTCTCGAAGTGCTGCACGATGTCGTCGACCTTGATCATCTTGCCGGTCTCGCGGACACCGGAGATGACGGTCAGGGACCGCTGCACCAGGTCGGCGTAGCCGTGCGCCGACAGCCAGTCCAGCGTGGTGGACGCGCTGGAGGCGCCGTCGACGGACGGCGTGGAGATGATGATCAGCTGGTCGGCGAGGTCCAGCACACCACGCATCGCGCTGTAGAGCAGGCCGGTGCCCGAGTCGGTGAGGATGATCGGGTACTGCTTGCCCAGGACGTCGATCGCCCGGCGGTAGTCCTCGTCGTTGAAGGTCGTGGAGACGGCCGGGTCGACGTCGTTGGCGATGATCTCCAGACCGGAGGGCGCCTGCGAGGTGAAGCGGCGGATGTCCATGTACGAGTTGAGGTACGGGATCGCCTGGACCAGGTCGCGGATGGTGGCCCCGGTCTCGCGGCGCACGCGGCGGCCGAGCGTACCGGCGTCCGGGTTGGCGTCGATGGCGAGGATCTTGTCCTGCCGCTCGGTGGCCAGGGTGGCGCCCAGCGCGGTGGTCGTCGTGGTCTTGCCGACACCGCCCTTGAGGCTGATGACCGCGATCCGGTAGCAGGACAGCACCGGGGTGCGGATCAGGTCCAGCTTGCGCTGGCGCTCCAGCTCCTCCTTCTTGCCGCCCAGCTTGAAGCGGGAGGCGCCGGAGGGGGTGCGGCTGCTCTTGGCCTTCTGCTTGCCCCGGACCAGCCGGTCCGACGAGAGCTCCACGGCGGCCGTGTAACCGAGCGGAGCGCCCGGCACGGAGCGCTCGCGCTGGTCGTGCGTGACCGGGGTCGGCCAGGCGGCGCCGGTACGCGGGTCGACGGGCGGCTGCGGCTGGTACGCCTCGGGCTGGTGCGGCTGCTGCTGCGGGGCGGGCAGGTTCGGCGTGCCCTGGACGGGCTGCTGGGGGACCTGCGGCGGGAGCGGGGCGCCCTGCGCCGGGAGCGGGGCGCCCTGCGCCGGGAACTGCGGCGGCTGGGGAGCCTGCGGGGCGGGGAAGCCGTAACCGCTCTGAGGCTGCGCGGCGGGCGGCAGCTGGGGCGCGCCCTGGGCGGGGAACGGCTGCTGCTGCGGCGCCTGCGGGAAGCCGTAACCGCCCTGCGGCGGCGGGGTGTTGGGCGGTGCGGGCTGCTGGGGAGCCTGCTGCGCGGGGAGTGCGGGGTGCGCGGGCGCGGGGGGCTGCGGGAAGCCGTAGCCGCCCTGCGGCGCGGGCGCCTCGGGCCCCGCGGGCGGAGGCGGTGTCTGCGCGGGTGGGGGCGTCTGCGCGGGCCACTGGGCCGCGGGTTGCGGCACACCCGGTTGCGGCACACCCGGCTGCGGTGCGGCCGGCTGGAACGCGGGCGGAAGCGGCGGAAGCGCGCCGGGTGCGGGGGGCGCAGGGGACCACGGGGCCGGAACGTTCGACGGCGCGGCGTCCTGGGGTGCCGCGTCCTGCGGTGCGGCGTCCTGCGGTGCGGCGGTGGCCGGGAGCGCGTCGGCGGCGGGTGCGCCGGCCGGCGGGGTGTCCTGGGGAGCCTGGTCCGCCGGGGCGTCGGCGGACTCGTCCCCGGGTTCGCCGTCCGCGTCCGGGGCCTCGTCGTCCTCGGCCCGCACGGAGTCCCGTGCCGCGTCCGCGTCCGGGGCGGTCTCGCTCTCCTCCGGGCTCTCCTCGGAGTCCTGGTCCGCCTTCTCGCCCACGGGCGCCGACGGGCCGGCCGGGGCCGCGTCGTCGGACGGAGCCGCCTCGGGCGAGGGCACGGCCGCGCCGGCCGACGAGGACACCGCGGCCTCGGCGTCGGCCGCCGCCTCACGCTCGGCGATCTCCCGCTTCAGCGCGGCGGGGGAGAAGCGCATCGTCGCGCCGCTCTCCACATCGCCGCCGCCGAACGGGCCCGACGCGCCGGCCGGCTCGTCGGAAGAGGACGAGGGTGATGACGAGGACGCCGACACGGGCTCGGAGGACGAGGACGCCGACGGCGCGGACTGCTCGGGCGACGAGGCCGGCACGGCACTCGACGGCGCCGTACCGGACGGCGTGGCCGGCGGCCAGCCGCCGTCGAATCCGCCGGGAGCCGGCAGCCCCGGCACGGACAGCGGCGCCCCGTGCGGCGGCGGAGGAGGTGCCAGGTGCGTCCCGGCCCCGCCCGACGAGTCCCCCGACGCGTTCTGGGTGTACCAGGCGGGAGGGGTGTAGTCGATGGTGAACTCACCCGTCATCTCGGCGGGATCCGCGTCGGACGACTCGTCGACGGGTGTGTTCCATCCCCCGCGGATCTCGTCCCGATCGCCGTTCACTTTGCCTCCTGGTGTGGTCGAGCACCCTTGTGCCGTGGTGGGTGGGGGCGACCGTTCCCGTTGTCCGATCCGCCCGGCTCTCCCCCTTGCGACGCGCAGTGCCTGCCCGCAGGTTCCTCTGCCGCGCCCCTGCCCACCCTAATCGCCATGGGGCGCACAACGGCAGGCCGTATCGCAGGGGAAGAACTGTCCAGTAGGTCACGTCCCGCCACAAGTGAACCAAGTGTGAAGGCAGGGGCGGGTCGAAGTGGCCGAAAACGTACATCTATCCACAGGGAGCGGGCCGTTCCCCACACCGATCCCCGTGCCCGGCCCGTGCGCGGACCCGCCCCGCGCCGTGCGGCCCGCTCAATCCATCCGGCGCGCGCTGCCCAGCAGGCCGGACTCGGCGTCCGTCGCCTGGGTCATCACGAACTGCCGGTCCCGGTCCGTGCACC
The DNA here is from genome assembly GCF_053593715.1 of Streptomyces sp. NPDC002125. Classification (NCBI taxonomy): domain Bacteria; kingdom Bacillati; phylum Actinomycetota; class Actinomycetes; order Kitasatosporales; family Streptomycetaceae; genus Streptomyces; species Streptomyces sp. NPDC002125. Next base: position 22,710 of record NZ_JBSFDD010000001.1, on the reverse strand, counting down.
AGAGGGTGACCCCGTCGGCCAGGGTGGACAGCGCATGGGTCTCACCGGCCGGCAGATTCATGATCCGGCCGATCTGCGCGGCCTCGTCGGGAGACACCCGCTGCACACCGACGAGCGCGGACTTCTCCATCAGCCGGGGTGCCACCGGGCTCAGATAGGGCAGCAGGGTGACCACGGACTGCCAGGGGCCGGCCACCACCCGCCCGCGCGGCGGGCGCATCCCGCAGTCCCGGATCACGACCACCGGGGAGCCGGCCGACGCGCCCTGCGGCGGCACCCGCCCCACATCGTGCAGCGAGATGCACGGCTGGCCGCCGCCCGCCGCCTGCGCGAGAGCCGTCCAGGCCTGCGCGCGTCCGGTCTCCACCGCGATCCGCGCGCCCGTCGCCGCCGCCCGCAGCGCCAGCACCTGCGCGGTCCACAGCCCGCCGATCAGCGTGATCTCGTACGGGGTCGGCCGGTTGATGCCCAGCACCGCCGGACGGCCCTCCGCGTCCACCCCGATCACCGTGCCGTCGTCCCCGACGGGCACGGCCAGCGAGGCCAGTTCGTCGAAGGACACCGTGTGCCGGCCGCGGCGCGGGCCGATCAGACCGAAGCCCAGCCGGGACCGGGCGCTCGTGGTGGCGGACATCAGCGGGTACCCCCGAGCGGCAGCGTGGCGAGCACACCGGGCAGCTGCTCGCGGTCCAGCCGGACCAGCGAGGCCTTCACACCCCGTGCGGTGCGCTCCAGTTCATGACGGGCCGCGAGGAGCTCCTCGTCGCTGCGCCCGGTGATACGGACATGGCCCGTGACCGAGACCGCCGAGCGGTCGCCGTGGCCCAGGGTCAGGCTGAAGGTCGTGGCCAGCGCCGGGATCGACGTGAGCAGCGCGATCAGCTGCGGCATGGAGGCTCCGCCCCCGCCGAGGTGCGGCCAGCGGCTCACCCAGTAGCTGGTGTGCCACCGGTCGTCGCACCGCCAGGTGCGCGAGGTCTCCTCCGTGCGGCGGCCCGGCGTCTCCGACCGGCTGGCCTGCGCCATGGCCAGCGGGCTGACGCACGCCGACGTCGCGATGGCCGAGGTCAGTTCCTGCTCCGTCAGCACTGTCGCCCGGAACCCGGCACCCGTCAGCCGGCTCGCCAGCTGGTCGGCCGCGCGCACCGCGCACTTCTGCGCACCGGTGATCCCGCCGCCACGCGCCTCCACGGCCTCCGGGCAGAGCTCCGGGTCCAGCTTCAGAGCGATCCAGGTGATCCGCAGCGCCGGCGAACCCGTCTGCGCCTGCAGCGGTCCGTAGTTGCGCGCGGCCACCGACTGCGGCGGAAGGTGCGGGGCGGGAGCCGGCTGCGTGTGCTGCACGATCTGCGCCGACTCCAGCCGGATGCCGTCGACCTCCAGCACCTCCCGCACGAGGGCCAGAGGCAGCGGCCGTGCCGAACGGTCCGGCCGCAGAGCCGTGGCGTCCGACTCGACCTGGACGACGGCGGAGAGATACGTACCGTCGCCGATCAGCCCGACCGGGCGCCGGTCGCGGTCGCTGAAGGAGTAGGTGCGCAGGGCGGGTTCGCACTCCACGGCGGGCGCCAGCCCGGGCTCCGTGCCGACCGGGACCGTCAGCGTGGCCGCCCGGCGCGTACGGGTGCGCAGCGCGAGGACGGTGCCCAGCCACTCCGGCAGTGAGCGGCGGTGGCGGCGGACCACGGCGAGCAGCACCAGCGCCGCCGCGACGACACCGGCGGGCATGAGCAGCAGCGGCTCGATCACCCAGGCCGTCAGGAGCAGTGCCGCCGCGATTTCGATCAGTACGAGTTGTTGCAATCGGAACGAACCGATCTGTCCGGCACGTCCGTTCAGTCGCGGAGCCGTGGCGCCACCGGGGCCCTGGGGGCCGCTCGGAGACGTACGGGAACCGCGGCGGGAAGCCCCGGGGCGGCCCGTTCCGGGGCTCCCGGAGGGCTGTGTGTTCCCGGCCGGACGTGTCCGCGTCGCGGAAGCCATCATTCCGGCATTCCCCCGTTCATAAGGCCCCAACTCAACCCGACCGCCCCGCTCCCGCCGGGGCTTCGGCGGCTGGATCACCCTACCCGCCCCACCGGCACACGGGATCAGCAGGCATAGTAGGGGCCGGTCCGGCACCAGCGTCCGGTACCGGGTCCGGCACGGGGGACGGGGATGCGTACGCTCCTGGGCCGCGCGGGGAGACACGGGAGACAGACACACTCATGGCATCACGGCGGGACGAGCTCAACGCGTACACCTTTGCGAAGAAGCGCACGGTGGCCGCATTCCTCCAACCCTCGCCCACGGGTACCGAGGAGGGGGCCCCGCGCCCGCTGCGCGCCGTCGTCCCGAGCCTGATCGTCGGCGCGCTCATCGTGGCCGGATTCGGCGCCTGGGGGATGTTCAAGCCCACCGCGCCCAAGGACTGGGACAAGCCCGGCACCAAGGTGATCGTCGGCAAGAAGTCCACCACCCGCTACGTCGTCCTGGAGACCGGCGAGGGCAAGCAGAAGAAGACCCTGCTCCACCCCGTGCTCAACCTCGCGTCCGCCCGGCTGCTTCTCACCCCGCAGCAGTTCGACGTCATCCAGGTCGGGGACGACATCCTGGACGCGGGCAAGCCCCCGCGCGGACCGATCCTCGGCATCCCGTACGCCCCCGACCGGCTGCCCGAGGCCAAGGACGCGGGCACCGCCAAGCGGTGGGCGGTCTGCGAACAGCCCGGCGGCAAGGGCAACACCGTGCAGAAGGCGGCCTTCGTCTTCGCGGAGCGGGACGTCGCGCTGACCGAGGGCGCCGGCCGGCTCGACGGCGGGCAGGTGCTCTACGTCCAGGGCCAGGACCAGGTCCGCTACCTCGTCGACGCGAGCGGTACCAAATACCGCATCGACGAGAAGGCGACCGACAACGGCCACCTGACCAACGCCCTCGTCGGCAGCAGGCAGCCGCAGGCCGTCACCGACGACTGGCTCGCCACCCTGCACGAGGGCAGCCCGCTCGTCTTCCCGCAGATCCCGGGCACCGTCGGCGCGCCCGCGCACATCCAGGGCCAGCTCTCCGCCGAGGAGAACAAGGTCGGCATGGTCCTGCGGACCCGGACCGGCGAGGGCACGACGCATTACGTCGTCCTCGACGGCAAGGTCCAGCCGGTCTCCGAATTCACCGCCTGGCTGCTGATCAACTCCCCGCAGACCGCGCCCCTGAACCTCGACAGCGAGGCCCGCGCCGTCGGGCTCCAGGACTTCGTGCCGGACGCGCAGACCTTCGAGGGCCAGGCCGCCCACTGGCCGGCCCACAAGGCCGAGCAGATCAACTCGGCGGGCGGGGACGGCAGTCGGGACACCATCTGCAGCGTGCTGCGCAAGGTCGACGACAAGGGCCGTACGACGCTGAGCACCTGGGCGGGCACCGCCTACCCCGCCGCCATCAACGCCGGGGGCACCAGCACCTATGTCACCCCCGGCAGCGGGCTGCTCTACACCCAGGTCCGGGGCGAGCAGACCAGGCCGGACGGCTCACTCTTCCTGGTGACCGACACGGGACTGCGGTACGCGGTCCAGGCGAACGGCGACAGCGACGCCGAGCGCTCCGACATCGGCACCGGCGACCAGCAGACCCAGGACGGCAGGCCCGAGGCCAGCCAGGCGCAGATCCGGCTGGGCTACGAGAAGGTCACCCCCTCGCTGGTGCCGATCGCCTGGTCCGAATTCCTGTCCAAGGGCCCCAGGCTCGACACCAACAGCGCACGTCAGCCCCAGGGCTCGTAGCCGCACCGGCATCGTCACGCACGCGGGACCCGGGGGAGAGGAAGAGATGTTGCACCGGAAGACGGCCGTACTGACGGCGGCCACCGCCGCACTGGCCGCACTGGTGGCGCCGAACACGGCGTACGCCACGGACGGGCCGCAGGACGGGACGGGACCGGTCCTGGACGGCAGCGGTGAATGCACCTTCCCGATGAAGGAGCAGTTCGAGGGCAGGCCCTGGTCGCTCCAGCGCGTCCTGCTCGACGAACTGTGGCAGGACACCAAGGGCAAGGGCGTGCGGGTCGCGGTCATCGACACCGGCGTGGACAACGCCAACCCGCAGCTCAGGGAGGCGGTCGACACCTCCGCGGGGCGCAACCTCCTGAAGGGCGGCAGCGCCGACGGCACCACGGACGAGGTCGGCCACGGCACCAAGGTCGCCGGCATCATCGCCGCCCGCCCCCGCAAGGGCACCGGATTCGTCGGGCTCGCCCCCGAGGCCACGATCATCCCGATCCGGCAGAACGACGAGAAGAACAGCGGCAAGGACACCACGATGGCCACCGCGATCGACCACGCGATCGCCAAGGGCGCCCAGGTCATCAACATCTCCCAGGACACCACCAAGCCGCTGTCCGAGGACTCCGCGCTGGGCAGGGCCGTCGCCAGGGCACTCGCGAAGGACATCGTCGTCGTAGCCTCCGCGGGCAACGACGGCATGGACGGCAAGCCGAAGCAGACCTATCCGGCGGCCTTCCCCGGTGTGCTCGCCGTCGCCTCGTCCGACCGCAACAACGAACGCGCGCCCTTCTCCCAGGCCGGTGACTTCGTCGGCGTCGCCGCGCCGGGCGTCGACATCGTGTCCACGGTCCCGGGCGACGGCCAGTGCACCGACAACGGCACCAGCTTCTCGGCGCCCTACGTCGCGGGGGTCGCCGCCCTCCTGGTCGCGAAGTACCCGGACTGGAGCCCCGCCGAGATCGTCGCCCGGATCGAGCAGACCGCCGAACGCTCCATCAGGGGCCACGACTCCTTCGTCGGCTGGGGCGTCGTCGATCCCGTACGGGCGCTGGCCGGCGACAAGGACGACACCCCGCTCGCGTCCCCGCGCCCGGACCCCGCACCCGCCAAGGCCCCCGCGCCCCGGCCGGCGCACCTGGCGATGTCCGAGACCTCGCAGGAGCGCAGCGAGCGCTACGCGACCTACGCGCTGGCGCTGGCGGCCGTCCTGGTCTGCGTCGTCGCCGGAACGGCCACGGTCGTCCGTGATGTCCGGCGACGGCGCGGTTTGCGCTGAGAGGACGTCCAGTGAAGTAGATCTCTCACCGTAAAGCGCAGTTGGGGAGAGATGCCGATGTGGCTAGGGTGGTAGCAGACTTCACGTGTGTGACGGGGGAACGAGAAGTGGCAGAGTCCGATTCCGGTGTGTGCGGTCACCGCCGGAGGCTTCCGGGACCCCGTGCAGCAACAAGCCTGTCCGCGGTCCGCGGACAGGCCCGGGAACTGAGAGATAGGACCTCCGGATGAGCAACACCGGTTCCGGTTTCGGGCTTGGCGACGATCCGATCGTCCAGGCCAAGAACAAGATCATCGAGACGTCCCAGGCGGTGTCCAAGCAGTCCCGCGAGCTGGCCGACATCCTGGCGACGGTCAGTGCGGGATGGACCGGTGTCGGTGCCGGGGGATTCACATCCGCACAGATCGTGATCAACGAGGACCACGACGACATCCGCCGGCTGCTGGGCGTCCTCCTCAACGGTGTGAGCCAGACGAAGAACCTCAGCAACGCCAACGACGACGAGGTCCGCGCGGCCTTCAACGCCGTGAAGGAGTCCGCCTCCTCGGGCAACACCTCCGGGCTCAACAACCTCTGAGCCGGCTCGCAGCACCCGTTCGTACACGCTGAAAACCGAGGAGCAGACAGATGGCCGGAGATCCGAACACCAAGGTCAGGTACGAGAGCGTCCAGGAGATGGCGAACCGCATCCGCACGGTGTCGCGCAACATCATCAAGGACCTCGAGGAGATGGACGCGGCCCTGAAGGTCGTCACGGACACCTGGGACGGTGACGCCCACGCCGGGTACGTCAGCCTCCAGAAGCAGTACAAGGGCAAGGCCGACCACATGAAGGACCGGCTGGAGCACGTCGCGAAGATCATCGAGAACGGCAAGGACAGCTACCGTTCCACCGACGTCAAGGCCTCGCGCCTGTTCACCGAGGCGTACTGACCTCGCGGCGCCGGGCCCCCCGGTGCCGGCCACGCACGGAAGAGGGGCACGCCCACCGGGCCGTGCCCCTCTTCCGCGTCCTGCGCGGGTCGGTCCGTCACCGGCCGGTTCGGCGTCCGGCCGGTGACGCTACTTCAGGTCGAACTCGCCGTCCCGTGCGCCCAGTACGAAGGCGCGCCACTCGGCCTCCGTGTAGCGCAGCACGGTCTCCGGGTCCAAGGAGGACCGCATCGCCACGGCACCGCCCGGCAGATGCGCGATCTCGACCCGTTCCTCCGCCTCCTCCGTGCCGGGGGCGCTCAGCCACTCCGCCCCCGAGATGTCGAGTGCGTACAGCTCGTCCTTCTCCTGCTGCGTGCCCATCAGACGCCTTTCCGTGTGACGTGACGATCCCTGTGATCCGCGCCGATTATCCCCGGACCGCCGTACCCGGGGGGCGGGAACGGCGATCGTCGTGCACGGGGGAGTGGCTTCAGTGCTGCTCCGGGAGCCGTCCCGTCTGCACCAGCGGGGTCCCGCGCCTGCGCGACGCGAAGTACCCGCGGCCCTGCGGCATCGTGTGACCGCGCACCGAGCCGATCAGGTCGCCCTCGGAAGGATCGCCGGACAGCACCACACCCTGGGCGCCCAGCTCCTTGATGCGCTGCATGAAGCCCTCGTACATCGCACGCGAGGCACCGGCGGAGTTCCGCGCGATGATGAACCGGACCCCGGTGTCCCGGGCGAACGGCAGGTACTCCGCGAGCGGTGCCAGCGGGTTGCCCGCGTTGGTCGCCACCAGGTCGTAGTCGTCGACGATGATGAAGATCTGCGGCCCGGACCACCAGCTGCGGTCCCGCAGCTGCTGCGGAGTCACATCGGTCGGCGGCTGCCGGCGCGCGAACACCCCGGCCAGCGCCTCCATGTGCATCTGCATGGCGCTCGCCATCGGCGCGTACTCCAGCAGATGCTCCTCGGGAAGCGCGCCCAGCAGCGCGCGGCGGTAGTCGCCGACGACGATCTTCGCCTCGTCGGGGGAGTAGCGCTCCCCGATCTGCTTGGCGATCAGCCGCAGCAGATTCGTCTTCCCGGACTCGCTCTCACCGAAGATCAGGAAGAACGGATCGGTCTCGAAGTCGACGAACACCGGCTCCAGCGACGTCTCGTCGATACCGATCGCGATGCCCCGCTCGGGGAACTCGAAGCCCTTGGGCAGCTGGTCCGCCGGAAGCTTGCGCGGCAGCAGCCGCACGGCCGGGGCCACCGGGCCCGCCCAGTTCGACCTCACCGCCGCGACGAACGCCGCCGTGCCGTCGGAGAGGTCCGTACCGCTGCTGACGGAGTCGATGCGCGGCAGGGCGCCCATGAAGTGCAGCTTCTGCGGGACCTGGCCGCGGCCGGGCACCCCCGCCGGGACGTTCGCCGCGACCTTGCGGTCGAACTCGGAGTCCATGACGTCACCGAGGCGCAGTTCGAGCCGCCCGAGGATCTGGTCCTTCAGCGCCGCCCGCACCTCCATGTAGCGGGCCGCGGTGATCACGACGTGCACGCCGTAGCCGAGACCGCGCGCGGCGATCTCCGTGACGACCTGCTCCAGCCCCTCGTACTCGCCGCGGAAGCCGCCCCAGCCGTCGATGACCAGGAACACGTCGCCCCACGCCTCGCCGGGCAGTTCGCCCTGCGCGCGCTTGCGGCGGTAGGTGGCGATGGAGTCGATGGAGTGCGCGCGGAAGAACTCCTCGCGCCGGTTGAGCACGCCCCCGACCTCCGCGACCGTCCGCCGCACCCGCTCGGGGTCCAGACGCGAGGCCATCCCGCCGACGTGCGGCAGGTCCGCCAGCGAGACGAGACCGCCACCGCCGAAGTCCAGTCCGTAGAACTGCACCTCGTGCGGGGTGTGGGTGAGCGCGAACGAGGAGATCAGCGTCCGGATCAGCGTCGACTTGCCGGACTGCGGACCACCCACGACCAGCATGTGCCCGGCCGCACCCGAGAAGTCCCGGTACAGCACCTCGCGCCGCTGCTCGAAGGGCTTGTCGATCAGCCCGAGCGGCACCGTGAGACCACCGGGCCTGGTGTACTCCGTCGCCGTGAACCCCCGGTCCGCGGTCGGCGCGAGCCCCGGCAGCAGCTGGTCCAGCGTCGGCGCCTGGTCCAGCGGCGGCAGCCACACCTGGTGGGCGGGCACGCCCTGCCCCTCCAGACGCCGCACGATCACATCGAGCACCGTGTCGGCGAGCGCGTCGTCCTCCGCCGAGGCCCGGGCCGCGAGATGCGCGGGATCGGGCGCCGCGTACACCACCGGCACCGGAGCGGCGCTGAACACCGCGGGCCGCCGCTCGATCGGCAGCCGGCCCACCGACAGATCGGGGCCGCCCGTGCGGTAGGTCCCCGAGACGTACGCCGCCTTGAAGCGGGTCATCTCGTCCGTGCCGAACTTCAGATAGCCGGAACCCGGCACCGACGGCAGGTGGTACGCGTCCGGCACGCCCAGCGCCGTACGCGACTCGGCCGCCGAGAAGGTCCGCAGACCGATCCGGTACGAGAGATAGGTGTCCAGGCCGCGCAGCTTGCCCTCCTCCAGGCGCTGCGAGGCCAGCAGCAGATGCACACCCAGCGAACGGCCGATGCGTCCGATCTGGATGAACATCTCGATGAAGTCCGGCTTGGCGGTGAGGAGTTCGGAGAACTCGTCGATCACCAGCACCAGCGAGGCCAGCGGCTCCAGAGCCGCGCCCGCCGCCCGGGCCTTCTCGTAGTCGTGGATGTTGGCGTAGTTGCCCGCCGAGCGCAGCAGCTCCTGCCTGCGCTGGAGCTCACCGCGGATCGCGTCGCCCATGCGGTCGACCAGCGTGAGGTCGTCCGCGAGGTTCGTGATGACCGCCGCCACGTGCGGCATCTGGGACATCCCCGCGAACGTCGCGCCGCCCTTGAAGTCGGCGAGCACGAAGTTCAGCGTCTCCGAGGAGTGCGTGACCGCGAGCCCGAGAACCAGCGTCCGCAGCAGCTCCGACTTCCCGGAACCCGTCGCACCGACACACAGCCCGTGCGGGCCCATGCCGTCCTGCGCGGCCTCCTTCAGGTCCAGCATCACCGGCTGGCCGTCCTCGCCGACACCGATCGGCACCCGAAGCCGCTCCGACACCGACCGGGGCCGCCAGGTGCGCGCCACATCGACCGAGCCCGCGTCCCCGAGATTCAGCAGATCGGTGAAGTCCAGATTGGCCAGCAGCGGTTCGTCGTCGTCGCCCCCGCCCATGCGCAGCGGCGCGAGCTGCCTGGCCAGCGCCTCCGCGGCCTCCGGCGACATCGTGTCCGGCACGCCCTCGTACGCCAGCCCGCCACCGGACTCCAGCCGCAGCAGCCCCGGCCGCACCACCACGGACAGACCGCCGCGCAGCTCGTCCAGCTCGCCGGACACCACCTCGACGATGGTCACGCCCTGGAGCCCCTCGGCCGCCGCGAACAGCGAGTCCGGCGGCACCATCCCGCCGTCCAGGACCACCACGACGTGCGGCTGGTCGAGCACCGGCTGGCTCTCCCGGCCGAACCGCGGCCTGCCCTCCAGCCGGCCCGCCAGCAGCGTCTCCAGCTCGCCCAGGTCGTCGCCGAACAGTCGCTTCGTACCGGCCCCGTCGACCTGCCCCGGCACCTGCGCGTGCGGCAGCCACTTCGCCCAGTCCCAGCGTGCCACCGCGTGCGGAGCCGCCACCACGGCGACCACCAGGTCCTCGGGGGAGTGCAGCGTCACCAGCTGCGCCACCAGGGAACGCGCGGTGGACTGCGCGGACTCCGGCCGGCCCGAGACCGTCACGTGGTAGAAGGCCCGCATCGAGACCGCCATCGGCAGCCCGTCCAACGACCCGTGCACCGCCAGGAACTGCTGCATCGCCCCCGCGCACATCGGCTCCAGCTCGTCCACCGGAGCCGTGTCCGGGGCGATCAGCGGGGTCGACAGCTGCTGCGCGCCGAGCCCCAGCCGCACCTGGGCGAAGTCCTTGTCGCCGACGCGCCGCTCCCACACCCGGCTGCCCTCGGCCACCACCGACCACAACTGCTCGGGAGCGGGGTGCAGATAGAGCTGCACATCGCGCTGGGCGCGGGCCGTCCGGCGCACCGTCCGACGCGTCTGGGAGAGGTACTTCAGGTAGTCACGTCGGACATCGCCCATTTGCCCTTGCGTACCGCGACGGTGCCGGACGAGCTGGGCGACCACCATGCCGACGGTCGAGACCAGCATCAGGACACCCATGATCCGCATGAACGGAGGCGCCTGCGGAGAGAAGAAGAAGACCACCGACGAGCCCATGCCGAGCACCGGCAGGATCTGCATCAGCATGCCCTCCTGCTGCCCGCGGGGCAGTTCGGGAGGAGCCTCCAAAGTCAACTCGTCAGAGGGCACTTCCGGCGGCAGTGACCGCGGAGGTCGTTTCACGACGATCTGGCTCACCGGAACATCAATCCCTCGATGCGGACGGGCGGAAGGCCGGTCGCTCCGCACCGACGCCCCCGTGGCTGCGTTTGCTGCGGACTCGGATCCGCGCGACGGTGATCCTACTTGCAGATCACCTTCCCCCCTCCCGGTAGGGTGGCGCCGCACTGTGCGCAACCGCGAATCAGGGGGACCAGACACGTGAGTACGACCGCAGCGACGGGCTTCTGCCGCGTCACCGTCGTGGCGCCCGACAGCCGGATCGACGTCGCCCTCCCGGAAGACATCGCCGTCGCCGACGTCTACCCCGAGATCCTGCGTCTCACGGGCCAGACCCAGGCCGCCGGAGCACCCACCGGCTATCACCTCGTACGCCGTGACGGCACCGTCCTGGACGGCGCCCGCACCCTCTCCGCGCAGCAGGTGCTCGACGGCGAACTCCTCAGCCTGCGTCCGTTCGCACAGTCGCTGCCCCCCGCCGTCTTCGACGACGTGTCGGACGCCGTCGCCTCCGCCGTCACCCGCGACCGTCACCTGTGGAGCGACGAACTCCTGCGCGGCGCCGGCCTGGTGGGCGGCGTACTGCTGCTCGTCCTGATGGGCTTCGTGCTCTGGTTCGCCGACCCCGTACGCCACGACATGCACAGCCTTCCCGGCATCATCGCCGGATCGGCGGGACTCCTGCTGACAGCCTTCGCGGGAGTGCGCGCCCGGGTCTACGCCGACCGCGCGACGGCCGTCGCCCTGGGACTCGGCGCGCTGCCCCTCGTCCTCATCGCGGGCTCCGGCATCATCGGCCCGGACGCCGGCCAGGGCCCCGGCCGGCTGCAGTTCCTGCTCGGCTGCGTCGCGGTCCTCCTCGCCTCCGTCGTCCTGGTCGCCCTCACCCCCAGCGGTGACGCGCCCTTCGTGGCGGCGACCTTCCTCGCCACCGTCGGCACTCTCGCCACCTTCGTGGCGATCCTCACCGAGGCCACCGCCACCGAGACCGCCGCGGTCTGCGCTGTCGTCGCCCTCGGCCTGGTCGCCTTCCTGCCCGGCCTCTCGGCCCGCTTCGCCCGGCTGCCCATCGGCTACGCCTCCCCACGCACCGCCCCCGCCGGATACGACGACTCCTTCCCCGAGCCGGGCTCCACGCCCGAGGCCGACGGCGAGCCCGTCGACGCCGACCGCATCGCGGCGCAGGCCCGCCGCGGCCACGAGATGCTGCTCGGCCTCGTCGGCGGCTGCTCCGCGGTCGTCGTCGGCTCCGCCGCGGTCCTCGGCTTCTCGGACAGCATCTGGGGCCAGGTGCTCGCCCTCGCCGCCGGACTCTCGATGCTCCTGCGCGCCCGCCTCTTCCGCTACACCTCCCAGGTCGCCTGTGTGCTGGTCGCCGGGATCGGCGCCGTCGCCCTCCTGGTCCTCGGCCTCTCGCTCAACCCGCCGACCGACCTGCTCTACGACCTGGTGCGCTACGGCGACCGCGGCTCCCTCGACATCCGTACGATCTGGCTCTCCGCAGCCGTCGCCGCGGGCGCCGCCCTGCTCACCGCGATCGGCCTCGTCATCCCCCGCAAGGGACTGTCCCCCTTCTGGGGCAGGCTCCTCGACCTCACGGAGAGCGCCCTGCTGCTCTCCCTGGTCCCGCTCTGCCTCGCCGTGCTCGACGTCTTCGCCCGCGCCAGGGCCATGACCAGCTGACGCTGTCGGAGCCGCTCCGGGCGGCTGGTACTCTGACTGGTGGCCGTTTGTGTACGCGCCTCCGGGTCTTCCTGGGGGCTGCGCTCATCGGACCTTCGCCTCCGAGTCATGGAAGCTCCCCTGAGATCAAGACCAGGGGCACTCGTGGGCGCATCGAACATCAAGAGGAGTACGCGTGCCGCTCGACGCCGCTACGAAGAAGCAGATCATGTCCGAGTTCGCCCAGAAGGAGGGTGACACCGGATCCCCCGAGGTCCAGGTCGCCATGCTCTCCCGCCGGATCTCGGACCTGACGGAGCACCTCAAGACGCACAAGCACGACCACCACTCCCGCCGGGGTCTGCTGATCCTCGTCGGCCAGCGTCGCCGTCTTCTGCAGTACCTGGCCAAGAAGGACATCCAGCGCTTCCGTGCGCTCGTCGACCGCCTCGGCATCCGCCGCGGTGCGGCCGGCGGCGCCAAGTAAGGACGCTGTGGGAGGGAGCGGCACCCCGGGTTCCAGGGGGCCGCTCCCTTTGCTGTACGTGCGCGACCCGGGTTCCGCTCAGTAACCTGGAGGCACGACAAGTGAACGAGGAGAAGCGCCCCACGGCCGCCGCCGGTCCTCGGTAGTGGCGCCCGGGGCAACGCCCGGGGGCTTCGATCGAAGACCGGCCCGCACACACGGTGCGCTTCTCCGCACCGTCCTCCGCCACACGGGCGGCAGGACGAAAGACGACGAGTATGGAGAAATCACTAGTGGAGAACGAGACCCACTACGCCGAAGCCGTGATCGACAACGGCACCTTCGGCACCCGCACCATCCGCTTCGAGACGGGCCGCCTGGCCAAGCAGGCCGCAGGCTCCGCCGTCGCGTACCTGGACGACGACACCATGGTGCTGTCGGCCACCACCGCTTCCAAGCGGCCCAAGGACAACCTCGACTTCTTCCCCCTCACGGTGGACGTCGAGGAGCGGCAGTACGCCGCCGGCAAGATCCCCGGCTCCTTCTTCCGCCGGGAGGGCCGCCCCTCCGAGGACGCGATCCTCACCTGCCGCCTGATCGACCGGCCGCTGCGCCCCTCCTTCAAGAAGGGCCTGCGCAACGAGATCCAGATCGTCGAGACGATCATGGCGCTCAACCCCGACCACCTGTACGACGTGGTCGCGATCAACGCCGCCTCCGCCTCCACGATCCTGGCGGGCCTGCCCTTCTCCGGCCCGATCGGCGCCACCCGCGTCGCCCTGATCAAGGGCCAGTGGGTCGCCTTCCCGACACACACCGAGCTCGAGGACGCCGTCTTCGACATGGTCGTCGCCGGTCGCGTCCTCGAGGACGGCGACGTCGCGATCATGATGGTCGAGGCCGAGGCCACCGAGAAGACCATCCAGCTCGTCAAGGACGGCGCCGAGGCCCCGACCGAAGAGGTCGTCGCCGCCGGTCTGGAAGCCGCGAAGCCCTTCATCAAGACGCTCTGCAAGGCCCAGTCCGACCTCGCCGCCAAGGCCGCCAAGCCCACCGGTGAGTTCCCGGTCTTCCTCGACTACCAGGACGACGTCCTGGAGGCGCTCAGCAAGGCCGTCAGCACCGAGCTCGCCAAGGCGCTCACCATCGCCGGCAAGCAGGAGCGCGAGGCGGAGCTGGACCGCATCAAGGAGATCGCGGGCGAGAAGCTCCTCCCGGCCTTCGAGGGCCGCGAGAAGGAGATCTCGGGTGCCTACCGCGCGCTGACCAAGAAGCTGGTCCGCGAGCGCGTCATCAAGGACAAGGTCCGCATCGACGGCCGCGGCGTCACGGACATCCGTACGCTCGCCGCCGAGGTCGAGGCCATCCCGCGCGTGCACGGCTCGGCGCTGTTCGAGCGTGGCGAGACCCAGATCCTGGGCGTCACCACCCTCAACATGCTCCGCATGGAGCAGCAGCTGGACACCCTCTCCCCGGTGACCCGCAAGCGCTACATGCACAACTACAACTTCCCGCCGTACTCCGTCGGTGAGACCGGCCGCGTGGGCTCGCCCAAGCGCCGCGAGATCGGCCACGGCGCGCTCGCCGAGCGCGCCATCGTGCCGGTGCTGCCGTCGCGCGAGGAGTTCCCCTACGCGATCCGCCAGGTCTCCGAGGCGCTGGGCTCCAACGGCTCGACGTCCATGGGCTCGGTCTGCGCCTCCACCATGTCCCTGCTGAACGCCGGTGTGCCCCTCAAGGCCGCCGTCGCCGGTATCGCCATGGGCCTGATCTCGCAGGAGATCGACGGCAAGACGCACTACGTCGCCCTCACCGACATCCTCGGTGCGGAGGACGCCTTCGGCGACATGGACTTCAAGGTCGCCGGCACGAAGCAGTTCGTGACCGCGCTCCAGCTCGACACCAAGCTCGACGGCATCCCCGCCTCGGTCCTGGCCGCCGCGCTGAAGCAGGCCCGTGACGCGCGTCTGCACATCCTGGACGTCATGAACGAGGCCATCGACGTCCCGGACGAGATGTCCCCGAACGCCCCGCGGATCATCACCGTCAAGATCCCGGTGGACAAGATCGGTGAGGTCATCGGCCCCAAGGGCAAGATGATCAACCAGATCCAGGAGGACACCGGCGCCGACATCACGATCGAGGACGACGGCACCATCTACATCGGTGCCCAGCAGGGCTCGCAGGCCGAGGCCGCCCGCGCCACGATCAACGCCATCGCCAACCCGACCATGCCGGAGGTCGGCGAGCGCTACCTGGGTACGGTCGTCAAGACCACCACCTTCGGTGCCTTCGTCTCCCTGATGCCCGGCAAGGACGGCCTGCTGCACATCTCGCAGATCCGCAAGCTCGCCGGTGGCAAGCGCGTGGAGAACGTCGAGGACGTGCTCGGCGTCGGCGCCAAGGTCCAGGTCGAGATCGCGGAGATCGACTCCCGCGGCAAGCTCTCCCTCATCCCCGTCATCGAGGGTGAAGAAGACGAGAAGAAGGACGACACCGACAAGTGACGTCCCGTAGTTCCGTGACGACGGCCCGCCCCTCCTCGGAGGGGCGGGCCGTCGCCCGTACCCAAACCCTTCTCAAGGGCAGCAACGGCATCGGCACCGTCCGCCGGACCACTCTCCCCGGCGGCCTCCGCGTCGTCACCGAGACGCTGCCCTCCGTCCGCTCCGCCACCTTCGGCATCTGGGCCAACGTCGGCTCCCGCGACGAGACGCCCTCCCTGAACGGTGCGACGCACTACCTCGAACACCTCCTCTTCAAGGGCACGGCCAAGCGCAGCGCCCTCGACATCTCGTCCGCGATCGACGCGGTCGGCGGCGAGATGAACGCCTTCACGGCGAAGGAGTACACCTGCTACTACGCGCGGGTCCTGGACACCGACCTTCCGCTGGCCATCGATGTCGTCTGCGACATGCTGACCGGCTCCCTGATCGCCCCCGAGGACGTCGACGCCGAGCGCGGTGTCATCCTCGAGGAGATCGCGATGACGGAGGACGACCCGGGCGACTGCGTGCACGACCTGTTCGCGCACACCATGCTCGGCGACACCCCGCTGGGCCGCCCGGTCCTCGGCACCGTCGACACGGTCAACGCCCTGGACCGCGGGCAGATCGCGCGCTTCTACAAGAAGCACTACGACCCCACGCGCCTCGTCGTCGCCGCGGCGGGCAACGTCGACCACGCCACGGTCGTGCGCCAGGTCCGCAGGGCCTTCGAGCGCGCGGGCGCCCTGAGCCGCACCGACGCCGTGCCCACGGCGCCCCGTGCCGGCTCCCGCACGCTGCGCGCGGCCGGCAAGGTCGAGCTGCTGAACCGCAGGACCGAGCAGGCCCACATCGTCCTCGGCATGCCCGGCCTGGCCAGGACCGACGAGCGCCGCTGGGCCCTCGGCGTCCTGAACACCGCGCTCGGCGGCGGCATGAGCTCGCGCCTCTTCCAGGAGGTACGGGAGAAGCGCGGCCTGGCCTACAGCGTGTACTCGTACACCTCGGGCTTCGCCGACTGCGGGCTCTTCGGCGTGTACGCGGGCTGCCGGCCGAGCCAGGTGCACGACGTCCTCAAGATCTGCCGGGACGAGCTCGACCGCGTGGCGAGCGACGGTCTCGCCGACGAGGAGATCGGCCGCGCCGTCGGCCAGCTCGCCGGTTCGACCGTCCTCGGCCTGGAGGACACGGGCGCGCTCATGAACCGCATCGGCAAGAGCGAGCTCTGCTGGGGCGAACAGATGTCCGTCGATGACATGCTGGCCAAGATCGCGGCGGTCACCCCCGACGAGGTCCGTGAGGTGGCGGCGGATGTCCTCGGACAGCGGCCCTCGCTCTCGGTCATCGGCCCGCTGAAGGACAAGCAGGCGGACCGCCTCCAGGAAGCGGTCTCCTAACCACCCGTAAGGAAAGAACACACATGAGCAAGCTGCGCGTGGCCGTTCTCGGCGCCAAGGGACGCATCGGTTCCGAGGCGGTACGAGCCGTGGAGGCCGCCGACGACATGGAGCTGGTGGCCGCGCTCGGCCGCGGCGACTCGCTGGAGACCCTCACGGAGACCGGCGCCCAGGCGGTCGTCGAGCTGACCACGCCCTCGTCGGTGATGGAGAACCTCGACTTCTGCCTGCGGCACGGCATCCACGCGGTCGTCGGCACCACGGGCTGGACCGACGAACGGCTCGCGCAGCTGGACACCTGGCTCTCCGGCTCCCCGGGGACCGGTGTGCTCATCGCGCCGAACTTCTCCATTGGCGCGGTCCTCACGATGAAGTTCGCGGAGCGGGCCGCCCGCTACTTCGAGTCCGTCGAGGTCATCGAACTGCACCACCCGAACAAGGCGGACGCCCCCTCCGGCACGGCCACCCGCACCGCGCAGCTCATCGCCGCGGCGCGTGACAAGGCCGGAGTGGGGCCGCAGCCCGACGCCACCGACACGGCGCTCGACGGGGCCCGCGGCGCGGACGTCGACGGCGTCCCGGTCCACTCCGTCCGCCTCCGCGGCCTCCTGGCACACCAGGAGGTCCTGCTGGGCGGCGAGGGCGAGACCCTCACCATCCGCCACGACTCGCTGCACCACAGCAGCTTCATGCCGGGCATCCTGCTCGGTACCCGCCGTGTGGTGACCACTCCCGGCCTCACCTTCGGCCTGGAACACTTCCTCGACCTGAACTGACTGGGCCCAACCCCATGCGCGCAAAGCTCACCTACGCCGTCACCGCTGCCGTCCTGGTCTTCTACTTCGTCCTGGCCGGCAGTCGCGGCGTCCTGCTCATCCGGCACGGCACCCTGCTCACGGTCACCTTCGGGGTGGCGGTGCTGATCCTGCCGGTGATCGGCATCTGGTTCCTCTGGAAGAACACCCAGTTCGTCCGCAGGGCCAACGCCCTGGCCGCGGAACTGGACGCCGAGGGGGGCCTCCCCGTCGACGAGCTGGTGCGCACCCCGTCCGGCCGGATCGACCGCGACTCCGCCGACGCCGTCTTCGCGCGGCGCCGTGAGGAGACCGAGGACAGCCCGGACGACTGGCGCTGCTGGTTCCGGCTGGCGGTGGCCTACCAGGACGCGAGGGACACCCCTCGGGCCCGAAAGGCGATGCAGCGCGCCATCGCCCTGCACACGAACAAGCCGGTACGCGCCTGAGCGGCGCCGTACCGGCTTGTCGTGCGGCAGAAGAGCTCCGGCGGGTCAGCCCGTGCGGTACTCGTCGCCCCAGGCCTCGATCGTGTCGGTCGCCCGCTCGAAGGCCTCGGCGCGGGCCAGGAAGTCCGCGTTGTGGTCGGTGACCAGCGGCGCAAGCGGCTCGCCGGTCCGGCGCACCACGAGCAGGGCCTGGCCCTGGACCGTACGCGGGAAACCGAGCCATTTCACCGGCTGCTGGACCGTGCGGACCGCCGCCGCGTCCGCCCACCGCACGGTGGTCGTGAGGAAGAAGCCCACCCGGCGGACGCCATGGCGGCTGACCCAGGCGCCCACCCGGAGCAGCCGCAGCGCGCAGGCGATGACCAGCCCGGAGAGCACGAAACAGACCGTCGCGCCCGACAGCGATCCGGCCACCGAGATGATCACCGCCGCGAGCAGTACGAACGACGAGAGCAGCAGCAGGGTGGCTGCCGCCGCGACCCGCCACGGACCGGGACGGTACGGCCGCCGCCAGCTGTCGTGGTCGTCGAACGGCAGCGCGATGTCCTCCGCGCTCGCGTCGAATGCGCGGTCGGCCGTCAGAAAGGGCAGGGGCACGACTGATCCTCACTCACAAGCACGCTCGATTGCTGTGCCCGGTGAGGCTACCGAGGAGCCCCCCGGCCTACCACCCCAGGGGGCCCGTACGGGTCAGCGGTGCTGGGAGGCCTCGGACGTCTGGCTGTGCGCCGGGGTCCGGTCGGTGTCGAGAGCGGGCAGGCCGAGGAGCAGCGATCCGGCGAAGCCGGCGAGCAGCGTCAGCCCGACGAGGGAACGGGCGGCGAGCTGCGAGGTGCTGGCCCGCTCGCGGGGAGGGGGAGTGACATTACTGCGGAACCGGTCGGCCTCGGCGACGAACGAGAACGGGACGGATTCACGCCGGCGGAACATGAGGAAGCTCTCCTTGAACTCTGTAACGGGTGCTGCTAATGAGTCAGACGTACAGGATGGCCTTTCGGTGCCCCGAATCGCCGGACACATGCAAGATTTTTCCGCTGCAGGACGCCTGCCAGGAGCGCCGCCCGGAGGCCCGTAGAGTGGACGCCGCCCGAGCGACGCCATTGGAAGGACCCCCGCCGGTGACCGACACCCCCGAGCCCACAAAGGCCCTCTTCCGCAGCGATGTCACCGTTGACCTGGTGAAATCCGCAGCCAGCGACTCCGACGTACTGTTCGCGGCCCGTGTTTCCACGGCCGGTGAGCAGTCCCTGGAAGAGGTGACCAAGGACCCCGAGCGCTCCAAGGGGCTCATCAACTACCTGATGCGGGACCGGCACGGCAGCCCCTTCGAGCACAACTCGATGACCTTCTTCATCAGCGCCCCGATCTTCGTGTTCCGCGAGTTCATGCGGCACCGCGTGGGCTGGTCGTACAACGAGGAATCGGGCCGCTACAGGGAGCTCGAACCCGTCTTCTACGTCCCGGGGGAGTCCCGCAAGCTCATCCAGCAGGGCCGTCCGGGCAAGTACGAGTTCGTCGAGGGAACCCCCGAGCAGCACGAGCTCACCAGCCGCGCCATGGAGGACTCGTACCGCCAGGCCTACGACGCCTACCAGGAGATGCTTGCCGCCGGAGTCGCCCGTGAGGTCGCCCGCGCCGTGCTCCCCGTAGGCCTGTTCTCCACGATGTACGCCACGTGCAACGCGCGGTCGCTGATGCACTTCCTCGGACTGCGCACCCAGCACGAGCTCGCCAAGGTGCCGTCGTTCCCGCAGCGCGAGATCGAAATGGTCGGCGAGCAGATGGAAAAGCACTGGCAGACGCTGATGCCGCTCACTCATGCCGCCTTCAACAAAAATGGACGTGTAGCCCCGTAAGCGGTGTCCGTATTGCGACGTTTCGTGAAGTTCATCTAGGCTGATCAAACGGACCCGGCACTGCTTGAACCCCCGAGCAGGCAGTGCCGGGCTCCTCTTCCTCGTCCCCCCGAGGGGGTACGGCGCTCCGAGCAACGAGTAGCGTGTTACCCATGGCTCCGATCTCCACTCCGCAGACCCCCTTCGGGCGGGTCCTCACCGCTATGGTCACGCCCTTCACGGCGGACGGCGCTCTCGACCTCGACGGCGCCCAGCGGCTCGCCACCCATCTGGTGGACGCAGGCAATGACGGCCTGGTCGTCAACGGCACCACGGGCGAGTCCCCGACCACCAGCGACGCGGAGAAAGACCAGCTCGTACGGGCTGTGCTCGAAGCCGTAGGAGACCGGGCCCACGTCATCGCGGGCGTCGGCACCAACGACACCCGGCACAGCATCGAGCTGGCCCGCACGGCCGAGCGCAGCGGCGCACACGGCCTCCTCGCCGTCACGCCGTACTACAACAAGCCGCCGCAGGAGGGCCTGCTGCGCCACTTCGGCGCCATAGCGGACTCCACCGGACTGCCGGTGATGCTCTACGACATTCCCGGCCGCAGCGGTGTGCCGATCGACACCGAGACGCTCGTACGCCTCGCCGAGCACCCCAGGATCGTCGCCAACAAGGACGCCAAGGGAGACCTGGGCCGCTCCAGCTGGGCCATCGCCCAGTCCGGACTCGCCTGGTACTCCGGCGACGACATGCTCAACCTCCCGCTGCTCTCGGTCGGCGCCGTCGGCTTCGTCTCCGTCGTCGGCCATGTCGTCACCCCGGAGCTGCGCGCGCTCGTCGAGGCGCATCTCGGCGGTGATGTGCAGAAGGCCACCGAGATCCACCAGAAGCTGCTCCCCGTCTTCACCGGGATGTTCCGCACCCAGGGTGTGATCACCACCAAGGCCGCGCTGACCCTTCAGGGCCTGCCCGCCGGGCCGCTGCGCCTCCCCCTGGTGGAACTCACCGCCCAGGAGACGGCCCAGCTCAAGATCGATCTGGCCGCCGGCGGGGTACAGCTCTGACAACGGACTTCACAACTGAATAAGCGGGGCAACTCGCGACGGAAACACCACCTGACAACAGCAAGTGCACGAATGACATGCGCGCCACGTGCCCTCAGCGGTACGTGGCGCGCGTGGTAAGGAGAGTCTTTTGAGTCATCCGCATCCTGAACTCGGTACCCCGCCGAAGCTCCCGAAGGGCGGCCTGCGGGTCACCCCGCTGGGCGGCCTGGGCGAGATCGGCCGCAACATGACGGTCTTCGAGTACGGCGGCCGTCTGCTCATCGTCGACTGCGGCGTGCTCTTCCCCGAGGAGGAGCAGCCCGGCATCGACCTGATCCTGCCGGACTTCACCACGATCCGGGACCGCCTGGACGACGTCGAGGGCATCGTCCTCACGCACGGCCACGAGGACCACATCGGCGGCGTCCCCTACCTGCTCCGCCTGAAGCCGGACATCCCGCTGATCGGCTCCAAGCTGACCCTCGCGCTCATCGAGGCCAAGCTCCAGGAGCACCGCATCCGTCCCTACACCCTCGAGGTGGCCGAGGGGCAGCGCGAGCGCATCGGCGTGTTCGACTGCGAGTTCATCGCGGTCAACCACTCCATCCCGGACGCTCTCGCCGTGGCGATCCGCACCCCCGCGGGCCTGGCCGTCGCGACCGGTGACTTCAAGATGGACCAGCTCCCGCTGGACGGCCGTCTCACCGACCTGCACGCCTTCGCGAGGCTGAGCGAGGAAGGCATCGACCTTCTCCTCTCCGACTCGACGAACGCAGAGGTCCCCGGCTTCGTACCGCCGGAGCGGGACATCTCCAACGTCCTGCGCACGGTGTTCGCCAACGCCCAGAAGCGCATCATCGTGGCGAGCTTCGCCAGCCACGTCCACCGCATCCAGCAGATCCTGGACTCCGCCCACGAGTACGGCCGCAGGGTCGCCTTCGTCGGACGCTCCATGGTCCGCAACATGGGTATCGCGCGTGACCTGGGCTATTTGAAGGTCCCCGCCGGCCTGGTCGTCGACGTCAAGACGCTCGACGACCTGCCGGACGACGAGGTCGTGCTGGTCTGCACGGGCTCCCAGGGCGAGCCGATGGCGGCCCTCTCCCGCATGGCCAACCGCGACCACCAGATCCGGATCGTCCCGGGCGATACGGTGATCCTGGCCTCGTCGCTGATCCCGGGCAACGAGAACGCGGTCTACCGCGTGATCAACGGCCTGACCCGCTGGGGCGCGAACGTCGTCCACAAGGGCAACGCCAAGGTCCATGTCTCGGGCCACGCCTCGGCGGGCGAGCTGCTGTACTTCTACAACATCTGCAAGCCGAAGAACCTGATGCCGGTGCACGGCGAATGGCGCCACCTCCGGGCCAATGCCGAGCTCGGCGCGCTGACCGGCGTGCCGAAGGACCACATCGTCATCGCGGAGGACGGCGTCGTCGTCGACCTCATCGACGGCAAGGCAAAGATCGTCGGCAAGGTCCAGGCGGGTTACGTGTACGTGGACGGCCTCTCGGTCGGTGACGTCACGGAGACCTCGCTCAAGGACCGCCGCATCCTCGGTGACGAGGGGATCATCTCGGTCTTCATCGTGGTCGACAGCTCCTCCGGCAAGATCGTGGGCGGCCCCCACATCCAGGCCCGGGGCTCCGGAATCGACGACGGTGCGTTCACCGCTGTGGTGCCCAAGGTCGAGGAAGCCCTCAACAAGTCCGCCCAGGACGGCGTGATGGAGCCGCACCAGCTCCAGCAGCTGGTCCGTCGCACCGTGGGCAAGTGGGTGTCGGACACCTACCGCCGGCGCCCGATGATCCTTCCGGTCGTCGTCGAGGTCTGACGGGACAGGCGGCCGAAGGCCGCCAACCAGGAGCGGAGCGCACCGATTTGCATCGGGGCGCTCCGCTCCAGTACGTTTACGTCTCCGCCTGAACGGGAAGCACCCCGCGCACCTGTGCGCCGGGAGACCCTCGCGAGGGGCGGGAAATCTGACTCAGAACCTCTGATAAAGTCGGATCCGCCGAAAGGCAAAGGCCACTCCACAGGCCGCCGGAATCAAATTCGGACCGGAAACGGAACGAAAAAGAGTCTGGTAAAGTTGGAACCGCCGGAAAGGGAAACGCGAAAGCGAAGAACTGGAAAGCGAAACAAGCAGTAACCCGCTTCGACCGGGAATCGGACACGAAAGAGTCTGATAGAG